>NZ_JBWVZL010000003.1:0-721480 GCF_056676035.1 Piscinibacter sp. PDB5-1 | reverse complement strand
TGAACTGGGTGACGCGCCCGGCGGCGTTGGTGACCGAGGCGAGGTCACCCAGGAAGTGGCCCCGGGCGGCCGCGCCTTCGCCCTCGAACACGGTGTCCGAGTAGTAGGCGTAGGTGGTGACGTCGGACACGTCGGTGCGCGGCCCGTCTTCGGTGAGCACCTGGCCCCAGCGGTTGTAGGTCCAGGTGGTTTGCCGGGCGGCCACGTTGGGTTGCAGCGGGGCGGCGAAGCCGGCAGAACCGTTGGTGTCGGTGGTGGCCTGCTCGACACTCTTGCACAGCACGGCGATGGGCTTGCCGTCGGGCAGCAGGGCGTCGGTCGGGGCGCACGAGGCGACCGCGCCGCCTGCGAAGGGGTCGGGTTGGCCGTTGTAGACGCGTGTGGTCAGTTGGCCCGGTGCGGCAACCTTGGCTGCCAGCCGCCAAGTGGGATGCCACTGGGTGCTGAACTTGCGACTGCCTGTGGGCAGGGTTGAACCTTCAGGCAGCAGGGTGTTGCAGTCAGCGACTTGGTTCAGGCCCTCCACCCTCGTTGCCTCCAGGTTGCGGCTCAGGTCGTGCGTGTAGCAGCTGCGCGTGCCGTTGAAGTCGTCCCGGCTCGCCACGTTGCCGTTGGCGTCGAAGGTTTGGTTGCTGGTGCTGGCGGCGCAGCCGCTTCCGGCAGGCTGGGTTTGGCTGGTGAGTTGGGGCGCCCCGTTGACGAGTGTGGCACCCAGGCTTTTCGTTGCGCCGTTGGGACCTGTGACTTGCGTGCCCGTCGGGCCGGCCCAACTGATGGTTCGCCGAACGAATCGGTTGGAATCCAGCGTGTCGACCCGGTAGCGCGCGGGTGGTTGGGTCCAGCTCACCGCATAGCGGTTGGTGCCCCCAGCGTATTCGGTGCTGGTCGCATTGCCTGCGGCGTCGTAACCGAAGGTGGCGTAGCGTGTCTGGTTTTCATCAACGATGCCCGTCAGCGCAGAGGGGAGGTCGGCTCTTTCATAGACGAAGGATCTGCTGAAGCCATCGGGCCAGGTCAACGAGTTCAGGTTTTCGCCGCTGTAGGTCAGTGCGATCTCCAGTCCGTCCACCCCGACCATGCTGTAGACCTTGGTGGAATTGCCAGCCGCTGCGTATTTGAAGCCGACGGCGCGCCCGAAGGCGTCGGCGACCTTGATGAGCAGGCCGGGCGCCGGCGCGGTGCTCGCTGGCGTGTTCGCGTCGCTGTAGGTGTAGGTCAGGTTGCCACCGGCAGCAAACCACACGCTTTGCAAGGGCGCGGTGCCTGCGGTGGCCGAGCCCACGTTCGGGTAGACCCCCAGCGAACCGGCGTTGGGGTCGTAGTGCCACCAACTGCCGTACCCGGTTCGGTACCTCACCAGGTCGGCCGGATCGCCATTGGCCTTGCGGTCTCCGTACGTATCGCCCTGGTACGTACGCCGGGTATTGGGCCCCATGATCAGTTGCATCGGCCCGTTTTGAAGCAGCAGTTCGCGATGCAGGTTGGTGGCCCAGCCGTTACCCAAGGTTTTGCCGCCCACAGGCTTCAGTGGGAAGGTGTCACTCGAACTGGCCGAGGCGACGAGGATGCCCTGCGGGTCGGATCGGCTGTCATAGGTCAGCGTGATGTCACTGTGCGACAGGCGCCAACCCGTTGCCAAGACCTCGCGTTTGATGCCGGCCAACGGGTAAACCGGGTTGCCCACGGGGCAAGACGGGGGCTTCGGTGGGTCGTTGTTGATCTCGATGATCGGTAGGCAGGCGTTGGCGACTTGCGAGTAGGCGTGGTTGGATGCACATCTCGTCCAACTCATGTACCAGAAGTGCCCAAGACACGTATTTCCGCTGCCGGGGGCTGGGCTCCATGGGCCATAGTTGTCGCACATCCAACCATAGTTGCCTCCCCAAGCACTGTTGAGGTCACCGTCTGGTGAACAAGTGCCAGGTCCACCCAGGAATTGTGGTGACCAATGGGCCTGCAGGAACGCATCGCACTGCTGCTTCAATGGCGTTCCGGCGGGATATGCACGCTGATCCATCGTGTGCGTGGCGCCGCTGGAATAGATGTTGATGTATTGGGCAAACGCTGGCAACGTCATCGTCAGCATTCCGGCGCCAATCAGCGCGGGCAAAGAAACGGCGGTTCTGCGTAGTTGTGGCTCTGAGGTTCGAATCATTGGTATCACTCCCTACCGGTGGTCTGTTGCACGCGCCCGAGGGCGTCGATGCTGCGTTCGAGTTGTCGTTTGAGGGCCCCGGCGGGGTCCTTGGTGATTTCGTGGGTGCGGTTGCCGGCGGCATCCAGCGTGTAGTCGGTGCGGTTGCCCCGGTGGTCGTAGACGGCGACGAGGCGGTGTGCGTCGTCGTAGTCGTAGCCGACCCAGCTGGTGTCGGGCAGGGTGACGCGCTTCAACTGTCCGACGGGGTCGTAGGCGTAGGTGGTGGTCTGTCCGGCGACGGTGGTGCTCAGCAGGCGCTGGCGCAGGTCGTAGGTGTGCTCGGAGATGACGCCGTTGGGGTCCACGCTGCGCAGCACCTGGCCGTGCTTGTTGTAGTGGGTGAACTGGGTGACGCGCCCGGCGGCGTTGGTGACCGAGGCCAGGTCACCCAGGAAGTGGCCCCGGGCGGCCGCGCCTTCGCCTTCGAACACGGTGTCCGAGTAGTAGGCGTAGGTGGTGACGTCGGACACGTCGGTGCGCGGCCCGTCTTCGGTGAGCACCTGGCCCCAGCGGTTGTAGGTCCAGGTGCTGATGCGGTCGGCTACGCCACTTTGCGGCGTGGCGTTGAAGCCGTGTCTGCCTGTGTCGTCGGTGGTGGCTTGCTCGACGGTCTTGCACAGCACGGCGATGGGTTTGCCGTCGGGCAGCAGGGCGTCGGATGGGGCGCATGAAGCCACCGCACCGCCTGCGAAGGGGTCGGGTTGGCCGTTGTAGACCCTCGTCGTCAGGCGACCGGGTTCAGCGCTGCGCTTCTCCAGGCGCCAGTCGGGGTGCCATTCGGTGCTGACCTTGCGGCTGCCAGATGGAAGCGCAGCGCCAATGGGTGTGACCGAGGCGCAGTCAGTGGCGTTGCTCAGGCCTTCGACTCGCGTTGTCTCCAGGTTGCGGCTCATGTCGTTCACATAGCACACACGCTTGCCGGTGAAGTCGTCTCGGCTCAGTGCATTGCCGTTCGCGTCGTGGGTTGTGGCGCGTGTTGCCGGGCCGCAACCCGCGCCACCTGGTTGACTGTGTCCTGCCGCGTGCACGACACCGTGCAGGTTCTTGAACGTCATCGTCCGCACGGAGCCGAGCGGGTCGGTGATTGCATTCGACCCGTCGGCATTCAGTGTCAACGCGTATCGGTTGACGCCGCCGCTCCATTCGGTCGATATGGCGCGACCGAAGGAGTCGTATCCATACGTGGAAAGACGTTGACCGGTTTCGGCGACGATGCCGGTCAAGGCGTGGATGAACCTCGCGTTCTCGAACAGGTAGGTCCGTGTGCGCCGTGCACCCGAGTCGCTCAAGTCAGGATACGAAACGCTGGCCAAGTTGCCGTTGCTGGCGTAGATGTACCGGTACTCGGTTTGGTCGTCGAGTTGGACGCGCACGATTCGATTGAAAGCGTCATAGCCAAAACCCAGCGCGCCACCGAACTGGGTGCTGACGCGCAGCAAAAGGCTCTTCGGCAAAGGAGCGCTGCTGCCCTCTACAGATCCGCCCGTTGGACCACCGGCGGTTCCATCGCTATACGTCAGCGACAGGTGAGAGCCACTGCCTGACGCTATCGAAAGTAGCCGACCGGCAGCATCGTAGGTTTCCATGCGCTGGGCTTGGGCATCGAGGTACTTCCAACCAATGCGCGTATTGCTGCTGTCTTTGACCTCGGAAAGCACGTCGTTCACATCGGCCCAACTGCGCCAGTTCCCATCCACCAGCGCAAATTTGACCATCCGGCCATCACTTCGCCGCACGCTCGCGGTTCCGCCTGCGGACGTGATGCGCATGCCGAAGTTGTGTTGCCAACCTCTGCCGAAGGGGCCTTGGTAGTCCTCGCTTGTGCCGCTGTTGTAGATGCGAAATAGCCGAAGCGAATGGGGGTTGGAGAAGTCCAGTTCGTGCTGGCTTTTGATCGCGGATCCTGGATGCAAAGGATTTGCTATTCGAGGGCATGCGTTACCGCTGTTTCGCTCTGGTAGGGGCGCTTCTCTCGCGGCACACATGTAACGATCAAAGTCTGCTTGGTTTCCTGGGTGCAAAGCGACCAAGGCTCTTGGGTATGGGCTATTGAGCGGGCTTCCTGTGTTTTCTGGATAAAAGAAAAGGGCACCAGGCCTCGCATAGCCCGGCCAATAAGAGGAATAGTTTCCTGAGGCGTCAAGCATCACAGGGCTGACAGGACACAGCTTGGCCGGGCGGACGTCCTGTCGAAAATCGCTTGTCGAGGAGGCCAAGCTCTTCCAAACGCAATGCCAGAACGCCCCGCTTGGAGCTATCCCCACGTATTCACCGCGTTGAGGATTTGGAACTGCCGCCGCAAAGTTGACGCAGGCTTCTTGGAAGGTATCCCCAAAGAAGTTCCCCCCGGCAGTCGCTACAACGTATTGAACTGTCGCTGGCGAATAGCAAACGGGGCCTCCGGCGTATTCCCGGCACGTGAACGGCGCCTGCGCGTTGACAGTCGTGGCGGAGCAGGTCATGGCAACGAGCGCAATGCAATGCTTGAGTGATGTGATAACGAACCCGGCAAAGGAAGGTGCTTCCCATGCTGCCAGGCGATTGCGGAGACTAGATGCTTCTTGCTTCAGTGCAAAAAAATGGATCATCTCTTCACTCTCGCCCAGTAATCTGCTGAACACGCCCGAGGGCGTCGATGCTGCGTTCGAGTTGTCGTTTGAGGGCCCCGGCGGGGTCCTTGGTGATTTCGTGGGTGCGGTTGCCGGCGGCATCCAGCGTGTAGTCGGTGCGGTTGCCCCGGTGGTCGTAGACGGCGACGAGGCGGTGGGCGTCGTCGTAGTCGTAGCCGACCCAACTGGTGTCGGGTAGGGTGACGCGCTTCAACTGTCCGACGGGGTCGTAGGCGTAGGCGGTGGTCTGGCCGGCGATGGTGGTGCTCAAGAGGTGCTGGCGCAGGTCGTAGGTGTGCTCGGAGATGACGCCGTTGGGGTCCACGCTGCGCAGCACCTGGCCGTGCTTGTTGTAGTGGGTGAACTGGGTGACGCGCCCGGCGGCGTTGGTGACCGAGGCAAGGTCACCCAGGAAGTGGCCCCGGGCGGCCGCGCCTTCGCCTTCGAACACGGTGTCCGAGTAGTAGGCGTAGGTGGTGACGTCGGACACGTCGGTGCGCGGGCCGTCTTCGGTGAGCACCTGGCCGCGTTCGTTGTAGGTCCAACTCCAGGTGCGCGGGCTGATACTCCAATTGACTTGCGGCGCAGTACTTGGCGTGATGAGTGGGTCGTCCCCCGGTGGGGCGGCGGGTGGGGTGAAGTCGGCGGTGTAACGCGCTACACCTTTGGTGAGCTGAAAATCATCCAACCAACCGCGCATGCGAGCCGCGTCGTTGTAGCGACCAGGGTACTCGCCTAGTTGCCCCACGCCAAACTGAGTCGAGCGCGGCGGCACGGTGCCGGCGATGCCTCCGCTCATTTCGAGCACGCCATTGCGATAGAGACTAAGGGTGTTGCCGGATCGCACCAAGGCGAGGTGATACCAAGTGTTGGTGAGGACCGTGTTCGTACTGACAAAGCGGAAGGTTCCGGTGTCTGTGGTGATCGACGTGAAGAGCCGGTTGCCGGTGTCGCGCCCAATGGCGAAAGTGCCATTTGCACCAGATGAATCTGCCTGACCAAAGAGCTGAACTTGTTCGCCCCGTGAACTATCGTTGAAGTTGGCCCAGGTCTCGACAGTGAAATCACCGGCGCCCATGTCAAAGTCTGGCGAGGCCGGATAAAGCAGATATCCGCCGTTGAACAGGATGGAGCCGGTGCCGTATTTCCGGTTGCCGTCGATGCCGACCGATCCCACCGATGGCGGAGAACTTTTGGGTACTCGCGCGAAACTGGACGAGTCAACGAAGGAAAGGCTGCCCACTGGCCCCTCTCCACTTAGCAACAGCTTGATCGATGAATCCGGTGGCGCTGTGGAAATCCCGGCGATACCCAAGCCATGGCGACCATTGGTATCCGAGGTGGCCAGTTCGATGCGCTTGCAGAGCACTGCGATGGGTTTTCCGTCGGGGAGGGCCGCTGATGCAGGCGCACAGTTGGCAATGGTCCCGCCACTGAGGGGATCTGGCTGCCCGTTGTAGACACTGACGGTCAGGCGACCCGGCTCTGCCAGCTTTTTCACGAGAGTCCAGTCCGGGTGCCACTGCGTCGCGGTCATGCGGCTGTTGGCCGGCAAGATCGAACCGGGTGTCGTGACCCCGGCGCATGCCGTTGCATTGCTCAAACCTTCGACTCGCACCGCCTCCAAATTGCGCAACGGCGTGTAGGAATAGCAAGTGCGCTGCCCGTTGAAGTCATCTTGGTTGGCAACGGCGCCATTGACGTCATAGCTCATGGAACTGGTTGCCGCTGAACAGCCCGCACCGGCCGGCTGGCTTTGGGTGGTCATCAATGGTGCACCCTTCACGTCGGCTGCACCAAAGGCCGAGGTCTGCCCATTGGGCAAGGTCACGACGATGTCTTGCGGAGCCTGCCAGTGGTGTTTTCTCCAAACCGTAGAGGTCGGAAGATCCACGGTCTCAGTAATTAGTCGCTGTGGCGGTGCCCCCCAACTGATGCGGTAATGACCCGCTCCACCCGCAAGTTGCGTATCGACCGCCCGTCCGCCGACGTCGTAGCTGTAACGGCTGTGACGCGCAAGGTTCTCATCGACGATGCCCGTCAAGGCCCAAGCGAAGCGTTGGTCTTCGTAGGCAAACTGCCGCGTGCTTGCATCTGGCCAAATGATCTGAGAGAGATTGTTGGCTGCGTCGAAAGAGAAGCGAACTGTCCCAGCCGAACTTTCCATTGTGGTGATGCGAGGATTCTTTGGGATGCCGACTGGCTCGTACGTGAACTGAATGGTTCGTCCACGCTCATCCTGCAGACGAATCAGCAGGTCGGTGGCTGGAGCAATATCAGGCGGCGTGTTGTTGTCGCTGTACGTGTAATGGAGGGTTGAGCCGTTGGCGTACTTCACATGAAGCAGAGCGCCGGAACTCGAATATGTCTCTATGCTGTTGCTGGATGCATCGTAGTAACGCCAGCCATTGCCCGAGGCGAACAGCTTGTCGTTACTTCCGCTTCCTGTCTCCCAGACCGTTCCGTTGGCGGTGAAAGTGAGCCATCTTGAATTTCCTCGCGATGCTTGAATGGCACTTTTTCCAAATTGACTCTGGACAATAGAGAGTCGGCGATGGAAATTCGTTTCCCACGTATCACCAAATGAAGGTGCTGGAGTTCCAGAGAATTGTTGGTACTCGGGTGCGGAACTGATGATCTTTCTCAGGCTGCTGTAGCTGATGCTTGCAACACCCGCCCCTGAGAACGACGAATGGAGCGCTTGGCTGTTGTACTTGGCGCCAGTCATGGGCGCGATCGGATTTCCGACCCTGGGGCTGCCCGCGCAATGCTGCGGTGCGTCCTGAAATACATCGCGGACAGCAATTCTTCCGATGCCCCAGGTTCCCATCTGCCAAGAGCTTCGCGGATCTGGCATGTCTTTGACAATCACGCACGCGTAGCTGGTGGTTGGGTCCCCGGGGCGGTTCGCTGTCAAGATGTATCTTGTGGCGCCGTAGAGGTCCACGTAGCCTTGGCAAAGATATTCAGCAGAAGGACCAAGAATGGTATGGGTGGCGCCCGTTTGAGAGGCTTGATAGAAGTCGTTCGTAAAGAATGTGGTTTGGGCAAGGCTGGGGGCCGCAGTGGCTGCGAGTGCAGCTGCCGAAAAAATACTCTGAACAGATGTTTTTCGCATGACCGAGGTGGCGAATTGGTGCGTCTTATCGCGTGATGGCGATAAATCCGTAAGCAATGAGAGTGACTCGGGCTAGCCGCTCAATGCCGTCAGTGATTCGCTGAAAAATTCTTCCGCTGTTTCGCTGGAAGTAGGTGCCAAGACGTGCCGACACTGGCTTCAACGTGGCGCGGTGATCTCGACGCGAAGCAGCGTGAGATGCTTTGCATTGGATGGGTAGGCATCGCCACTCATGGCGGCGCCAGCGCTGTTGTAGACAGATCTCTCATGCTTGTCCTCCCTTGCGTGTCGCAGCCTGCCCTAAGTGGTCAATGCCGCGGCCCGCTTTCGTTTCGTGTTCCTAAGCGATCAGCGTCGCTCATGGGTGTTGTGCTTGAACAGACGCCGACAACCGGCGCTGTGTTCAGGGCAGCGAATCTACCTCGCCGCGAGGCGTGATCGGCCGCGTACTTGGGGGGATTGCTTCCTATGCACAAGCGTTGCTGCATTGCTGCGAGAGTTGCGAGAACCCCTGTGGCAAACTCCGCCGCTTTCGTGTCACCTGCCCCCTCGGGCCCCCTCGTTTTGGACAAGATTCTTCTGCAGTTGGCCAGCGAACTGAAGGTTCGTGCGGCCCAGGTGAACGCGGCGGTCGAGTTGCTGGATGGAGGGGCCACGGTGCCCTTCATCGCGCGCTACCGCAAAGAGGCCACCGATGGTCTCGACGACATCCAGCTGCGTGAGCTGGAAAGCCGCCTCGGCTACCTGCGTGAGCTGGAAGAGCGCCGCGCCGCGGTGCTCAAGAGCATCGATGAACAGGGCAAGCTCACGCCCGAGTTGCGCGCCGCTGTCGAAGGCGCGCCGACCAAGCAAGAGCTGGAAGACATCTACCTGCCGTACAAGCCGCGCCGCCGCACCAAGGGCATGATTGCTCGCGAAGCGGGGCTGGAGCCGCTGGCCGACAAGCTGTTCGCCGACCCGACGCTCGACCCGTCGGCCGAAGCCGTGGCCTTCATCAATGCCGAGGGCGGGTTCGCCGATGCATTCGCCGTGCTCGATGGCGTGCGCGACCTGCTGAGCGAGCGCTGGGCCGAAGACGCCGCGCTGGTGGGCAAGCTGCGCGAGTGGCTGTGGGACGAAGGCCTGCTGCGCTCGAAGCTGATGGACGGCAAGGACGTCAACGACCCCGACGTGGCGAAGTTCCGCGACTACTTCGAATACGACGAGCCGATCAACCGCGTGCCGTCGCACCGGGCGCTGGCCGTGTTTCGTGGCCGCACGCAAGAAATCCTCGACGCGAAGCTGGTGCTCGACGAAGAGCTGGTGCCGGGGCAGTTGTCGCTCGCCGAAGGCCGCATCGCCCATCACCTGGGCTGGAGCCACGCCAAGCGAAAGGCCGACGACCTGATCCGCAAGACGGTGTCGTGGACGTGGAAGGTCAAGCTGAGCCTGAGCCTGGAGCGCGACCTCTTCAGCCGCCTGCGTGAAGAGGCCGAGAAGGTCGCCATCAAGGTCTTCGCCGAAAACCTGCGCGACCTGTTGCTGGCGGCCCCCGCCGGCCCGCGCGTGGTGATGGGCCTGGACCCGGGCATTCGCACCGGCGTGAAGGTGGCGATCGTCGATGCGACCGGCAAGGTGCTCGACACCAACACCGTCTACCCGCACGAGCCACGCAAGGACTGGGAAGGCTCGATCCACACGCTGGGCCGCCTGTGCGCGACGCATGGCGTGAACCTGATCGCCATCGGCAACGGCACCGCCAGCCGCGAGACCGACAAGCTGGCGAGCGATCTCATCAAGCGCATCCAGCAACTCGCACCGGGCACGCACATCGAGAAGGTGGTGGTCAGCGAAGCCGGTGCGTCGGTGTACAGCGCAAGCGAATACGCCAGCAAAGAGCTGCCCGACCTGGACGTGAGCCTGCGCGGCGCGGTGAGCATCGCGCGCCGCCTGCAAGACCCGCTGGCTGAGCTGGTGAAGATCGAGCCCAAGAGCATCGGCGTCGGCCAGTACCAGCACGACGTGAACCAGAGCGAGCTGGCCAAGAGCCTCGACGCCGTCATCGAAGACTGCGTGAACTCGGTCGGCGTGGACTTGAACACCGCCTCGGCCCCGCTGCTGTCGCGTGTGTCGGGCCTGAGCGGCGCGGTGGCCAACAGCATCGTGCGTTGGCGCGATGCCAACGGCGCGTTCAAGAGCCGCCAGCAGCTGCTCGACGTGAGCGGCCTGGGCGCCAAGACTTTCGAGCAGAGCGCGGGCTTTCTGCGCATCCGCAACGGCGACAACCCGCTCGACCAGACCGGCGTGCACCCCGAGACTTACCCCGTGGTCGAGAAGATCCTCGTCGCGGTGAAGAAGCCCGCTGCCGAGGTGATGGGCCGCAGCGACGTGATCCGCACGCTCAAGCCCGAGGCCTTTGCCGACGACAAGTTCGGCGCGATCACGGTGAAAGACATCCTCACCGAGCTGGAAAAGCCCGGGCGCGACCCGCGCCCCGACTTCAAGGTGGCGCGCTTCAACGACGGCGTCGAAGACATCAAGGACTTGCAGCCCGGCATGACGCTCGAAGGCACGGTGAGCAACGTCGCGCAATTCGGGGCATTCGTCGATCTCGGCGTGCACCAGGACGGCCTCGTGCACGTCAGCCAGCTCAGCAACAAGTTCGTCAACGACGCGCGCGAGGTGGTGCGCACCGGCGACATCGTCAAGGTGAAGGTGCTCGAGGTCGATGTGGCCCGCAAGCGCATCTCGCTCACGATGAAGCTCGACGCACCCGTGGGCCCGCGCGGTGAGCGCAGCAACGACAACAGCTTCCGGCCCGCGGCGCGGGGTGAACGCGCCGGTGGCGGGGGCAACCGCGCACCGGCATCGGCACAGCCGCAGGGCCAGTCGGCCATGGCGGCGGCCTTCGCCAAGCTGCAAAAGCGCTGACCGGGTCGGTGAAGCCATGCAGGCGCTGAAGGTTCACGCCGGGCCGCGTGCGCAGGCCCACCTGCGCGCGAACGGCTTGCGCCCGCAAGACGTGCGCGTGGTGTCGGGCGCGGCGGGTGGGCCCAAGGGCCTGGTGCTCAACCCGCTCGACAAGTTCTTGTTCGGCCAGTGGTTTGTGGGCAGCGATCACCCGGTGCATCTGCTCGGCGCGTCGATCGGCGCCTGGCGCATGGCCACCGCGTGCCTGGCCGACCCGGCGGCCGCGTTCGAGCGCATGGCCGAGAGCTACATCGGGCAGGACTACGACCAGGAAGGCCGCAAGGCGCCCACGCCGGGCCATGTGAGCCGCCTGTTCGGCGCCAGCCTCCAGAGCGAGTTCGGCGCGCACGAAGCGGCCATCCTCGCGCACCCGCGCTACCGCCTGCATGTGTTCACCAGCCGGGGCCGGCACGTGCTGGGCCGCCAGGGTCGCCTGCGCACGCCCATCGGCTACCTGGGCGCCTTCGCCACCAACGCGCTGAGCCGCCGGGCCATGGGCAGCTGGCTCGAGCGCGTGGTGTTCTCGGACCCGCGCGAGCCGCTGCCGCTGCACCTGCGCGACTACCGCACGCACGCCGCCAGGCTCGATGCGAGCAACCTGCTGACGAGCATCCTGGCGAGCTGTTCGATCCCGTTCTGGCTCGACGCGGTGCACGACATCCCGGGTGCCCCGCGCGGCGCCTACTGGGACGGCGGCATCACCGACTACCACCTGCACCTCGACTACGCCTCGATGACCGACGGGCTGGTGCTGTACCCGCACTTCCAATCGACCCTGGTGCCGGGCTGGCTCGACAAGGCGCTCAAGCACCGCCACGGTCACACCCCGCGCCTGGACAACGTGATCGTGCTCGCGCCCAACCCCGAGTGGGTCCGCACCCTTCCGGGCGGCAAGCTGCCCGACCGCAACGACTTTCACCGTTACAAGACCAAGGCCGAGCGGCAGGTTGCGTGGCGACGGGCCGTGGCCGAGAGCCAGCGGCTGAGCGACGACTTCCAGCGCTGGCTCGAAGACCCGCATTGATGCGGTCGAAGCGGCGTGCGGGCAAGCAAGCGACACGCGGGCGTGATGGCTTCGTGACATAGGCCGCGTGTATCGAAGGGGCATGCGCCACCCCCGTTCGACGGAACGCACCCCCACGGCCTGCCCGCCTAAAATCGCCGTTTCCGCCAAAGGCGGCTGCGCCGGCCGATCGCCCTGCCACTTGCTGCGCATGCCACTTGCTCGACCCGCTCCATGACCCCTCACACCGGCTCCCTTCCCCTCGACGTCCGCCCGCGCGATGTGCTCATCGCGGCAGGTGGCCGGGCCAGCGCCACGGGGGCGCGGTGATGGGTGCCTTGCTGCGTTCCGAGTCTTTCACCGGCTGCGCGGGCGGCTTGCGCTTTGCGCGCACGCCGGCCGGGGCGCCTTCGCCGGTGGCCCGCGCCGAGGTCTTGCACGAACGGCTGCTCGACTTGACCGAGCGCGACGACGTCGCCAACCCGCGCCTGCTGCACCCCGCGCAGCCCGTGGTCGAGCGCTGGTTCGGCGCGGCCCCCGTGCAGGTGCGGCAAGACGGCGCCTTGCAATGGGCGACCGACGGCCAGTTGCTCTTCGGCTCGTTCACGGTCGATGAAGACCAGGTGCCCGGCGGCCTGACCGCCGCCACCTCGCAGGCCTACGAGGCCATCTTCCGCACCCTGTCGCAGAGTGGCTTTCCGCACCTGCTGCGGGTGTGGAACTACATGGCCCGCATCAACGTCACGACCGACGGCCTGGAGCGCTACCGCCAGTTCAACGTGGGCCGCCAGGCGGCGTTTCTCGCGGCCGGGCGCAGCGCCTTCGTCGGCTCGCCCGCCGCCTGCGCGCTGGGCAGCGAGCGCGGGTCGCTGACCATCCACTTTCTCGCTGGCCGGCACGAGCCGCGTGCGGTCGAAAACCCGCGCCAGGTCAGCGCCTACCACTACCCGTCTGAATATGGCCCGCGCACGCCCACCTTCTCGCGCGCGGCACTCGCCGACCTGGGCGGCGGCTGCGAGGCCTTGTTCATCTCGGGCACCGCCAGCATCGTCGGCCACGCCACGCTGCACGTGGGCGACGTGCGCCGCCAGACCGAAGAAACGGTGGACAACCTCGAAGCCCTGATCGCCTCGGCCGTGGCGCAAAGCCGCCTGCCCACGGGCGACGCGCACCGCGTGCACGAACTCGAATGCACGGTCTACGTGCGGCATGCGGATGACCTGGCCACCGTGCGCCAGGCCTTCGAGCAGCGCGTGGGCGCCGACTCGGTGGCCGCACGCCATGCCGTGTACCTGCGCGCCGACGTCTGCCGCCACGACCTGCTGGTCGAGATCGAAGCCCATCGCCTGGGCGGCCCCGCGGCGTGACGCAGCCATGGCGTCGCACCGGCCGCTATTCCCTGACCCGCTGGCGCGCCTGGCGCGACTGACCCTCCGCGTCCCGATGATCTTCGTGCGCCTCTTGATGAGCCTGTGGTTCTACGTGCTGCTGCTGGGGCTCGGGCTCGCCTCGATCGTGTGGAACGTGTGCGCCTTCGTGCTGCTGCCCTTCGTGCCCCGCAAGCGCGCGCAGGTGATCGGTCGGCATGCCATCTCGCGCGGCTATGGCGGCTTCTGGTGGTGCGTGATCGCCAGCGGGCTGATGCGGGTGGACAGCCGCGAACTCGACCGCCTGAACGACGAGCCCGGTGGCATGGTCATCGCGGCCAACCACCCGACCATGCTCGACGCCTTGCTCATCATCGCGCGCGTGCGCCGGGGCGTCTGCATCATGAAGGCCTCGCTGCTGCGCAACCCGTTCTTGAGCGCCGGTGCAAGGCTGGCCCGCTACATCGCGAACGACTCGCCGCGCACCATGATTCGCCACGCGGTGGCGAGCCTGCAAGAGGGCGGGCAGCTGGTGGTCTTTCCCGAAGGCACGCGCACCGAGCAGGGCGTCGCGGTCAACAGCTTCCGGCCCGGCTTCACGCTCATCGCCCACAAGGCCGGCGTGCCGATCCAGACCGTGCACATCGACACCGACACGCCCTACCTGCGCAAGGGCTGGCCCATCTGGCGCATGCCGCCGTTCCCCATCGTCTTCAAGCTGCGCGTCGGCGAGCGCTTCGTCGCCGAGGCCGACCACGAGGCCACGTTGCAGCGGCTCGAAGACTACTTTCGCAAGGAATCCCGTTCGTGAGTGCGACCGTCGCTGAGCTTTCATCCCGCACCCACGCGCTGATCATCCCGAGCTACAACACCGGCCCCAAGGTCTTCGAGACCGTCGATGCGGCCCGCGCCCAGTGGGCGCCGGTGTGGGTGGTGGTCGATGGCAGCACCGATGGCACCGCCCAGCAATTGCTCGAACGCGCCAAGGCCGACCCGCACCTGCACGTCATCGTGCTGCCCACCAACCAGGGCAAGGGCACGGCCGTGCTCACTGGCCTGCACGCCGCGCAGGCCGCCGGCTACACGCACGCGCTGACGATGGATGCCGACGGCCAGCACCCGGCGGATCTCATCCCGCGCTTCATGGCCGAGTCGGCGAAGCACACCGACGCCATGGTGCTGGGCCAGCCGATCTTCGACGCGTCGGCGCCCTTGATCCGCGTGCGCGGCCGGCGCATCTCGAACGGCTGGACCAACCTCGAAACCCTGTTCGCCGGCATCGGCGATTCGCTCTACGGCTTTCGTGTCTACCCGATCCGCGAGTTGATTGCGGTGATGACCCGCCAGCCCTGGATGCGCCGCTTCGACTTCGACACCGAAGCCGTCGTGCGCCTGGCCTGGCGCGGTGTGGCCCCGCTCAACGTGCCGGCGCCGGTGAAGTACCTCACCGCGGCCGAAGGCGGCGTCTCGCACTTTCGCTATGGGCGAGACAACGTGCTGCTCACGTGGATGCACACGCGCCTGGTGCTCGAGTTTCTGCTGCGCCTGCCGGTGCTGGTGTGGCGGCGCCTGCGTGGCGCGCCGCCGTTCCAGTACCGCCGCCGCTGAGGGCGTGCGGGCGGCGCTGCTCCACGTCAGCGGCGCTTCAGTTCGGTCAGCGTCTCGTCGGTGATGGCGTAGAGCTGCTTGGGCGTCATGGCCGAGAACACGCCCTGGCCCGCGCTCGACGAGGTGTTGTACGAGCGTTCGCCGAAGAGCTCGCCGTTCTTCAGGTTGCGAAACTCGACCTTGCAATCGATGAATGCGTTGCCGGTCATGATGCCGCCGAGCATGCGCGAGCCGATGCCCACGTGCCGGTAGTCGTTCACGCGCACGACCATGAGCGTGCCGTCCTGCCCGGTGGGGTTGGGGGTGCCGTCTTGCATGCTGAACTGCACGCCCTGGGCGCCCGCGCGCTCGGCCGCGATGTCCTGCCATTCCTTGCGAAACGCCTGCCAGCCGGCGTCTTGCGGGTGGCGTGCGTCGAGTTGCAGGTTGAGCACCACACGCTTGGCCGCAGCCGCCGGGATGTTCATCGCGGGTGCAGCGCGCTCGGCGTCGGGCCGCTGGATGCTGGCGGCGCATCCCGACAGCGCGATCAGTGCAACCAGAGCAAAAGACGACAACTTCATGGGTTTGACTCCTGGGGTGGGTGGGCTGGCCGCGAATCTATCGCAGGTGTGCGACACCGGGGCCTGACCCGCGTGGCTGTTGCGGCCTTGGCACGGCTGCAGTTCGCTCGCGGCATCCGCGCGTGGCCAATGCGCCCGCGCCCCCCGCTCAGATCATTCCGCCGTTGATCGACAGCACCTGGCCCGTGATGTAGCCGGCTTCGTCGCCGCACAAAAAACCCACCAGTGCGGCCACTTCGTCGGGGGTGCCGGCGCGCTTGGCGGGCACCAGTTGCTTGATCGCATCGGCGCTGAACACGCCTTCGGTCATCGGCGAGGCGATGATCCCCGGCGCCACGGCGTTGACCGTGATGCCCCGGCTGGCCACTTCGAGCGACAGCGCCTTGGTCGCGCTGTTGAGCGCGCCTTTCGCAGCGGCATAGTTCACCTGCCCGCGGTTGCCGGCGATGGCCGCCACCGACGACACGTTGACCACACGGCCCCAGCGCGTGCGGATCATCGGCATCAAGAGCGGCTGCGTGACGTGGAAGAAGCCGTGCAGCGACACGTCGATCACGCGGTGCCACTGCACATCGGTCATGCCCGGAAAGACCGCGTCGTCGTGCAGCCCGGCGTTGTTGACGATGACCTGCACCGGCCCTTCTTCGAGCAGCGCCTCCAGCGCGGCGAGCGAGGCGGCCCGGTCGGCCACGTCGAAGGCGACGGCCTGCGCCGACAGGCCTTGCGCCTTCAACTCATCGACCAGCGCCTGCGCCGAGTCGAGCCGCGAGTTCGCATGGGCGATGACGTGCAGGCCCTGGCGGGCCAGGCGTCGCGCGATGGCGGCGCCGAGTTCGCCGCTGGCACCGGTGACGAGGGCGCGTTTGGGTGAGGTCATGGGGTGTTGTGATGGGGTTCAGGCCAGGGCCGTGTTCAAGACGACCGCCGCGCGCCCCTCGGCCACCAGCAAGTCGCCGTGGCGCAGTTCGAAGCGGTACAGCAGCTGGGTGTCGTCGCCGGCCTGCCGCTCGGCCCACACGTCGAGCGGGCCGGGCAGTTCGTCCAGTCGCAGGCGGTGAAAGCGCACCGCCCGTGCACTGGCCAGAAAGCCGGGCGACGCGGTCGTGCCGGCGGCTTGCGCGAGCAAGCCGCCGTGCACGGCCATGGCTTGCGCGGCGTATTCGATGCCGGCGGGCGCCAGGAGCGCATCACCGCTGCGCAGCGGGTTGTCGGCGTCGCGGTGGCTCAGGGCACGGCAGTGGATCTGCGTGTCGGTCCACGACAGCACCTCCTGCAGCAGGCACATCGTGCCGCTGTGAGGGATCAGCGCGGCGAGCGCTGCGTGGTCGAGCCGGGCACTCATGCCGGGTGCGACACGTCCACCCGCAGGCGCAGCGTAGGCTGGTAGTCGATGACGGTGGTGGCCGCGTGGCCGTGCGCCAGCGCCTCGACGAGGGGCAGCGCGCGGGCGGCCGGGGTGTCGCGGCCCAAGGCGGCCAGCGCGGGGTGGGCGCAGGTACTGAGCGGCCCTGCGTCCGAGGCATCGACCAGCTGAATGCTCAACTGGCCCAGCGAGGCTGGCGCCACCGCGTGGCCGGGTGCGAGCACCAGCGCGAGGCCCACGCTGTCGGGAATCGGCCGCGCCGAGTGCAGCGGCTCGGGGTAGGGCGCGTCGCTGCTGACCAGAAGCACCGGCTGCCCGCTGTGCTGGACCTGCAACGCGGCTTCGAGCAGGCCGGCGCCCAGGCTGGCATCGAAGGCGCACAGGCTGGTGGAGGCGTGCCGGCTGCCCACCGCGATGTGCCAGTAGCCGGCGGCCGCGTTGTGGACGGAGTTGGTGAAGCGCGTCGGCGAAAGCAGCCGGTCGGTGCTGGCGAGCGCTTCGCACAGCGCGTGGCAGTTTGCGCCGTCACCGCTCGACGAGGTGAACACGGTGGCCAGCGTGGCCGGGTCGATGCCCGCGTGGGCGCAGGCTTCGTCGGCCACCGCCATCGCGAGCTTGATGGCCAGGCCGGCGCGGCGCCGCTCGGCGGCCGGGAGGCGCTGCGGCGCGGGCACGGCGCTGGGCTGCGGCTGGTAAGGCACGCGACCCGCGAGCACCTCGCGCGCGGCGGCCCAGTTCGGCAGCCCGGGGGCGAGCAGGCCGATGCCGAGCATTTGCACGATCAAAGCACTCATGCCGCCCCCTTGCCGAACACGAGGCTGGCGTTCGAGCCGCCGAAGCCGAACGAATTGCTCAGCACGGCACGCAGCGGCGCCGCGCGGTTGGCGTCGAGGTAGTGCAGGTGCAGGGCCGGGTCGGGCTCGCGGCGGTTCAGGCCGCCGGGCATCACGCCGTGGTGCAGCGCGAGCAGGCTGATGACGGCCTCGACGCCGCCGGCCGCGCCGAGTGTGTGGCCGGTCGCGCCCTTGGTCGAACTGCAGGGCACGGTGGTGCCGAACACACTGCCCACGGCCTTGTCTTCGGCCGCGTCGTTGTTGGGTGTGGCCGTACCGTGCAGGTTGATGTAGCCGATGTCGCTGGCTTGCAGGCCGGCATCGGCGAGCGCGGCGCGCATCGCGGCGACCGCGCCGGCGCCTTCGGGGTGCGGCGAACTCATGTGATAGCCGTCGCTGGTTTCGCCCGTGCCGAGCAGCCAGCCGAAGGGCTCTGGCGCATCGCGCTGCAGCAACGCAAAGGCGGCCGCTTCGCCAAGCGACAAGCCGCTGCGCTGGGCGTCGAAGGGCCGGCAGATGTCGGGCGACAAAAGCTCCAGCGAATTGAAGCCGTAGAGCGTGGTCAGGCACAGGCTGTCCACGCCGCCGACCACCGCCGCATCGACCAGTCCCGCGTCGATCAGGCGCGCGGCCGAGGCGAACACCTTGGCGCTCGATGAGCATGCGGTGGACACGACGTGCCGCGGGCCGGTCACGCCAAGGGCGTCGGCGACGAAGTTGGCGAGCGAGCCCGTGTTGTGCGTCTGCGCGTAATGAAAGTCGGCTGGCAGGGCCCCATCGGACCCGCGGCGGCGGTAGGCCAGCTCGGTCTGCAGGATGCCCGAGGTGCTGGTACCCAGCAGCACGGCCACGCGCGCGGCGCCGTAGCGGTCGCGCGCCGCCTGCACGGCTTGCACGAAGCCGTCTTGCTGCAGGCCGAGCCAGGCGAGGCGGTTGTTGCGGCAGTCGAATGCGGCCAGCGGCTCGGGCAGGCGCTCGGCATCGACGCCGGTGACTTCGCCGATGCAGCCGGGCAGCGCCACGTCTTCGAAGTGGCACGGGGCAAGTCCGCTGCGGCCGGCCTCGATGGCGGCCCAGTTGGCGGCGAGCCCCGCACCGAGCGCGGTGCTGAGCGTGGCGTGGCTGATGGCGAGGCGCTTCATGACAACCCCTCGGTCGCTGAGTACATCGACCGATCCCGCAAGGGGATGCGGGCCGGCTTGGGAGCGGCCCGGCGCTCGACCCGCTTCGCGGCTGGCACGCAGATTTCTGGGGGGTGTGCACTCATGCTGACGCTCCAACCAGCGCCCGCCGTTGCGCGATCAGCAGCACGTTGGCGAACGGCGTGCCCTGGCTCATCGGGCGCGGCTCGACGTCGAAGCCGATGGCTTGCAGCTTGGCGACCCAGGCGGCGAGCGGGCGGCCGAAGGTGGGCGGCACTCGGTGGCCGCGAACGCCGGTGACGATGCGGTCGACCCACTGGCTGATGACGAAACCGCGCCGGGCCTGCATGTCGCCCACGCGCAGCAGCAGCCGGCCGTGCGCGGTGAGGGCGTCGTGCACGCGCTGCAGCAGCGCGTCTTGCTCGGCGATGGGGATGTAGTGCAGCACGTCGAGGATGACCACCGCCTCGGACTGCGGGAACACCGCTTCGCGCATGTCGGCGCAGACGAACTGGGCGCGGTCGGCGGCGTGGGCCAGCGCCGCCTGTGCGCGCTGCACGTCCTTGGGCATCAGCTCGATGCCGGTGATGGTGGTGCGCTGGGGCGCGGGCGCCCAGCCCTCGGGCCAATCGGCCGGCTTCACTTCAGCGGCGCTCAGCAGCAGGCTGGCGAGCAAGCCCTGGCCGCAGCCGATGTCGAGCACGCGCGCGCCGGGGGCGATCAGGCCCTGCTGCAGCAGGTGGCGAAACACCGGGTCGCGCCCCAGCTTGCCGCGCGCGAAGTGCCATGCGAACTTGCCCGCGGCGCGGTAGGGGGCGCAGGCGGCGGTCAACAGGCGTTGCCAGGAGGCGTCGGAAGCTCGGCTCATGCAGAGGGCGAGACCGCCGCGCGGCTCGTCAGGGGTTCGGGGGATGGGTTCATGGCCTCGGGCAGCGTGACGGCCACCAGCCCTTGCGCGCGGCACTGCGACAGCAGGCGCGGCAGCACGTCGAGGATGACCGCGCGGCCCTGTGCCGTGCGCGCTGCGTGGCCATCGTGCAGCAGCACGATGTCGCCGGCGCGCAGGCCGCGCGTCAGGCGCTGCAGCACCACGTCGGCGTCGGCTTCGCGGGTGTCGTAGCCGCGTCGGGTCCAGCTCGCGAGCGTGAGGCCCAGGCGGTGCAGCACGGGGGCAAGAAAAGGGTTGCGCAGCCCGGCCGGCGCGCGAAAGAAGGTCGGCCGCGTGCCGGTGAGGCGCTGCAGGCTGTCTTGCGCCGCGCCGATCTCGCGAGCATAGCCCTTCGGGCCCAGCAGAGAGAACACGTGCGAGTGCCGCGCGGTGTGGTTTTGCACGCTGTGGCCGCGCTGCACGATGTCCCGCACCAACTGCGGGTGCTGCTCGGCGTGGCGCGCGATGCAAAAGAAGGTGGCGCGGGCGCGGTGGGCGTCGAGCAGGTCGAGCACGGCCGGCGTGACTTCGGGGTCGGGGCCATCGTCGATGGTGAGGGCGACTTCGCCGCGTTCAGCGGCGGCGCGCGGCAGGCGCGTGAGGTTCAGGCCCAGCCAGTTCGAGCGCGGCCACAGGCCGACTGCGGTGATCGCCGCATGGTTGAGCACCAGCGCGCCCACGGCCCAGCCCCAGTTCGCCGGCCAGGCGATGAGCGCCACCACGGCCGCGACGTGCACGAGCACGCTCAGCTTGATGAACAGGGGGACCGGCCAGGGAGACATGGATGCGGGGCGGGAAGGCTGGGCAGCGACGGGGCGGTGGCGAAGCGGACGGGGCGTGGAGGCCGTGGGACGTGCCCCGCGAAATCGAGCCGGCGATTGTTCCACAGCGGTGCATCGGCAGGGCTTGTGCCCCCCGCTGCCCGAGGGCGGCACAGGGGCACCGCTCAGCCCTGGCCGCGCGTGCGGGCGAAGGCCGCCGACACCAGCAGCGACAGCAGCGCGCCCGGTGCGACCGTTTGCCCCAGGGCGACCAGCACCGGCACGCTCGATGTGCACAGCAGCCCGAACGAGGCCACCAGCGTCACGTTGGCCAGCAGCAGCGAGGCGAGCGTGTCTTCGTCGGTTTCGATTTCACCCGGCCCGGCGGCCTGCAGTTGCTGGAAGAACAGCGCGTAGTTCGAGCCGACCGCCACCACCAGCAGAAAACCCACCAGGTGCAAGAGGCCGAGCGTGACGCCGGCGAGCGTCAACCCGGACAGCACCAGCAGCACGCTGATGACCAGCGGCAGCGCCACCTGGGCCAGGCCCCGCAGCGAGCGCAAGTGCCACAGCAAGAGCGCCAGCACCGCCAGCCCGCCCAGCGCGACCTGCCAGAAGGCTTCGCGCAGGTAGCGGTCGTAGAGCGCGTCCAGTTCGGCCTGCACCTGCACGACGCGGACGCCGGGCTCGTCTTTCAGAGCGGCCTTGATGCGATTGACGTCCAGCGGGGCCGGGCCGGGCGCATGCAGGTTCAGCAAGGCCACCCAGGGCCGGCCCTCGGCCGCGTCGCCTGGCATCAGTTGCGCTTGCAGCGCGGCGGCCAGCGGCGTGCCGGCGAACTGCTTGCGGGTGATCGGTTCGGCCTGGCGCTGCGCTTGCGCGTCGGCGATGAACGCCTCCAGCCGGGCGGCGGGCAGCGGGCCGCCTTCGGTGGCCTGGGCCAGGCGTGCACGCAGCGTGTCGGCGTCGGGCAGGGCGGCTTGGCGCGCCCGCTGTGTGGCGTGGCTGGGCAGCAGGCGCGCGGGCGAGTCGTAGCCGGCGAGCAGACCTTGTTCGATGAGGCCGTCGAGGGCGGCGCCCACGCGCTCGGCCGCGCCGAGCGCAGCGCCTTCGTCAGGGGCTTCGAGCGCGACCAGCACGCCGGCGTCGCTCGCGCCCAGGTCGGCGCGCAGCGAGGCGTCGCGTGCCAGTGCCTCGGGGGCGACCGGGCTCAGCGACGAGAGCTTGCCGCGCCAGCCGCTCGGGGCGATCAGCACGGCCGCGAAGGCCGCGACGGCCAGCGCCACCACCCCCCACCGCAGCCGGGGCAGCACGGCCACGCCACCCGCCATGGCATGCGCGAAGGCGCGGCGCAGGCCGTTGCCGGGCGCCCCATCGGGGGCCAGCACGGTGAGCAGGTAGCGGGTGGTCAGCGTCGCGGCGACCAGCCCGGCCACCGAGAACACCCCCAGCTGCGCCAGGCCACCGAAGCCCGACATCGCCAGCGCCGCAAAACCCGCCACCGAGGTGAACAGGCCCAGCCGCACCGTGGCCCAGTTGCCCTCGCGCCAGCGCAGGTGGCCCTGGCCGACGGCCGTGCTGCCGGGCAGGGGGCGCGCCTGCAGCAGGTAGTAGATGGCGTAATCGACCGCTTCGCCGATGAGCGTGGTGCCGAAGCCGAGCGTCATGCCGTGCACCTGGCCGAAGCCCAGGCTCACGGCCACCACGCCGGCCAGCACGCCGCTGGCCACCGGCAGCAGCGCGATGCCCAGCGAGCGCAGCGAGCCGAAGCTCAGCGCCAGCATCACGACGATGAGCCCGGTGCCCCAGAGCGCCAGGCGGTCCACCTCGCTGACGATGGTGGCGCGCGACTCGACGCTGAAGACGCCGGGGCCCGACAGCTCCAGCGCGAAGCCCTTCGCCGCCCACGGGGCGAAGGCCGTGCGCACCTGCTCGATGGCGGCGGCCTGCCCGTCGAGGTCGGCCCCTTCGGCGCGTGTGGTGGCGAGCAGCACCGCGCGTGGCTCGCTGCGCGACACCCACACGCCGTGTTCGACGCGCGGGGCGCCGGCCGGCAGCAGGGCTTCGGCCATGCGCAGGGTTTCGCCGGTTGGGTCGCGCCAGATGAGGGGCTTGATCAGGTTGCCGGCGGGCGTGCCCAGCAGCGACACGGTCTCGTCGATGCCGTCGCGCAGGCCGTCCACCGTGAAGCGCTCGGCGTTGACCGCCGGGCTCAGCAGGTAGCGGTGCTCGAACAGAAAGCGGCCGGTCTCGGCGGCGTCGCGGTTGTCGCCGTTTTGCACGGTCTCGAAACGCTTGCTCGCGCGCAGCGCGGTGGCGAGGGTGCGCGAGGCGTCGGCGCGCGACTCGGGCGTGCCGCCGCGAATGCCGATCAAGAGCACGCGAGCGCCGGCGCCGCGTTTCAGCTGTTCGAGCAGCACGCGCTGCTCTTGGGTGGGCGAGTTCGGCAGAAAGGCCGACAGGTCGGCGACGTAGTGCGTGCGGGCGGCGACCCACGCGCCGAGCAGCATCAAGACCAGCCACAGCCAGACGGCCGGGCTGCGCAACACGCGCGACTTCATTTCGTGGCGGGCGGGGCGGCGGCGGGCGTGATCGTCATCACCGAGCGGTCGCCGCCGGGCATGTCGATCTGCACTTCGTCGAGCGCGGCCTCGCGGCCGACCACGCGGATGCTGCTGACCTGGTCGCGCATGCGGCGGTCCTTCGGTGCGAGTTCGAGCGTCCAGCGCGCGAGCGTGCCGGCCAGTTGCACGCTGAAGTGGCGTTCGAGCACGTCGCGGTTGCCGGTGAGCGTGCCGCGGATGGCCTCGACCATCACCTGCGCTTCGGGCACGGCGTCGAGCTGCACGGTGCGGCTGCGGCTGCCCCGGCTCATCACCAGCGTGTTGCCGTTGACGGCGAGCTTTTCGTGGCGCGGCTTGAGCGTCTCGCGCACGAAGACCTCGGGCGCGGTGAAGCTCAGGCGGCCCGACGATTCGAGCACCTGGTCCAGGTCGCGCACGTGGCGCTTTTCGGTGAAGGTGGCTTCGCCGGCGGGCACCTTGCCGAGCGCTTGCATGAGCTGGGGCAGGTCGAAGCCAGCGGCCTGCGCGGCGCCGTTGAACAGCAGCGCGAACGAGGTGGACAACGCCACGCGGCGTGAGATCAAGCGAAGGTTCATGCGTGCTTGGCGTTCAGGCCGGTCGGTCGGCCGTGGCGCCCCAGAAGTCGAAGAAGTTGAACCAGTTGTACGGCGTTTCGCGGCACAGGGCTTCGAGGATGGCCGCATAGCGCAGTTGGGTTTGCGCGATGGCCTCGTCGCGCGCGGCGCCACGGCCCACCGCGCGAAAGTCCGCCAGCGGCGCGAAGCGCAACTCGTAGCGGTTGCCGCCGTGGTAGAGCCCGGCCACGAAGACCACCGGCCGGCGCAGCAGCGCGGCCAGTCGAAACGGCCCATCGGGAAACGGCGCCGGCGAGCCGAGAAAGGGGATGTGCTGCGTGACCGAGCGCTCGGACTGGTCGCCATGCAGCGTGCGGTCGGCCAGCAGGCCGGTGACGCCGCCGCCATCGAGCCACTCGCGCATGGCGAGCATGGCTTCGAGCCGGCCCAGCGCAATGATGTGCAGCGTGTCGTGCGGGGCGAGGGCGCGCAGCGCCGCGTTCATCATGCGGGCGTTGTCTTCGTACATGGCCATGGCCACGCGCACGCCGCCGCGCGACTGGCCGAGCGCGCGCATCACCTCGAAGCTGCCCACGTGCGCACCGATCAAGAGCGCGCCCTGGCCATCGGCCATCACGGCGTCGAAGTGCTCCAGCCCGGTGAGCGTGATGTCGAACATGTCCACCTTTTCTTGCAGCAGGTAGACGCGGTCGAGCACCGTCGAGGCGAAGTGGTGGATGTGCCGGTAGCGCTCGGCGAAGGTGGGCGCGCGGCCGAACACGCGCGTGAGGTAACGCGTCGATTCGCGCGCCGGCGTGCCGCCGAAGGCCAGGAAGTACAGCGTGATCGGGTGCAGCACGGCGCGTGCGACCGGGCGGCCCAGCGCCATGGCGATCCAGCGCATGAGCTTGAGCGTCCAGAGGTTGCTGCGCTCGCGCTGGGTGGTCCAGGCGGCCTTCATGACGACCCCTCGCCCCTGGGGTGCCACGGACGATCCCCCCCGGGGGTGCGGGCCGGCTTGGGCGCGGCCCGGCGCTCGGCCCGCCGCCAGATGGGTGCGGCGATGCTCATCGGCCTTCGAACTGGCCGGTGGCGGCGAGCACGTTCGTGTCACCGGTCAGCGCATGCACCTCGAAGCGGATGCGTGTGCCGGTGAGCGCCCAGTCGATGCGCAGGTCCGAGCCCGGAAACACCGGCGACAAGAACTTCGCCGCGCCCAGCTTGGGCGCATCGCCCAAAGCCGCGCGCCCTTGTGCATCGGCCAGCACCACGCGCAGGGCCTCGCTCACCAGCACCACGCCCGGCAGCAGGGGCCGGCCGGGGAAGTGGCCTTCGAAGCTCGGGTGGTCGGCGGGGATGTGAACCGTGGTGCTGGGCATGGGGGTCATTCGGGCGCGGTGCCCAGGTGCTCGCGCGCCAGGTCGGCCAGGCGCGACGCGGGCAGCTTGCCGGTGCCGTCGCGCGGCAGGCTCTCCAGCATGACGACGCGGCGCGGCAGCATGGCCGCGTCAACGCGCGGGCGCAGGCCGGCGATGACCTCGTCGCGCGTGAGCGTGGGCGCCACCACGAAGGCGACCAGCCGCGAGATGCCCTCGACCGTGGCCGCCGGCGGCAGCCAGAAGGCGCCGTCGTGCACGCCGGGGATGCTGTTGAGGTGGTGGTTCAGGTGCGACAGCGAACTGCGCTTGCCGGCCACGTTGATGAGGTCGTTGCTGCGGCCGAGCAGGCGAAAGCGGGTCGGCGACAGCACCTCCAGCACGTCCGACAGGCGTGTGGGCTCGGGCACGTGGCCACCATGCACGCGGCTCATGTCGCCGTCGCCGTCGAGCGTGAGGCCTTGGAAGGTCAACCACTCGGGGCCTTCGGTGGTGCGGCGGGTGGCCACCTGGCCGGCTTCGGTGCAGCCATAGATCTCGACCAGCGGCGCGTGCAGGGCTTCTTCGGCGCGCGCGGCCAGTTGCGGCGACAGCGGCGCGGTGGCGCTGACCACCAGGTCGAGCGGCGGCACGGCGAGGCCCGATTCGAGCAGCGTCTTCAGGTGGAAGGGCGTCGTGACCAGCACGCGCGGGCGCGGCACGCTGGCGAGCGTCTGCACGATGTCGGCGGCGAAGAACGGGCGCTCGGCGGCGAAGGCCGCGCCGGTCAGCATCGCCAGCAGCACGGTCGATTCGAAGCCGTACATGTGGTGGTGCGGCACCGTGCCGACGAGCGCGACACCGTGCAGGTCGGCCAAGCCCATCGACGCGGCCAGACGCTGTGCTTCGGCCTGCGCGTTGAGCGTGAGCAAGCCCCAGTGCTTGTCGTGGCGCGTGGGCGTGCCGGTCGAACCCGAGGTGAAGACCTGCGCGACGAGCTGGTTGTCGCCGAAGCGGGGCGCCTCATCGGCGAGACCGCGGCCGTCGAGCGGGCCGATGTCGTGCGAAGGCAGATCGACCGCCGGGCTGTCGGGCTCGGTCAGCGCGTAGGCCGTGGGGTACAGCGCGCGCAGCCGCGCCACGGTGTCGGGCGTGTGGTTGGGCGGCATCAGGTGGCACTGGCCGCGCTGCATGGCGGCACCAAGGGCCACGGTGAAGCGGTAGCGGTCGCCGGTCATCGCCAGCAGGTGGCTGGCGTTCGGCAGGCGCACGGCGAGCGTGGCCACGTCGGCCAGGTACTGCGCGCGCGTCACGGGCTGGCCGTCGCGCCAGGCGATGGGGCTGTCGAACCCCACACCCGCCGTCTCAGCGGCGATCAGCGGCAGGTGGTTCATGCGCCGGGGCGCGGGGTGGGCGCCTCGCTGCGCTGGCCGTAGGCGCGCATGGAATCGATCAGGCCGACGCGCTCGAACTCGGGGTGCAGGCGGTAGCGCAGCGCATATTCGCCGACGAAGAGCAACACGGCCGAGGCCGGTGTGAACACATTGGCGAAGAGCGACCACAGGCTGAACGGCGCGGACGCAAACAGCGCGAGCGAGGCGAGGGCCATCGCGAAGAAGTAGCCGGTCCAGAGTGCGGTGACCTTGCGCGTGTAATCGGCCATGCCAGGAGGCAGGCCGTGGTGCACGCGGTTGGCGATCTGCGTGATGAGCGGCATGCCAGACCCGGTGAGGGTGCTGCCGAACCACAGGCCGAGGCCCGCGTGCACACCGGCATGCTGGGCCAGGTAGAGCCACTCGGGCGAGAGGCCCTGGCCACGGGTGCTGATGGCGGCGAGCACCACGCCCACGGCACCCAGCGCGGCCGCGAGCAGGCGGTGCCCGCTGCGCCACACGCCCAGCAGCAGGCCGAGGCAGATCGGCCCGAGCACTGCCGCCAGCGCGAACGGCGAGCCGGCCGCGCGCGTCATCAGCTGGTGCGATGCGACGGCATACGCCGCGCCGCCGAGCAGCGTCAGCGCCAGGGCGGTTCGTGGACTCATCGCGCGGCGCGCCTCACCACGTGCGTCACAGCGTGCGCTGGGCGGCGATGTGGTCCGCCAGGTTGGCGAGCGACGCGAAGATGCGCTTGTTGTCTTCGTCGCCCGACTTGAGCTGGAAGCCATAGCGCTTCGACACGACCAGCGCCACTTCGAGGATGTCGATCGAATCCAGCCCCAGGCCGTCGCCGAAAAGCGATGCCTGCGGGTCGATCTCTTCGGGAGCGATATCGAGGTTGAGCGCTTCGACCAGAAGTGCGGCGACCTCGCGCAGCAGGTTCGCGTCCGCTGTTGTCATGACTTGAATGCCTTGTTTCGTTGATGCCGGCGCCCGGCCCGGCGGTGGGCACCGGTGGGCGTTCGCGGCGGTGGGCCTGATGAGGCCGGGGCCCGCGCGTTGCGCGGCGCCTGAAGAACCAAAAGTCGCGGATTTTACCGATGCCCCTGCGTGGTGCCGCGGCAAGATCGCCGGGTCGGGGTGACGTATTACCATCCCCGGCCCTGCCGCCATCCTGGTTCGCGGGTTCTCAACAGACTTGCCGCCCATGAACCAACGTCCCAGTCCCGCCGCCGGTCATCTGCCCCACACGCCGCTGCCCGACTACTACCCCACGGGTGATGCGGCGGCGCGCGAGCGGTTCATCCAGTCCACCTTCGACACCACGGCGGTGGACTACGACCGGCTGGAGAAGGTGCTCGGCCTGGGCACCGGGTCGTGGTACCGCCGCCAGGCGCTGGTGCGCGCCGGCCTCAAGCCCGGCATGCAGGTCGTGGACGTGGGCATGGGCACCGGCCTCGTGTCGAAAGAAATCCTGCGCCTGAACAACGAACCCGCGCGCCTGATCGGCGTGGACCCGAGCCCCGGCATGATGGCCGAGGCCCACCTGCCCGCCAGCGTGCGCTGCGAGCTGGGCAAGGCCGAGTCGATCCCGCTGCCCGACGCGAGTGCCGATTTCATCGTGATGGGCTATGCGCTGCGGCACATCGGCGACTTTCCGGCCGCTTGCCGCGAGTTCCGCCGGGTGCTCAAGCCGGGCGGCCGTTTGCTGATCCTCGAAATCACGCGGCCCGAAGGTCGCATCGCCAAGGCGCTGCTCAAGCTCTACATGCGCGGCGCCGTGCCGCTGATCGCGCGTTTCGTGTCGCGCGCGCCGGCCACGCCGATGCTCTGGCGCTACTACTGGGACACCATCGACGCCTGCATCGCGCCGCAACAGGTGATCGAAGCGCTGCGCGAGGCAGGGCTCGTGAACGTCGGACGTTACGTGGAACTCGGCATCTTTTCCGAGTACCAAGCGCAAGGTTGAGGGCTAGAATCGCGTCCTCATTTCTGGCGGCTCCATCCGGAGCGCCCACAAGAGCGAGAAAGGCACCCTGGTTATGACACCGCGAACTACGACTGGAGATCTCCCCGTTTAGTCGGCCGCGGCTTCGTCACGTCATTGCTACTTGTCTCTCCATCAAAGCGCGGCTCATCCCCGCGCTTTTTTGTTGCTCTTTCGTCTTTCTTCCCGGAGTTTTTTCATGGTTTCAGTCCAGCTTCCCGATGGTTCTAAGCGTCAATTCGACGGCCCCGTGACGGTGGCCGAAGTGGCGGCCTCCATCGGCACCGGCCTGGCCAAGGCCGCGCTCGGCGGGCGTGTCGGGCAGGGCGCCGAAGCCCGGCTCGTGGACACCAGCTACCGCATCGAAGCGGACACGTCGCTGGCCATCGTCACCGAGAAAGACGCCGACGGGCTGGAGTTGATCCGCCACTCGACGGCGCACTTGCTGGCCTACGCGGTGAAAGAGCTGTACCCGGACGCGCAGGTCACGATCGGCCCGGTCATCGAAAACGGCTTCTATTACGACTTCTCGTACAAGCGTCCCTTCACGCTCGAAGACCTCGCAGCCATCGAAGCCAAGATGACCGAACTGGCCAAGAAGGACGAGAAAGTCGAGCGCCGCGTGCTGCCGCGCGACGAGGCCGTGGCGTACTTCAAGAGCCTGGGCGAGGCCTACAAGGCCGAGATCATCGCCAGCATCCCGGCCAACGAAGACGTGTCGCTGTACCGCGAAGGCAAGTTCGAAGACCTGTGCCGCGGCCCGCACGTGCCCAGCACGGGCAAGCTCAAGCACTTCAAGCTGATGAAGGTGGCCGGCGCCTACTGGCGCGGCGACCACCGCAACGAGATGCTCCAGCGTGTCTACGGCACGGCCTGGGCCACGAAAGACGAGCTGCAGCAGTACCTGCACATGCTCGAAGAAGCCGAGAAGCGCGATCACCGCAAGCTCGGCCGCGAACTCGACCTGTTTCATATCGACGAGCACTCCCCCGGCACCGTGTTCTGGCACCCCAAGGGCTGGACGGTCTGGCAGGAGGTCGAGCAGTACATGCGAGCCGTCTACCGCGACAACGGCTACCAGGAGGTCAAAGGCCCGCAGATCCTCGACAAGGGCCTGTGGGAGAAAACCGGCCACTGGGACAAGTACCGCGAGAACATGTTCACCACCGAGTCGGAGAAGCGCGATTACGCGCTCAAGCCGATGAACTGCCCCGGCCACATCCTGATTTTCAAGCAGGGCATCAAGAGCTACCGCGACCTGCCGCTGCGCTACGGCGAGTTCGGCCAGTGCCACCGCAACGAACCCACCGGCGGCCTGCACGGGATCATGCGCGTGCGAGGTTTCACGCAAGACGATGGCCACATCTTTTGCGTCGAAGACCAGATCCAGGGCGAGGTGACGGCCTTCACGACGCTCTTGCAAAAGGTCTACAAGGACTTCGGCTTCACGAACATCATCTACAAGCTCTCGACGCGGCCTGAAAAACGCATTGGGACCGACGAGAGCTGGGACAAGGCCGAGGCCGCGCTGGCCGCAGGCCTGAAGGCGTCGGGCTGCGAGTTCGAGTACCTGCCGGGCGAGGGCGCGTTCTACGGCCCCAAGATCGAATACACGCTGAAAGATGCGCTCGGCCGGCCCTGGCAATGCGGCACGATCCAGGTCGATCCCAACCTGCCCGAGCGCCTGGAGGCCGAATTCGTCGGTGAAGACGGCTCTCGGCACCGGCCTGTGATGCTGCACCGTGCCATTGTCGGATCGATGGAGCGTTTCATCGGCATCCTCATCGAGCAGCACGCCGGTGCGCTGCCGGTCTGGCTGGCTCCGGTGCAGGTGGTCGTCACCAATATCACGGATGCGCAGGCGGATTACGTCCGTGAAGTGACGAAAGCACTGCAAAAACAAGGAGTTAGAGTCGAATGTGATTTGCGGAACGAAAAAATCAACTATAAAATCCGCAGTCACTCTATGCAGAAGGTCCCGTTCATCCTCGTCGTAGGCGACAAGGAGAAGGCAAGCGGGGCCGTTGCGGTGCGCGCCAGGGGCAACCAAGACCTCGGTGTGATGCCACTGGCAGACTTCGCTTCGATGCTCGCCAGCGCCATCGCCGAAAAGGCTTGACCGTCCCGCGCGCTTTGTCGTTTTTTGGACTTCGTTGCCTTGGGGTCCACTGAAGGGTTTTAACCATCGCTACCTTTGCTGACCGCCGCGCGCCCAATGTGGAGCGCAAGCACCGCCTCAACCGAGAAATCATGGTTCCCGAGGTGCGGCTCAACGGTGTGAACAACGAACCGCTGGGGATCGTGCCGACGCAGGAAGCCCTGCGCATGGCCGGTGAACTCGACGTCGATCTCGTCGAGATCGCCGCCACCGCCGATCCCCCGGTCTGCCGCCTGATGGACTACGGCAAGTTCAAGTACCAAGAGCAGAAGCGCGCCGCCGAGGCGAAGTCCAAGCAGAAGGTCATCGAAATCAAGGAAGTCAAATTCCGCCCGGGCACGGACGAAGGCGACTACCAGATCAAGCTGCGCAACCTGCGCCGCTTCATCGAAGAAGACGGCGACAAGGGCAAGGTCACGCTGCGTTACCGCGGCCGCGAGATCACCCACCAGGACATCGGCATGCGTTTGCTCGAACGCATCCGCGACGATCTGGCGGACTGCTCGGTGGTCGAGAACATGCCCAAGCTCGAAGGGCGCCAGATGATCATGGTGCTGGGTCCGAAGAAGCGCTGAGCTTCTTCAAGCGCCGAGTGATCGGTGCGAAGAATGTGAGAGTTCAATGCCCTGGTTTGGTCACCAGGGTGTTGCCAGAAGCCCCTGCAGGCTGACAAGAACGCAAGAGATTTGCGGGCGCCTGCAGGAGCAACCTAAAAGGAGCAGTCATGCCCAAAATGAAGACCAAGAGCAGCGCCAAAAAGCGCTTTCGCGTGCGTCCTGGTGGCACCGTCAAACGCGGTCAAGCGTTCAAGCGCCACATCCTGACGAAGAAGTCGACGAAGACCAAGCGCCACCTGCGTGGTGCGACCACCGTCCACGAGACCGACATGGGCAGCATCGCCAAGATGTTGCCTTTTGCTGGCCTGTGAGCTGGTTCCACAACGACTTCTGACTTAGGAGAAAGACATGCCTCGCGTCAAACGTGGTGTAACCGCCCGTGCTCGTCACAAGAAGATTCTCGCGCTCGCCAAGGGCTACCGTGGCCGCCGCAAGAACGTTTTCCGCATCGCCAAGCAGGCGGTCATGCGCGCCGGGCAATATGCCTATCGCGACCGCCGCACCAAGAAGCGTGTGTTCCGTCAGCTCTGGATTGCCCGTATCAACGCGGCGAGCCGTGGCCTCGGACTCACCTACAGCAAATTCATGGCCGGTCTGAAGAAAGCGTCGATCGAGATCGACCGCAAGGTTCTGGCCGACATGGCTGTCAATGATCCTGCCGCTTTCGGCAGCATCGTCGAGAAGGTGAAGGCCCAGCTCGCTTGATGTCGCCCACCGCAGCGGTCTAAGCCGCTGTGGCGCGACAAACCTCCCGGCGGCAACGCTGGAAGGGCAAGACCTCAAGGCCGACCTCGTGTGCGGCCTTTTTTCATTTCTGCTCGGATCTTTCCGGCTCGGACTTTTGGCATTGAACGGATGAACGACCTCGATCAACTGGTGCAGGATGCGCAAGGCGACTTCGCTCAGGCGACCGCTCCCGCCGACCTGGAAAACGCCAAGGCGAAATACCTCGGCAAGTCCGGCCGCCTGACCGAGCAACTGAAGGCGCTGGGCGCCTTGAGCCCCGACGAAAAGAAGTCGCGGGGCGCGTTGATCAACGCCGCCAAGCAGCAGGTCGAGGCCGCTCTGAATGCGCGCCGACAGGCCTTGGCGGACGCCGAACTCGAAGCCCAGCTCAAGGCCGAGTCGCTCGACGTGACCCTGCCCGGTCGCCAGCGTGGCACCGGCGGCTTGCACCCGATCTCGCGCACGGTCGAGCGCATCGAGGCGATCTTCGGTTCGATGGGGTTCGACGTGGCCGACGGCCCCGAGATCGAGACCGACTGGTACAGCTTCACCGCGCTGAACAACCCCGAGAACCACCCGGCGCGTTCGATGCAGGACACCTTCTACGTCGACATGAAAGACGACGAGGGCCGTTGGCTGAACCTGCGACCGCACACCTCGCCGATGCAGGTGCGCTACGCGCGTGCGCATGCCGAGAAGCACCAGGGCGCCGCGGTGATGCCTGAGATTCGCGTGATTGCCCCGGGCCGCACCTACCGCGTGGACAGCGATGCCACGCACTCGCCGATGTTCCACCAGTGCGAAGGCCTGTGGATCGGTGAGAACGTGTCCTTCAAGGACTTGAAGGCGGTGTTGGGCGACTTCTTCCGCAGCTTCTTCGAGACGGACGAACTGGAGCTGCGCTTCCGGCCGTCGTTCTTCCCCTTCACCGAGCCGTCGGCCGAGGTGGACATCGCCTTCGCTTCGGGTCCGCTGAAGGGCCGTTGGCTCGAAGTGGCGGGCTCGGGCCAGGTGCACCCGAACGTCGTGCGCAACTTCGGGCTCGACCCCGAGCGGCACATCGGCTTCGCCTTCGGCATGGGCATGGACCGCCTGACCATGCTGCGCTATGGCGTGAGCGACCTGCGCCAGTTCTTCGACGGCGACCTGCGTTTCCTCTCGCAGTTCAAGTAAGACGACGCCACGCCCGAACGATCCAGAGGAACCGAAGCAAATGCAATTCCCCGAGTCCTGGTTGCGCGAGTTCTGCAACCCGCCGCTGTCCACTCAACAACTGGCCGACCTGCTCACGATGGCCGGCATGGAAGTCGAAGAGCTGCGCCCCGTCGCGCCGGCTTTCAGCCACGTCGTGGTCGCCGAAGTGCTCGAAGTCGAGCGCCATCCGAATGCCGATCGCTTGAACGTGTGCCGCGTGCACGTGGGCAATGACCAGGTGCTGCAGATCGTCTGCGGCGCGCCGAACGTGAAGCCCGGCATCCGCGTGCCGTGCGCGATGGTGGGTGCCGAGTTGCCTCCGGCCGAAGAGGGCGGCGAGCCCTTTCGCATCAAGCTGGGCAAGCTGCGTGGCGTCGAAAGCGCCGGCATGCTGTGTTCGGCCAAAGAGCTGAAGCTGTCCGACGAATCGAACGGCCTGCTCGTCTTGCGCGATGACGCGCCGGTGGGCACGTCGATCCGCGAGCACCTGCAACTCGACGACACGCTCTTCACGCTCAAGCTCACGCCCAACCTCGGCCATTGCCTCAGTGTCTTTGGCATCGCCCGCGAAGTCTCGGCACTGACGGGCACGCCGCTGAAGCAACCGGCTTTCCCGCCGGCGAAGGTGGTGCATGCGGACCGCTTGCCGGTGCAGGTGCAAGACAGCGACCTGTGCGGCCGCTTCTCGGGCCGGATCGTGCGCAACGTCAACACGAAGGCGCAGACGCCCGCGTGGATGGTCGATCGACTCGCGCGTTGCGGGCAGCGGTCGGTGTCGCCCTTGGTGGACATCTCGAACTACGTGATGTTCGAGTTCGGCCGGCCTTCGCACATCTTCGACCTCGACAAGATCCACGGCGGCCTCGTCGTGCGTTGGGGCCGCAAGGGTGAACAGCTCAAGCTGCTGAACGGCAACACCATCGACCTCGACGAACAGGTCGGGGTGATCGCCGACGAACAGGCCGTTGAATCGCTCGCCGGCATCATGGGTGGCGACTCGACGGCGGTGTCCGACGACACGCGCCACGTGTATGTCGAAGCGGCGTTCTGGTGGCCCGAGTCGGTGGCCGGTCGCGGTCGCCGCTACAACTTCAGCACCGATGCCGGTCACCGTTTCGAGCGCGGCGTGGACCCGGCGCAGACGGTCGAGCACATCGAGCGCATGACGCAACTCATCCTCGGCATTTGCGGTGGCGAACCCGGCCCGATGGACGACCAGACGCTTGCGTTGCCCGCGCGCCAACCGGTCAGCCTGCGTGTGGCACGCGCGGCCAAGGTCATCGGCATGCCGGTGTCGCAGGCCGATTGCGCGCAGGTCTTCCAGCGCCTCGGACTGGAGGTGCACGCAACCAACGGCGTGCTGACGGTCACGCCGCCGACCTGGCGCTTTGACCTGCAGATCGAAGAAGACCTGATCGAAGAAGTCATCCGCGTGATGGGCTTCCATCGCTTGCCCGACACGCCGCCGGTGGCACCGACCACGGCCCGCATCCGACCCGAAGCGCAGCGCAGCGCGCACACGCTGCGCCATCTGGTGGCCGAGCGCGACTACCAAGAGACCATCAATTTCAGCTTCGTCGAAGAGCGCTGGGAGCGTGAACTCGCCGGCAACGAGCATCCGATTCGTGTGCTGAACCCGATCGCGAGCCCGCTCTCGGTGATGCGGTCCAACCTGGTCGGCAGCCTCGTCAACGTGCTGCGCTACAACCTCGCGCGCAAGGCGTCGCGCGTGCGTGTGTTCGAGCTGGGCCGTGTCTTCCACCGTGCCGATGCCGTGGCGGCGAGCCTGGCGACCGTGAAGGGCATCGAGCAGCCGATGCGGCTGGGCGGCCTCGCCTACGGCAGCGCCGAGGTCGCGCAATGGGGCAGCAAAGAGCGCGCGGTCGATTTCTTTGACGTGAAGGGCGACATCGAGGCCGTGCTGGCGCCGCGCCAAGCGCGTTTCGTGCCGGCGCAGCACCCGGCCCTGCACCCGGGGCGCTCGGCGCGCATCGAGGTCGATGGCGTGGACATCGGTTTCATCGGCGAACTGCACCCGCGCTGGCGCCAAGCCTACGAACTGCCTCAAGCCCCGATCGTGTTCGAGCTGGATGCCGCCGCGGCCAAGCAAAGCGTCGTGCCGGTCTTCGGTGGGCTGCAGCGCCAGCAGTCCGTGTGGCGCGACATCGCAGTCATCGCCGGTGAACAGGTCACCCACGAAGCGCTGATCGACACCATCCGCGCGGCCGACACCACCCTCGTGCGCTCGGCCCGGCTCTTCGACGTCTACAAGCCGGCGCAACCGACGGCCGACCTCGGGGCCGACGAGCGCAGCCTGGCCGTGCGCCTGGAACTGCTGGACGACAGCACACCGCTCACCGACGAGCGCACCGAAGCCGTGGTCTCGAACGTGCTTGAAGCACTGAAGGTGCGCCTTGGTGTGCGCCTGCGTGGTTGAAACAAGACACTCACCGCCATGACATCACCCGAGCCAAAAAACGACGAGCAGGCGCCCGACGAGCGAGAACCGGCGACGCCCGTGCTCTTGCCCACGTTGGAGACGCCGACGCTGACCAAGGCCGAGTTGGCGGAGCTGCTGTTTGAGCGGCTGGGCCTCAACAAGCGCGAGTCGAAGGACATGGTCGAGGCCTTCTTCGACATCATCCATTCGACGCTGGTGGCGGGCGAAGACGTGAAGATGTCGGGTTTCGGCAACTTTCACATCCGCCGCAAGGCGCCGCGCCCGGGGCGCAACCCGCGCACGGGCGAATCCATCCCGATCAAGGCGCGCAACGTCGTCACATTTCACGCGAGCCACAAACTCAAGGGGGTTGTGCAAGGTGACATCCCCGCGGGAGACGACTTCGAGTAGAGTCTAGCTTTCTCTCCCCATCTCATTGATTTCAATGGAGAAAGCGCTTCCCGCCATTCCCGCCAAACGCTACTTCACCATTGGGGAAGTGAGCGATCTTTGCGGCGTGAAGCCTTACGTGCTGCGGTACTGGGAGCAGGAATTCACGCAGCTCAAGCCGATGAAGCGACGCGGCAACCGCCGCTACTACCAGCACCACGAGGTGCTGCTCATCCGGCGCATCCGCGAGCTGCTGTACGAACAAGGGTTCACGATCAGCGGGGCACGCAACCGCCTGTCCGAGCTGGTTCATTCGTCGCGCACCGAAAGCGCGGCCGATGGTCACGACACCCACGTCGAATCGCCGATTGACGACATGCCGGTCGAGCCCGTCGAGGTGGTGGTGCTGTCCGAGCCGTCGTCGCTGAGCGAAGAGGTTTCGCTCGGACAGATGAGGCAAGAACTTCTTTCTATTCGTGGTCTGCTGACTGTTTAAATCACAAGTTTCGATGCTATAGTTGCGGGCTTACGTCGGGGTGTAGCGCAGCCTGGTAGCGCACTTGCATGGGGTGCAAGGGGTCGCGAGTTCGAATCCCGCCACCCCGACCAAGAAAGACGAGGCCCAGCAGGTGAGTACCTGCTGGGCCTTTTGTCTTTCTGGACGTGTTGGGGAACACTCCCGGGAACACCTTAAAAAGGCGGCAAGATTGTTGGGGGTTGACACCGACTTGGTCGTACCGCCGCGCAATGGCAGGTCAGAGCTGGCGAGATACTTCTTCGCATGGCGGCTGTCCACTCCGCCAACGTTTCGAGCAAAACGGGCCTTCGTGGCCCGTTTTGCTTTTCTACCCCGTATCTACCAACGCGTGTCATGGAGCTTTTGTCCAACGCACTGACGGTCCTCCATTGAAGCCGTTGAAGTCCGTTTAGGCTGAGCCTTCGTTGACGTGCCGTGTAAGCACGCTGTAGCGCTTGCACCGGAAGTGCACCAGCGCCGTGGCCGGACACCCGCACGGCTTGCTCGACGCAGTCGTCGAAGGGCCGGGGCACCGTCATCAGCCGCATCTGTTCGTCTTGCAGCACATCGGCCACGGCGAGCCGAGGCCACTCGGGATGTGCGGTCTCAGCCCAACACGCCCGGCAGCTCTCGGCGAGCCACGCGTTCAGGCTGTCCAAGTCGGGCCAGCGTCGCTCGGCGGCTTCTCGATACACGTGGCAGCGGCGATCCTGCATGCTCTTCTCCACGATGCCCTTCTCCAGCTCGAGGCCGGCTTGCAGAACTTGGGCTCGAGCAGGTGGTGCGAGCACATGGCCTGGAAGCGCGCGTTGACCGCGCGGCTCTTGCCCACGCCAACCCTTGTCGACCGCGGTCTTCATGTTGTCGTACAGGCCGCGCCGCGGCACGCCGCCCAGCGCCTCGAACGCGCGGGCGCGCGCATCGAACAGCGTTCAAGGTTCTGCGCAGGGTAGGCCGTCTGCCAGAACCCGCGCGAAGCAGCGGGGGCGCACGGCCGAGCCGGGCAGCAGTTCTCACCACTGCTTGAGAGCTGGGCGGGCAGGGAAACTTCGCGCCGCTCTCTTCGGTGAGATACCTACAGCAGTTGCCCCGCCGCCCACGTGTACAGCGGTATGCCGATAAGTATGTTCAGGGGGAACGTGACGCCCAGCGACATGCCGATGTAGAGGGCCGGATTTGCCTCTGGGATCGCCTGGCGTATGACGGCAGGAACGGCAATGTAAGAAGCGCTGGCAGCCAACACCATCAGCAGCGCCGCGTCCCCAGCGGGCATTCGAGTCACCGAGGCCAGCGCGCCCGCAACCAAGGCATGCACGGGAGGCGCCAACAGCGCGTACGCGACCAAAGCGCGGGGCTTGCCTTTCAGTCCGCCCAGGTGACGCGCGGCTTGCAGGCCCATGTCGAGCAAGAAAAAGCAGAGCAGGCCCTTGAACAGATCGTTGACGAAGGGTTGCATCGCGGTCGAGCCCGCTTCGCCGGTGATGAGGCCGATGCACATTGCTCCTAGCAGCAACAACTGCGCGCCGTCAGTGAGCGCTTCGCGTAGGACATGGCCAAGAGGCGCCGCTTGCACGCCGGCCGAGGTGTGGCCCTCTTTGCGGCGTACCGCGTTCGCCATGACGACCGCGAACAGAATCGCGGGCGACTCCATCAGTGCCATGGCGGCAGCCATGTGACCGCCATGAGCAATGCCCTGGTTGTCCAGGTGCTGAACGGCGGTGATGAACGTGACAGCGCTCACTGACCCGTAGGTCGCCGCTACGGCGGCCGCGTCGAAACCGGAAAGCATCGGCCGCAGAACCACATAGCCGGCGATTGGGACGACGATCGCAAGCACGACGGCATTCGACAACCCAACCGCCACCTCTGCCGTGAAGCCGGTACGGGCGAGCGCAAAGCCGCCCTTGAGACCCAAAGCCATCAGCAGGTAGAGCGACAGGAACCGGGAAATCGCCGGAGGAATCTCGAGGTTCGACCGCGCCGCGCCTGCGAGCAGCCCGAAGACGAAGAAGAGGATGGCCGGGTCAAGAAGGCTGTGCATACGAACCGATGTAGCGGAGAAGCTTCAGGACTGCGTGGTTCTCGGCACAGGGAAGCCGAGCGGCTCCCTCCCTGCCGATGACCCCTTCTACGGCCCCTGGTGGGTGGAGTCGCTTGGCGAATCGAGTTTCAGCGGGCGCTCAAGAGTTGCCAGGTGCAATACCTGGAACAGGCTTGGCACCTGGCTGGGCCCGCGTCTTCCAGAGCGATACGACCACGCCACCAGCGATCAGCGCAGCGGTGACGCTCAGGCTGATGACGGCCGGGATCTTCCCGGTGATGTTGACGAGGAAGATCTTGCTGCCGATGAACATCAGCACCAGGGCCAACGCGTACTTCAGATACGCGAAGCGATGGATCATCGCGGCGAGCGCAAAGTACAGCGCGCGCAGGCCGAGGATGGCGAAGATGTTGCTCGTGTAGACGATGAACGTGTCGTCGGTGATCGCGAGAATCGCGGGCACTGAGTCCACTGCGAAGATGAGATCGGCGAACTCCACCATGCACAACGCGAGGAACAGCGGGGTCGCCCAGGCGACCTGCTTGCCGGTGGCCGGATCGGGTTCTCTTACGAAGAAGGCGTTGCCTCGCACCTGCGGCGTCACACGCATCACCTTGCGCAGCCACTTCAAGAGGACGTTGTGCTCAAGGTTCGGCTGGTGGTCGGCCATCCACAGCATCTTGATGCCCGTGAGCACGAGGAACGCGCCGAAGATGTAGAGAATCCAGGCAAACTGGCCGATGAGCGCAGCGCCCAGGCCGATCATGAGGGCGCGCAAGACGATGACGCCGAGGATGCCCCAGAACAGCACGCGATGCTGGTATTGCCGGGGGATCGAGAAGAAGGTGAAGATCATCGCGATGACGAACACGTTGTCCATCGAGAGCGTCTTCTCGATGATGTATCCGGTGAAGTACTCGATGCCTCTTTGAGATCCGAGGTGCCACCAGAGCCAGGCGCCGAAAATCGCCGCCACGGCGATGTAGCCGCTTGAAAGCCACAGGCTTTCCTTGACGCCGATCTCCCTGTCCGCCTTGTGCAACACGCCAAGGTCAAACGCGAGCAAGGTCACAACGATCGAGATGAAGGCCAACCATAGCCAGACGGCCTGCCCGAGAAAGTCGGCATGAAGGAAGTCGGTCACGTCAAATCCTGGTCAGTGAGAAAAGTGTGAGGGCCACGCCACTCATGGCGCCGCCGACGAGGGCGAGCAGGCGGATGTCCCGCTTGTCATTGCCGACGTGGTGCGTGGCGATGGCCGCAATGAGGCTGGCTCCTCCGATGCCACCGAACAAGATGGGCAAGGCGTGCTCGCTCATCGATTGCTCCTACGACCCGTCGACGAGGAGCGACTCGAAGCGGGCGCCAGCGAAAAGCTGTGGTGCGACACCGATGCCGGCCGCACCGGCAGTTGCAGCCTGAGCCAGTTGACAGCAGCCCTCCAGGCGCGCTGGACGGCACGCCGCAAGGCAGATCCCAAGCGCCGCTGGCGCTCCTCGACATACTCGACGTGCCCGTCTGCCATGTGCACCTCGACGCTGCAGTTGCGAGCCGCATGACGCTTCTCTGCTTGGGTGGACACGACCACGAGGACGGACGTGATGCGCTGCACGAACTCGGAGAAGGTCGTGCGCACCGTAGCGACCAGCGCGTGAGCCTGGGCGGGGCTGAGGCCTTCGCCTCGGACAACGACTTTCATACCGTTCCTTTCTGATCGAGTGGGGTGGGAGTGGGGAGGCGCCACAGCGAGCTTGCAAGTTGCAGCACCGCCTGTTCACCGTCGGACACATGGCTGTCGGCTTCGGCGACTTCGCAACAGATCTCATAGATCTCGGAGCGCATCTCGGGATTCGTGACGTCGTCGAGCACGCACTGGACGACAAGCGGGTGCAGACCGCCCGTCTGGTCCCATGCCGGTACGCCGAACTCATACAGGTCGCGGGCAAAGTCCTCGAGCACGGTCTGCATCGCCTCGTGGTCCAAGCCGAGGCGTTGGTACATCTCGAAGCGCGCGAGCGAACTGAGTTCGCCTCTGGAGACCGTGCCGTCGGCCAGGAGGGTCAGTGCGACCACGCGTGCGGCTGCTTGTGGCGAATTGGTGGGATAGCGGCGCATGGTTGCCCCTTCAGTCGAAGATTTCCGAGAGCCAGCTCTTGCGCCGCTCTCGCCGACCGGGGCTGCGGTGGTAGCCCGGGCTCTTGCCTCCAGCGAGAGGATCAAAACGGGCTTGGTCCGGATTGGCGGCCCTGTCGAGCAGCTTCTCCAGTTCGCCTCGGTCCAGCCAAACGCCGCGGCAATGGGGGCAGTAGTCGACCTCGACCTTTTGGCGCTGCGTCTGAACGAGACGGGTGGTGGCGCAGGTTGGGCAGTACATGAGTCGCTCCTTGTTGCTGGGTGCCACTTTACGAATCACATACGCTTCTGAATAATCGAAATTTCTGACAAATCATTCGAAAAAAAAGGATCGTTGTGAACTACAAGCACTTGCACTACTTCTGGACCGTTGTCCGTGCAGGCGGGGTGTTGCGGGCCAGTGAAGAGCTTCACCTCTCGCCGCAGACGCTCAGCGGTCAGATCAACCTGCTGGAGGAGCGCTTGGGCAGGCCTTTACTCAAGAAGGTGGGGCGCAACGTGGAACCCACGGAAACCGGGCGCATGGTGATGCAGTACGCCGACGAGATATTCACCTTGGGCCAGGAAATGGAAGATGCCCTGCGCGGTGGAAAAGAAGCGCCGCGTGCGCCGCTGCTGAAGGTCGGGTTCGTCGACTCGGTGCCCAAGCTGATCGCTTATCACGTGCTCGAGCCAGCACTTCGCCTGGAACCGACTCCGCGCTTGCAGTGTCCCGAGGGCAAGTTGCCCGCACTGATGGCCGACTTGGCCATGCGTCGGTTGGACTTGGTGATCTCCGACGTGCCGTTGCCCGGGAATCTGGGCATCAAGGCGTTCACGCATCTGCTGGGTGGCAGCGGGATCGCATTCTTCGCGTCTGAGAAGGCGCTTCAGAAGCACGGCACCAATGTGCGTCAGGTGCGTGCGAAGTTCCCGCAGTCGCTTCAGCGGCTGCCCATGCTTCTGCCGGCCACGGACTCCGCGCTGCGGCCGCGACTGAATGCTTGGCTGCGCCAGCATGGGGTCGCCCCGACCATCGTGGCTGAGTTCGAGGACACTGCGTTGATGAAGGCGTTCGGAAGAGAAGGCCTGGGCGTGTTCCCCGCACCGGCTGTGCTTGCCAAGGAGATCTCCCGCCAGTTCGAGGTGGAGCGACTCGGAGCGCCAGACGATTTGGTGGAGGAGTTCTATGCGATCTCTATTGAGCGTCGCATCTCCCACCCGGGTGTTGCAGCCATCACAGAAGCGGCACGCAGCGAGCTCTTTGCTGTGGCGTGATCTCTGGGCCTTTTGTCTTTGGATCTCGCTCGTCGTTGCGCAACGGTTGCCCAGTCGGCGCCGGCGCCGCCTTCGGGCCTGGGTTCCGCGCGAGCGGTGCGTGCCCGCATCAGGCATTCCGGGTGGCCACCCCTTCAAGCAAAACGCCGTCCCTCGGGACGGCGTTTTGCGTTGTGCAGCACCTCTGCTGGTGGAGGCCCGTCGGGCGTGGACGGTGCCGGCGAAGGTGCGTTGCTCAGCGGGTCGATCGATCAGCTTGCGCGCGACGCAGCAAGACCCCACCGAGCCCCAGCGCGAGCAAGGCCCAGGTCGTGGGTTCGGGCACGGCGGTGACGGGCGGAATGGCGCGGGTGTAGGTCAGGTTGTCCATCACGAAGCTGCCGTCGGCGATGCCGAAGCTGTAGATGTCGGCGGTGCTGCGCTGGATGCCGAGGAACTGGCCTTCGTTGTAGCCCGTCGCAGCGGTGTCGATGCTGTGGCTGTAGGTTTCGAGTGCGAGGCCGTCGAAGCCGTAGGCGATCAGCGTGAGGCTGTTGGCGCGGGTGCCCTGGAACTGGTTGAACAGCGCGCCGACCGAGGACACGGCGGTCTCGAAGTTGAAGGTCAGGGTGCCGCGCGGCGCGATGAAGTCGCTGGCGACGAACCGTGCACCCGCACCCCACGCGCCGTTGTTGCCGAGGTCGCGCTCGTAGGCGCCGATTTCGGCGAAAGGCGACGAAGTGAAGTTCACCACGTCACCGATCTCGGCCCCGACGTTCTCGGGCCCCACGGTGAGGAAGCCGTCGTAGTTGTCGAAGCTGATGACCTGTCGGCCGGTGCTGATGCCGGCGTCGTCGGTGATCAGGATGGCGTGTGCCGGCGCGTGCGCCAGCACGGCCGTCAGGGCCCAGGCGAGCAGTCCGGTCTTGCGGTTGTGCATGAAATTACCTCCCAGTGGCAGTGGGCGAGCCGGGCCCGCAGGCCGGCGTCGCCCCGGTGGATCAGCGTTGTAGCTTGCGGCGGCGGGTCATGCCGACGACGCCCAGGCCGGCGAGCATGAGCGCGACGGTGGTGGGCTCGGGCACGGGGGCCGTGTAGGTCAGGTTGTCGAGCACGAAGCTGCCGTCGGCAACGCCGAAGCCGTAGATGTCGGCCGTGCTGCGCTGGATGCCGAGGAAGCGGCCTTCGTTGTAGCCGTCCGCGGCGGTGTCCACGGCGAAGGTGTGCGTCTCGAGCGTGTTGCCGTCGATGTCGTAGGCGATCAGCGTCAGCGGCCCGAGCGTGCCGCTGCTGCGCTGGAACTGGTTCATGAACGCGCCCACGGCGGACACGCCGGTGGTGAACGAGAAGCCGAGTTCGCCGGCGTTGCCCGAGAACTCGCTGGCCACGAAGCGCTCGCCCACGCCCCAGAGGCCGTTCTGGCCGAGGTCGCGTTCGTAGGCGCCGAGTTCGGCGAAGGGGGTGGACGTGAAGATGACGGTGTCGCCGACTTCAGCACCGACGTTGACCGGGCCATAGGTCGAGAGGCCGTCGTAGCCGTCGAAGGTGATGACCTGGCGCGGGCCGCCGATGGCGTCTGCATCGGTGACGAGCGCGGCGTGCGCGGGCAACTGCGCCAGCACAGCGGCCAGCGCCGTCATGGCCATCCAGGACTTGCGTGGGAACATGGGGAATCTCCTGCGGTGTCGGGCCGCCTGCGTGAACAGGCGGCCACTGAAGTGGGGGCGGTGTGCGCTCAGCTGCCGATGACGCCGCCGTCGTCCTTGGTGATGACCACCACCGACGAACGCGGACGGCCCGCGGGCAGCGGCGTGACGCCGTCGGCCTGGGTCGCCCACTGGCTGGCGGGCCAGCGCGAGAAGGCTTCGGGGTTGGCCGCGGTCGAGTCTTCGCCCGGGTGCTGGATGCCGACGAACATCGTGCGGCCGTCCGGCGTCATGGTCACGCCGGTCACTTCGGCGTTGGGCGGCGCGGTCAGGAAGCGGCGGGCCTCGCGGGTGTTGGGGTCGGCGCAGACCATGCAGTTGGCACCGATGTGGACCCAGTCGCCCGCGGCGTTGCCGGCCTGGTCGGTCTGCACCCAGAGGCGGCCGAACGGGTCGAACCAAAGGCCATCGGGGGCCCCGAAATCGGCGCTGCCGTTGGGCACATCGACGATGTTGCCGACGTAGCGCTCGGCCGGCGACTTGGTGGTGGCGGTGTCGCCGCACTGCATGAACAGGTCCCACGTGAACGTGGTGGCGAGCACGCTGTCGCCGTCTTCTTGCCAGCGGATGATGTGGCCGTAGACGTTGTCGGCGCGCGGGTTGGCCGCGTCAACGGCCGGGCGGGCGCTGGCGGCGGTGGTCGAGCCGTCGGGGTTGTTCGACGAAGGCGTGGCCGACGAGCCGCGGCGGTTGTTGTTGGTGAGCGTGCAGTAGAGCTCGATCTTGCTGAAGCCGCCGATGCGCGGGCGCACGCCGGTCCATTCGGGGCGGTCCATCATCGTCGCGCCCACGGCGTCGGCGGCCATGCGGGTCTTGATGAGGATCTTGGCCTGCACCTCGGCGTCGTTCGCGCCGCTGAAGTTGGGGTTGTCGCGCAGCGCGACGCCGTTCAAACCCACGGTGCCGGGCAGCAGCGGCAGCCACGTGCCGGTGCTGTCGGCGTTGAAGCGGGCGACGTACAGCACGCCGGTGTCGAGCAGGTCGCGGTTGGCGGCGCGGTTGCTGGGGTTGTAGGCGCCGGCGCAGACGAACTTGTAGATGTACTCGTTGCGCTCGTCGTCGCCTTGGTAGAAGGCGATGCGGTTGGCGCTGTCCACCACGTACTGCGCGCTTTCGTGCTTGAAGCGGCCGAGCGCGGTGCGCTTGACCGGCACGCTGCGCGGGTCGTACGGGTCGATCTCGACCACCCAGCCGAAGAGATTGGCCTCGTTCGGGTTCACGCTCAGGTCGAAGCGCGGGTCCACGGTGTGCCAGCGGTAGCCGAAGCCCGATGCGGTGACGCCATAGCGGTTGAACAGCTTGCCGGCTTCACCCGACGGGGCGCTGGGCAGCGGGGCGGTCGCGCCGAAGTTGCCATTCCAGTTTTCTTCGCAGGTCAGGAAGGTGCCCCAGGGCGTGATGCCGTGGGCGCAGTTGTTGATGGTGCCCAGCGCCGTGCGGCCGCTGGTGGTGTTGCCGGTGGGCGTGCTGCCGCTGTCGGTGACGCTGTATTCATTGGCCTGCAGCAGCGGGTGGCCAGCGGCCGGGCCCGACACGCGCATCGGCGTGTTGGCGGTGATGCGGCGGCCGTAGGGTGAGCTCTTCATCACCGTCCAGTTGCCGTTGACGCGGCGGGCTTCGGCGATGGACACGCCGTGTGCGGCCTGCGACTTGCGGCACTTGGCGATCGAGTACCCCGAGGCGCCGACCTGGCCGTCCGGGAAAAGGATCTCTTCGTGCGTGTACTCGTTGTTGACGGCCAGCAGGCCACGGTCGGCCGAGGGCACGCCGCCGGCGCCGGTGAACGGGAAGAAGTGCATGCCGTCGTTGTGCTCGCCGAACTGGCGCAGCTGTTGGGCGGCGGTGTTGCTCGCGTCGGCGGCGAAGGGCACGCCGCCCGGCATGATGGGGTCGCCCCACGACACGAACGAACGCACCGTGTAGCCGGCGGGCACGCGCACGGCGTCGGCCACCGGCGCCAGGCTGGCGGGGATGCTCTCGAAGCCGATGCCGGGGAAGCCCGCGCTCGGCGGGATCGGCGCCGCCTGCACCGTGCCCACCAGGCCGGTCAGCGTCACGCCACCGGCGGCGGCCAGCGCGGCGGCGCCGGTCGAGCCCTTCACGAAGCGGCGGCGGCTCTCGTTGACCTGGTCGATGACGTCGTGGATCGACGGGTTGCCCGACGGGTTGAGCGTCTGGTCGTTCTTGGGGTGTCTGCTGCCCTTCATGCAAGGCTCCTGGCGAATGGCGGGGGATGGCGGGGTGGGTGTTCGTGCGGCAACCCGGGCAGGCCCGTGGGTGCATGCTCAATGTGCCCATCAAGAGCGACAGTTCCGTGATGCGCGGGGTGGGGTGATAGGCCGTTCGGCCTGAATCGCCGCCCTTTGCACGGCCGAATGAGCCGTTCGGCGCACGGCGGGCGTGGCAAAAAAAAGAGCGCGGCCGAAGCCGCACTCAAAGGTCGCAATGTGGTGAAGCGTCCGGCCTCGGGGCCGGCGTGTTCAGCCCGCGCGGCCGCTGCGGCGGCGTGCCGCGAAGCCCACGCCCACCAGGCCGGCCAGCATCAGCGCATAGGTGCCCGGCTCGGGCACTGCGGCGGTGATGGTGATCAGGTCGCCGGCGCGCAGGCCGTTGGTGTTGATCGTCCAGTCGACCTGGCTGCCCAGGCCCGTCGAGGCGCCGAGGGCCACGTCCAGGTACTCGGGGCTGCTGAAGCCGACGTAGGCGGTCTGGCCGCTCGCGTCGAGCGAGGTGCTGGCGGTGCCACCGAAGGTGCGCGTCACGCTGCCCAGCGAGCCGAAGCTCGTGCCGTTGAGGCTGAAGCTCAGCGCGTCGAGCCCGGTGCCGGTGTAGTTGCGGATCACCGCGTTGAAGGCGAGCGGGCCGGCCAGGTCGGCCGACGACAGCGCGAAGGTCATCGTGGTGCCGAGCAGGCTGCCCATGTCGAGGTCGAAGGACAGCAGGCCGTCGGTGCTGAAGTCGGTGACGAGGCTGCCCGGGGCGGCATCGACGTGGACCAGCGTGACCGCGCTCGCGGGGGCGACCAGCGCGGCGCACAGGGCGGCCGCGGCCAGCAGGGAGTGGTGGATCTTGCTCATGGCGGTCTTTCTCACAGGTTGCCGTTGGCCCAGGGGCCGGTGATCGCAAAGGTGACGCCGGGCGTCTGGATGTTCACGAAGAGGGTGCGGCCCGACGGGTCGAAGCAGGCGCCCGCGAATTCGTTGCCCATCGCGTTGCCGGTGCCGCCTTGCAGGTTCTTGCCCACAGCGGCGTACTGCGCGGCGGTGAAGTTCATGTTGTTCTTGGCGAACAGGTAGGGCTGGCCGTCGATGCCCAGGCCGAACATGCGCGAGCCGTTGCCGAGCGTGCCGTCGTTGCTGTTGCCGCCGTCTTCGCAGCACAGGATGCCGCCACGCGGGCTGACGGTGATGTTGTCCACGTTGTTGCCGGCCAGTTGGGTCTGGCTCACGTAGATGGCCTTGATGCGCTGGGTGGCGAGCGTCAGTTCCCACACGCAGCCTTCGGCGCCGGCGGCGGTGTCCACGACATAGATCTTGCCGGCGTGGTACCAGACGCCTTCGCCGCGCAGCATGCGGGCGCAGCCCTGGGCCCAGCCTTGCGCGAAGGGGCCGCTGACGTTGCGCGTGGTGCCCATGACGCTGGCGGTGGTGGGGTCGGCGTCGGGGTTGGTGAGCTCGACCCATTCGAGTTCGTACTCGTCGCCGAGGTAGGGCGCGCCGAAGCCGGTCTGGTTGGCTTCTTCGACCGTGGCGTAGCACGACGAGACGATGGCGCGGATGCGCGCGGCCTTGAGCACGCCGCCGTCGGCGTAGCTGTTGACGCCGCCGCTGGTGTTGTCGGGCTCGAAGCGGTACAGCAGCGACACGGGGTTCGCGTCTTCGGTCTCGTAGGCGAAGTTGGTTGTCGGGTCGATGGCCACGGCCTCGTGGCTGAAGCGACCCATCTCGACGATCGGCTGGGCCGTCGTCTCGCCCGGGTTCGGGCTCACCTCGAACACGTAGCCGTGCTTGCGGCCACCCACGCTGGTGCGGTTGCTGGTGGTCTCTTCGCAGGTCAGCCAGGTTTCCCAGGGCGTGACGCCGCCGGCGCAGTTGGTCAGCGTGCCGGCGAGGCCGGGGCGCACGTCCACCAGGTGGCCGTCGCGCACGGTGAGGATCGACACACCGCCCGAGGGCAGGTTGCCGGTGCCCGAGTGGTCGTACACCGGCGCGTTGAACAGGCGCAGGCTGGCCGGCGCCGTGGTGCCCAGCTCGTGGTTGCGGATCAGCGTGAGCTCGGTGCTGCGGCCGACGCGGCGCGAGCGCACCACGCCCATGCCGTCATGCCCGGCCGGGCTCAGGCGGCCGTCGGACATCATGTCGTCGCGCCAGCCCATCGAGCGGTAGCTGAAGCCCGGCGGCAGTTGCAGCAGCGACAGGCCGGTGGTGAGGTCGGCCACCGGGGCCACGGTGCCATAGGGGCTGGCGACCATGCTGCTGCGGCGTGCGCAGCCGGCCACCTGGGCCTGCGCCTGGTGCGCAGCCATCAGGCCGAAGGTGGTGACGAAAGGCGCGGCGGCCAGGCCGGCACCGGTCTTGAGAAGGCTGCGGCGCGAGGCTTTTGCCGTGGTGTCTGTCATGGATGTCTCCGAGGGAAGTCAGCCTGCGATGCTTGCCTGCGGGGGTGTCATGGTCATGGCGCGAAGCGGCGACCCTTGAGCCGTTTGGCCTGTGCGGCTCAGCGTTCGTGGGTTTTCACGGGGGCGTGCAGCGGTGCGGTGGATGCGAGGCCGAGGCCGCGGTACACCTGCCCGAGTTGCCGCGCGACCGTCGCCAGGCTGAAGCGCTCGCGCACGGCCTCGTGCGCTGCGAGGCCGGCGCGCTGCCGGGCCTGCGGGTCGGCCAACCAGGCGCTGATGGCCTTGGCCAGTTGCGCGGGCTGGCCCGGGGCCACCAGTTGGCCGGTCACGCCGTCTTCGACCAGATCGGGAATGCCGCCGATCGCGGTGGCCACCACGGGCCGCCCGTGGCTCATGGCTTCGAGGATGCTGACCGGCATGCCTTCCATGTAAGACGGCAGCACGAGCAGGGCGCATTGCGAGAGCAGCTCGTCCTTGCGCGCGCCGTGCACCCAGCCATGCAGGTGCACCCGCTCGCCGAGGCCGAGCGCGCAGGCCCGCGCACGCAGTTCGTCCGCCAGCCCGACGCCGGCGAAGTCGAGCGTCGCTTCCGGGTGTGTTTGGCTCACCTGGGCGAAAGCTTCCAGCAGGTCGAACACGCCTTTCTCGCGCAGCAGGTGGCCCATGAAGAGCACGCGCGGGGCTGCTGCAGCGGTGGCGGTCGCTGCGGCAGGGCCGGGTTCAGGCGCCGGGTTGACGATGCAGGCCACGGGTCGGCCGCTAAGATCGGACAGCCGGCGCGCCCAGCTCGGCGACAGTGCCACCACCGTGTGCGCGCGGCGCAGGCACAGGTCGATGGCCCTGCGCACGGGGCCGCTGGCGTCGCGGTGAAAGCCGATGAAGTTGCCGCCATGCACGTGCATGACCAGGGGGCGACCCGCCGCGAACGCCATCAGAAAGAGCGGCAGCTTGCGAACGAAGCTGGCGCTCGACGACACATGCACATGCAGCGCCGCGACCTGGCCGCTCACCAGCAGGGCCGCCAGGCGGGCACATGCCGCGAGCGCGAGGCCGGCCTTGTGCCAGCGCCCGGCAGACCGGTGCGTCGGGATGAACTCCACGCCCCATGCGTCGAGCAGGCCGGCGTCGCGCCAGGCGCTGAGCACCGCCGACACGCCGCCCTGCTGGCCAAAGTCGGTGCCCATCATCACGATGCGCCGGCGCGCGGCCATGGCGGGTTCGTTCACACCTTCTCAGCCCCGGCTGGCGAGCGCCCGGCCGCGCCAGCGGTCGGCCATGGCCAGGGCCAGCAGCCAGAAGAAGCCCATGTCGTCGATGAAGTAGCGGCGGAACATGCGCCGTGGCTCTTGCAGGAAGCGGTAGAACCACTCGAAGCCGCTGCGCTGCATCCAGACCGGGGCGCGCTTGGTGAGCCCGGCCATCACGTCGAAGGTGCCGCCCACGCCCATGGCGAAAGGCACCCGCATCTGCTGCTGGTAGCGCGCCAGGAATTCTTCTTTGCGCGGCGAGTTGATGGCCACGAAAAGGATGTGCGGCTGGGTCGCGGTGATCGCATCGACGACGCCTTGTTCTTCTTCGGGCGTCCAGTAGCCGTTGCGGTGGCCGGCGATCTGCAAGCCGGGGTGGCGCTGCCGGGCGCGGCTGACGACTTCGCTGACCACCTCTTCGCGTGCGCCCAGAAAGTAGATGCGCCAGCCCCGGGCCTCGGCGCGTTCGAGCAAGGCGAAGAACAGGTCCACGCCCGTGACGCGTTCCTTCAGCGGCGCGCCGAGCAGCCGCGAGGCCCAGACCACGGGCATGCCGTCGGCGTTGATGAGGTCGCAGCGCGAAATGATGCGGGCCAGGGCCGGGTCGCGCGCGGCCTTGACGACCTTGTCGGCATTGATGACCACGTGCTGGTGCGGGCGGCCGGTGGCGATGAGTTCACCGACGCGGTCGAGCGTCTCGTGCATGGACAGGTTATCGACCTCACAGCCGAGAATCGTCTGACGCATGGCTTTCCCCTGGGTGGTTGATGTCGATGCGGGTCACGAAGCTCGTGCTCCCGTGGATGGCGCCGCGCCACACGAGCGTTGGCGCGGGCACGCGAAGGCCGAATGAGGGCGAATGCCAGCCCAGCATCGAGTCGGCGTCGCCGTGGTGCAGCGTCCACGTGCCGGGCACCGGGCTGTCTTGCAGGCGCAGCCGCAGCGTCACGTCGCCGGCCCGCACGTGGGCGGCGTCGCCCTGAAGCACGACCTGGCAGGACGGATCGAAATGCCAGGCGATGGCGATGTCGTGGCGCCCGTTGCCCACCAGCGCGTCGGTCACGATGAAGTGGCGCGAGGCGCCGAGCCAGTCGATCCGGCGGCGGTGGATGAGGCCGTGCGGCAGGTCGAGGTAGCCGTCGTGCGAGGCGTCCAGGTGCCCGGCGCCGTCGAGACTGGCGAACGAGGCGACCTGGCAGCGCGCCTTGCGCAGCCACAGGAACGGACCGCCGTATTCCGACTGGTCGCAGCCATCGACGCAGACGGTGTTGTGGGCCAGCGTGCCGCGGAAGAAGCGCCGCCACGCCGGCTCGGTGTTGTAGACGCAGGTGCCGCGGTCCACCAGCACCGGCTGGCCCGCGACCGACAGGCGCAGCGACAACGCATCGGCATGCCCGTGCGCGGCGATGCCCAGGTAGCCCAGCGGGCCGGCATCCACCGTCATCAGCACTTCGTCGGCTTCGCCGAAGCGGCTGCCGAGCAGGTAGTAGCCACCGTCTGGAAACGCGTGCGGCAGCGCGGCGCGGGCCTCGGCACGTTGCGCGGCGCGGTACGGCGGCCACGCATCGGCGGGGCGTCCCAGCAGCCAGGCCGCGGTGTCGCTCGGGCGGTGGATCAGCGGGCGCAGCGCGGGGGCGATGTCCAGCGCGACGGCCAGGGTCAGCAGGCGGTCGAGCGCGTCGTCGTCGCGGAAGCCGAGTGCCAGCGCATGTGCGCCGTCGGCGTCGCCGTGGTGCGATGTGCGGTCGTGGCGGTCGCGCAAGGCCGCCGCGAAGCGGGCCATCGCGCCCATGCGCCGCAGCACCCGCTCATCGACCCCATGGCCCTGCGCGCGCTCGATGTGCACGAAGAGCGCCAGCAGCTCGAACACGAAGCCCTGGTACCAGGAGGCCTGCTCTGCGCCCGTGCCGTCGGCGTGCACCTGGCGCATCGCCTCGACGCACACCGCGCGGCGTGCGGCCACGCCCCAGCGCACGACCTCGGGCCACAAGGGCCACGTGGCCTGCGCCACGACCAGGCCGAGCAGCTCGCCCATCAGGTGGTTGTTGGCCGACGAGTAGCGCGACTTGTTCTGCCGGATGAAGCGTGCGTGCAGGTAGACGCTGGCGACCCAGCGCCTGCGCAGCGCCTCGGGCACCACGCCCCCGATGCGGTGCCCGTCGAGCAGTTGCCAGGTGATCGACCAGTTGATCAGGCGCAGCGCCACGTCGAGCGCCGAGGCCCAGGCCACGCCCTGGGGGAAGGGGCACTGGTCGAGCCAGCTGTCCAGGTGCCGCAGCGCAGCGGCCAGGTGGCGCTCGTCGCCTTTCAGGCGCCAGGCCTGGGCCAGGCGGACCAGGTGGCCGTGGCGGTGCAGCTCCATCGCATGGCGCACGTCGTCGGCCGGGCTGCGCGCTGCGCGCTGCCACTGGGGCGCGGCGCCCAGCTCAACGGGCTGGCCTTGCAGGTCTGTCAGCACGCCGAGCGCGAGCGCATCGGCCTCGCGCAGGTAGCGCTCGGCGTCCACCGCGGGCGTCGTCTCGGCGAGCCACGAGGCCGGGGGCTGCGAGCGCAGGCGCGGCTCGGGGGTCAGCGCGCCGACGCGGGCCAGCGTGCGGTCCGCGCAGTTGCCGAGGGCGGTGGCGGCGCGGTAGGGCAGTTCAAGCGTTTCCATGACTCGCAACCGGTTCCAGTACCAGCGGATCGATCCACGCGGCGGCGCCGCGGTGGGGCATGCGGGAGATGTCACGGTGCGCATGGCGGTGAACCGGGTCCGGTGAATCGGTGGTGCGGCATGCCGTGCCGCGTCGGTGGCCAGGCCGCGCCTGCGTCGGCGGTACACGCCGGGAAGTCCTCCGTCCCCATGGCTTTTCGTGTGGATGCACACGTTTGTTGTTGGAAGAAAAATGATCCGCCGGGGGGATGACAGTGCAGTTACTCGACTGCATCCGTTCGGACCATGGCACCCCGGCGCGGCGGGGTCGGTGGCGTTGGGCGGTGGCCATGAGCCGAACGGCTCATGGGTGGGCCGGCATCCCGCGAATGCGCGGTGCGGCGTCGAGCACGGCCACCCGTTTGACACGGATTCTTCATTGGCGCTCGATATGGTCGCGGCTTCTCCAATTGCTTGAATCGCCTCGCCATGTCTTCTTCATTGCGCTTTTCTGTCGCCCTGCTGGGTGTGGCCTTGCTGACTGCCTGTTCGGGTGCCGACAAGGAAAAGAAGACCGCGTCGCAGGTGGCCGTGAAGGTCAACGACGGCGAGCTGTCGGTGCACCAGGTGAACGGGCAGCTGCAGCGCATGCAGGGCGTGGCCCCCGAGCAGATCGACCAGGCACGCAAGCAGATCGTCGAAGGCCTGATCGACCAGAAGCTGCTGATGCAGCAGGCCATGGAGAAGAAGCTCGACCGCGACCCCGACGTGCTGGCGGCGATGGAAGAGAACCGCACGCAGATCCTCGCGCAGGCCTACCTGCAGAAGACGCTGACGGCGCAGGCGCGGCCCAGCGAAGAAGAGGTCAAGAAGTACTACGCCGAGAACCCGGCCCTGTTTGCCCAGCGCCGCGTTTACCGCCTGCAAGAGCTGGCGACCGACATCACGGCCGACCGCGTCGAAGAGTTGAAGACCTTCGTCAAGTCCACGAAGAACATGAACGACGTGGCCGCCTGGCTGCGCACGAACAAGTTCCAGGCGGCCGCCAACTCGGCCGTGCGTGGCGCCGAGCAGCTGCCGCTGGACCACGTGGCGCGCATCAGCACGCTGAAAGACGGTGAGATCGAAGTCTTCGCCAGCAATGGCAAGGCCACGGTGCTGCAGGTGCTGGCGTCTCAGGCGCAGCCGATCGACGAGGCCAAGGCCGCGCCGCTGATCGAGCAGTACCTGGGCACGCGCAAGCGCGACGAGCTGGCGCGCGCCGAACTCAAGCGCCTGCGCGACACGGCCAAGATCGAATACGTGGGCGAATTCGCCAAGCTGGCCGCGCTGAAGACCGGGCCCGCCGCGGCTGCAGACTCGGCCTCGGCCCCCGTGGCCGCCGCACCGGCCAACAGCAGTGGCTCGGGCCCCGACGCTGCGACACCCGCGCTGGACAAGGGCGTGGCGGGCCTGCGCTGAGCGCAGCGCAGGGGCACCCATGAAGAACCGATTGCTGCGTGCCTTGCACGCATGGCTGCTGCTGCTCTGCCTGGCGACCGGCTGGCCGGTGGGGGCCGCACAGCCGCAACTGCCGGTGGCCGGCAAGACCCTGACGCTCGGCGCCGGCGATCAACTGCGGATCAGCGTGTTCCAGAACGCCGAGCTGCAGCTGGAAACCCGCGTCGATGGCCAGGGCCGCATCACCTACCCCTTCCTCGGCGAGATGGCCGTGGGCGGTCGCACGACGGCTGAGGTCGAGCAGATGATCGCGCAGGGGCTCGAACAGAAGAACGTGCTGCGCCGCCCGCAGGTGAGCGTGTCGCTGATGAGCTTTCGCAGCCAGCAGGTGGCGGTGCTGGGGCACGTCAACCGCCCCGGGCAGTACGTGCTGGACATGGCCTACACCGTGAGCGGTGCCTTGGCGCAGGCCGGGGGCGTGGGCGCCGGGGGGGCCGAGACGGCGGTGCTCAGCCGCATCGAGAACGGCGCGGTGCGCAACATCGAGGTCGATCTGGTGCAGATGTTTCGCCCCGGCGCTTCGCGTGCCCAGGACGTGGCGGTGCAACCCGGCGACGTGCTCTTCGTGCATCGAGCGCCGGCCTTCTACATCTACGGCGAGGTGCAGCGCCCCGGCATGCAGCGGCTGGAGCGTGACATGACGGTGATGCAGGCGCTGTCGGCCAGCGGCGGGCTGACGCCGCGCGGCACCGAGCGCGGCGTGCGCATCACGCGCCGTGGCACCGACGGCGCGCTGGTCACGCTCGACGCCGAACTCGCGACGCGGCTCGAACCCGACGACGTGGTGCAGGTCCGCGCCAGCCTGTTTTGAGCAACCAAGGAAACCCGACGTGAACGTTCAACAGCTCATGCGGATCATGATCGCCCGCTGGTGGGTGGTCGTGCTGGTGTGCGGTGCGATGGTGTCTGCCACCGCGCTGGTCATGGCCCTGCTGCCGCGGCAGTACACCGCCAGCACGACGATGGTGATCGAGCCGCGCATGACCGATGTGCTCGGCGCCGCGAACGTCAACTCGCAAGTGGCGTCGATGACCTACATGGCCACGCAGGTCGATGTGCTGCAGAGCGAGCGCGTGGCGCGCGCCGTGGTGCGCACGCTCGGCATCGAGCGCAGCCCGCTCGCGCGCCAGCAGTGGCAAGAGGCGACCCAGGGCGTCGGCACGGTCGAAGACTATTTCGCGGGCCTGCTGACCAAGAACCTCGAAGTCAAGCCGGCCCGTGAAAGCTCGGTCGTCACCCTCAGCTTCACCGGCAGCGAGCCGCGCTTCGCGGCCCAGGTCGTCGATGCCTTCGCGACGGCCTACATCGCCACCAACCTCGAATTGCGCAACCAGCCGTCCAAGCTGTACGCGAGCTGGTTCGACGAACAGCTCAAGAGCCTGCGGGCCGACGCCGAGCAGGCGCAGGCCAAGGTATCGGCCTACCAGCAGCGCAACGGCATCGTCGCCAGCGACGAGCGGCTCGACATCGAAAGCGCGCGGCTGGCCGAGCTGTCGCAGCAGCTCTCGGTGGCGCAATCGCAGGCGGTGGACGCCCGCACGCGCTCGCAGGTCGGCCAGCCCGACGTGCGCAGCCTGCCCGAGATCGGATCGACCCCGGTCGTGCAGAACCTGCGCACCGAACTGCTGCGCGCCGAAACGCGCTTGCAGCAGGCCTCGGAACACATGGGCGCGGCCCACCCGACGCGTGAGCGGCTCGAAGCCGAGGTCGCCAGCCTGCGCGAGCGGCTCGATGCCGAGCTGCGCAACGCCAACGGCAGCGTCAACAGCATCTCGAACGGGCAGGAGCGGCGTGTGGCCGAGCTGCGCCGCGTGATGCTCGCGCAAAAAGAGCGTGTGCTCGAAATCAAGGCGCAGCGCGACGAGATGCACACGCTGATGCGTGAGGCCGAAAACGCGCAACGCGTGTTCGAGGTGGCGCTTCAGCGCCTGGCGCAGAACCGGCTCGAAAGCCAGAACACGCAGGCCAACGCCTATGTGCTGAACGCGGCCGCCGTGCCCGCCGTGCCGTCGAGCCCGAAGGTGCGTCGCAACATCCTGCTCAGTGCCATCGTCGGCCTGCTGCTGGGGCTGGGCGCTGCGTTGCTGGTCGAGCTGGTGGACCGCCGCATCCGTTCGGCGCAAGACCTCGAGGCCGGCCTGAAGCTGATGGTGCTGGGCTCGCTGCCGCGTTCGCGGCCACCCCGCACGAAGGCGCTGGGGTGGACGGCCGCCGAGCCTGTCACCGTGCAGGGGGCGTGATCACATGGCACGCAGTTTGAAGATCGCGCCGGCCGCCGGCGAAGAGCCGGTGGTGGCGATGCCCCGCGCGGGTGGCGAGGGGCACGAGGCCGATGCGATGTCCGTGGCCCAGGGGCACCGGCTGGGCAGCATCCTCGTGGAGCTGGGGCGCCTGGACAACCGGCACGTCGAGCACGTGCTGGCCCAGCAGTCGCAGGCCGCGCCGCGCCGCTTCGGCGAGGTGGCGGTGGCCCTCGGCCTCGTGGCGCGGGCCGACATCGACCTTGCGCTGGCGCACCAGTTCGACGTGGACTTCGTGCCCGCCATCGACGACGCCGCGGCTGAACTGGCGCCCCCCGGGCGCCCGCGCGACGCGCAGGGCGAGGTGCTGCGCGCGGTGCGCTCGCAACTGATGTTGCGCTGGTTCGGCGGCGAGCCCGAGCAGCGCACGCTGGCGGTCGTCAGCCACGGCGAAGGGGAAGGGCGGACCCACGTCTGCGCGAACCTCGGGGTGCTGCTGTCGCAGATGGACGAAGACACCCTCGTCATCGACGCCGACCTGCGCAAGCCCTCGATGCACAGCGTCTTCGGTGTCGAGAACCACACCGGCTTGAGCAGCTACCTCTCGCAGCAGGTGTCGCGCGCGCCCATCCGGGCGGTGCGGGGCAACCCGAGGCTGCACGTGCTACCGGCCGGACCGGTGCACGCCGACGGGGTGGCGCTGCTGGAGCGCCGGGCCTTCGGCCTGCTGCTGGGCAAGCTGGTGCAGCGCTATGCCTTCGTGCTGATCGACACGCCGCCCGCGGCGCAGTTCAGCGAAGCCATCACCGCCGCGGTGCGTGCCAGCGGCTGCCTGCTGGTGACGCGCCGCAACCGCACGCGCCTGGCGGATGTGCAGCGTCTCGCCGAGCAACTGGGTCGCCACAGCGTCGAAGTGCTGGGCGCGGTCATCAACGAGCGCTGAGGGGCTGAGCGTCTCAGCGCCGCGTTCAACCAGAAAGTCCATCCATGTCCGCAGTTCTCGATTCGGTGCCCGTGCAGGGCCCACCGCCGCGCCTCCAGGCCTGGATTCCGGTGGCGCTGGGGCTGGCGGCCCTCTTGGTGCCGACGTATGTGCGGTTGCACGACACCTTGTGGAACGACGAGGCCTACGAGCACGGCATCGTCGTCGTGGCGGTGTTCTGGTGGCTGGTGTGGCGCGCCAAGGACGCACTCGCGGCACTGCCCGCGGCACCGGCTGTCGCGGCGGGCAGCGCGAGCCTCGGCCTCGGGCTGTTTCTCTACTTCGTCGGCCGGGCGCAGAACCTGCCGCTGTTCGAGGTCAGCGGGCACATGCCCATCATCGCCGGGGCGCTGTTGCTGACCTGGGGCCCGGCGGCGGTGCGGCTGCTGTGGTTTCCGCTCTTCTTCCTGGTGTTCATGGTGCCGCTGCCGGGCTTCGTGATCGTCGCGCTCACGTCGAACCTGAAGCAGTACGTGTCGGTCGCGGCCGAGCTGATGCTCTATCACGCGGGCTACCCGATCGCGCGCGACGGCGTGGTCATCTCGATCGGCGTCTACCGCATGCTGGTGGCCGACGCGTGCTCGGGCCTGAACTCGATCTATTCGCTGGCGGCGCTGGGCCTGCTGTACATGCACCTGACCTTCAAGCCGGGCTGGGCACGCAACCTCGCGCTGCTGCTGGCCATCGTGCCCATCGCGATCGCGGCCAACATCGTGCGGGTGATGGTGCTGATCCTGCTGACCTACCACTTCGGCGACGACGTGGGGCAGGGCTTTCTGCACAACGCCTCGGGCGTGCTGCTGTTCGTCTTCGGGCTGGTCGCGCTGATCACGCTCGACTGGCTGTTGCTGCGCCTGTTCGGGCGCGGCGCTTCGGTCTCTACCCCATGAAAGAAACCTCCATGCTGCGCAAAGCCGTTCCGTGGGTCGCCGGGGCGGCGATGCTGGGCTGTGCCCTGCTGTCGCACTCGATGCGGCCGGTGGCGACGCCCGACCCGAGCTTCCAGCTCAATGGGCTGATCCCTTCGCAATTCGGTGACTGGCGCATCGACCCCGAGGTCGTGCCCATCGCCCCCACGCCCGACGTGCAGGCCAACCTCGACAAGATCTACGACCAGATCGTGTCGCGGGCCTACGTCAACCAGGCCGGCCAGCGCGTGATGCTGGTCATCGCCTATGGCGGCGACCAGTCGGACAGCCTCAAGGCGCACCGCCAGGAGGTCTGCTACGCGGCGCAGGGCTTCGCCATCCGCAACGTGCGCACCGATGCCTTGTCGTACCGCGGCACCAGCGTCGATCTCGTCCGCGTCCACGCGCAGAAGGGCCGCCGCTCGGAGCCCATCTCGTACTGGTTCACGATGGGCCAGCACGTGGCCACCGGCCGCGCCGAGCGCTTGGTGGCGCAGATCGGCTACGGGCTCACGGGCCGCATCCCCGACGGCATGCTGGTGCGGGTGTCGAGCGTGACGCCCGATGCGGCGTCGAGCTACGCGGTGCACGACGGCTTCGTCAAGTCGCTGCTCGAAGCGGTGTCGCCCGACGTGCGTGCGCGGCTCGCCGGGGTGAAGACCGCGGCAGCGTCTTGAGACGGCTGCGCGGCGGCGCAAACCTCAACGCCGGAACAGGTGCGCCCGGTAAAGGCGCCGGGCCTGCGGCGTCAGCAAGGCCAGCAGCGCATACACGGCGCTGAACACCAGCCCGTGCGCCAGGGCCCGCGTGGCGGCCGAGCCCTGCAGCGCCGCCGGCAAGGGCAGCGCACCCGCCAGCGCCGTGGCCACGGCTGCCAGCGCGGCCAGCCCCCCGAGTTCACGCCACGGTTGCAGGGCCGCCACCGGCAGGCCCGTGCACCGGGCGACGTGCGCCAGGTTGAGCGCGGTGCCCGTCCACAAGGCCAGCGCACTGCCGGCGGTCACCCCCGCGATGCCGGCGAGGCTGCCGCCCAGCCATGACGTGCCTGCGCTGAGCAGCAGCAGCGCCGCGTTCGAACGCAGCACGAAGCGGCCGTGGCCCAGCGACTGAACCACCGGCGTCAGTTCGAGCACGCAGGCGGCGAGTGCCACCGCGTACAGGCGCGCGGGCAGCGCGGCGTCGGCGAAAGCCGCCGTGTAGACCCACGCGATGGCATCGGGCGCCGCCAGCACGAAGGCCCCGACGAACGGAAACAGCAGCAGCGCCGCGCCCAGGTTGGCCTTGCTGTTGAGCGCCAGCGCGCTGCCCGGGTCGCCCTGCGCGACGAGCTGCGCCACCCGCGACACGCTGGCCTGGGTGAACGACTGCTTCAACGCGCCGATGACCGGCCCAACGGTCACCGCGATGGCGAAGGTCGCCACGCCGACGGGGTTGAACAGGGCCGCAGTGATCCAAATGTCGGTCTGGCTGCGCAGCACGAAGAGGCTGGAACCGATGCCGAAGCCCAGGCCGTGCTGCAGTTGCGAGCGGGCGAGGGCGAGGTTCACGCCGACCGCCGGGAAGAACCCGCTGCGGTGCACGTACACGGCAGCCACGGCCACGCGCAGGGCGGCCAGCGCGACCATCGCGAGGGCCAGCGCGGCCAGGTCGCGCGCCCACCACGCGGTGGCGCCCAGCAGCGCCATGCGCACCAGCGACTGCCCGGCGAAGAACAAGGCCTGCGTCTTCGGCCGCCCGGCCACCAGTGCGATGGTGTCGAAGGGCAGCGAGACCATCCACAGCGCGGCGAACAGCCCCAGCAACCATGGCGCCACCGCATGGCCGCGCGCCGGGTCTTGCAGGTGGTGGCCCAGGCTGCCCGCCAGCAGCGCGGCCAGCGCCCCGGCGGCCGCCAGGTAGGCGAACACGTTGCCGGCCAGCCGGCCCCGGTCTTCATGCCGGTGACGGGGCGCCACGTACAGCAGGTTGAGCGCCATGTTGAGCGACAGCACGGTCGCCGACGTTTGCGCCACCAGCCACAGCAGGCGGTAGCCGCCGAACTCGTCGGGGCTGAGCGAGCGCACCAGCAGCGCCGGCAGGGCGAGCTGCGTGGCGAACTCGGCCGCGTTCGCCAGGCCGAGCCACAACGTGGCGCGCCGGCTCACGCGGGGTGGCCTGCGGTGCGGCGGGCCGGTGGCGCATGTGCCGCCAGGTCGCCGACGATGCGAATGAACTTCTCGTTCATCGCGCGCGCGTCGAAACGCGACTGCACGGTGTGCAAGGCCCGCGCACCGAGGGCCGCGCGCAGGTCGGCGTCGTCGCACAGGCGGGCCAGCGCGCGGGCCAGTGCGGCCTCGTCGCCCTTGGGCGTGACGAAACCATCGACCCCGTCGGTGATCTGCTCGGCCACGGCGCCCGCGTCGGTGGCGACGACCGGTTGGCCCAGGGCCATGCTTTCGAGGATGGCGATGGAGAACGCCTCGTAGTCGGACACCAGGGCCATGGCATCGGCGGCCGCGATGCAGGGGATGACATCTTGCTGGTAGCCGGTGATGGTGACGCGGCGCTCAATGCCGAGTTGGGCCGCCTGCGCCTCGATGCGCGCGCGCTCGGGGCCGTCGCCGATCAGCAGCGCATGCACGTGGCGGCCTTCGCGGTTCAGCCGGGCGACGGCACCGAGCAGCAGGTCGTGCCGCTTTTCTGGCCGCAGCACGGCGCAGAGGCCGACCACGAAAGCGTCGTCAGGCAAGCCGAAGCGCTGCCGCGCGCCGCTTCGCACGGCGAGGCCGGCCGGCTGAAAGCGCGTGAGGTCCACCCCGGTGTGCACGCAGTGGTCGGGCCGTGCCTGGACGCCGCGCTGCCGCCAGTGCTGGCGCTGCAGTTCGCACACGTAGGCAATGGCCGCCGGCCGGCGCAGCAGGCGGGGGTAGAGCGCGCGCTTCACCGCGTTGTCGCCGTGAGGCAACTCGATGGTGTGCATGACCTGCAGGATCGGCGCGCGCAAGCCCCAGGGCGTCGCCGCCACGACGAAGGCCAGCGGGTACTGGTTGACGGTCAGCGTGACGTGCGGCGGGTCGGCGCGCACCAGACGGCGGAAGGCCCCCAGCGCGCGCGCATCGAAGGGCCCGCGGCGGTCGATCTCGATGGCCTCGGCGAGCACGCCGGGCGAGGCGGGTCGCGCGGGGCTCGGTGCCTTCGACAGCGCGACCAAGCGCACCGCGAAGCCATGCACCGAAAGCGCCTGGGCCAGCGCGATGGTGTGGCGCTCGGCGCCGCCGATGCCGAGCGAATTCAGCACCACGTCGACCCGTGTGTCGGTGGTCTTCATCGCGCGTTCTGCCCCGCGCTGGCCACATCGTGGAAGGCCTTGACGTACGGCGACAGCAGGCGCTCGTGCGCATAGTGCTGCCGCATGAAGGCGCCGCAGGCCTGCGCGGCCTGTGCCAGCCGCGCGGGCGTTTCGTGCAGCTGGCGAATGCCCTCGACCAGCGCGTCGAGCGAACCGACGTGAAGCCCCAGGCCATGCCGCGACACGAGCCCGTCGGGGTCGAAGAACGAGACCGACGGCACCTCGCGCGCCCAGGCTTGCAAGAAGGTGTTCGGAAAGCCTTCGATGAGCGAGGTGCTGACGAACAGGCGTGCGCGGTCGAAGAGCGCCAGCGTGTCGCGGTAGCCCTGGCGGCCATGCAGCGTCAGGTTCGGGATGCCCTGCGCCTGCGCGGCGAGGGCGCGATGCACGTGCATCTCTTTGTCCATGGCGCCGCCCACCAGGTGAAAGCGGTACTGCGGCAGGCGGCGTGCGGCTTCGGCAAACAGCTCGGGGCGTTTCAGCGCGCGAAGGTTGGCGACCCACAGCACGTCGATGTCGCGGCCGGGGTGGGGCAGGGGCGGCGAGGGCACCTGCAGCAGCATTGGCGCCAGTTGCGAGTCGATGCCGTAGTTCTGCTGCAGCAGGGTTTGCTGGGCTTCGGTCTGCGCCAGCACGGCATCGGCGCGTCGCAGGCCGTAGTGGTAGAGCCAGCGGTCGCGCGCGGTGGGCACCAGCAGGCGAGCCGGGTCGCAGTCGGTGTCTGACGCCACGCGAAACACGACGCGGCGACCGTGGCGCTGTGCGAACCAGCCTACCCACCCGACCAGCGCCCCCGCGCACGACACGTAGTACACGTCGGCGTCGGCACGGCGCAGCGCGGCGTGCAGGCCTGTCCAGCGTGGGTGCACGAAACGCACGACCGGCACGCCGGCCGAGGCCTTGAAGCCGGCGAAGACCCGCACGCCCGCGACCCGCTGGCCGTCGGTCTGGCCGAAGTCGCTGGTGACGAGGCTGACGTCGAAGCCCTGGGCCGCGAGCAGGGTGGACAGCAGGCTGTGCTGGACCTCCTCGCCCCCGATGTGGTGCTGCTCGAAGCCCGGCACCAGGGCCGGGTAGGCGTTGAGGTTCACGAAGCACAGCCGGGGGGCGGGCTTGAAGGGATCGGGGGCGTTCATGGGTGCGGTGCGCGCGGCGCGGCGACGGGCTCGGCATCGCTCGCCCGCTGCTGCAAGAACCTGCGGTACCCCAGGGCCGCGCCGATGCCGAACCACATGAACATCTGCGTCGTGGTGGGGGTGAAGCGGTCGTCGCTGATGCCCTGCGCGAAGAGCAGCGGAATGGTCACCGAGGCACCGGCGAAGAAGTGCTTGTAGAAGGGCGTGTGCGCGTCGTGGCTGGCCTGGCGCATCTGCCGCCAGGCCCAGAAGAAGAACGCCATCAGCGCCATGGCGCCGAGCAGGCCGAAGTCGAGCGCGAGGCCGAGGTAGGCGTTGTGCGGCTGCGCGACCGATATCTGCCCGCTGCGCGCGGGTGCCGACCACAGCATCGACATCAGCCCCCCGCCCACCAGCGGCGACTCGAAGACCACCGGGATCAGCTGCGGCCAGATGATGTCGGCGCGGCCGGCCGAGATGGCGCTGCGGTCACCGACCGCGACGCCGTGGCTGGCGCGCTCGACCACCGCCGAAGGCAGCAAGGCCACCACCAGGGCGGCCAGGGCGACCGCGGCGACGGCCGAGCGCGGGCTGTTGGCATTCAGCAGAAAGCTCACCAGGATCACCGTGAGCCCCAGCAGGCCGCCGCGCGAGAACGTCAGCATCACGCCGCAGACGAAGACCGCGCTGCAGGCCAGCAAGGCGATGCGGGCCAGGCCGGTGGCCCCGCGCATGCCGAACAGCGACAACGCGAGCGCGCAGTTGAGCATCAGGCCGATCTCGTTGGCGTGCATGCCTGACACCGACAGCACGCCCCGGGCGCTCGACGAGGCCAGCGCCGTCAGGCTCAAGCCCGACGTGGCGATCACGAACACTTCGAGCGCGCACATCACCAGGCCCGCGATCATGGCCGGCACGATGTAGATGTGGGCCTTGTCGGCGGCCCGGAACACCGTGCCCACCATCAGGCTGAAGAGCACCAGGATCATCGGCCGCATGTACACGTCGCGCAGGTAGCTCGGCACGCTGTCGAACGAGATCGCGCGGATGTCGTGGAAGTAGGCCGGGATCAGATGCATCGACATTGCCCCGTGCGCGGCTGCCAGGCCGATCGGCACCACGTAGAGCCACAGCATCGGCTTCGGCAGAAAGAGGCCTTGGAAAGGCCGGTGCTGCAGGCGCGCCCCGACCCAGGCCAGCAGCAGCGAGCCGACGGTGGCCAGCGTGATCAGGTTGACGGGGTTCAGGCCCGTGATGCCCATGACCTGGCGCGGCACGAGCACGGTCTGCGACAGCGGGAACAGCAGGCACATCCACCAGATGCCGAAGCGGTGCAGCATGAAGACGATCACCGACACGATCGCCAGCAGGCCGACCAGCAGGGCCAGTTCACCCGACAGCGCCGCCAGTGCGCCCAGCACCCCGGCGGTCCCGAGTGCCGCCGCGAGGACCGCCGCGACGGGCCACTGCCGCTGGACCATTGAAAGTGCTTGCACAAGCGCGCCGGCCGCGCGGGCCAGCCCCATGGAGAAGTTCAAGCGCGGCACTCTAGACAGGCTCTGTGGCAGACGCGTGAATCGCCGGTGGCCCCTGCGTGACGCGGCTGCCGGCGCGGGGCCGATGTCACTGCGCCGACATCGCCCGCACCTAGGCTCGGCGGGTTCCGCCCACGTCCGGCTCCGAGTCCCCCACCACCCCGCGTCCCCATGAAGCAAGTGACCCATACCCTCAAGGACGGCCGCATCGCCGTCGCCGATGTGCCCGTTCCGACGCTGCAGGACAAGTTCGTGCTCGTGCGCACCCGGGCCTCGGTCATCAGCGCCGGCACCGAGAAGACCAAGATCGACATGGGCAAGAAAGGCCTGCTGCAAAAGGCGCGGGCGCGGCCCGACCTGGTGCGGCAGGTCATCAAGAAGCTGCAGACCGAGGGCTTCGCCAAGACCTTCGGCACCGTGAACACGCGGCTCGGTGCGGCCAATGCGCTGGGCTACAGCTCGGCGGGCGTGGCGGTGGCCGTGGGCGGCCTGGTCGAAGGCCTTCGACCCGGCGACCGGGTGGCCTGCGGCGGCGTGGGCTACGCCAACCATGCCGAGTTCGCCGTGGTGCCGAAGAACCTGGTCGTCAAGGTGCCGGCCCATGTGTCCGACGAAGAGGCGGCGTTCACCACGCTGGCTTCGATCGCGCTGCAAGGCATCCGGCTGGCCGACCCGAAGCTCGGAGAGACGGTGCTGGTGCTGGGCCTCGGCCTGCTGGGCCAGTTGACGGTGCAGATGCTGCGGGCCAATGGCTGCCGTGTGCTCGCGATGGACCTCGACCCTTCGCTCGTGACGCTGGCGCAGCGCTGGGACGCCATCGGTGTGGACGCCTCGAACGCCGAGGTGGCCTGCCGCGAACTCACCGCCGGCCTGGGGGTGGACGCGGTGCTCGTCTGCGCCGGCACCTCGTCGAACCAGCCGATCGAGCTGTGCGGGCGCATCACCCGCGAAAAGGGCCGCGTGGTGGTGGTCGGCGCGGTGCGGATGGACATTCCCCGCGAGGACTACTTCAAGAAAGAGATCAGCGTCGTCATCTCGCGCTCGTACGGCCCCGGCCGCTACGACCCGGTGTACGAAGAGGGCGGCAACGACTACCCGGCGGGCTATGTGCGCTTCACCGAGCAGCGCAACATGCAGACGGTGATCGACCTGATGGCCGCAGGCCGCCTCGACGTGAAGGCGCTGATCACGCACCGCTTCGCGGTCGATGAGGCGGTGGCCGCGTATGCGCTGATCGAAGGCCGCAAGACCGAGCCTTACCTCGGCATCGTGCTGGGGTACGAGGCCCCCGTGGATGGGCCCGTGCCAGACGTCCCGAAGGCCCGCGCGCCGGGCCCGGCGCTCGACAAGGCGCGCATCGGCGTGTCTTTCGTCGGCGCCGGCAATTACGCGACGGCCAGCCTCTTGCCGCCTTTGCGTGAAGACGCGGCCGTCGAGCTTCGCCACCTGATGACGGCCAGCGGCCGCACGGCCGACAGCGTGGCGCGGCAGTTCGGCTTTCGCGCCTGCACGGCCACGCTCGATGGCGTGCTCGACGCCGACACCGACGCGGTCGTCATCGCCACGCGTCACGACACGCACGCCGACTATGTGTGCCGCGCGCTGAGGGCCAGCAAGCACGTGTTCGTCGAAAAGCCGCTTGCCTTGACGATGGACGAGCTGCGCGCGGTCGAGGCCGCCCTGGCGCAGGCCCCGTCGGCGCAACTGCTGGTCGGGTTCAACCGTCGTTTCGCGCCCTTGACGCAGCAGGTGCTCGCGCATTTCGAGCCCGTGCGCTCGCCGCGCGTGATCACGCTGCGTGTGAACGCGGGGTTCATCCCGCCGGGGCATTGGATTCAAGACCCGGCCAGCGGCGGCGGCCGCATGGTCGGCGAAGGCTGCCACTTCGTGGACCTGGCCTGCGTGCTGGCCGCGTCGGTGCCGGTCGAGGTGCACGCGGTGGGGGTGCAGAAGCCCGGCGTGGCGCCGCTGCTGAACGACAACCTGTGCCTGAGCCTGCAGTTCGCCAACGGCAGCGTGGCCAGCATCGTCTACACCGCCGACGGGTCCAAGGCCCAGTCGAAAGAGCGCGTCGAGGTGTTCGGGGGCGGCCGTTCGGCCGTCATCGACGACTGGCGCGTCGCCGAGCTGTTCGACGGGGACAGCGGGGCCCGCAGCATCAAGGCTTCGCAGGACAAGGGCCAGCGCAACATGCTGGCCGCCTGGGTGAACGCCATGCGCACCGGTCACGCCGCCGTGTCGCCGCACGAGCTGTTGATGGTGAGTGCCGCCACGATCGCGGCGGTCGAGTCGCTGACGGTGGGCATGGCCGTGCCCGTGGGGGCCGCCTCGTGGCGAGCGGCGACCGACGAGAGGGCCGATGAGCTTGCCGACCAGCCGCCGCTCGCCCCGGCCGCCTCAGCGCAAGGCCTGGCCGTAGATCGCCAGCAGCCGCTCGATGACCGCGTGGACGCTGCTGTCGTGGGCGACGCGCTCGCGTGCGGCCTGGGCGAGGCGCTGCCTGAGTTGCGCTGACTGCGCCAGCCGGGTCAGGCGGTCGGCGATGCCGGCCACGTCGCCCGGTTGCATCCACAGGCCGTGCACGCCGTCTTCCATGATGTCGGGCACACCGCCGACCGGTGTGGTCGCCACCGCCACGCCGTAGGCCATGGCTTCGAGCACCGACACCGGCATGCCCTCGGCGTACGAAGGCAGCACCAGCACGTCGGCCTGGCGCAGTTGCGCGTCTTTCTCGTCACCGCTGACCCAGCCGAGGAAGTCGATGTCGTCGCGCACGCCCAGGCGTTGGGCCTCGGCCAGGAAGCGCTCGACCTCGCCCTTGCCCCCCACCGCCAGCCGCCACCCCGGGCACGCGGCGCGAAACAGCACCCACGCCTGCAGCAGGTCGTAGACGCCCTTGAAGTCGTAGATCCAGCCAAGAAACAGCACGCGCCCGCCACCGCCGTGCGACGCGCGGCCTTCGGCCGGCGGCAGGGCCTCGGGCAGCACCACCGGGTTGCCCAGCACGGCCACGCGCGCGGCGGGTGCGAAGCTGCGCACCCAGTCGGCCCAGGTGCGGGTGAGCACGACGACCTGGTCGCTTCGCAGCAGCGTGTGGCGTATCCACCAGCGGCGCAGGCCGAGTCGGTCGTCGTCCACCCACTTCGCGAAACCGCTGCTGTGCAGGTGGAAGGCGGTCGGAACGCCCCGCGCGCGGGCCAGCGCCAGCAGCAGCGACTTGCGGCTGAAGCTGGCGCGCGACGACACATGCGCGTGCACCAGCGCCACGCGGCCCGAGGCCAGCGCCTGGCACAGGGTGCCGGTGGCGCGCACGAAGCGGCCCAGCTTGCGCAGGCTCGACCCGTCTTCATGCGTGGCGACGTGCACGAGCGGCAGGCGCTCGAAGAGGCCCCCGGCCCGGTAGGTCGCAATCACCGCCGCGATGCCGCCGCGCGTGCGCTGGTCGGTACCGAGCATCAGCACGAACTGCCGGTCGCGCAGCGGCGGTGCGGCGGGCGAGGGTGGGGCGCTGGGGGCCGGTGGCCGCCCGTCGCGCTCAGGGGCGACGGGCGGCGGGAAGCGGGCCGCGGTGTTCATCGTGGCGCCAAGGTAGCGGTCGATCGACAGGTGCTGCAGCAGCAGGCGCTGCTTGCCGCGCGGCGTCTTGGGGATGGCGTCCACCTGCTCGACGCGCACGCGGCAGCCGCCCTGCGTCTTGCGGGCCACGGCGGCCTCGATCTCGCGGCAGGTGGCCGCATCGAGCCGTTCGGTCGAGACCACGCGCAGCACCAGCTCGCCTGGTTCGTGCTGCTCGTACTGGATGCGCAGGCAGCGGCCCAGCGGCTCGAAGTGCGCCGCGCCGAGCGTGGTCACGGTCACCAGCCGGTGGTCGCGGCACACCACGAATTCCTGCAGCCGGCCGTCGATGCGGTCGAGCACCCGAAAGCCCGCCGCGCTCGGGTGGGGCGCGTCACCGACCACCGCATAGTCGCCGGTGCGGTAGCGCACGAAAGGCATCACGAGGTTGTCGAAGCCGGTGCCGACGATCTCGCCCGACTGGCCCGGTGTCGTCATCCGCCGCCCCTGCGCATCGACCACTTCGAGATGGCCGTACTGGGGCCAGAAGTGATAGCGGCCATCGCCGGGCAGGGTGTTGGCCAGCAGCACCCGTTCCGAGTGACCGTAGGTCACGACCACCGGGCAGGTGAAGAACGACTTGAAGGCCTGCAACTGCGCGTCGAAGACCGACTCCGACGTCAGCACCACGCAGCTCACCTGCGACAACAGCGCTTCGCGGCCCTGTTCGCGCAGCCACACCAGCAGCGGGTACAGCGCCGAAGGGAAGGCGTGGATGTAGCGCGGCCGCCAGCGTTTCAGCGCCGCCTCGTACTGCGGCATGAAGCGGGGTTCGAGGTGGTCGCTGCTGAGGATGAGCTGGCGCTTGATGGGCTCGTACATCCAGATGCGGCCCGTGTTGGCCGTGGGCACGGTGCGCCCGCGCAGCGCCAGCATCGTGCCGGGCCCTTCTGTGCCGAAGCGCCGGCCCATCGCTTCGAAGGCGGCCCATTCCTTGGCCCGGCTCACGCCCCGGTGCACATGAAAGGCCATCGGCACGTCGGTAGACCCGCCGGTGAACATCTGCAAGCGCTGCTCGGGCCCGTGGCGTGTGCTCAGAAAGGCCGCCGCGTCGCGCTTGATGTCTTCCTTGCGAACCAGCGGCAGCTCGCGCAGCACGCCTTCGGGGTCGTCTTCGAGCGAGCGCCGCAAGTGGCGCTGCGACGCGTAGGCGGGCACCGAGGCCAAGGCCGTGTCCAGCGTTTCGACGAGCCGCTGCCTCGCGTACACGGCCGCGGTGTCAGGCGCCTCGAAAGCCCGCAGGAAGCGGTCGAACGACGCGCCGTGGCGGTGGCGCATCGGGATGAGCGCATAGGCACGGCCGACCACCGTCTTCACCCATTGCGGCGACGCCTCGTAGCGCGATGACAGGGCGTGCAGTTGGTCGTCGATCGGCATACGTCGGGCAATGGAAGCGTGGCATTGCAAGGGTCGAGGGCGTCCGCCAGTCTGCGGCAGTTGTGTGACGCCTTGACGCAAGCCACGCAGTTTCGTCATGCGACCGACACGCTCGCTGCGTAAGGTCGCCCGTGTGGCGTCTTCGGGCGCTGCATGCCCCGCAGACCCCGAGGAACGACGTGATGAACAACGCGCGGCCCGCCTTCCGGCGGCGTGACGCCCTGCTGGCCTTCGCCGCGCTGGCGAGCGGCTGCGGCGGTGGCGGCGAACCCGAAGCCGTCACGCCGGCACCCGAACCGGCCCCACCGCCCGGCCCGGTGCCGCCACCGCCGGCCCCGACCCGTGCGTGGTACGTCGATCCCGAGTCGGGCGACGACGGCGCCACCGGCCGACAGCCCGACCAGGCGCGCCGCAGCCTGCCCAGCCTGTCGCCTGGCGACACCGTCTATCTGCGGCGCGGCACCACCTTGCGCATGCCCGGGGGCTACGACCCGCGCACCGCCGACGTGGGCTTCGATGCGTACACGCACCCGTCTGACCCGGCCGGCCTGCCGCGCCCCGTGTGGACGCTGACCGCCGCGATCACCTACGTGGTGTGGGCGCGCAATGCCGAGGGGCTGTCGTTTCGCAACATCCGCTTCGAGGTGCAGGCGGGCCAAACCGGCCGCCCCGCCTTTCGCTACACCGTGCAGGTGCCGACCGAGCGCGCGCTGGTGCTCGAAGACTGCGAGTTCGTCGGCGACGACGGCGCGTTCTTCGCCGACCTCACCAGCGGCTGCAAAGGCTTGACGGTGCGCCGCTGCAGCTTCAGCTGCGCGCGGGGCGAGAGCTACAGCGCGGGCCGCTCGGGCTGCGTGTTCATGATCGCCAGCGGCGCGCCAGCGCCCTTCGAAGTCACCGACATGCTGTGGGAAGACAACCGCATCACCAACCCGCAAGGCCGGGGCATGACGGTCTACTCGGGCACGCCGCCCGACGACAACCTCGCGCTCTTTTCCGGCCGCTTCGTGAACGCGACCTTCCGCCGCAACCGCTGGCACGACTGCGGCACCTCGGGCGTGTTCTTGACCTGCGGCTTTCACGACGCGGCGCGCATCGAAGGCGCCGAGCGCCACTACGGCTGGGACGGCATCCTGTTCGAAGACAACGTGGTCGAGAACAACGGCGGCTCGGGCATGTCGCTCGGTCCGAACGTGCAGGACACGCACCGCCCCACCGTCGTGCAGCGCAACCGCGTCGTCAACAACGGCCACCGCAACGGCACGACCGGCGGCATGCAGTTGAATGGATTGCGCGGCGCGCTGGTGCAAGACAACGTGTGCCGCGACAACTGGACCACCGGCGTGTTCGACGGGGTCAACCTGTTCATGGACATCTGGGACCAGACCAACGACGAACTCGCCACCCATGGCGCGGCGGGCTGCGTCGTGCGGCGCAACCACTGCACGGGGGCGCGGGGCGCGGGCGGGGCCAACTACGCCGAGTGGCTGGCCAGCCAGCGCGGGGTGGCCGACAGCTCGAACGCGCCCAGCTCGGGCATCCGCCTCTACTTCTCGCGCAACAACCACGTGTACGCGAACCTGCTCGAAGACAACGGATCGGGCATCGCCTGCGACAAGAGCGCCGACAACTGGATCTACAACAACACCGCCGTCGATTGCACGATGGCCTGGTACGACGGCGTGGGCTTCGGCACCCGGGGCAACCGCTTCTTCAACAACGTCAGCGCCCGCTGCGACTGGGATTTCTACGGCCTGGCCGTGGACCAGTGGATGCCGGCCACGCCCACCAGCACCGCGGTACTGCTTTCGGCCACCGCAGGCTCGGCCGTGACCTTCGCAGGTGCGGCCCAGTTCGCCCGCGTGTATTACGGCGACCCCGGTCGCAACTTCTTCATTCGTGAGCGTGTCGACCCCACCGCAGCACGTGGCCTCGCGGTGATCTCGGGCAAGCGCGACGACGGCACCGTGACCGCGCACGTGCTGCGCCCCTTCAGCGCGCAGCACTTCGCTGCGGGCGAGTTGCTGCTCGGGTCGATGGAGCCTTACCTGGCGCCCGGCGACACCGCGAACGCCCGCTTCGGCGCACGTTTCGGCTCGCTCAGAGAGATTCCGCCCGGCCGGGGCGACGTGCTGGCCGACCCCTTGCTCGACGCCCGCCACCGACCGGGCACCGGCTCGCCGCTGGTGGGCGCCGGGCTGCCTCTGCCCGAGGCCGCGTTCGGGCCACCCACCGACCACCTTGGCCGGCCCTGGGCCGCGCGGCCCACGCTCGGTGCGTTCGAGGTCGCATGAACCTCCGACCCGTCTTGTCTTTGACCCCTTCTCACGCGGTGGCGCCATGGTCTTGATTCGCATGCTTCGACGCGCACGGCGCGCTTTGCGGGGCGATCCCATCGAGCGCCTGCGCCGGCTGGGCATGGTCATCGGCAGCAACGTGAGCATCCAGCCCGGCGTCGTCATCGACGAAAGCCATGCGTGGCACATCACCATCGGCAATGACGTGACGCTCGCGCCGCGCGTCTACCTGCTGGCCCATGACGCCAGCACCAAGCGCGCGCTCGGCTACACCCGCGTGGGCAAGGTCAGCATCGGCGACCGCGTGTTCATCGGCGCCGGCAGCCTCGTGCTGCCCGGCGTGCGCATCGGCGACGACGTGGTGGTGGGGGCGGGCAGCGTGGTGGCGCGCGACGTCGAAGCCGGCATGGTGGTGGCCGGCAACCCGGCGCAGGTCGTCGGCGCCACACACGAGCTGCTCGCGAAGCGCCGTGCGCAACTGCAGCGCGGGCCGCGTTTCGGGGCGGCCTACACCGTCGCCGGGCAGGTGAGCGACGCACTCAAGCACGACATGAACGCGCAGATGCGCGAGCGCTACGGCTTCGTCGAATGACATGGCGCGGTGCGGGCAGCCGGTCGGACTACGCACGGGCCCCGCTTGTCATGCGGCTGCGATAGATCGGCGGGCCGCGGGTGCGCAACATGCGGCACGACATCCAACCCGACGTGAGTCGCACCCAGGAACCGCCATGCCTCGTCTCAAGCAACTTCTCACGGCGCTCGTGCTCTCGCTCGGCGCCATCGGCGCCAGCCAGGCGCAGACCACCGTCTCTCTGACCCCGGGCGAGTGGGTCGCTTTCGACGTGGACGCGCTGAGCGCCGCCTCGGGTGGCAACGAATGGATCGCTCTCGCGGACGGGGGCTCGTTGAGCTTCACGTTCACGCTCGATGCCCCCGCCTACCTGCGTGTCGTCGATGGTGGCTTTGCCGGCGACAGCTTCAGCGTGTCGCTCAACGGCAGCAGCTTTGCGACCAGCGCTGTGCTGCCGGGCGACGTGGCCACCAGCCCCAATCTCGGGCTCGACTTCGACGCCGCATGGGCCAGCGATGCCTTCAGCCGCGGTGCGTTCTACCTGTCGTCGCCGGGTTCGTACACGGTGACCGGCTCGCTGCTGCAGAGCGTCACGTTCGATGGCGAAGCGCTCAACGCCACCGTCGGCGCCGTGATGCTCGCGCCCGTGCCCGAGCCCTCGACCTACGCGCTGCTGCTGGCCGGCCTGGGCCTCGTCGCCGTGGCCGCGCGCCGTCGCGCCTGAACCCGCCCCCCTTTCTCGTTGCCCCGACCACGCCACGCCGGAGTCCGCATGAACCCCTCTTTGCGCCAGTTCACCCTCGCCGTCAGCGCCTTGCTGCTGGTGGCTGCCACCCCGCACGCCGACGCGCAGACCGCGCGCCCGCCCTTCAACGTCAAGATCATTGGCTTCAACGATTACCACGGCAACCTGCAGTCGCCGGGCACCTTCGGCGTCAACACCTCGGTGCCGGCCGCGCAGCGTCCGCCGGTGGGCGGGGCCGACTACCTGGCCGGCCACGTGGCCAAGCTCAAGTCGCAGAACCCGCTGAACGTGGTCGTGGGCGCGGGCGACTTCATCGGCGCCTCGCCGCTGGTGTCGGCGCTGTTCCATGACGAGCCCGCGGTCGAGACGCTCAACCGCATCGGCCTCGAATTCAACGCCGTCGGCAACCACGAATTCGACAAGGGCGCGGCCGAACTGCTGCGCCTGCAGAACGGCGGCTGCAAGACCGTCGAGGGCGCGCAAGACCCCAACACCTGCCGGGGCGCGCAGGTCGGCACACCGGTGCCTTTCGAAGGCGCGAAGTTCAAGTGGCTGTCGGCCAACGTGATCGCCACCGCGACGGGCAAGCCGCTGCTGCCGGCCTATGGCATCAAGACCTTCAACGGCGTGCGCGTGGCCTTCATCGGCATGACGCTGCGCGAGACGCCCACCATCGTCACCCCCAGCGGCGTGGCGGGGCTTGAATTCCGCGACGAGGCCGAGACCGTCAACGCCCTCGTGCCGCGCCTGCGCGCGCTGGGCGTCGAGGCCATCGTCGTGCTGGTGCACCAGGGCGGCTTCCAGACCGGCGCGCTGTCCGACATCAACGGCTGCGTGGGCAACCTCGCGGGCTCGCCCATCGCCAGCATCGTGAGCCGCCTCGACAACGCGGTGGACGTGGTCGTCAGCGGCCACACGCACGCGGCCTACAACTGCCAGCTGCCCAACGCGGCCGGCCGCCTCGTGCCGGTCAGCAGCAGCAGCGCCTTCGGCCGTGTGCTGACCGACATCGACGTGACCCTCAACCCCGCCACGCGCGACATCACGGCGGTCAACGTCGTGAACCGCCTGGTGGACCGCACCGATGCGAGCGTCACGCCCAACGCGCAGGTCGCCGGCATCGTCAATGGCTACAACGCGCTGGTCTCGCCGATTGCCAACACGGTGATCGGCAGCATCAGCACCGCCTTGCCCAACACCGCCATCGACAACGCCTGCAACATGCCCGCCGGTGACCTGATCGCCGACGCGCAGCTCGCGGCCACGGCGTCGGCACAGTTCGGCGGTGCGCAGATCGCCTTCATGAACCGCGGCGGCGTGCGCAACCCCGGCTTTACTTTCGCCAGCAGCGCGGCAGGCGAGGGCGATGGCAACGTCACCTACGGCGAAGCCTTCACCACCCAGCCCTTCGGCAACAGCCTGGTCACGATGACGCTGACCGCGCAGAACCTCAAGAACGTGCTCGAACAGCAGTTCGCCGGTTGCCTGGGCCAGTCGGCCACGGCCACGCGCATCATGGTGCCCTCGGCCGGCTTTCGCTACACCTGGGACGGCAGCGCTGCCTGCGGTGCACGCATCCGCAACGTGAGCCTGAGCACCTCGGCCGGCGTCGAGACCCTCGTCGATGCCAACGGCGTGTTGCCCGACCCGCTGAAGACCTACCGCGTCACCGTCAACAACTTCATGGCCACGGGCGGCGACGGCTACGGCGAGTTCACGCTCGGCACCCACCTGCTCGGTGGCGCGCAAGACATCGACGCCCTGGTGGCGCACATGGCGCAGTACCGCGCGCCGAACGCGCCCTACACCCCGGCCGCCACGCCGCGCCTGCAACGTGTGAATGCCCCGGCCGGTTCGACCGCCTGTCCGGGTGGGGCTGGCACCAACCCGTGAAGCGGCGCGCTTTCGTGCTGGCCGGGGCGGGCAGCGTGCTCGCCGCGCCCGTGCGTGCGCACGGGCCAAAGCACGCACCCGCGCGGGCCCTGCGGGCCGCTGAAGACCAGCGCTACCGCCGGCTCGTCGAGGCCGGAGAAGCGGCCTTGGGTGAAGGCCGTGCGGCCGACGCGGCCGAACTGTTCGAGCAGGCGGGCGGCATTCGCCACGAGGCCGAAGCCGAACTCGGCCTCACACGCGCCTGGATGCAGCAAGGCGAGTACCGCCGCGCGCTGGCCTTCGTCGCACATGCCGCAGGCGTGCACCGCGACTACCCGGCCGGCAGCGCCGTGTATGCGTGGCTGCTGCACGTCGGCGGTCAGACGGCCTTTGCCCAGCGCACGCTCGAAGCTGCCCTGCGGCTGAGCCCGGGCCACCCGGCGCTGCTGGCCTGCGCGCAGGCCCTCACGACGCCCGACCAGGCACTGCCCCCCGTGTTGATGACGGCCCCGGTGCGCCTGGCGCCGCCGGCCGTGGTGCGCGGCGGCACGGAACCGGGCACATCTGCCCGGGTGGTCGCGGCCGCGCTGCGGGTGAGCCGCACGCTGGCCATTGCCCCGCTCGCGGCCATTCCGCCCGGGGTGGCGGGCTTGTGGATTCGTGACGGCCGGGGCGAGAGCCATGCCGTGCGCATCGAGCGCCAAGACCGCGAGGCCGGGCTGGCGCTGCTGGCTTGCACGGCGACACCAGCCGCCGCCGTTGAGCCGGTGTGGCCGGCGCGCGAGGCTTTTCCGGGCAGCCCGGCGTTTGCGTTCGAGCACTGCGCCGGCCCCGACTGCAGCGCCCCGGCGTGGCCGACGCTGCGCCTGGGTTTTCTGGGCCGCTTCATCGACGGGCAGGGCCTGTCGCTGGGCCTGGCGATGGCCGGCGGCGGCCCGCTCGGTGCGCCGGTGCTCGATGCGCAGGGGCGCGTCATCGGGCTCGCGCTGCGCCGCGAGGGGCAGCCGATGCTGGTCGGCGTGACCGCCTTGCGCGTCTTCGCCGCTGGGGCGAGCTCGGGCCCTGCCGAGGCCCCACCCGCCGCGCCGCGCTTGCCGCAAGACGAACTCTACGAACGCGGCTGGGCGCTCACCGCGCAGTTGCTGGTGGCGACCTGACGGACTGCCGATGGGCCCGTGGCGTGAACTGCTGCGCGGCCGGGTTACGCAAACCCCGCTTGGCGGTGATGTGTGAATATCGTATAAACGATTTACACCATTGATGGAGGTCTGCCTTGACTCAACCGCTGCCGAAGAAACTCCCCTCGAAAGCGCTGGCAAGCGCCCCCGAAGCCGCCACGGCGCCGGGTCCGGTGAAGAAGTCTGCCCCGCCTGCCAAGAAGGCCGTGGCGCCCAAGAAGCCTGTGAAGGCGAAGTCGCCTCCCGTGGCGGCCCCGAAGGCGGTTGAGAAGAAAGCCGCTGAAAAGAAGGTGCCCGCCAAGAAGTCGGCGCCACCAGCCGCAGCGCCGGCGCCCGCGAAGGTCAAGCACAAGCTCGTGCGCGACAGCTTCACGATGCCCAAGCTCGACTTCGACCTGATCGCGGCGCTGAAAGAACGCGCCCTGGCCTTCAAGCGCCCCACGAAGAAGAGCGAACTGCTGCGTGCCGGCCTGCATGCGCTGGCGGCGTTGAGCGATGCACAGCTGGCCAAGGTGCTCAATGGGCTCGCACCGTTGAAGGCAGGTCGCCCCAAAAACGACGCCTGATGCGTTGATCCGACACGGGCGTGTGAGCCGTTCGGCCCGGGGTGGCCGAACGGACTACACCCGCCGCGAGTCCGTCACGCGCCTGTGCCGAGCGCTCGCTACAACGGGGCATGGGCTGCCCGGTGTGCTGTGCGCGGGGCAGCCGCCCGCGCGATGTGCGCCTTGACGGTCTTTGCCCATGCCTTTCTCGAAACTGTTGCGCAGGCTCGCTGCTGCGTTGTCCCTCGTTGCGCTGTCGGCTGCCCAGGCCTCGCCTTCGGGCGTGGTCATCAGCCAGGTCTATGGCGGCGGGGGCACGGCCTTCAACCGTGACTTTGTCGAGCTGTTCAACGCCGGTGCGGCACCGGTGTCGCTGGCCGGCTGGTCGGTGCAGTACGCGAGTGCCACAGGCACGGGCAACTTCTCGGGCAACAGCCCGGTGGTCTTGAGCGGCACGCTGCAGCCGGGCCAGTACCACCTCGTGGCACTCTCCAGTGCCACCGGCGGGGCCGCGCTGCCCACGCCCGATGCCTCGGCCACATCGCCCAACCTCAGCGGCACGGCCGGCAAGGTCGCGCTGGTGCGCAGCAGCACCGGCCTGGCCTGCAATGGCGGCTCGGCCGTGTGTTCGCCGGCCCAGTTGGCGCTGATCGAAGACCTGCTGGGTTATGGCAGCGCGAACTTCTTCGAGGGCGCGGCCGCGCCGGCGGCGACCAGCAGCCTCGCGGTGCTGCGTGGCTCGAACGGCTGCGCCGACACAGACCGCAACGGCGCCGACTTCGCCACCGCCACGCCCGCGCCGCGCAACTCGGCCACGCCGCTTGCGCCTTGCACGGGCGGCCAGGCCATCGTGCCGGTGTGCCCGGCCTCGGCGAACGTGGCGCTGGGGGCTTCGGTGTCGCTCGCGCTGTCGGCCAGCGATGCCGATGCGCTGGTGACGGCCGCGAGCTTCGTCTCGGGCCACGCCGCCGGCATGTCGCTCACGGGCTTTGCGGCCTCGGCCTCGACGGGGGCGCCGGCCTCGGTGAACCTCGACGTGGGCCCCGCAGTCGCGGCGGGCACGTACCCCGTCGTCGTGCGTTTCACCAACTCGACGGCCGACACCGCGCAGTGCACCGTCAACCTCACGGTGGGCGGTGGGGGCGGCGGCTTCACGCCGATCTTCTCGCTGCAGGGCAGCGGCGCGACCAGCCCCTTCGTGGGCCAGCCGGTGACCACGCGCGGTGTGGTCACCAAGCTCAACAACAACGGCTATTTCATGCAAGACGCGGCGGGCGACGGCAACCCGCTCACGTCGGACGGCCTCTTCGTCTTCACCAGCAGCGCGCCAACGGTGAGCGTCGGGCAGTTGGTCGAGGTGAGCGGCACGGTGGCCGAGTTCAACGTCGGCGCCGCAGGCAATGCGCTGACGGCGGCCCACACGGTGACCCAGTTGCTGCCCTCGGGCACGCCTTTGTTGCTGGGCAGCAGCAGCATCGCGCCGACCGTCATCACCCTGCCGGAGACCACGGCCGACGAGCTGGAGCACTACGAGGGCATGCTGGTCACGATCAACACGCCGCTCACGGTGTCGCAGAACTACTTCCAGGGCCGCTATGGGCAGGTCACGCTGTCGGCGCTGGGGCGACTGGTCAAGCCGACGCAGGTGCACCGCCCGGGCACGCCCGCGGCGCTGGCGCTGCAAGACCAGAACCAGCGCGCGAGCATCCTGCTCGACGATGGCAGCAGCACGCAGAACCCCAACCCCATTCCGTACATTGGGGCCGACAACACGCTGCGTGCCGGCGACACGCTGCCCGGCGTCACGGGCGTGATCGACTACGGCCTCGCGACCGCGTCGAACGAAGGCCTGGCCGACTGGCGCATCCACCCGACGGTGGCGCCGGCCATCACGCGCTCGCACCCGCGCTCTGCCACGCCGGCGGCGGTGGGCGGCAACCTGAAGGTGGCGAGCTTCAACGTGCTCAACTACTTCAGCACCTTCACCAACGGGCAGACGGCCAGCGGCCAGAGCGGGCAGGGCTGTGCGCCGTCGAACACGACCAGCGATTGCCGCGGCGCGGACAACCTCGCCGAGTTCCAGCGCCAGCAGGCCAAGATCGTGGCTGCGCTGCTCGCGCTCGATGCCGACGTGGTGGGGCTGATGGAGATCCAGAACAACGGCAACACCGCCGCGCAGCACCTGGTCGATGCGCTCAACGCGGTGGCCGGTGCGGGCACCTATGCCGTCACGCCGCTGCCGCCGACCACGGGCACCGACGCCATTCGCGTGGCGATGATCCACAAGCCGGCGCGCGTGGCGACGCAGGGTGCGGCGATGGCCGACGCCGATGCCATCCACAACCGCCCGCCGCTGGCGCAGACCTTCCGCCTGCTGCCGAACAACGAGCGCTTCAGCGTGGTGGTGAACCACTTCAAGAGCAAGGGCTGCGGCAGCGCGAGCGGGGCCGACGCCGACCAGGGAGACGGCCAGGGTTGCTACAACCACCGGCGCACGCTGCAGGCGCAGCGCCTGCTGGCCTTCATCGGCAGCGTGCAAGTCGCCTCGGGCGACGACGACGTGCTGGTGCTCGGTGACATCAACGCCTACGGGCAGGAAGACCCGGTGTTCACGCTCACGCAAGGCGGCCTGGTGGACCAGGGCCTGCGCTTCGAGAACCCGGCCTACTCGTACGTGTTCGACGGCGAGATCGGCACGCTCGACCATGCACTGGCCACGCCGTCGCTGTCGGCGCGCATCACGGGCAGCACGCACTGGCACATCAACGCCGACGAGCCCTCGGTGATCGACTACAACACCGAGTTCAAGCCGCAAGACCTGTACAGCGCCACACCCTATCGATCGTCTGACCACGACCCGGTGGTGGTGGGCATCCACCTCGCGCCGCCGCAGGCGCAGACGATCGGGTTTGCTGCTTTGCCCGACCGCGTGCTGGGCGACACGGGGTTGCTGCTGTCGGCGTCGTCGAGTTCGGGGCTGGTGGTCAGCTTCTCGTCGCTGACGCCGGCGGTGTGCACGGTCACTGGCAATGCCTTGCAACTGCTGGCCACGGGCACCTGCAGCATCGCGGCCGACCAGGCCGGCAATGCGCTGTACCTGCCCGCTGCGCAGGTGGTGCGGGGCTTCGTCGTGCGTCAGGCGCAGTCGATCAGCTTCGCGCCGCTGCCAACGCGCGATGTGTCGCAGGGCAGCCTGGTGCTGGCGGCCACGGCCTCGTCGGGCCTGCCGGTGAGCTATGCGTCGATCACGCCGGCGGTGTGCGCCGTTTCGGGTGCCACCGTGAACCTGCTCGCGGCCGGGCAGTGCAGCATCACCGCCAACCAGGCGGGCGATGGGCTGTGGGCCAGCGCGCTGGCGGTGACGCAAACCTTCACCGTCACCACCGCCGCCGGTGGGCCGGTCGATGGCGAAGTGCCGCTGCCGCTGTGGGCCCTGGCCTTGCTCGGGGCGGGGCTGGCGGGCGGTGTGCGGGCCGGGGCGCGCCGCCGGGCTTGAGCGGCGCTCGCCGATGCGGCGCCGCAGGCTGCGGCGCCGTATTTCGATCAGCGGATGGGTTGCTTCATGCGCATGACCCAGCCCGTGTGGATGGGCACGGGCTCGATCAGTGCCAGCTCGGCGAGCCGCAGCACCGATGGGGCCAGGTCGGCATCGGGAAAGCAGGTCTCGATCAGCGCGCCGAGCGGCGTGTAGCCATTGACCAGCAGCAGGAGCTGGGTGGCCTGTTCGTCGAGCCCACGTTGGGGTGCGAGCACCTCGCGCTGCCCTGCGACGGTGCGGCGAAGCACCACGTCGTCGTTCAGGAGGTCGGGGCGCAGTTCAGTGTCAACGGCTTCCATGGAGGCTCCTTGTCAGGTCAGGTTGCGAAACGCGGGGCCCCAGGCCCGTTGAACGCGATTCGCCAGGGTGGCCGCCGTGGCGCAGTGCCCCGGGACGGCCCGCACGACGTGCACGATCCATACCGTGGATCGGCGCAAGGTCATGCCCGCGAGCCCCGTCGCCAGGCCCCGAGGGCCGACGCGAGCAAGCCCAGCAGCGAGGCGATGGCCCAGCCGGGCAGGGGCACGTCGGCGGTGGCGTCGGGGTCGGGCAGGCTGCCTTCGGTCTGCACCGTGAGCCAGGCGATGAAACGCGGGTCGCTCAGCAGCATGCCGCCACCAACGGTGCCGAAGCGGTAGTCGATGGTGGTGCTGCCGGGCGCCGGGGCGACCAGGGTGCTCAGGCCCACGAGCCGGCGCCTGCCGTCGATGTCGGCATACACCGGGCTGCCCGAGTCGCCGCTGGCCAGACCCACCTCGACGGCGTTGCCGAGCGTCGGCCCACCCATGGCGCCGTTGCCCGTGGGGCCGTCGAAGTCGAGCAGGTAGAAGAGGCTGCTGCGGCCCGAGGCATCGACGGTGGTGCTGATCGAGTCGATCGTGTTGCGCCCGCTGCGCTTGACCTGTGCGCTGGCACCGACCGACGCGCCGGCGTTGCCGGGGCCCGAAGCGCCGTAGCCCACGAGGGTGATGTCCGTCGGCCCCGCGAGCGCGTGGCGGTGGATGGGCACGATGGCCACATCGGCGGGCACCGGGCTTTGCAGCGTCACCACGGCCAGATCGTCGTACGGAAAGCTCGCGCTCGGAAAGCGCTGCACCGACGCGGCACCGATGAGCACCGGCATGGCCTGCGTGTTCACCTGCACCGTGATGGCCGCCGACGCGGCGGTGCCCACCACGTGCGCAGCGGTCAGCACGTGTCGCGGCGCGATGACCACGCCCGAGAACGGTGAGCCGTTCACGCGAACCGAGACCGCCGAGGTCCACGCCGAATCGGGCGTGTTCGCATCGACGTGCGCGGCCGGGGTGTCGGGCGCCGCGCCGACCATCAGCGCCTGGATGGGCGGGGCCCAAGCCAGGCTGCAGGCGATGCACAGGGCGCGAAGGGCGAGCGGGTTCATCGCCTGATCATGCCGGCGTGGCCGCAGCGGGTGGCGCAGGCGGCGTGGGCAAGGCGAACCAGCGCTGCCACGCGAGGTAGAGCACGAACACCGCCGCCACCAGCAGCAAGGGCCACCACAGGCCGTGCGCGTCGCCGAACCAGTCGCGCTGCGTGCGGTGCAGGTCGAACAGGCTGATGAGCCGCAACTGGTTGAAGAGGTAGACGAGGCTGGTGCCCAGCGTCCAGCCGAGCAGGCGGCCGGCCCAGGTGAAGGGGCCCGCGGCCACGGCGGCGATCCACAGGCCCAGCACGTCGAGCCCTTCGCAGCCGGGCAGCACGTGCAGGCCACCGCCCGCGGCGACGATGCGCGCGCCCTGGGCGGACACCGGCTCGCCGGCCCACCCCAGCAGGTTGAGCAGGCCCACGGTGGCCGGCACGGTGAGGGTTTCGATGAACCAGCGCTCGAAGCCGTCGATGCTGCCCAGCAGCGCATACAGCGCCACGAAGACGAGGGCGAAGACGACGAGGCGCGCACGAGCGCTCATGACTGCCCCTCGCGCGTGCCGTGCCACGCGCGATCCCCCCGGGGGACGCGGGCCGGCTCGGGAACGGCCCGGCGCTCGGCCCGGCGCTCGGCCCGCAGAGAGATGGATGCAGCGTGTCTCATGCCGCGAGCCTAGGCGCTGCGGGTGAAGCGCCTGTGTCAAAGGTCAATCAAATGCGAATCGGGTGCTCGGTCGGGCCGCTCAATCGAGCCCGGCCCACGTGCCCGGCCCGATCACCGAGCGCAGCCAGTCACGGTAGGGCGCGAGCACCTGGCCCCCGCCCAGCGCGCCGAAGCGAAAGCGGTCGGCCGGATCGCTGGGGCCGGTGGTGGTCACGAAGGTGTTGATGCCGAACACCGCCAGGTGGCCGTCTTCCTGCACGAAGGCGGGGCTGCCCGAGTCGCCGCTGGCCAGCCCGGCTTCGACGTGGTTGGGCAGCGCGCCCGGGCCGCCGAAGGTGAAGAGGTAGATCAGCGCCGGCCCCGCGCCCTGGCCCGCGCGCAGCAGGCGGTCGATGCGGTTGGCGCCCACGCGGCGCAGCGCGGCGTTCGCGGCCACCGTCAGGCCCAGGTCGCCGCGCCCCGAGGCGCCGTGGCCCACCAGCTCGATGCGCAGCCCCTCGCGGGCCTCGGTGCGTGCCAGCGGCGCAAAGCGCACGCCGCTGGGCACGGGGTCGGCCAGTTCGATCACCGCGAGGTCGGCCGTGGCGCGCTGCTCGGGGCCGAGCTGGCCGTAGGCCGGGTGACGCACGATGCGGCGCAGGCCCAGCCGGTGCGTGAGGTCGCCACCGAGGTTGAGGTACAGGCGCAGGTCCGACGCGTCTTGCACCACGTGCGCGGCCGTGAGCGCGAAGCGCGGCGCGATGCACACGGCGCTGTAGACGCCACCCCGGCCCATGACGCTGGCCACGCAGGCGTGCGGCGAGTCGGCGCGGTTGGGGTCGAGCCTGCGCACGGGCGAGTCGGGCGCGCGCCCGGCCACCAGCGCCTGCGCCGGCCACGGGCCGAGCGGGGCCACGCCCAGCAGCAGCCGCGCGAGGGCCCGGCGCCGCTCAGAAGCTGTACTGCACGCCCAGGTCGATGGCTTCATGCGTGTACGGGCGGGTGATGCCGGTCGAGTCTTGCCGGCCGCGCTGCACGGCGGCGTTGACCTGCCAGCGCCAATCGGGCGACCAGGTGAACCCGACGCGCGAGGTGGTGATGCGGTCGCGCGCGTCGAACGCGAACTCGGGCGGCAGGCCCAGCAGGCCGCCGGCATGGTCGGTGCGACGCTGCGACCAGGTCCAGTCGAGCTGCACGAGCGGGGTCAGCGCGAGCTGTGCGCCGGCCGTGCGCCGCGTGCCGATGGCGAAGGGGCGCTGAAAGCTGTCGCTGGCGTTGAGGTCGCGCGCGAGTTCGAGGTGCAGGGTCAGTTCGCGGATGGCGTCCCACCACACGGCGGCACGCCCCACCGGGCCGTCGTAGCTGCGCTCGGGAGGGTGGTTGTTGCGCCGCCGGCCGTGGCCCAGGCGCAGGTCGGCGCGCGTGCGCCCGCCGGGGCGCAGCGCGAGGCCGAAATCGGCGTCGGTCTGTTCGTAGCCCGGGCTGTGGCCCGAGGTGACAAGCCGCTGCGGGTAGCGGTTGTCGCTGCGGCGCACGCGCAGCGACCACTCGTTGCCCACGCCCGTGCGCCAGGCGCCTTCGAGCGCGTGCACGCGAGCGTCGTAGTCGAGCGTGGCGCGTGCGGGCACGTCGTTGCGGCCGCGGTAACGCTCGGTGGTCCAGGTGATACGGCGGTCGGGGCGTGGCCGCCAGCTGGCCTGGGCGAGCGCGTGCCGCACGGTCAGCACGTTGCGACGGCTGCCGATCAGGTCGCGCAGCTCGCTCGCGTTCTGGTCTTCGTCGGCGGCGAGTGCGCCCGACCAGTCGTTGCCCAGTTCCCATTGCCAGCGCAGGCCCACGCGGTGGGTGCGGGTGTCGAACTCGCTGTAGCGCGAGAGGTGGGTGTCGCGCTGGCTGAGGCTGGCGCTCAGGCGTTGGCGGCTGGCGACCAAGGCGAGTTCGAGCGCCGCGACGGTCGAGGTGAGGGTGTCGCCGCGCGGCTCGCCGCTCGCGTCGGCACGAAGGCCCACGTCCACCGGGCGCACGCCTTCGGGCAGTCGAAAGACGTTGCTGTCGTGCTGCACCGTGGTGCCGAGCGTGCCGTGCACGCCGCGGTCGGGCGATGTCTGCGCGCCGGCCACCGTGCAGGCACTGGCCAGCAGCACCCAGGCGCAGGCCGCGGTGCGCGTCACCAGAAGCTCCAGGCCCGCTGGTGCACCGCCCACACGCCCAGGGCCAGGTTGGCCACCGCATGCGCGAGCACGGCATGCCAGATGCGCCCGGTTCGGCGGTACAGCTCACCGAACACCAGGCCGGCGATCAGGCCCGCGAGCCATTGGTCGTGCGCCAGCGCGAACACGCACGAGCTGGCCACCAAGGCGTACAGGCTGACCTGGCCCGGCGCGTGGGCAAGAAAGTCGCGGCGGTCGATCCAGCGCATCACGAGCGAGCGCCAGAACAGCTCTTCCATCACCGGCACGACAAGCACGGCGCCGGCCAGGCGCACGGCGATCAGCGGCCACACCAGGTCGCCGTCGGCGTCGAGCGGCACGAAGCCGGCCACCGGTTCACCGAGCCGCATCCACGGCTCGGTGAGGCTGATCCACAGCCCGAACACCGCCAGCCCCGCGAGCACCGCGATGGCAGCCGCACCCAAGGCGTGCCGCACGGCGCGCTCGCGCAACTCGCCATAGCGGTGCCACAGCAGCGCCAGCACCAGGGCCGTGGACCCGGCCTGCACGGCGTACAGCCAACGCATCGGGCCGCTGTCGTCGAGGGCGCCGCGCGCCGCCAGCAGGGCGATGAAGACCCCGAAGGGCAGGGCACGGACCAACACATCGGGCGGTATCGCAAAGCGGCTCATGGCAGGCAGGTGGGTGAGGGGATCGACAGGTCGCAGCGGCGCGGGCCGCGCGCCACGACAAGCGCCGCACGATAGGCGCGGGCATTGACGGTTTGATGTCGCGCCGGGCAGGTGCCGGGCGGTGCACTGCGTGCCGCGAGAGCGTGCGCGGCGCGACTCCCCCCGTTCGCGGGGTGCGCCAATCGGCGCAACCTGAATGTCGCGCCAACCCGCATGTGGGCGTGACCCGGGTAGTCCGATCGGACTGCACCCGGCCCGCCCTTTACACGGAACCGTGATAGCTGCGTCCCGACCCGCTCCGTAGTCTTGCCGACCAGTCATTGGGCATTTGTGTGCCCGCGAAGGGTGTGTTGCGTCACCGCTTTGACACGCGCCTGAACGCCCGTTTGCCCACGCCTTCGTCGATCCGTCCCTGTCTTCTCAACGCTTCGGAGTCCCCATGAAAAAAGTTCTCGGTGCGATCGGCCTGGCGGCCGCGCTCGTCTCGCCCTGCGCCAGCGCGCAGAGCTTCTTCGACGTCATCAACGTCACCGCCTCGGGCCGCACCAACGGCTCGTCGAACTTCGCCAACGGCGTCGGTTCGATGGACTACGTGGTCGGCCGCCTGCGCCTGAACATGGCGCCCGCGGCGCAGGCCTCGCTGACCTTCACCTACGAAAGCGCCGAGCGCGGTGCCGGGGTGCAGAACCTGTTCTATGGCCCGTCCGCCCAGTCGATGATCGGCACGGGCGCGGCCGTCAACACGCTGCTCACCACCACGGTCACCTCGGGCCTGCTCGACTTCAGCTTCCACACGCTTGGGGGCTCGACCGCTAACCGCAGCAACTACGCCTGGAACGCATCGCGCGTGGGCATCAGCCTCGACGACAGCGGCCGCTCGGGCCGTCTGCTGTTCGAAGACGGCTCGCTCGGCAGCGGCGGCATGGACTACGACGACATGGTCGTGCGCTTCCAGCTCAACGTGACGCCTGTGCCCGAGGCCAGTTCGCTCGTGATGCTGGGGGCCGGTGCCGGGGTGCTGCTGCTCGTGGGTCGCCGCCGTCGCGCCGCGCGTGCGAATGAAGCCCGGGTGTGACACCCGCGTGTCCGCCCGGCCGGGCCGAGCGCTGCGTGTGTGCACGGTGTCTCGCGCACTTCAAGAACCCGTCACATGCCCCTGCTAGCTTCTCGACCTCTCGCCATGAACGTCATGCCTATGCCTTGCGCCGAACTGCTGTGCTCCACCCGCATGCCCCGTGCGCGGTTCTCGTCGGAGTCGTCCGGGCGGCGTGCCATGCGTGGCATGTCGTGGTTGGGCTGCGGCTCACAGCGGGCCATCAGCCATGCGCGCTGATGCCGTGCTGACCGACGTGCTGCCCCGCCCGGTGCCTGTCGTGCCCACCACTTTGCCCGAGCCGCATCCCATCCTCGATGGCCTGGACCAGGAGGCGCTGATGTCGGTGATGGCCGACGCGGTGATGGTGCGCCGCCGCTACGAGTTCTTCATGTGGGCGCAGGTGCGCCTGCAGGCGGTGCTGCCGCACGACGTGCTGGTGTGCGGCCTGCCGCGCAACCAGAGCGCCCGCATGCTGTTCGACTACTACTTCAGCGTGCCCATGGACCCGGAAGCGCTGGCCCGGCTGTGCCACCCGCGCGATGGCGTCGCCAACGACCTGGTGGACCGCTGGATCGGCGATGGCTACGAGCCCCTGGTCATCTCGCGCGATGCGCCCGACGAGGCCATTTCGCGCCTGGGCGACGAACTGGGCGCGCTCGGCTTCGGCGACTGCCTGGTGCACGGCATTCCGAAGGCGCAGGCGGCCGCGTCGGCGCATTGCTTCTTCGCGTTCGTGTCGCTCAAGAAGATGGACGGGCCGCTGCTGCTGCCACGCGCCCAGTTGCTGGTGCCGCAGATCTTCAGCGCCTACAGCCGCGCCCAGACCCGCGAGCGCCCGGTGGCCGAAATCGAAAACCCCGACAACCCCGACGCGTCGATCACGCACCGCGAGGTCGAGATCCTGCGCTGGATCCGCGAAGGCAAGAGCAACCTCGAGATCGGAATGATCCTCAGCATCAGCCCGCTCACGGTGAAGAACCACGTGCAGAAGATCCTGCGCAAGCTCAACGCCACCAACCGCGCCCAGGCCGTCTCGAAGGCCATCACGATGAAGCTGCTGGGCTCGGCCAGCATGCGCGACGCCCCCGCCTACCCCTCGACCGGCACCAACGGTTGATGACCCCTTCGTTGCCTGCATTGACCGACACGACCATGTGCAAGACCCGTCTGCAACGCGCCGGCGCGCGCGGCTTCACCCTGCTCGAACTGCTGGTGGTGCTGGTCATCATCGGCCTGCTCGCCGGCCTGGTCGGCCCCAAGTTCTTTGGCCAGATCGGCAAGAGCGAAACCAAGATCGCCCGCGCGCAGATCGACTCGCTTGAAAAAGCCCTCGACCAGTACCGCGTGGACACGGGCCGCTACCCCTCGCCCACGCAGGGCCTCACGGCGCTGGTGGCCAAACCCGACGACGAAGGCCGCTGGGCCGGGCCCTACCTCAAGGGCAACGTGCCCAACGACCCCTGGGGCCAGCCCTACGTGTACCGAACGCCCGGCGCCAAGGGCGACTTCGACCTGCTCAGCTACGGCCGCGACGGCCAGCCGGGCGGCGACGGCGATGCGCAAGACGTGCTGATCGAGCGCTGAGGCCCCGCCCCATGCAATTCCGCATCGTCGGCCTCGACGCGTCGGCCATCGAACGCCAGTTGGTGCTCGATGCGCCCGACGCGGCCTCGGCACGCCGCGCCGCGCAACGCAACGGGCTGTCGGTGGTGCAGCTCGATGCGCTGCGCAGCGGCGCGGTCGCGCGACGGGGCGCAATGGGTTCGGGCCGTGCGAGCTTCGCGCTCGACCTCTTCTGCCAAGAGCTGCTGGCCATGGTGCAGGCCGGGGTGACCGTGCGCGAAGCCTTGCAGACGCTCGCCGACAAAGAGCGTTCAGGCAGCGGCCGCCCGGGCAGCCGAGGCGTGATTGCCGCCCTGGTGCGCGCCATCGAAGAAGGCCAGCCCCTGTCGGCGGCGCTGGCGGCGCAGCCTGAGGTCTTTCCGGTGCTGCTGACCGAGTCGATGCGTGCGGCCGAGCGCACCAGCGACTACGCCCCCGCGCTGACGCGCTTCGTGGCCTACCGGCGGCTTGCGCAGCAGATGCGCGGCAAGCTCGTGTCGGCGGCGATCTACCCGGTGATCCTGCTCGGCGTGAGCCTGGCGGTGCTGCTCTTCCTCATCGGTTATGTGGTGCCGCGCTTCGCCCAGGTCTTCGAAGACATGGGCGACAAGATGCCCACCGCCTCGCGCGTGCTGATGACCCTGGGCCAGGCCATCGCGGCCCACCCCTGGGCCCTGGTCGCGGGCGTGGCCGCGATGGCGGCGGCACTCGCCGTGGCCTGGCGCTCGGGCGCGGGCCGGCGCGTGGCGATGGGCCTGGCGCAGGCGATGCCGCGCGTGCGCCGCCTGCTTGAAACGGCCGAGATGGCGCGCCTGTACCGAACGCTCGCCTTGTTGCTCGCAGGCGGCATGCCGCTCGTGCAGTCGCTCGAACTCGCGGCCGGTGTGCTGCCCGCCGGCACCGCGCAGCGCCTGTCGGCCGCGCGCCGCCGCATCAGCGAAGGCCAGCCCTTTTCTGACAGCCTCGCCTCGCAAGGGCTCACCACGCTGGTGGCCGACCGCTTCTTTCGCGTGGGCGAACGCACCGGCCGCCTGGCCGAGATGATCGACCGTGCGGCCGAGTTCCACGAAGAAGAGGTGAGTCGTGCGGCCGACTGGTTCGGCCGCGTGATCGGCCCCGTGATGATGCTGGTGATGGGCCTGGTGATCGGCTTCGTGGTCGTGCTGATGTACATGCCGATCTTCCAGCTCACCGAGGTGATGCAGTGAAGCCCGAGACCATCGTGCCCGTGCCCTCGGTGGCCTACTTCGCCGCGCACTCGGCCACTGCGCGCGCGGCCGGCCAGTCGCTGGCGGCGATGGCCGCGCAGGCGCTCGGCCTGACCGCTGAGCAGGCCGTGGCCGCCTGCGCCCAGGCCACCGGCCTGCCCTGCTTCGACGGGGCGCGCCTGCACGGGCTAATGCCCGCCTTCGAACTGCTGGCCTTCGCCGAATGCGAGCGCCGCCACTTGGTGCTGGCCCGCGAACGCGACGTGCTGTGGCTGGTCATCGACGACCCCTTCGACCAGGCCCGCAGCGACTGGATCGAGCACCGCGTGCCGCAGGCCTTTCGCCTGGCGCTGGCGGCCCCGGGTGAGATTCACGCCTGGCTCAAGCGCCACGAGACCTCGCAGCGCGCCACCGACGGGGCGCTGTCGCGGGTCAGCGCGCAAGGCGAGGGTGAAGCGCCTGATGCCTCGGGCCATGCCGGCGTCCTGCAAGACCTGTCGCTCGGGGGCATCGCCGCCGAGTCGAGCCCGGTGGTGCGGCTCGTCAGCTCGATGCTCTTCGACGCGCTCAAGGCCAGCGCAAGCGACCTGCACCTCGAAGGCGACGTCGAGGGCATGGCGATCAAGGTGCGGGTCGATGGCGTGCTCGATGCCGCCGGCCGCATCGACGGCCGCAGCACGGCCGAGCAGGTGATCTCGCGCATCAAGGTGCTGGCCGAGCTGGACATCGCCGAGCGCCGCCTGCCGCAGGATGGCCGCTTCCAGGTGCGGGTCGAGGGGCGCGACATCGACCTGCGCGTGTCGATCATTCCGGCGGTGTATGGCGAAGACGCGGTGATCCGCATCCTCGACCGCCAGCGCCTGGCCGACGACATGCGCGGCCTGAGCTTCGAGACGCTGGGCTTCGACGAGCACACCATCGCGCGCCTGCGCGAACTGGCGCAACTGCCCTACGGCCTGCTGCTCGTCACCGGCCCCACCGGCAGCGGCAAGACCACCACGCTCTACGCGGCCCTCAGCGAAATCAACCACGGCGACGAGAAGATCGTCACCATCGAAGACCCGGTCGAGTACCAGCTGCACGGCATCGTGCAGATCCCGGTCAACGAAAAGCGCGGGCTGACTTTTTCGCGCGGGCTGCGCTCGGTGCTGCGCCACGACCCCGACAAGATCATGGTGGGCGAGATCCGCGACAGCGAAACCGGCCAGATCGCTGTGCAGGCCGCGCTCACGGGCCACCTCGTCTTCACCACCGTGCACGCCAACAGCGTGTTCGACGTCATCGGCCGCATGCTGCACATCGGGGTCGATCCGCACAACCTCACGGCCGCCTTGAACGCCGTGGTGGCGCAGCGACTGGTGCGCGTCAACTGCACGCACTGCCTGCACGAGGTCGAAGTCGATCTGGGCGGGCGCCCGCCGGCCGAGCGCGCGCGATTGCAGGGCCTGCGCCTGATGGCCGGGCGCGGCTGCGGCCACTGCCGAGGCACGGGCTACAAGGGCCGGCGCGCGGTGGCCGAGATCCTCGTGCTCGACGACACGCTGCGTGACCTGATCGCCACGCGCGCGCCGCTGGCGAGCGTCAAGGCCGCAGCGCGGCGTGGTGGCACGCGCTCCATCCGCGCGGCGGCGCTCGAACTGGTGGCGCGTGGGCAGACCACGCTCACCGAACTCGACCGCGTGACCTTCGCCGACCCCGAGCTGCCCGACGACCCCGCCGAGGCCCCACGCCATGCGCCGCGCTGATCCGCTGGTGATCGACGTGCAGGCCGAGACCCTGTCGTGGCGGCGCGGCGAGGCCGTGCGCTGCGTGCCGTATCAAGCCACGCAGGCGGCCGGGGCGCTGCACGAGCTGCTGCACGACGCCCCGGCGGCGGCCCGGGTCGAGTTGCGTGTCAGCGCCTGCCAGGCGCGGCTGTTCATGCTGCCGTGGGCCGAGCTGCTGTACTCTGAAGCGCGCTGGCAGTCGCTGGCCGAGAGCCGCTTCGACGAACTCTTCGGTGAGGCCCCCGGGCGCTGGGCGCTGCGTGTCGTGCCCGAGCGCCCCGGCCGCGCGCGGCTGGCGGTGGCCCTGCCGCACGCGCTGATCGCCGGTTTTGCCGAGGCGCTGGGCCCGCGCCCGCACCAGCTGCGCGTTGCCGCGCTGATGCGGCTCGACGCGCTGCGCCTGTCGCACCCGCGTTTCACCGGGGCGCTGGTGGACGAAGGCGAGCACCACGCCCTCATCGCACTCTTGGTGAACGGCCAGTTGCAGCGTGTGCGACTGCGCCGCGCCGCGCCGCGTGACGACGAGTTGCGCGCGCTGCTGGCCGTCGAGTGGGCCGCGCTCGGCCGCGACGAGGCCTTGCCGGCGCTGGCCTGGGGCGGGGTGGGCGAGGGCCGACCCGACCCGGCCCACCGCCGCGACTGGGCCGACGACGTGATCGGCCTGCACTGACCTCGCGAATGGACATCGCTGATTGAGACCGCTGACTGAGACCGCCCTCCCGACCATGGCCCCCCCGACTCACTACGCCCTCGATTTCGCTGCAGGCCGGCCGCTGCCTGCCGCGCGCGGCCGCGTGCTGGCGCTGGTGGCGTGCGCAGTCTTCGTCGTGGCGGCGAGCCTTGCGCACGACGCCTGGACCGATCGCAAGGCCCAGGCCGAGCGCGTCGCTCACCTGCTGGCCGCGCAGTCTCGCCGGGGGCAGGCCCCGATGCGGCCGGTGGCAGCGCCGGCCCCCGCCGAGCAGCGCCTGCGCGCCGAACTGGCCAAGGTGGCTGGTGACCTGCACAAGCCCTGGCCGCAACTGCTCGACGCGCTCGAAGCCGCCAGCGCCCCGAAGGTGCAGGTGCAGCAGGTGTCCGTCGATGCCGGCTTCGCGCGGGCGCAGGTGCAGGTCGAGGCGGCCTCGTTCGCCGAGGTGCTGGCCTATGTGCGAGCGCTCGACGGGGCCGGCTGGCCGGCACGCGGCGCGCAACTGCTGTCGCACGAATGGACGGGCACCGAAGCTCCGGCCACGACCGGCGCACCGCGCCGCCTGCGCGCACGCGTGGTGGTGGCCCTGGCCGCGCAGGGCGAGGTGCATCCGCCGGCGGCGCGCGACGCGCAACTCGCCTGCGCCGGCCCGGCCTGCGGCCGAACGGGGGCTGCGCCATGAACCGCCCGCCGACGCTGCGCCTGCGCGCCTGGGCCGGCTACCTGGCGGTGCGGCTCGGGCCCCTCGGTCTGCTGGGCGTGGCGCTGCTGTGCGCGGCCGTGCTGCTGGGCGCGTGGGCGGCCGTGCTGGCCGCGCAGACCGGCCGCTTGGCGGCGCAGGCCGAGCGCGTGCGCATGTCGCTCGCCCAGGCGTCGCAGCGGGTGGCGGCACCGCCGCCGGGAGCCGACGCCTTTCTCACCCAACTGCCCGAGGCCGGCGACGCACCGCAGTTCATCGAGACCCTGCACCGCGAGGCCTCGCGTGCCGGCGTGCAGATCGACCGGGCCGAGTACCGCAACCCGACGCTCGCGAGCGGGCGCGTGCGCCGCACCGAAGTCGTGGTGCCGGTGCAGGGCCGCTATGCCGAGGTGGCACGCTGGCTCAACGCGGTGCTGTACGAACACCCCTCGGCCGCGATCGACCAGATTCACCTGCAGCGCGACGCTGCCGGCGGCCTGCGCCTGCAAGCGCGCGTGGTGCTCAGCCACTACAGCCGGGGGGCGCGATGAGCGAGCCCGCCGTGCACGCGTCGTCGTCATCGCCGGCCTCGCGCCGGCTGCTGTGGGGGGTGCTCGCCGCCACGCTGGTGGCATCGGCCTGGGCCTTGGTGGACGACGAAGGCGACCCGCGCGACACCCCGGTTCATGCCGCACGCGCTGGTGCCCAGGCCCCGGGCGGGGTGGGTGCGAAGCGCGTCGCGCAGCGCCCGGCCGAGGCGTCACCGCCGCTCGATGCGCCCTTGCGCCTGCCCGAGCGCTCGCTGCAACTCGTCGCCCGGCGCGACCTCTTCGTGGCGATCGAAACGGCGCCGCCGCCCGCACCGGTTGCGGCCGCGACGACGCCGGCGCCCCCGCCACCCCCGCCCGTGTTGCCCTTCACCTTCGGGGGCCGCCTCATCACCGAGCAGGGGCCGTCGGTGCTGCTGCACGAAGGGCCGCAGACCCACGTGCTCGCCCTGGGCGGCACCTTGGGGTCGTTTCGTCTCGATGCCGACACCGGCCCGCGCATCGAGTTCGTCCACCTGCCCACCGGCGAGCGCGTCGCGCTCACCCCGTCGCCTTGACCTTGTCTGCCACGAGCCCGCCCCGATGAATCGCCTGATTGGTTGCAAAACGATGAACCTGCTTCGACGCGGCGGGCTGGTCCTGGTGGCCGTGTTGATGGCGGCCTGCGCTGGCGCACCCGAGTTGAAACGCGGGCGCGAACTGGCGGCGGCCGGCCGCGACGAAGAGGCCCTTCGGGTGATGGACGAAGGCCTGCGCCGCAGCCCCGACGACCGCGAACTGCGCGCCGCCCTCGTGCGGCAGCGCGAGCTGTCGCTGTCGCAGTGGCTGGCGGCGGCCGAGAGCGCATCGCAAGCGCGGCGGGGCGACGAGGCGAGGGCCCTCTACGAACGCGTGCTTCGGGTCGATGCCGACAACCGCCGCGCGCAGGCGGGCCTGCGCGCCCTCGACGCCCGCGTGGGGCTCGACGCGCGCGTGGCGCAGGCCGAGGCCCTGGCCGCGCAGGGCAAGCTGCCCGAGGCCGAAGCCGCCTTGCGCCAGGTGCTGGCCCAAGACGCCGGCCACGGCCCGGCGCGCAAGGCACTGGCCCGCTTGCGCGAGCGGCAGATGAGCGCGGAGGCCCTGCCGCCCACGCTGAAGGGCGCGCTCAACAACCCCATCACGCTCGAACTGCGCGACACCCCGCTGCGCAACGCTTTCGACGTGATCGCGCGCACAGCGCCCATCAACTTCGTGTTCGACCGCGACGTGCGCGCCGACGCCCGCGTGACGCTCACCGTGCGCAACAGCCCGGTGCACGACGTGATCCGCCTGCTGCTCTTGACCCAGCAGCTCGACCGCAAGGTGCTCAACGACAACTCGCTGCTGATCTACCCCGCCACGCAGGCCAAGCAGCGCGAGTACCAGGACCTCACCGCGCGCGTGTTCTTTCTCTCGAACGCCGACGCCAAGCAGGCGCAGGGCCTCTTGCGCACCCTCGTGAAGACGAAGGAGGTGCACATCGACGAGAAGCTCAACATGGTCGCCATCCGCGACACGCCCGACGCGGTGCGCCTGGCCGAGCGCCTGATCGAGTCGATCGACATCGCCGAGCCCGAGGTCATGCTCGAAGTCGAGATTCTCGAAATCAGCCGCAGCCGCGCGCTCGACCTGGGCATTCAGTTCCCCGATGAGATCCGTGTCGAGTCGAACCCGGCGGCGCTGGTGGGCGGGCGCATCAACGTGCGCGACCGGTCGCTCATCGGCACCATCGCCAACCCGGCGCTGCGCATCAACCTCTTTTCGCAAGACACCGACGTGAACCTGCTCGCCAACCCGCGCATCCGCACGCGCAACCGCGAGAAGGCCAAGATCCTGATCGGCGAGAAGCTGCCGGTCTTCACCAGCACCTCGGTGCAGGGCGCGGGCGTGTCCTCGTCGGTGTCGTACCTCGACGTGGGCCTGAAGCTCGAAGTCGAACCCAACGTCTACCTCGACGACGAGGTGGGCATCAAGGTCACGCTCGAAGTCAACTCGAACCTCGAACGCATCACCGAAGGCAATTCGAGCGCCTTCCGCCTGGGCACGCGCACCGCGCAGACCTCGCTGCGCCTGCGCGACGGCGAGACCCAGGTGCTCGCCGGCCTCATCAACGACAACGAGCGCGAGACGCTGGCCAAGCTGCCGGGGCTGGGCGATATCCCCGGCCTGGGCCGCGCCTTCGGCAACACCACGCGCAACCGCGACAAGAGCGAGATCGTGCTGCTCATCACCCCGCGCGTGCTGCGCAACATCACGCCACCCGATGCCTCGGCGCTGATGCTCGCGGCGGGCACCGAGGCAGCCGCCGGCGCGCCGCCGCTGGTGATTGCGCCCACCGCGGCGCGGGCTTTGTCGATGCCGCCGAGCGGCGCCGGTGCGCGCCCGGCGGCAGCCGCACCCGCGAATGGCCGACCGGTGCGCGCGGCCGATGCCGAGCCACCCGAGGTGCCGGCCGTGCCGGCGCAGTTTGCGGCCGAGTTGCGCGCGCCGGCCGAGGTGTCGCTCGGCAAAGACTTCGGCGTGAGCGTCGAGATCGGCGACGCCGGCCCCGCGCAGCAGGGCGAGGTGGTCTTGCAGTTCGACGCTTCGCAGATCGGCGGCGGCAGCGGCGGGCGCGTGTCGGTGCAGTTGCTGCCCAGCGGCACGCCAGGGGTGCTGGCCGGCAGCATCAGCCTGCGGGCCGTGGCCGCCGGCGCCGGCACGGCCAGCCTGCAGGTCGTCGGTGGCAGCGTGCGGCTGCCCGACGGGCAGCAGCGGCCCGTGAGCGGCGGGTCGGCGCAGCTGCGCATCGGCTTGTGAGCGTGGCGCATGTCGGCTCTTGCTTCACCCCGACCCCGTGCAGCGCGCGCACGCGGCTTCACGCTGCTCGAAATCAGCATCGCCTTGGCCGTGCTGGCCGTGCTGGTCAGCATGGCCGCCCCGGTGCTCAAGCTGCAGGCCCAGCGCGCCCAAGAAACCGAGCTGCGGCAGGCCCTGCGCGAGATTCGCAGCGCCATCGACGCTTACCACCGCGCCGCGAAAGAAGGCCGCGTCAAGCTGCCGGCCGATGCCTCGGGCTACCCGGCCGCGCTCGACCTGCTGGTCGAAGGTGTCACCGACGCGAGCAAGCCCGACGGCCGCAAGCTCCGGTTTCTGCGCCGCCTGCCGCGCGACCCGATGAACCCCGACGCGCAATTGCCGCCTCAAGAGACCTGGGGCCTGCGCAGCCACGACAGCCCGCCCGATGCGCCCGCGCCGGGTGAGGACGTGTTCGACGTGCATTCATTGTCCGAACGCACCGGCCTGAACGGCGTGCCTTACCGGGATTGGTGAGCATGATGGCCCCTCGTCCAACGCGTACATCGGCCGATCCCCCGAGGGGATGCGGTTCGGCTTGGGATCGGCCCGCCGCACTTCGTGCACCGGGTGGTCGGCGGTCGGGCTTCACCCTGATCGAGCTGCTGGTCGTGCTGGCGCTCGTGGGCCTGCTGCTGAGCATCGTCGCGCCGCGCACGGTGGACCACATCGAGCGGGCCCGCGAGACCACGCTCAAGGCCTCGCTCAAAGAGATGCGCCACGCGCTCGACCAGTTCGAGGCCGACAAGGGTCGTGCCGCGACCAGCCTCGACGAACTCATCACGCACCGCTACCTGCGCGAGCTGCCCATCGACCCCATCACCGACAAGCGCGACACCTGGGTCGCGCTGAGCCCGGTCGAAGCGCGGCCGAGCGAGGCGGCGGCCGCCAGCTCTGCCGACGCCCCCAGCGAAGGCGTGGCCGACGTGCGAAGCGGCGCCGAGGGCCTGGGCCGCGACGGAACGCCCTATGCCAGTTGGTGAGGCCCAGCGCGGCGTGGCCCTGCTGATCGTCATGGTGGCCGTGGCGTTGCTGGCGCTGGCCACCACCGTGCCCTTGCGGGTGCAGCAGACGCAGATGCAGCGCGAGCGCGAACGCGAGCTGCTGTTCATCGGCCGACAGTTCCGCGAGGCCATCGCGGCCTACCGCGCGGCCAGCCCAGGCGGGGTGCCGCAGTACCCCAGATCGCTCGACGAATTGCTGCTCGACAAGCGCTTTCCCATGCCGCGCCGCCACCTGCGCAAGCTCTATCGCGACCCGTTCACCGGCTCGGCGGACTGGACGCTCATCCGCGAGCAAGGCGCCATCGTCGGCATCGCGAGCCGCAGCGAGAAGGCCCCACTGCTGAAGTCCGGCTTCGGCGTCGGCGAAGACGGCTTCAGCGAAGCCTTGCAGGTGGCGCAATGGCACTTCATCGCGCGTGCCGATGGCACGGCTGGTGCGCGTTCGCCTGGCACGCCGTCGCCACCCGATCCGTCGCCGTCGCCCGCGCCTGAAACCCCGACGCGCCCGCCGGGTGATGCCGATGCCGACGCGCGGCGCCGCGCGCAATGCCTGGCGGCCTTCTCGCAGGCCTTGGGCCCGTGCTGGCGCCTGCCCTCGGCGGCCGAGCAGGCGCAGTGCCGCCAGCAGGCGCGCGCCGCCCTCGTGGGGTGCCAGCGTGGCTGAGCCTCTTCACCCGTCGCCTGTTGTTCGGCGCTGGCGAGCCGCAGCCTTGCGCACGCTGCTCGTCCTGGGGGCCTTGCTCGCGCTCGGCACCTGGGCGCAGGGCCCGCTGGTGCAACAACTCGCCCCGGCGTGGACGCACACCACCCCCTGGTTCGACGGCGACTTTCGCCTCGCGGCGGTCGATGTCGGCGAAGCGCGCGGCGAACGCAGCCTGCAGGCGAGCTTCGAGCTGGCGCGCTACATGGTGGTGGGCACCCGCGTGTACGACCCGGCCGGCGGCAACCGCGCCACGGCGACCATTCCGCTGGGCACGGTCTGGGCCACGGTGTGCCTCTTCGTGGCCGCGCTGGTGGCATGGCCGCTGCCAGGGCACGCGGGCGGTGTGGCGGTGTCAGCCGCCGTCGCGCGCCTGCTGCTGGGCGTGCCGCTGCTGGCCCTGCTGCTGGGCACGCTGGCCCCCATCGAGTGGCTGGGCCATGTGCGCGCGATGGTGCTGAGCGATGCCGGCCACGACGCCTGGAGCGCCCTGCACGCGAGCGCCCGGTTCCTGGCCGGTGGCGGGCGCGTGCTGCTGCCGGTGATGGCGGCGTCGCTGTGCTGTTTCGTGGCCGATGCGTGGGCCGCGCGGTTGCTGAATCGAGCGCCGCGCCAAACGGACTAGGGAGAAGTTCCCTCGCCGTAGTCCCATCGGCACATGGCGGCTGTTGTTTCGATCACGGCACGTCACAGACGCTCGAAATACTTCGCTTCCAGCACGCACAGGGTTGGCCCGGGCTCGTCACGCCGGCAAGCGGACCCCAGCGCGCCGCAGGTTTTTCCATCTGCAAGCCACACATACCAACCGAGACCCCAAGGGTCTTCAAGGAGAGATACACATGAAATTCCAACTGAAAGCCCTGGTAGTCGCCTCGATGGTGGCCGCTTCGGGTCTGGCTTCTGCGGCCATCGATCTGTCGGCCACCGGCGGTTCGCGCCCGACGAGCGAAATGGTGTTCGTGGCCTACGACGCGGCCAACAACATCACCTACTCGCGTGACCTGGGCACGATGATCAGCGAGTTCGATTTCGGCACCTACGGCACGCGCGTGGCTTCGGTCCTGACGGGCTGGGACACCTTCCTGGGCACCGCCGGTCTGGTGCTCGACAACGTGCGTTGGGGTCTCTTCGCCAACGACCAAGTCAGCCCCAGCGCCACCTACGTCTCGACCCCGGGTTCGGCTGGCAACAACCCGAGCGCCTCGCGCATGGGCGCGATCAACACGGCCATGGCCACGCTGATCAACGTCCACAATGCCAACGGCACGCACACCACCGAAGCCGATGGCTGGGCCGTCCTGACCTCGACGCAAGTGGGCGCGCAAGCCAGCGGCATGTACACGATCTTCAATGCCCAACAACTCGGCGGTGCCAACGCCACGCTGGCGCAGTCGCAGAACTTCCTGGGGTACACGAACGCGACGACGCTTAACTCGACCCGCACGACCTTCGGCAACACCCTGGGTGCCGGTCTCTTCTCGGTCAGCAACGGCAACCTGATGTACGCCACCGCCCCGATCCCCGAGCCGGGCACCTACGCGCTGATGCTCGCCGGCCTGCTGACGCTGGGCGCCGTGGCCCGCCGCCGCTCGTCGAAGTAATTCTTCCGGCGCCGACTGGCGCCGGTGGGTTCATGTCGCATGGGGTTCACCCATGCGACCGGGGCGGAGCTTTGCCTGGCCGTCCTGCGCTTCTGATTCGTCCTACGAGGAACACTCCATGAAGATCAAGTCTCTCGCCCTGGCTGTGGCGACCCTGTGCGCCGCAGGCGGCGTGTCGGCCCAAACGCTGACCATCACCGCTGGCGGCGCTTCGGCCACCCGTGCCACCATCACCAACGCCATGGTCTCGGCCGGCTGCGGTGGCTCGGGCATCACGGTGTACCAGCAGGGCACCAACGTGACCCGCATCACCTGCCCGATCAATGCGACGCTGGCGGCCAGCCTGCCCAGCACCTTCACCAACCTCGACTTCAGCTACGACAACACCACCGGTTCGTACCTGGGCGTCGGCCCCGTGTCGGGCAACGGACAGAACGTGCTGCGCCTCAACATCGGCGCCGGCACCACCTGCTCGGCCGGCACCACCGTCACCCTCGGTGGCAAGTCGGTGCTGAACCGCACTGGCTGCGGCACCGAAGCCTCGGGCGTGCGCCCCTTCATCGGCAACGCCGACGTCGAGCCCGACATGTTCACCGGCCCGCTGGCCGGTGCTGGCGTGGGTGCCTTCAACCCCGATGGCATCCAGAGCGTGACCGGCCAGTTCGGCATCGTCTTCGGCATCGCCACCTCGCTGCCGCTGTACCGCGCCCTGCAGGCCGAACAAGGCCTGACGCAGAACGACGACCCGGTCAACGCGCCGTCGCTGAGCACCAGCCAGGTCGTGTCGCTGACCAACTTCAATGGCGGCCCGGCCAACGCGAGCTGGGAAGTGCTGTTCCCGAACACCGCCGCCACCAACCCCAACGACACGCAGACCGTGCGCTTTGTGCGCCGCGTGGCCGGTTCGGGTTCGCACGCCACCTTCGCTTCGCAAATCCTCGCGACGAACTGCTCGCCCAAGGGCCTGATTCCGGCGGGCAACGACGACAGCACCGGCGGCCGCAATGACCCGGGTGCCTACCACGTGATGGAGTACGGCGCGACGGGCAACCAGCTCTCCGCCATCGACTCGGTGGCCCCGTTCCCGACCGTGACCGCCGCCCAAGGCAGCGCCAACTCGGTCGCCGCCAGCGGCCAAGCCAAGCCCGCGAACTACTACGCGATCGGCTATGCCAGCCTCGAAAACGCCCCGGCGGCTTCGGGCAACGGCAGCGGCTGGCGCTTCGTCAAGCTCGACGGCCAGTACCCCAGCAAGGCCAACGCCGCCAACGGTCGCTACAACTGGATGGCCGAGCAAGTGCTGACCCTGGCCAACCCGGCGGTGGGCCCGACGAACTTCGGCATGAACGCGGCCAGCCAAGCGGCTGCCCCTGCGTTCTTCAGCTTCCTGGCCTCGGCCACGGGTTCGGCCAACGTGATCAACAGCTTTGCAGTGCCCGCCCGCAACGGCGTGCTGGCTCTGCCTGGCGTGGCCGATCCGTCGGAAACCTTCTACCCGGATCACCGTACCCGCTTCCGCACCGTCGGCAACAGCTGCGTGCGCCCGTTCGCGGTGGAGTGATGACCCCCAGGGCGTTCGCGTGAACGCTCCGTTGAACGGGCTCTGCGCGGTCTGACCGCCAAGGCCTGTTCCCCCCCGCCCCGCATGCCCTTGGCATGCGGGGCTTCTCTCGTGTGTGCGCCGCGCAGCGTGGCCCCGGTTCAGGGGTGCGCGCGTCACTCGCGCATCACACCGGTGTCATGGCGGCTGCGTCCAATGCGCTCTTTTGCCCGGCGCGGTGTGGCGCCGTCGTGGCGCGAACGCTCGCGCTCTTCTTGTTCTTGCAGCCCGATCTTCTTCATGCCTTCGTCTCACCTGCGTGTCGGCGCCTCGCCGAATTTCTTTGTGCGCTCGACCCGCACCCCTGTGCGGCAGGCGGTGCTGGGGGCGCTCTGCCTGGCGATCTGGAGCGGGCCGAGCGGGGCACAAACCCCGGCGCAGGCCGCGCAGGCCGAGGCCGACCCGCGCTTTGACATCCTCGAATACGTGGTCGAGGGCAACACCGTGCTGCCCGTGCTCGAGATCGAGCGCGCCGTGCTGTCCCACCTGGGCGAAAAGCGCACGATCGGCGACGTCGAGAACGCGCGCAAGTCGCTCGAAGACGCCTACCAGCGCCTGGGTTACCAGACGGTCTTCGTCGATGTGCCCGAGCAGAAGGTCGATGGCGGCGTGGTGCGCCTGCGCGTGCTCGAAGGCCGCGTCGAGCGCCTGCGCATCACTGGCAACCGCTACTTCACGCAGGGCGAGATCCGCCAGCGCGTGAGCGACTTCGCCCCCGGCGCGGTGCCTGATTTCAACGCGGTGCAGGCCCAGCTGGGCGCACTCAACCGCACCGGCGACCGGCAGGTCACGCCCGTGCTGCGGCCGGGCCGCACGCCCGGCACGGTCGAGGTCGAGCTGCTGGTGAAAGACACGCTGCCCCTGCATGGCGAGGTCGAGCTGAACAACCGCAGCTCGGCCTTCACCAGCGAGTCGCGCCTGAGCGCGGGCCTGCGCTGGGACAACCTCTGGCAGCGCCAGCACAGCGCCGGCCTGTCGGTGCAGCTGTCGCCGCAAAAGACCGACGAGGTGCGCGTGCTGGTGGGCAACTACCTCTGGCGCATGGACGACCGCCCCGACGTGCTGGCGCTCTATGCCGTGAAGTCGGACTCGCGCGTGGCGCTGGTCGGGGCCTCGACCGTGATCGGCGAAGCCACGCTGGCTGGTGCGCGCTGGGTCAAGCCGCTGCCCCCCGGGGCCATGCAGGGCGCGGCCTTCCACAGCATCACCTTCGGGCTCGACTACAAGAACTTCGCGCAGACCGACATCGCGGTGGGCAGCGAAGACCAGCCCATCCAGGGCTCGATCGCCTATGCGCCGCTGTCGCTGGCGTATGGCGCGACGCTGGCCCAGCCCGGGCGCAGCACGCAGTTTTCGCTGACGGCCCTGACCGCGCCGCGCGGCATCTTCGGCAACCAGGACTCCGAGTTCCAGGGCCGACGCCAACTGGCGCGCGCCGGCTGGTCGGCACTCAAGTTCGATGTGACGCACGAGCGCGCCTTCGGGGCCCGCCTGGGCCTGTGGGGCCGCATCGACGGCCAATGGACCGCTTCACCGCTGATTGCCAACGAGCAGATGAGCGTGGGCGGTGCCGAGAGCGTGCGCGGCTACCGCGAGTCCGAGCTGTCGGGCGACCGCGGCGGGCGCGCCAGCCTCGAACTTCGCTGGTGGCCCTGGCGCCTGAGCGCCGAAGAGCTGCAACAGCGCGCGCTCGATGCCGCCAAGAGCGCGGCCGCGAATGCCGTGCCCACGGCGGCCCCGGGTTCGCCGCTGCCCGTGGCGCCGCTGCCATCGGCCGGCGCCGATTGGCGCGCGTCGTTGCAGTTCTATGGCCTGTTCGACCTGGGTGCGGTCGAGGTGGCGCAACCCGCCGGCCCGCAGTTCAGCCGCCGTTGGATCGGCGGCCTGGGCGCCGGCCTGCGCTTCACCCCCGCCGGCGGCTGGCGCGTGCAGCTCGAAGGCGCGCGCGCGCTCAACCCGGGCGCCACCGGCCTGGGCCAGTACATCACCGACAAGGGCGACTGGCGCTGGCATGCGCGCCTGGGCCTCGACTTCTGAGCAGCACCCGCGCCTGCACCCGTCACCTGATTCGCTTGCCGAGCCATCCACCCCGAGCCCGACCATGAAGACCTCCCGCGTGTTGCTGCTGCTTCGTCGTAACGCCCTTCGCAAGGCGCGCCTGTGCCACACCGCGCGCGCGGCCATCACCGCGATGGGGCCGAGGCGCGCAGGGCGCCGCACGCCGTACGAATGGTCGTTGCACGCCATCTCGCTGGCCTTGCTGGGCGTGGTGACCTGGCACGACGTGCTCGCCCAGGTGTCGCCCGCGCCGGCCGTGCCGGGCAACGCGGTGCCGGTCGCTTGTGGCGCCGCCGCCTGCGGTGCGAGCGACACCCCCGGCACGCGCGTGGTGACCCAGGGTGCGCAGGTGACCGTGACGCACGGAGCCACCAGCTCGCTGCTCAACTGGCAGAGCTTCAACGTCGGCGCCGACGCGACGGTGCGCTTCACGCACACCAACCCGGCGCAGGCCTTCACGTCGATCAACCGCATCCACGACAGCACGCTGTCCACCATCGACGGGCGCATCACCGCGCCGATGGGGCAGATCTACCTGATCAACCCGAACGGCCTCTTGTTCGGCAACAACGCGCGGGTCGATGTGGCGAGCCTGATCGCCTCCACCCTCGACCTCAACGAGGTGCGCGCGCAGCGCGGCCTGCTCAATGGCGACCCCAGCGCCGCGGCCTTCGCTGTCCAGCCGAATGACCCGCAGGCCCTGGCCGCGCGGGTGGACATCGCGCCGAACGCGGTCATCCAGGCCGGCAACGTGTACGTGTTTGCGCCGAACGTCGAGAACGCCGGGGCCATTCAGGTAAAGCCGGGCGGACAGGTGGTGCTGGGTGCGGGCCAGCGGGTCTTCCTCACCAGCTCGGACAGTGCCACCCTGCGTGGCCTGCTGGTCGAGGTGGGGCAGGGCGGCACCGTCACCAACAGCGGCCGCATCGAAACCCCACGCGGCAACACCACGCTGGTGGGCATGGCGGTCAACCAGTCGGGGTCGATCACCGCGACCTCGGCGCTGTACGACAACGGCTCGATCTACCTGCGCGCACGCGAGGTGGCCTCGGGCAGCGACTCGGGCGCCGCCCCCGTCGGGGGTGGGGCGGGCGGCTTCACGGCCACGCCCTTCGACGTCAAAGCCACCGGTGACGTGACCCTGCGCGCCGGCTCGACCACCCAGGTGCTGCTCGACGCCACCGACACCGCGACGGCGGCACTCAGCGACGCCGGGGCCAAGGCCGCGCGCTCGACCATCGTGGTGGACGGCCGCACCGTCGCCGTGGGCGCCGGCGACCCCGGCCGCGCCACGTTGCTGCGCGCCAAAGGCGGCGACATCACCCTCAGCGCGCGGGGCACAGGTGCGCAGATCGGGCGCTCGGGCGCGGTGCTCGCGGCCGAAGACGCTGGCGCGACGCTCACCGTGGCCGACAACGTCACCCTCGACGCCTCGGGCGAGCGCGATGTGCGGGTGGACGGCGCCCGCAACTACGTCTACATCGACCGCCTCACGTCCAACGACCTGCGCGACGCGCCGGGCCAGCGCGAAGGTTTCTTGCGCGGGCAGGGCGTGCACGTCAACGTGGCGCAAGACCATGCCTTCATCGACCTGAGCGCGCGGCGCGATGCCGTGGCCGGCACGCAGGCCGAACGCAATGCCACGGCGGGCACCATCGCGCTGCGCGCCGAAGGCCGCGTGGACGTGGCGCGCGGCGCCGTGCTCGACGTGTCGGGCGGCAGCACGCAGACCACCGCCGCCAGCGGCCGCACCTCGCAACTGCTCACGCGCGACGGCCGCGTCGTCGATGTGATGCAGGCCCGCGCCACCGACGAGTACGTGGGCTTCGCCGACCGCGTGACGGTGGCCGTGAGCGCGCCGCGCGAAGGCATCGACACCCGCACCACCTACGAAGCACCGCGCATCAGTGCGGTCGGGGGCTTCACCGAGGGCAAGGGCGCGGGCACGGTGGAAATCATCGCGCCCCGCGGAAGCCTGGCCGGTCGCATCGATGCCCACGTGACGCGCAGCGAGCGCCAGCGCACCGACGCAGGCCTGCTCGGCGGCACGCTGCGCATCGGCAGCACCGGGGCCGAGGCCCTGACCGGGGTGAACCGCATCCCGCTGAACCAGCAGGTCGAGATCGAGCGCGCCAGCGTCTTGTTCACCGACCACCCGGCCGCCGCCGCCGGCCAGGGGCAAGACCGCCAGATGGTCATCGACACCCGCATGCTGCGCGCAAGCGGTGTGCAACGCCTGAGCGTCACCAGCGACGGCAGCGTCAACGTGGCCGCCGGCTCGGCCATCGACGTGGGCGCGCGCGGCAGTCTCGCGATCAAGGCCAACGCGGTGGGCATCGATGCCGACCTCAGCGCCCGGGGCGGCCGCATCGACATCGGCGAGATCAACCACGAAGGCCGCCAGGCCCGCATTGGCGACATGCGCGTGGGGGCCGGGGTCACGCTCGACGTCAGCGGCACATTTGTCAACGACTTCGGCCATGCCCAGGCGGCGAGCCGCAACACGCCCATCGTGCTCGACGGGGGCGCGGTCAGCATCACCGGCCGCGATGTGGACGTGTCGCAGGTGGCGGCCATTCGCCTCGATGCCGGTGCGCATGTCAACGCCAGCGGCGTGGCCACCGGCGGGCGGGGGGGGCAGCTCACGCTCGGCGCTTCGCGTGCCGACGAGGTGGACCCGACGCAGGCCGACCCGGGCCGCCTGGCCCTGGGCGAGCGCTTCGCCTCGCGCGTGTCGGCCTTCGGCGTGACCCAAGGGGGCGGACTGTCGCTGAGCGCCCCGCGCATCACCCTGGGTGCCGAAAGCCGCGACACCGCCGTGCAGGTGGACACGCCCCTCTTCGGCCGCGGCTTCGAACGCTACAGCTTCGTTGCCGCAGACGGGCTCACGGTGCAGGGCGGCACGCGCATCGCGCCCCGGGTCGATCGCTGGGTGGCCGATGCCACGCTGCGCCGTGTGGCCGATGGTGCCCGCCTGGGTGATGCCCTGTTGCCACAAGCGCCCCTGCCGATGCAGGAGCGGCCGGTCGAGATGAACCTCACCGCTGGGCGTGCACTGGCCGACGTGGTGGTCGAAACCGGCGCGGTGCTCGACGCCGGGGCCGGGGGCCGGCTGACCATCGAAGCCGGCCGCGCGGGCTTGATCGACGGCACCCTGCGCGCTGCGGGGGGCTCGGTGACGGCCTCGCTCGCCCCCCGCAAGGCATCGTCTGGCAACTACCTCGATGCCTGGTCGCCCGAGTTCGCCGCCCAGCACGCGCTGCAACTCGGTAGCAACGCCCGCATCGACGTCAGCGGCGAAGCGCGCATCGTGGCCGACCTGAACGGCCGCCGCAGCGGCCAGGTGCTCGAAGGCGGCACCGTGCGGCTCGACGCGGCCGATGGCCACCTCGCGGTGGCAGCCGGCGCGCGTGTTCACGCCGACGGCGCACGCGGCGAGGTCGATCTGGTGCGCAACGGCCAACCCGTTCGCACCGAGGTGGCCTCGCGCGGCGGTGCCGTCAGTCTGCGCGCCATGCAGAGCCTGAACGTCAACGGGCAGCTGACGGCGCACGCGGGCGCTGCCGGTGTCGAGGGGGGGCGCCTGTCGGTGCGTCTCGATGCGCTGGACAAGAGCGGCCACGACGGCCACGTGACGGCGACCACGCCGTCCCCGGTGTTCGACGCTTCGTTCCGGCAAGAACGCGTGCTGCACATCGCCGAGGCCCGCGCACTGCCTGCCCTCGGCGCGGGCTTCTCTGCCGAGGCGCATGCCGGGCAGGGCCGCATCGGCACTGCGCTGGTCAACGACTCGGGCTTCGACACCGTGTGGCTCGCCAGTGCCCAGACGCTGGCGGTCGATGCTGCGGTGCCGGGGGCGCCGGCCACCGTGACGCTCACGCCCCGTGGCTCGCTGACGCTCGACGCGCAGGCCCTGCGCGTAGCGGCCGACACCACGCTCGACATCCGCACCGCCGGCACGGCGGTGCTGGGCTACCAGCAGAACGCGGCCACATTCGCGCCCACCCAGCAGGGCACCGCATCGGGCGGCAGCGGCCGCCTGGTGGTCGATGCGCGCCATGTCGATGTGGTGGGCCACAGCGTCTTGCAAGGCGTGGGCGATGCCCGCATCAACGCCCGCGACGACGTGCGCCTGCGCGGCAACGACGAAACGCAAAACCGCTACAACGGCTCGCTCAAGACCGGCGGTGACCTCACCGTCACCGCAGCGCAGCTCACGCCGGCCACGCAGACCGACTTCCGCCTCGAAGCCACGGGTGACGCGGGCCGCATCGCCATCGCCCCGGCCGCAGGCCGCACACCGCTCGAACCCTTGTCGGCGGCCGGCACGGTGAGCCTGCGCGCCGCCGAGATCGACATCACCGGCCGCATCAGCGCACCGCACGGCGGCATCGACCTCGACGCGACGCAGTCGCTGCGCGTGGGCCCGCAGGCCGTGCTGTCGGTGGCCGGCACGCAGGCTGTGCCCTACGGTGCGGTGTTCAACAACGGCGCGCAGTGGACCTACAGCGACAGCGCCTACGACCCCACGGCCAGCACCACCGAAGACCGCCGCATCGCCTCGGGCGAGGGCACGCGCGTCGAGGCCAAGCGCATCCGCCTGAACGGGCCCTCGGTCGATGTCGATCCGCAGGCGCGGCTCGACGTGCGCGGCGGGGGCGACCTGGTGGCGCAAGAGTTCACACCCGGCCCCGGCGGCTCGCGCGACGTGCGCCTCAACTGCGTGGGCGAGCCCTGCGATGGCAGCGGCGACGTGCGCAACACGCTCTTCGCGCTGATGCCCTCGCGCGGTGACCACGCCGCGCCTTTCGACCCGATGATCCAGCGCGACCTCACGCAGAACGCGGCCTTGGGTGGCTCGCAGCTCATGCGCGTCGGCCAGACCATCACCATCGCCGAAGGCAGCGGACTGCCCGCCGGCACCTACACGCTGATGCCGGCCCGCTATGCGGTGCTGCCCGGCGCCTATGCGGTGCAGGCCGTCGCTGGCACCGCCGACATGCAGCCCGGTGCGCGCGTGGCCGAAGCCGGTGGCACCACCGTCGTGGCCGCACGCCTGGGCATCGACGGGGCCGGCGCCAGCACCACACGCTGGAGCGGCTACCGCGTCTACAACGACCAGCAGTTCCGCAAGCTCGCCGAGCTGCGCGACCACTCGGCGAACGCCTACTTCCCGCTGGCCGCGTCGATTGCCGGTGAGCTGGCGCCTCGCACGCCGCTCGATGCGGGCGCGCTGTCGGTGTCGGCCAGCGAGTCGCTGCGCCTGTCCACCGGGTCGATCCAGGCGGGCGCTGCCACCGCGCGGGTTGATGGCGCGCCGCGCACCGGCCGCGGGGCCGAGGTCGCGCTGACCGCACCGCGTGTGACGGTCAACGACTTCCCGGCCGACTTGCAGACGCCCTCCACGCCCTCGGCCCACCTCACGCTCAGCGGCCAGGCGTTGACCCAGTTGAACGCCGAAACCCTGGTGCTCGGCGCCGCCGTGTCGCATGGCGATGGCAGCGCGGCACAGCGCGGCACGCTGACGCTCGGCGAGGTCGCCGGCTCGGTCACGCTGGCCGGCACGCAGGCCGTGCAGGCCGGCGAGGTGCTGCTGGCCGCGCGCGACGCGGTGCGCGTGCAGCGCGTCGCCTCGGTGGTCGGTGCGGCCTCACAAGCGCCGCGCAGCGATCGCATCGAGGCCACCGGCGACGGCGCCGCGCTGTTCGTCAGCCAGGCCGATGCGCTGCCTACCGTGGCCCGCAGCGGCCAGAGCGGCACGCAGGGTGAGCTGAGCGTGGCCGACGGCGTGCGCCTGTCGGGCCGCTCGGTGCGCTTCGACGCGAGCCGCACCCAGAGCTATTCGCCGAGCCTGCTGCTCAACGCGGCGAACGTGGGCCTGTCGGCCGCCAGCGTGCACCTCGGCGATGCGCCGCTCGACGCGACCGGCTTGCGCCTCGACAACGCGCTGCTCGCGCAACTGGCCCCCATCCAGCGCCTCTGGCTGACCAGCGGCGAGGCCTTCCACGTGCACGGTAACGCGCAGCTCGGCGGGGCGCAGATGCGCGGTCTCACGCTCGACGGCGACGGCCTGCGGGCCGCCACGGCCACCGCCTCGGCCACCCTCACCGCCGGTGACGTGACCCTGCGCCGCAGCGCCAGCACCCCGGCCCCGACCCTCACCGCCGACGCCGGCAGCGGCACGCTCACCGTGCGCGCGGTGGGCGGCGAAGGTGCGCACGGCACGGTCGAATTCGCCGGTGGCCGCTTTGCGATGCAAGGCTTCGCCCGCCAGCAGGTCACCGCCACCGGCCAGCCCGACAGCGGGGGCAGCGCCAGCCGCGCAGGCACCGGGCAGATCCGCTTCAGCGGCACCGGCAGCCTTCACGCGCAAGGCGACCTCACGATGTCGGCCGCCCGCATCGGCGCCGGTCGTGCCGCCCACCACAGCGTGGTGGCCGAAGGCGTTCTGCGCACCGAAGCCAGCTCGCCGGCATCGCCCGAAACCTCGGCCGAACTCGGCGCCACGCTCGCCCTGAGCGGCCGGCAGGTGCAGCACGGCGGGCGCATCGAGTTGCCCTCGGGCCGCGTCACGCTGCAGGCCACCGGCAGCGGTGCGCAAGACGACGTGACCCTGCTCGCCGGCTCGCGCCTCAGCGTGGCCGGCAGCACGCAGCAGTTCGCCAACCAGCGCGCCGACGCCTCGGCGGGCCAGGCCACGCTGAGCGCGGCCGCCGGCTCGGTGCGCACGCGCATGGGCAGCGAGATCGACCTCTCGGGCGCCGGCGCCGATGGTGACGCGGGCGCCCTCACGCTCGCCGCCGCGCAAGGCACGTTGCAACTCGACGGGCGCATCCGCACCGAGGTCAACACCGCGGCCGACAGCGTCGCGCTGCGCGCCGACATCAGCGCCGACGCCCGCACGCTGCCCGACCTGGGCACGCTGGCGCGCGCGCTCGACGGCGGCCCCGGCCTGCAGACGCTCGACGTGCGAGTGCGTGAAGGCGACGCCACGCTCTCGGCCGGCGACACGCTCAAGGCCAAGACGCTGCGCATCGCGGTCGATGGCGCACGCACCGAAACCCCGGCGGCGACCACCCGCGACGGCCACCTGCGCATCGCCGGCCGGCTCGACGCCAGCGGCGCACGCGGTGGCCGCATCGAGCTGCACGCGGCCGAAAGCGCCACGCTGACCAGCACCGCGCGGGTGGACGCGCATTCGAGCGCGGCCGGCCACGAAGGCGGCACGGTGCTCGTGTCTTCGCGCATTCGCACCGGCCTCACGAGCACCACCCCGCGCGATGCCATCCGCATCGAGCAGGGCGCCCAGGTCGATGTGAGCGGCTTGAACGGCGGCCCGGCCACCGGCTTGTCGAATGCCGAAGAAGCCGCACGTAACGCCGACTGGGGCGGCACCGTGACGCTGCGCGCACCACGGGTCGGCAACGACGTGGCGATCCGTGGCGTGGGCGCGGTGGGCGAGGCCTTGCCGGGCAGCTACCTCCAAGGCGCACGACAAGAGATCATCGAAGCCACCGTCGTGAGCGACCAGGGCAGCGCCAACGTCACGCTCAACCCGACGGCGACCACTGGCACGCTGGCCACCGAGCGCCAGGCGCTGCAAACCTACATGAGCACCGCCAACCGCACGGCCATGAGCACGCGGCTCGGGCGCAGCGGCGCGGCCCACGCAGCCACCTTCCAGCTGCGCCCGGGGCTCGAAGTGCGCACCACGGGCAACATCACCGTGAGCGGCGTGCTCGACTTCACCAGCCGCACCGGCAGCACCTACAACTGGCGCTACGGCGGCAGCACGCTCGACAGCAGCCAGCCCGGTGCGCTGACCCTGCGGGCTGGCGGCAACCTCACCGTCACCGGCGGCCTGCAAGACGGCTTCACGCTCACCGGCCAGCTCAGCACCGTCACCGGCCGCCTGCTGCCTTTCGAGCGCGCCGACAGCTGGCGCTACCAGCTCACCGGCGGGGCCGACCTGAGCGGTGCGTCGGCAGCGGCCGTGCGGCCCTTGTCCACGCTGACTGCGGCCAGCGGCAACGTGGTGTTCAATCAGCAGGGCTCGGCCGTGGCGCAGACGCGCACAGGCACCGGGCGCATCGATGTGGCGGCGGGGCGAGACATCCAGATGGTCGGCCCGACCTCGGGCAGCACCGGCGTGGGCGTGTCGGTGTTCACCGGGGGCACGTCCTCGATCCAAGGGCCGGTGTTCGCCAGCACGCGGGTGCGCAGCCTGAACCCGACGTTCACGCGACACGGGGGCGACGTGAGCTTCACCGCCGGCCAGGACATCACGGTGAACGCCATGCCGCGCCAGCTCGTGAACAACTGGCTCTGGCGCGTGGGCGAAACCGTCGAGGGGGGCTTCGACGACCCGGCAGCCGTGCCAACGGCGTGGTGGGTCAACGCCGCGACCTTCACCGAAGGCGTGGGCGCGCTGGGCGGAGGCGACATGAACGTCAAAGCGGGCCGCGACGTCACCAGCCTCAACGTGGCGGTGCCGAGCAATGCGTTCCTCGACCTCGGCGGTAACACAGGGCCGGCTCTGGTCGAGCGCAACCGGGGCGACGTCTCGGTGCTGGCCGGCGGCGTGGTGGCCGGTGGCCTGGTGTACGGACAGGCCGGAGAAATCAACCTGCGTGCCGCGGGTCTGGCGGCCCCCTCGGGCGCGAACGCGGGCGCCAACGTGGTGTTCGTCGCCCAGGGCAACAACGAAGCGCGTGTGCAGACGCTCGGCGATGCCGCCCTGTTTGGCGCGTTCAACCCGACCTGGGCCGCGACGCTGTCTCGCCTCGAAGGCGACAGCCCCGCGTTCTCGACCTACGGCGAGCGCAGTGCCTTCACGGTACGCAGCCTCAACGGCGACGTGTCGGTGGGCAAGATCTCGAACCTGCAAGACCGCACCGGCTCGGGCAACAACCAGAACGTGCTGCTCTCGGCGGGCAATGCCAACAGAACGCTCGCGTTCTCGATCCTGCCGTCGCATGCCGACCTCGTCAGCTTCGGCGGCGACGTGTCGGCCACCAAGAGCCGCCTGGCGCCGGCTGCCGACGGGCAACTGCGCTTGCTGGCGCACGGCAACGTCACGGGCGAAAAGATCGTGATGATGGACCTCGATCCGGGGCTCGACAGCGGCGGTCCGCAGACCTTGATCCCGAGCGCGTTCGCGCCGATTCCGCTGGCGACCTTGCAGACCCGCGCGGGTGCCGGCCAGCCGTACTCGGGCGAGAACCTCAGCGCCGTCAATCGGCACGAGGCGGTGAACGGCCGCGCGCTGCATGCGGACGACCGCGACCCCGTGGCCATCGTGGCGCGCACCGGCGACCTGCTTGGCTTGAGCATCGACGTGCCGAAGCCCATCGAGGTCATCGTGGCCGGCGACATCAAGGGGACGACGCTGATCAGCGCGCAAAACGTGTCCGACGCCAGCGTCTCGCGCATCCATGCCGGTGGGCGCATCGACGCGGCCGCGGTGCCTGAGGGCAGCCCCCTTGTGCAAATCAGCGGCCCCGGCGTTGCCGAGGTGCTGGCCGGCAGCGACATCGACCTCGCCAAGAGCGGCGGCATCGTCACCCGTGGCAACCTTTTCAACCCCGCCTTGCCCGAAGCCGGGGCCTCGCTGGTCGTGGCCGCCGGGGTGGGCAAGGGCGACGACGGCTTCGCCCGCCGGCCCGACTACGACGGCGTGCTGAACGGCTTCTTGCAGCGTGACGCCTTCGCATCGACCGGCGCGGCCTCGGCCGGGCTCAACGGCGCGGTGCTGGGCGAGTCGCAGTGGCTCAAGGTGCTGGCCGGGGGCGACACGGCCCACGTGCTCGACCGCGCCCGGCTGCGCGCGCTCATCCCGAGCGGTGTGCTAAGCGACGCGGCCCTCGACGCCCTGGTGGACCCGTCCGCGCCCAATCCCGAGGCACGTGCCGCGCAGGCCGCGCAACTGGTGTGGCACCAGGCGCTGCGCCAGCGCGCGGCCGGTGACGAGGGCGCGGCCGAGGCGGCCGGGGCCTGGGCCCAGGGCCTGGGCGAAGCCACGCGCATGCGTCTGGGGCTCGAACTCGCGCAACGTGTGCAGGCCGTCAGCAACCAGCGTTTCGTGGCCACGGCCAACACCGAGAGCTTCGCGCCGGGTTACGCGGTGATGCGCGACCTCTTCCCGACCCTGTCGTCCGACGCGCAGGCGGTACGCCACTTCGTGGCCCACAACCCGTTTGCGGCGGCCGACAACGCCGCCGCCTTGCGCCAGCAGGTGCTCGACGGCCTGCCGCCCGCGCTCGCCGAACTGCTGGCGCTGGGCATGGCCCAGCCGGCGCAAATCGACGACCCGGCCTCGGCCTTCAACCGGGGGCTGGCGGCGCTCGACGCGGCGACCCTGCGCGACGGCGGCACGCAACTGCTCGCCCAGACGCAGCGCGTCGCGGGCCAGGCGCTCGACGCGCTGCGTGCGCGCAAGCGGGTGGGCGAGGGCGTCGGCACGCCCTTCGCGGCCGGGCTCGATGCCCTGGCCCGTGCGTACGCCCCGGCCGGCCCCACGGGCCAGAACGGCATCTCGCTCACGCAGAGCCAGGTGCGCACCGAGCAGTCGGGCGACATGGCCTTGCTCGCGCCGCGCGGCGGTGTGCTGCTGGGCCTGACGGCGGCCACCGGCGCCGGCGGCAAGACCGACGACCAGCTGGGGCTCTTGAGCTTCGGCGGCGGCTCGATCGTTGGCATGGTGCGAGACAACTTCGACGTCAACAAGTCGCGTGTCTTCACCGTCGCCGGTGGCGACGTGCACCTGTGGGCCTCGCAAGGCAACGTCGATGCCGGCCGCGGCCCGCGCGACGCCGTCGTGGCCCCGCCGCCGCGCCTGAAGGTCGATCGCACGACGGGCGAGGTCTTGGTGGACGTGAGCGCGAGCGTGAGCGGCTCGGGCATCGGCGCGCTCAAGACGCGCCCCGACCAGCCGGCGAGCGACATCCGCCTGATCGCACCCAACGGCTACATCGATGCGGGCGAGGCAGGCATCCGGGCCGAGTCGGGCTCGGTGACGCTGGGCACGAACCTCGTGCTCAACGCCGGCAACATCAGCGCCGGCGGCAGCGTGGCCGGCGGTGCCGTGGCCGTGGCCCCGCCCGCACCGCTGCCGCAAGCAGCCACCAGTGCCGGCGGCGGCGAGAAGGCTGTCGAGAAGGCGCAGAAAGAGTTGACCGCCGACCAGAAGGAAGCCGAAGACCGCGCCAAGAAAGAACGCCGCAAACGCGTCACCGGTGAGTTCATCGGGTTCGGTGACGACTGACATCGGCATCGCCATCAGCAAGTCAGTGAGAAGGCCGCCTCGGGGGGGCTTCTCACTGGGCGGCGCCGTCTTTCAACGCAAAGACGCAAAGACGCAAAGAAACGACGCCAAGCACGCCCAGAAACGACTTGGCGACCTTTGCAATTCTTCTTTGCGCCTTTGCGATTGAAAGAACCGGCCGAGCGCACCACCCCCCAAACGCAAGGCGCTCGGCCCACCCGAGCCATAGACCGTTCGGACCAGGCACCGGACCGCGTCATGGCCTCGACACATCGGACTTCGACACTGCCGGGCTTTGCTGCCCTTCGCGGCATCTCCCTGGTCCCCATGCGCACGACGATGAAACGCCTTCTCGCCCTGTTGAGCCTCTTGCTCTTGCTGCCGGTCTCGGCCCACGCCTGGTGGAACGCCGACTGGAAGTTCCGAAAGAAGATCACGCTCGATGCGAACGCGCTCGTGGCCGACGCGGCGACGACCGCCGAAAACGTGCCGGTGGCCGTGCGCCTGCACACGGGCAACTTCCTGTTCACCGACGCCAAGCCCGATGGCAGCGACATCCGCTTCATCGCGGCTGACGACAAGACGCCGCTGAAGCACCACGTCGAGATGTTCGACGCCGCAAACCAGCTGGCGATCGTCTGGGTGCAGGTGCCTCGTGTGGTGTCGAAGGCGCCGAACGAGGCCTTCTGGCTGTACTCGGGCAACGAGAAGGTCGGCGCCGCCGAAGACGCCAAGGGCGTGTACAGCCCGGCCCAGCGCCTGCGGCTGAACTTCGGTGAGGCCGACGCCGCGTTCAAGGACGCGAGCCCCTACGCCAATGCCGTGGCCGCGCCCGGCGTCACGCGCAGCGAAGCCGGCCTCGCGGGCGGCTCGGCGGTGTTCACTGGCCAGCCCCTGAAGGTGGCGATGGGCGACGCGTCGCGCATTCAGCCGGTGGCGGGGGCGGGGCTTGCGTTCTCGGCCTGGGTCAAGCCGTCGGCGGCGGGTGCGGCGCAGTTGCTGCAGTGGGGCGCGCTGACGGTGGGGTTCAGCGATGCGCAGTTGTCGGCCCGGCTGGGCGGCATGCAGATCGCGGGACCGGCGCTCAAGGTGGGCGAGTGGCAGCACGTCGGCGTGTCGCTGTCGGACCGCCTCGTGCTCTTTGTCAACGGCCGCGAGGTCGCTGCGCAACCGGTCGAAATGCAGGCCTTCGCCGGTGAGTTGGTGATCGGCCAGGGCTTCAACGGCGAGCTCGACGTGGTCGAGTTGTCGGCCGAGCCGCGCAACGCGCTGTGGCACGAGCTGCAGACCGCGCAGGGCGAGCAGGGCCGCCTGGTGGTGTACGGCGAGCCCGAGCAGGGCGAGGCCGGCGAAGACCACGGTGGCTACATCACGGTGCTGATGAACAGCCTCACGCTCGACGCCAAGATCGTGATCGTGATCCTGGCGGTGATGTTCGTGGTCGCCCTCTGGGTGATGGTCGGCAAGGCGGTGCTGGTGTCGCGCCTGGACCGCAACAACGCGCGCTTCATCGACGCGTTCGAAGAGCAGCCCCATGTCTACCTCGACCCGCACAGCGAAGAGTCGAAACTGCTGCGCGAGGGCGACCCCGACAAGGACGGATCGCTCGCCCGCATGTACGCCACCGGCATGCGCGAGCTGGACCGCCGCGTCAACAACGGCCGGCAGATCACCTCGCTGTCGGCCGAGTCGGTGGCCGCCATCAAGGCCAGCATCGACTCGACGCTGATCCGCGAGAACCAGAAGCTCAACCGCCTGATGGTGCTGCTGACCATCGCGATCTCGGGCGGGCCCTTCCTCGGCCTCCTGGGGACGGTGGTGGGCGTGATGATCACCTTCGCGGCCATCGCGGCAGCGGGCGACGTGAACATCAACGCCATCGCCCCCGGCATCGCCGCGGCGCTGCTGGCCACGGTGGCGGGCCTGGGCGTCGCGATCCCGGCGCTGTTTGGCTACAACTACCTGCTCACGCGCATCAAGAACATCACGGCCGACATGCAGGCGTTCTCTGACGAGTTCATCACCCGCATGGCCGAGGCCCACAACCAGTGAGGGCACGGATGAACCTGCCGCGCGTGCCGACGCTGACCGGCTCGCTGCGGTTCGTTCGCGCCCTCTGAGGAACCGCGATGCAAGTCCAAGAAGACAAGGCCTACGACGACATCAACGTCACGCCGATGCTCGACCTGTCGTACGTGCTGTTGATCATCTTCATCATCATGACGACGGCCTCGGTGCAGGGCATCAAGGTCAACCTGCCCAAGGCCAGCAACACGCCGAGCCTGGCCAAGCCTCAGACGAAGGCGATCACCGTCACCGAGACGGGCCAGATCTTCCTCGACACCTACCCGGTGACCATGCCCGAGCTGGAGCAGCGCCTGCGTGACCTGAAGGCCGTGAGCCCGGACTTTCCGGTGGTCATCAAGGGCGATGCGCGGGTGCACTACGAGAAGGTGATCGATGTGCTCGACCTGATGGGCCGGCTGGAAATCACCCAGCTCGGCCTCGTCACGCAGCGCCTGGTGAAGTGACCCGCCATGGCGCGTGACCCCGTGAAGGCTCGCCGTGGCGGCCAGCCGTTGCCGCCCACGGTGCTGTGGGTGCTGGGCCTGGTGGCCCTGGCGCTCGCGCTGTGGGGGCTGGTGAAGTTCTTCTCGCTGAAGAACGAGGCCGAGCCGCAACGCAAGGTGCAGCAGATCGCCGTGCTGCGGCCGCCGCCGCCCCCGCCCCCGAAGCCGCCCGAGAAGCCCCCCGAGCCGCAGAAGATCAAGGAAGAGGTCAAGCTCGACGAGCCCAAGCCAGTGGACGAACCCAAGCCCGCCGAGCAGCCGCCCGAGCAGCCGCAATCGAACCCGCTGACCGGTGCACAGCCCGGCAACGGCCCGGGCGATGGCTTCGGCATGAGCGGCGGCGTCAACCGCGCGCCCACGCTCGGCGGCGGGGGCGGGGGGCTGTCGCAGACCCTGTTCGCCAACGGCGTGGCACGCCACATCGCGCAAGAGCTGGCCCGGCTCGGTGGCTTGCGCAGCATCGAGTACCGCGTGGACGTGCGCGTCTGGCTCTCGCGCGACGGCCGCATCGAGCGCAGCGAAATCACGCGCGGCAGCGGCGACCCCGACATCGACCGTCTGGTGGCAGAAGGGCTCACGCGCATCGGCGCGCTGAAGCAGCCTCCACCCGAGGGCATGGCGCAGCCGCTGCGCATCCGCGTCACCTCGGCCGACGCCTGAACTTCATCCGATCGACTCACCTTGCGGGCCGACGCCCGAGCAACCCCTGACCACCATGAGCAAGACCTCACACGGCACGCGCCTGCGCACCACCGCCCTCGCGCTGGCCCTCGCCACCGGCCTGCCCGCCCTCGCACAAGACGCGGTGCAGGACGCGCAGCAGATCCGCAACTCGCTGCTCACCCTCGTGCGCGCCCTGGTGGACCAGAACACCCTCACCGTCACCAAGGCGCGCGAGATGCTGCGCCAGGCCGGCATCGACCCCGCCTTGCTCGACGCGCCCGCGGCGGCGCCCGCACCGGCCCCGGCGGCCACCCCGGCGCCTGCGGTGGTGCGCGTGCCCTACGTGCCCGAGGCCGTGAAACGCGAGCTGCGTGAAGAGATCCGCCAAGAGGTGCTGGCCACCGCACGCGCCGAGCGCTGGGGCGTGCCCGAGGCCCTGCCGTCGTGGTTGTCGCGCTTCAGCTTCAGCGGCGACATCCGCCTGCGTTACCAGCTCGACGACTTCGCCGACGAGAACGGCGGCGCCGACCCGGTCAACGCGCCCAACAACGTGGACTTCTTCTACCAACTGCCGGTCAACGGCACCGGCAACCTGACCGAAGACCGCACCCGCCTGCGCTGGCGCGGCCGCCTGATGGTGAATGCGCGTGTGGCCGACGACGTGCAGGCCGGCATGCGCCTGGTCACCAACCGCGGCGGCGACGACAACGACCCCGCCTCCACCAACGCCGACGCGGGCCAGTTCAACCGCCGCTTCGGCACCGGCTTCGACCTGGCCTACCTGCAGTGGGCGGCAGGGCCCTACGGTGCCACCGGTGGCCGCATGGCCAACCCCTACCGCACGACCGACCTGCTGTGGTCGAACGACCTCACGATGGACGGCGCCGCCTTGCGCTACAGCCCGCAGCTCGGCTACGAGTGGTCGGCCTATGCGACGGTGGGTGTGCACCCGCTGCGCGAGGTCAACAACTCGCCACGCAAGCAGGCCCGCGACAGCTGGCTCGTCGGCATGCAGGCCGGTGGCGAGTGGCGTTCGGGCACGGGCTGGGCGGTGCGCGGCGGGCTGGGCCTGTTCGACTTCCGCCGCATCGAAGGCCGGCTCAACCCCGCCGACCCCGCCGGCAACACCCTCTACAACGACAGCCAGCCCCTGGTGCGAACGCGCGGCAACACGATGTTCAACGTCGCGGCCCAAAGCAGCCCGGGTGGCACCGAAGTCTTCGGCCTCGCGTCGAAGTTCCGCGTGCTCGACCTCAACCTCGGCGGCGAATACACCACGCCCGAGCTGTGGCGCTTCGGGGCCTCGGCCAACGTGCTCAACAACATCGGCTGGGACGCCGACGAGATGGCTGCCCGCGTGGGCGCAGCGGCGAGCACCTTGCCCGCCGCGCGCGACTGCGCCGCCGGCGCGGCGCGCCTGGCCTGCCGCCGCACGCAGGGCTACCGCGTCGAGTTCACGCTCGGGCGCGGCCCGACCGACGAGCAGGGCAGCTGGCTGCTCAACGCCGGCGTGCGTCAACTCGAACGCGACGCCGTGCCCGACGGCTTCACGCCCGGCGACTACCGCCTGGGCGGCACCGACGTGAAAGCGAGCTTCTTCGGCGGCAGCTTCACCGTGGCGCGCAACACGCAGGCCGGGCTGCGGCTGATCCAGGCCGAGAGCATCGACCTGCCGGTGCCGTTTCGGGTCAACACCTGGATGCTCGAACTCAATGCGCGCTTCTGAAGGGGCCGTGCGATGAAACGTCTTTTTCTCTCTCGTGCGTGCCTGGCGGCCGTGGCCTCGGCGGTGCTCTTGGCGGTGTCGGCGCCGGCGGCGGCGCAGTCCGACCGCGATCGCCAGCAGTTGATGCAGCTGCAGCAGCAACTGCAAAAGCTGCGGCAAGAGAACGCGCAACTGCAGCAGGGCAAGGCGCAAGAAATCGACAAGGTGCGCAGCGAAGCCTCGCGTGCCCAGCAAGAAGCCGCCAAGCTGCGCGCCGCCTCGGGCGGCAGTTCGCGCGAGGCCAAGCGCCTGGCCGCCGAGCTGGCCGAGGCCCGCGAGGCGCTGGCCAAGAGCCAGGCCGAAGGCGAGGCCTTGAAGGCCGAACTCGCCAAGTGCGACACCGCGCTGGCACAGGCCACGCAGCAGGTGGCCAACGACCGGCGCCTGGCCGAGACCGAGCGCCACACGCTCGCGCAGCGCCTGAAGCACAACACCCAGCGCGCCGAGCTGTGCGAAAGCAAGCACGCGGCCGCACTGACGGCGGGCGAAGACTTGCTCAAGCGCTACGAAGAACGGCAACTGCGCGCCTGCGAGCCCTTCACCGGGCTGTGGCGCGTGCGCGAAGAGGCGCGTATCCAGGCCTTGCGTGACCAGCTCTTCGAGGCGCGGCTCGAGGTGCTGCCCAGCGAGCCGACGGCGGCCGGCCCGAAGTGACCGGCGCGGCGCGCGGCGTCAGGGGCTGATCGCCATCAGCGCGCGATGCGCTGGTCGATCAGCGCCACCAGTTCGGCATAGCCCATCTGCTCGGCCCAGCGGCGCGGTGTGTAGCCCTGCGACAGCAGGTGCAGGTTGGTGCCCCGGTGGCGAATGATGGCCTCGGCCACGGCCGTGTGCTGCTCGAACAGCGCCACGAAGAGGGCCGAGCGCCCGTCGCGGTCCAGCCCGTTCGCATCGGCCCCGGCGGCCAGCAGGGCCTGGGCGATTGGCGTGAGGCCGCGCTCGGCGGCCGCGTGCAGCGGGGTCACGCCCATCGCGTCGGCCCGGGTCGGGTCGGCGCCGGCCTTCAACAGCATCTGCACCAGGTCGGACCGGCCCAGGCGCACCGCCGAGGCCAGCGGGGTCAGGCCCTGGCTGTCGGGCGCATCGACACGCGCGCCGGCGTCGATGAGGCGCTGGGCCCAGTCGGCCCGGCCGCGCACAACCGCGATGGAGAGCGGCGCGAGCCCGAGGTCACCGCGCGCGTTGGGGTTCACGCCGAGCGCCAGCAACTCGCGCAGCATGGCTTCGCTGTCGCCATAGGCGGCCATCACGAGCGCGTTGTTGCCGCTGGCGTCGCGCGCATGGGGCGAGGCGCCGAGCTTGAGCATCTCGCGCCACAGGCCGAGGTTGCCCTGGCGCGCGGCGGCCAGCGCCATCTCGTTCTCGGGAACAGGGGGTTCGTGCGGGGCGGCCTGCGCCGCATGCAGGCACAGGGCGAGCACCAGCGGCGAAACCGAGCGAAACGCAGACGGGCGAGTCATGGGTGAGTGTCAAAACGCCAAAACCCGCGAGTGGACCAGCGCGCCATGTCACTGCCGTGACGCCAGCGCGCGTTCCTACCGCCGCAACCAGAAGTCGCGCCACTGCCGTTGCTGGTGGGCCCGCACGAGGCCGCGCATCTCGCCCAGCCATTCGAGCGCGCGTGCGGTGGTCAACGCGAACAGCGCGCCGATGCCGCTGGCCACCACGTCGGCCACGCTGACCGCTCGGCCCGGGTTGAACTGCTGCGCAAATTCGTCGAGCGAGGCGAAGGCGATGCACGCGAGCAGCGCCCACACGCTGCGCCGCAGGCCCACGCCGGCCAGCAGCAGCCAGCACAGCACGAAGTGCAGGGCGGCGTGGGCGAGCTTGTCCCAGCCCGCACGCACCGCGCCCACGGCATAGGGCTGCGCGCCATGCCACAGCACGGCGGCCACGAGCGCGAGTGCCGCGACGCAGGCCGCCACGCGCAGCCCCAGCGGGGGGCGGCGCAGGCCCTGCACGGCCCGTGCGATGCCCGCTTGCCAGGCCGAGGAAGGTGACGGGTGGGGGGCGGGTCGGTGCGAAACGGGGGGGCTCATGCGCGAGAGGGTAGCGGGTCGATGTGTCACTCAGACCCATGGCCGGCGCGCTTTCGCGGCCGGCATGAGCCGTACGGATCATCGCTCGCCAGCCCTGCTTTCGATTCACGGGGTCGTCATACGCGACTTCTACAACCCCGCTCCATCAACGAGGAGACCGACGTGTCGAAGGGTGTGGAGTTGGGGCAGCGATTGCCCGCGCTGGTGGTCATGTTCAGCGCTGTGCTGGCTGCGTGTGGTGGGGGCGGTGGCGACGGTGTGAGCGCGCCGCCCCCGGTGAGCAATCCGGCGCCCCCGGCCCCGCCGGAGGTCACGCTGCGCTGGGTGTCGAGCGCGGCCCAGTACGACTTCAACGGCGATGCCGACCCGGGCGTGCAAAGCCTCGAGAGCCAGCTTGTTGTGGCCGACCCGGCGAACCCCGGCACGGCGCCCCGGCTCACGCCCGCCGAGCTGGACAGCTTCTCGGTGCGCATCTTCGGCGGCACCGTCAGTGCCAACGGCGCGACGGTGAGCCATGTGGCGCCGCGCCATGTGGTGTTCGACGCCCGCGTCGGTGCGGGCACCCATGCGCTGGCCCTGCACCAGCTGACGCTGGGCGCTGCGGGCAGCGCGGCCCCGGCGGTGCAACGCATCTCGAATGCGGCGCTGATCTGCCCCGGCACGCTGACCGCGCCGCGCTTCAACGTGATCGGCCAGGACCTGAGCGGCGACAACGCCCTCATCACCTACAACGCGCCCGACGCGACGGGCAGTTGCGCCGCAGGCGGCGAGCCGCGCCTGGTGGCGCTCGACATGACCAGCACGCAGGCCCCGATCGAGCTGCCCGCGCAGCCCGGCGAGCGGCTCACGGCCATCGCCGCGTTGCACGGCGCGAATGGCGCGATGGGCGAGGTGCTCGCCTGGCGCAATGGCCGCCTGCTCACGCTGTCGCGCCTGCTCGACACGGCCACCGTGCGCGAGGTGGGCGATGCCCCGGCCCCGCTGTCGGCCGGTGGCGGCCACGTCACGGCCACGGGCGTCTTCATTCGCTCGGACGACGGCCTGCGCCGCTACGACAAGGCCAGCCGCAGCCTGTCGGCGCTGCTGCTGGCCGGGCACGTGGGCATGGGCCTGCCACGCCTGAACGCGATGCACGACGAGCAAGACCTGTACATCACCACGGTCGATTCAGTCGGCCGCGTGGACCTGCACCGCGTGTCGGACCAGCGCGTGTCGAACACCCGCAAGGTCAACGACAGCCGGCCCATCGTGGGCTTCTGGGTGCTGCGCTCGCACGTGCTGTACGCCCAGCTCGACGATGCGGGCGACACCGTCTACACCGCCTACCGCAAGTCTGATGGCCAGCGCAGCCCGGTGCTCGCCGGCAAGACCATCGAGCTGACGAGCACCCTGCATGACCGACTGTTCCATTCGACGCCGACCGCCGCCGGCCGCGTGCTGGCGAGCAGCGAGGTGACCGGTGCCAACGAGCGCAGCGTGGGTGTGGCGCAGCTGATCGGCGGCTCGGTGGCGACCGAGGTGCCCGCGCATGCGCGTTCGCTGCGTGGCAACGGGGCCTTCGGTCACGCGCTGGTGGCCACGCGTGCGACCGGTGCGGTGGGGCTGGCCGGGGGGCGCTTGCGGTGGCTGAGCTTCGGCGCCGGCAGCGAAGACGTCGATGCCGGCAGCTTTCCCGCGTCGGCCAGCGTCGGTGAGCGTGTGGACGGGCCGGGCGTGCTGGGCAGCGCGGCGCTGGTCGGCGTGGCGCCCGACAGCGGCATCGGCGCGCCCGCGCTCTTCGTGGTGCGGCGTGCGGCGAACTCGCTCGCCGCCGTCACCCGCTGAGCCCACGGCCATGAGCGCACGCGATCTGACGGCCGGCGTTCTTCCGGCCAGTGACCCGGCTTCGGCCGGCCGCCTCGGGCCCATCCTCGGGGTGGTCGGGGCACGACCCAACTACATGAAGATGGCCCCGCTGCTGCACGCCCTGCAGGCGATGCCCGAGGCGCCGCCCAGCGTGCTGGTGCACACCGGCCAGCACTACGACCCGGCGATGAAAGACCGCCTGTTCGACGACCTGCAACTGCGCCAACCCGACGAGAACCTCGACGTGCGCTCGGGTTCGCACGCGGTGCAGACGGCCGAGGTCATGAAGCGCTTCGAGCCGCTGATCGACCGCCACGCGCCTTCGTGCGTGGTCGTCGTGGGCGACGTGAACTCGACGCTCGCGTGCACCCTGGTGGCCGTCAAGCGCGGCGTGCCCGTGGTGCACGTCGAGGCCGGGCTGCGCAGCTTCGACCGGGCCATGCCCGAAGAGATCAACCGCGTGCTGGTCGACCAGGTCGCCGACCTGCTGTACACGACCGAACGCGAGGCCCACGCCAACCTGGCGCGCGAGGGGGTGCCTGCCGAGCGTGTGGTGTTCGCGGGCAACCTGATGATCGACTCGCTGTTCGCCGCGCAGCCCCGCGCCGTGGTGCCGCAGGTCACGCTGATCGACGCCGGCATCGAGCCGCTGCCTTTGCTCAATGCAGGCTTTGCGTTGGCCACGCTGCACCGGCCGTCGAACGTCGATTCGCCCGAGGTGCTGGCCGAGCTGGTCGAGCTGCTGCGCTCGGTGGCCGAACGCATGGCGGTGCTGTGGCCCATGCACCCGCGTGCCCGCGCCAACCTCGAACGCTTCGGGCTGCTGCACCGCCTGAGCCACCCGCGCATCGTGAGCCTGCCGCCGCAGGGCTACCTGCAGATGGTGGGCCTGATGCAGCACGCGCACGTGGTGCTCACCGACTCGGGCGGCGTGCAAGAAGAAACCACCGCGCTCGGCGTGCCCTGCATCACCTTGCGCGACAGCACCGAGCGCCCCGTCACCGTCACCCACGGCACCAACCGCCTGATGCCGCGCGACGTGGTGGCGCTGCATGCCGCGCTCGACGACCTCTCGACCACCCCGCAGCCGCGCAAGCCGCTGCCCGAGGGCTGGGACGGCCACAGCGCGCAGCGCATCGCTGCGCACCTGGTCGCCTGGCTCCACCAAAAACACCGGCTCGCCGCGGCGGCCACAGGGGATACACCATGACCGCAAGCTTGTTCTCAGGCCGCCTCGCCTTCGACCCCGGCATGCTGGGCCTCGTGCCCGCCATGCGGGGCGGTGCCCTGCGCCTGGCCGACGCCCAGGGCGACGAACCCGAAGCCGCCACGCTGACCATCGCCGTGGTGGGGCTGGGCTACGTGGGCCTGCCCTTGGCGGTGGAGTTCGGCAAGCGCTACCCCACCATCGGTCTCGACCTGTGCGCGAAGAAGGTGCGGGCCTACAACCAGCACATCGACCCCACCGGCGAGGTGAGCACCCGTGACCTCAAGGCCGCGCACCGCCTGATGGCCACCACTGAGGCCAGTGCCTTGCGCGACGCCGACGTCGTGATCGTCGCCGTGCCCACGCCGGTGGACGACTCGCGTGCCCCCGATCTGTCGCCCCTGATCTCGGCCAGCACCGCCGTGGCCCGCAACCTCAAGCGCGGCGCCACCGTGGTGTTCGAGTCCACCGTCTACCCGGGCGCGACCGAAGAGGTCTGCATTCCGGTGATCGAGCAGCACTCGGGCCTGAATTGGAAGCAGGATTTCTTCGTCGGCTACTCGCCCGAGCGCATCAACCCGGGCGACCGCGAACACACGCTGACGACCATCGTGAAGGTGGTGTCGGGCGACACGCCCAAGACGCTCGACCTCGTGGCCCGGGTCTACGGCAGCATCGTCAAGGCCGGTGTGCACCGGGCGACCAGCATCAAGGTGGCCGAAGCCGCGAAGGTGATCGAGAACACCCAGCGCGACCTCAACATCGCGCTTGTCAACGAGCTGGCGCTGATCTTCCACCGCCTGGGCATCGACACGCACGAGGTGCTGCAGGCGGCCGGCACGAAGTGGAACTTCCTGCCCTTCCGGCCGGGCCTGGTGGGGGGGCACTGCATCGGTGTCGATCCGTACTACCTCACGCACAAGGCCGAGATGGTGGGCCACCACCCGCAGGTCATCCTGGCCGGTCGGCGCATCAACGACGGCATGGGCAAGTACGTGGCCGAGCAGACGGTCAAGTCGATGATCCAGGCCGGCCTCACGGTCAAGGGCTCGCGCGTGCTGGTGCTGGGCATGACCTTCAAGGAAAACTGCCCCGACCTGCGCAACTCGAAGGTCATCGACGTGATCCACGAACTGCGCAGCTACGGCATCAACGTGACCGTGCACGACCCGGTGGCCTCGCCCGAAGATGCCGCCCACGAATACGGCGTGCAGCTCATCGAGTGGGACGACCTGCCGCCCGCGGCCGCCGTCATCAGCGCCGTCGCGCACGACGCGCTGGTGGCCCGCTCGACCGACGAACTGCTCGGCAAGATGCTGCCCGGCGCGGTGTTCGCCGATGTGAAATGCACCGCCGATGCGGTGGCGCTGCGTGAGCGCGGCATCCACGTGTGGCGTCTGTGAGGGGCGGCGCGGCGCTCAATGACATCCGCGAGCGACTGCGCTCGGCGCCCCGCCGCTGGCTGGTGACCGGCTGTGCGGGCTTCATCGGCTCGCACTTGGTTGAAGCCTTGCTCGCCGCGGGCCAGCCGGTGACAGGGCTCGACAACTTTGCGACCGGCTCGCGGCGCAACCTCGACGAGGTGCTCACGCGCTTCGGCCCGGGCGCCGACTGGCGCTTCATCGAGGGCGACATCCGCGACCCCGCGGCCTGTGCCCATGCCTGCGCGCAGGCCGACGTGGTGCTGCACCAGGCCGCCCTCGGCTCGGTGCCGCGTTCGGTGGCCGACCCGCTGGCCACGCACGAGGTCAACGCCACCGGGTTTCTCAACCTGCTCGTCGCCGCGCGCGATGCGGGCGTGACACGCGTTGTCTACGCCGCGTCGAGTGCGGTCTATGGCGACGCGCCCAGCCTGCCGAAGGTCGAAGACACGATCGGGCGGCCACTGTCGCCTTACGCCGCCACCAAGCACCTCAACGAGCTGTACGCGCAGTCGTTTGCGCGCTGCTACGGCCTGCGCAGCATCGGCCTGCGCTACTTCAACGTGTTCGGCCCCCGGCAAGACCCGAATGGGCCGTATGCGGCCGTGATCCCGCGCTGGATCGACGCCTTGCTCCAGGGCGAGCCCTGCACGGTGCATGGCGACGGCAGCGCGTCGCGCGACTTCTGCTTCATCGACAACGTGGTGCAGGCCAACCTGCTGGCCGCGCTGGTCGAGCGCGACGACGCGCTCGACGAGGTCTACAACGTCGCGGTTGGCCAGCGCCACACGCTGCTGGAGCTGCACGCCGCGATGACCGAGGCCCTGCAGGCCCGCGTGGCCGGCTTCGTCGCCACCGCACCGCGGCTGGGTGAGCCCCGGCCCGGCGACATCGCGCACTCGCTGGCCGACATCGGCAAGGCCCGCCTGCGGCTCGGCTACGCGCCTTCGCACACCTTGCGGGAAGGCCTGGCCTGCACGCTCGACTGGCGCCTGCGCGCGCGAGGCCGAACGGACTAGGGCCCGGCCCGATCCGTCATCGGCAGGCCACCTCGGCCCGCGATGCTGCGCGTTCAAGAGCGAGGGGAGGGCGCATGGCCTGGACAGCGGGAACGGCAGCATCGCGCGCCGCGTGGGGTGGGTTCGTGGCGCTGCTCATGGGGGCACCGGCGCTGGCCGCACCGCCCACGGCGGCGCAGATCAACGAAGCGCGCATCGCCGGGCTGGCGTGGCTGGTCTCGCACCAGCGCAGCGATGGCGCTTGGGCGCTCGCCGGGCAGGCGTCGGTGCAGTCCACCAGTGCTGCGCTCGATGCGCTGGCCCACGCGGGAATTCGCCGGGGCTTTCCGTACATGTCGGCCCTGGGCCACCTGCAAAACACCGAGGCCGGCAGCGTGGATGCGCTGGCCCGCCAGATGGCCAGCCTGCATGCCGCCGGCGTGGGCACGGCGCCGCTGGGCACGCGCCTCGCGCAGGCCCAGAACGGCCAGCGTGGCTGGGGTGCCTACCCTGGGTACGGCAGCAGCCTGCCCGACACGCCGCTCGCGTTGAACGCGCAATTGCGCACCGGCACGGCCAATGCGTCCACCGTGCCCAGCACGCTGTGCAACGCGATCTTCGCGGGGCTGAAGCCGGACCACAGCTTCGCCTACACCGCCGGCCCGGCCCCGAGCGGCCAGGTGCTGCCCACGGCCTATGCCGCGATGGCCATCCACAGTGTGCGCACCACGCTCGGCTACAGCAGCCTCAGTTGCCCGACCTCGCACGTGCTGTCCACCCGCGTGAGCAACGCCCTCACGTGGATGCTCGCGCGGCAGCACGCCACCACCGGCGGCTTCGGCGACGACGGCACCGGCGACGTGCTCTCGACCGCCATCGCCTACCTTGCCTTGCGCCATGTGCAGCCCAGCACCTATGCGGCGCCGATGGGCGAAGCGCAGCGCTACCTGGTCGAGCAGCAAGGGGCCGACGGCAGTTGGGCCGGCGGTGACGCCTTCGCCACGGCGCTGGCCTTGCAGGCCTTGCCCGCGCTGGCCAACGGCGCGCTGGCCGACACCAACCGAAACGGCGTGCCCGACCTCGTCGAAGCCCGCCTCGGGCTCGACCCGAACGCCCCGCAGCGAGCCCTGGCCGATGGCAACGGCCAGGCCGAAGCCGGTGTGTCGATCGCGCAGCACCTGGCCAGCGGCGTGCAGTACGTGGCGCTCAGCGTGGACCTGCCCGGCCCCACGCCACCGCTGGCATCGGCCACCTGGCGACTCGACGAGGGCCACGTGCCCGATGGTCTGACGCTCGACCCCGTGACCGGCCGCCTCTCTGGCACGCCGCTGGTCGCCGGCACCTTCAACTTCAACTACACGGTGGCCGCCGGCGGCCAGCCCGACCACGTGGTGCTGGCGCAGGTCGAGATCGCGGCCGCTGCGGCGGCCCCCGAAGGCGAGGTGCCATTGCCGCCGTGGGCGCTGCTGGTTCTGGGTGCCGCGCTGATGAGCCGATTCTTCGTTCGGAGGTCGCAATGAGCGCCGCTTGGTTTCACCGCTTGCACCGTGTCGCGCTGGGCCTGGCGACCTTCTGCGCCCTGGCGCCTTCGCACGCGCAGAGCCCCCGGCCCGAGACCGCCCCGCTGGCCGATGAGGTGATCCAACGCCTGGTGCGCGAACGCATCACCGCGCCCGACCCGCTGCCCCAGCTGCTGCGCCAGCGCTTCGACGAAACCGACGAACTGCTGCGCGGCATGGCCCAGCGTTCGGGCGTGGGCCGATCGGCCACGGCGGCATCGCCCGCCGCATCCCGCATGCTGGTCGAAGGCCAGTTGCAGCAGATTCGACAACTGCGCCACGAAGCCCGCCAGCGGCTCGACGCGATGCGCCAGAAGCTCGCGGCGCATGCCGGCACCGACCGCCTGGCCGAATGGGATGCCCTCGTGCAGCGTGTCGAGACCCGCTTCGACAGCGTCGAGCAGGCCTTGCGCGGCGTGGCGCGGGCCGATGCCAGTGGCTTGGCCGCAGCGGCGGCACGTGCGCGCGCATCGCTGCACGAGGTGCATGGCGCCATCACCGTGCGCGACCGCCCCGACATGCCGGTGCCGCGCCCCAACTGGCGCAGCCAGAGCGCGCAGCCCGCCTCGGCGGCGCGCCGTGCCGCCGAGGCGCCGCAATACCTGGGTGGGGCCGGCAGCGGCGACACGCAGTTGGCCCTGCGCAGCAGTGCCGCGATGGCGCTCGCCGCGCCTCCCGAACTGCCTAGCGGCGTGGCCCAGTGCGGCACGCCCGCCGACATCGCTGCCGCCCTGGGCGAGACGCCGGATGTGCGCCTCACGCCCGAGATCCGCGCGCTCGCGCAACAGCTCGGTTATTCGCCGGCCAAGATCCTGCAGCACGTGCACCGGCACATCGCCTTCGAGCCCTACTACGGTTCGTTGAAAGGGGCGGTGGGCACGCTGGTGTCGGGCGCGGGCGGGGCCACCGACCAGGCCTCGTTGCTGATCGCCCTGCTGCGCGCGTCGAACATTCCGGCGCGCTACGTCAAGGGCCAGGCGCGCATGACCGACGTGGCGCCCGATGCCCTGGGCGGTCGCTTCGGCCGCTGGGTCGGCGCGAAGTCGTACGCCGGGGCCGCCGCGATGCTGAGCCAGGGGCAGAACCCCTCGGTCATCACCATCAACAATGCGGGCGGGCAGGCCACCGGCGTCTCGTTCACCCACGTGTGGGTCGAAGCCTGCGTGCCGTATGCGCACTACCGCGGCCTGCCGCACAACGATTCGGGGGCACGCTGGGTGCCGCTCGATGGCAGCGTGAAAGACGCGAGCTACCAGGCCGGCATCGCCATCGACGTGCCGTTCGACTACGCGGGCTTTCTGCAGCGCCGCACCGACCTGTTGCCGCATGAGCACTTCGCACGCCAGGTCGAGCAGGCCGTGCGCACGGCCAACGCCAACGCGTCGCTGGGCGACGTGCCCTACCAAGGTCGCATCAACGACCTGCGCATCGACGTGTTGCCCGTCAGCACCCCGTTCGACGTGGACGAATTTCTCGCGTGGGACGGCAGCACCAGTGCCTCGGTGGCCGAGCTGCCCGACAGCCACCGCCAAAAGCTCAACATCACCGCGGCCGATGGCGCCGGCGCACCACTGCTGAGTGCCACCTTGTCGTTGCCGCAGACGGCCCTGAGCCGCGTGACGCTGTCTTTCCGCGGCGCGACCCCGGCCGACCAGGCCACGCTCAGCGGCTGGCAGAACGACGGCTCGCTGGCGACGCCGCTGCCGTGCACGGTCAACGTGGTGCCGGTGCTGCGTGGCCAGGTGGCCGGTGTCGAAGGCAGCGAGGTCGCGGCAGGCCCGGCGACGTCGCCGCTCGCGCTGTGCAGCACCAACAACCAGCTCACCATGAGCGTGACGATGGCCGAGTTGGCCAACCCCACGCTCAACAGCGTCGCCTACGACAACATCCACGCGGCCAATTACCACGCGCTGCAGGCCTATGCCTTCCAGGCGTCCGACCGGTTGTTGACCGAGCGTGCCGCGGGCCTGCTGGCCAACGTGCGCGCCGTGGCCTCGCCGCACCAGAACCTCGATGCGACCGAGGGCGAGTTCCTGCACTTCGCGGGGCTCAAGTACATGCGGCAGATCTCGGACGCCTCGCGCCGCATCGGCCAGCTCGACGGCGGTTCGGGCGACGTGGGCAACCACCTGGGGCTCACCGGCACGCAGATGAAGGTGCTGTACCTCTTCGACGTGCCCTTCGCGGTGGCGCGCACCGGCTTTCTGATCGATGTGCCGGGCGGGCGCTCGCGCAGCGTCGATCTGGTCACCGGCGACCTGGTCTGGAAAACCTTCTTGTTGAGCGGCTACAGCAGTTCGGCCTACGAATACTTCGTTTGGCAGGAAAACGTGCGCATGGACGCGGTCTCGACCACCCGCGGCATGCAGTTCGCCAGCGAAGCCGGCATCCCGCTGCTGACCACCGACAGCGCCAACTGGGCCATGCAGAGCGCGACCATCGCGACCAATCCGGGCTGCTCGCTGTCGATGAGCAACCTGAACTACCCGCAGTGCTGGCTCGATTCGATCCGCGCCAACTACATCGACCAGGGCTTCACAGTCACGCTGCCACGTTCGCTGATCCACTACGGCGGCTGGCGCGGCAGCGTGTTCGTCGGCGCGCTCGACAACACGCAAAGCGGTACCGGCCAAGAGAGCGTGGCCGCCTTCATCATCAATGGCGGCTCGGGGGGCTACACGGTGCAAGACGGCGCCGCCCCGCTGAACACGCACGACGCGGGCGCAGGCAGCGGGTACGCCACACCCAACCCGGCCTTGCCGTACCCGGTCAACGGCGCCGGCCTGAACAACGGCTTCGACGCACGGCACACCGTGATCGACGGCGACGTGAACGTGGCGACAGGCAACGTCTTTCGCAGTGAACGCGACCTCGCGGTCAGCGGGCGCGGCAACCTGCCGTTCGTCTTCGAGCGTGCCTACAACTCGCGCGACCCGCAACCCGGTCCGCTGGGCTTCGGGTGGACGCACAGCTTCAACCAGTTCCTGAGCTTCAACGACGACAACGGCAACGGCGCCACCGATGCCGGCGACAGCGACGGCCTGACCTCCACGGTCGGCTGGACCGACGGCACCGGCGGCCAGAAGCTCTTCGCCGTGGCCGGCAACGCCACGGGCGTGCCCATCGGCAGCAGCTTCGTGCGCCAACCGGGCAGCTTCGCGACGATGACGCGCGAGCCCGACGGCAGCTACGTCGTGCGCGAGAAAGACGGCCTGCGCTACCGCTTCGAGACGGTCGGGGGTACGGCGGGCCAGCGCGCCCGGCTCAGTTCGATCCAAGACCGCAACGGCAACACCCTCACGCTCAACTACGGTCCGGCCTGCGCGCAGCGCCTGTGCAGCGTGAGCGATGGCGCTGCACGCAGCCTCACGTTCAGCTACGACGGAAACGGCCGCATCACCCAGCTCAGCGACTGGTCTGGCCGGCAGTTCCGCTATGGGTACGACGCGGCCAGCGGCGACCTGGTCTCGTTCTCGAACCCACGCGCCATCGCAGGCCTGCAGGCGCCGATGCGCTACGAGTACTTCAGCGCCGCCGACGGGGCCAACCTCGCGCACCGCCTCAAGGCCTACACGCTGCCGCGTGGCAATGGGCTGCGTTACGAGTACTACGCCACCGGGCGCCTGTTCCGCCGCATCGACGGCATGGGCCATGCGCGGGTCTACAGCTACAACGACTTCCGCCGCGAAACGGTGCAGGCCAATGAACGCGGCCATCAGCGGCAGTACTTCTTCGACCGCCACGGCAACACCGTGCAGGTGGTCGAAGAGAACGGGGCCTCGACGCGCTTCGACTACGACTACGACACCACCTCGCCCGAGGTGGTGCACAACCGCATCGCCAAGCACGACCCGATGGGGCTCACCACCACCTATCAGTTCGACTCGCAGGGCAACGTCACGCAGTTGCAGCATCCCTCGGGCGCGCTCGAACGCTATTCGCACTTCAATGCCTTCAACCAGCCGGGCAAGGTGCGCGACGGCAACGGCCACACGGCGGTGCTGAAGTACGACGCGCAGGGCAACCTGCTGCAAGAGATCCGCCTGAGCCGCGCCTTCTGCGCGGCCAACGACTGCAACGCGCTCGACCCGGCCGGCTTCGTGCCCACGGCCGCTTCGCAGGTCGCGGCCTGGCGCGTGATGGGCTACGACGCACGCGGCAACCTCGCGTCGCGCAAGCATGTGCGCGACTTCGCCGCGCAGATCGCCTCCAACACCGCGCTCAGCCCCAGCGGCCCGATCGTGTCGGTCGCGTACGACGCCAATGGGCTGCACCCGGTGTCGGTGTCGCGCACCGGCCGCAAGAACGCCGAGACCGTGCCCACCACGCAGACAGCCACCGTCAGCTACGACGCGCTCGGCCGGGTGCGCAGCGGCATCGACGGCGATTGGCAGCGCCGCGAGTTCGAGTACGACAGTGGCGACCGCGTCGTGCGCCGCACCGACAGGACCGGCCGCTGGCGCAGCGTGCGCCATGACGACAACGACAACGTAGTCGGCGAACGCCTCGACGTCGAGGGCGTGCTGGTCGACAGCGCCTCGTCGAGCTTCGACCTCAACGACCGCCGCCTCTCGCGCACCGACGCCGGCGGCCATGTCACCCGTTTCGCGTACGACGCGGCCGGCAACCTGGTCGAGGTGACCAACCCCGATCGCCAGACCTACGCCTACGAGTACGACGCCGGCCAGCACTGGCTGCGCGGCATCGACGCCGAGGGCCAGGCCATCGAGCGCACGGTCGATGTGCAGGGGCGCCCGCGCAGCATCACCAACGCCAATGGCAGCGTCGCCCGCTACGAGTACCACGGCGCGCCACGCGATGGCCGCCTCGCCAGCACCGTGGACCCGGTCGGCCGCCGCGCCGAGTTCGACTACGACCCGGTGGGCAACGTGGTGCGCGTCACCACGCGCGGCAGCGACGGCACCACCACCCGCGTGACCGACACCGCCTACGACGAACTGAACCGCCCTGTGCGCACGGTGGGCCCGCAGGTCGTCGACGCCACGCTCGGAAACATCCGGCCCGTGGTGCGCTACCGCTATGACGCGCTCGGACGCCTGACCGCACTCGAAGCCGGCCACACCACCGACCTGAGCGGCGCCAGCACGGCCGCCGACGTGGTGAGCGTGCAAAACGCCATGGCCTACGACGACTTCGGCCGCAAGGTGCGCGACGCCGACGGCTTGGACCGGGCCTGGCTCTACACCTACGACGAGCACAACAACCCCGTGCAGTCCACCGACCCGCGCGGGCAGACGAGTACCTACACCTGGGCCTACGGCCACCAGCTCGAACGCGTGCGCGACCACGATGGGAACGAGTACCGCTACACGCGCAATGCGTTGGGGCAGGTGACCCGCGCGCAATCGCCCGCCGTCACCTACGACTATGCCTACGACGCCGCCCACCGCCTGCGCAGCGTGCGCGACAGCCGTGCCGGCAAGACGCTCACCTATCAGCGTAGCCCCGGCGGCCTGCTCAACGCGGTGATCGACAGCGACGGCAACCGCACCGACTACGACTACGACGCACGCGGCCGACTCGCCGGCCTGTGGGCGCCCAACGGCGACTACGCGGCCTTCGCCTACGACGCCGGGGGCCGCCTGACCGAGCGCTGGCTCGCCACCGCCAACGGCGCGCTGCTCAGCAGCCGCTACGCCTACAACGCCGACAACACGCTCGCGTCGCTCACCCACCGCGACGGCGCCACCATCGCCAGCAGCCACACCTACGGCTACGACCCGATGGGCAACCGCGGCTCACACGCCGAGCGCATCGGCGCGACCACGGTCAGCCACACCTACACCCACGACGCCTTGAACCGCCTCGTGGCCGTGGACAACGGCACACCGGCGCAGTTGCAGACCTTCGGCTACGACCCGCTCGGCAACCGCACGGTGCGCCAGGTGGGCAGCGGCACGGCCTTGCACTACCTGCACGACGCGGCCAACCAACTGGTCGAGATCCGCTCGGGCAGCACCGCGGGGCCGCTGCTCGCCGCGCTGGGCCACGACGCGGCCGGCAACCTCGTCTCGCGCAGCGACACCGGCCTCGCGCTCGCTTACGACGCACTCAACCGCCTGGTGCAGGCGACGCTGGGCGCGCAGGTGTCGCAGTACCTGTACGACGACCAGGGCCGCCGTGTGGCCAAGACCGTGTCGGGCTCGGCCACGAACTACCTGCACGACGGCCTGCATGTGCTGGCCGAGTACGGCGCCGCGTGGGGCACGCCCGCCGCGCAGCACGTGCATGGCGACACCATCGACAGCACGCTGATCCGCATCCCGTCCAGCGGCGCCAGCCAGTATCTGCACCAGGACGGCCTGATGAGCGTCGTGGCGGTGACGCAGGGCAGCGGCACCGTCACCGGCTCGCAGCGGTTCGACGCCTGGGGCGAACGCATCGCCGCCAGTGGCAGCGTGTCGCCCTATGGCTTCACCGGCCGAGAGGCCGACGAGACCGGCCTCGTCTACCACCGAGCACGCTACTACGACCCGACGCTCGGCCGCTTCACCCAGCGTGACCCGATCGGCCTCAACGGCGGCCTGCACGCCTATGCCTACGTCGGTAACGCCCCGGTCGATGCCATCGACCCCAGCGGCAACTCGCCCATGCACGTGGGCGCGGCCATCGTCGGCGGTCTGGGGGGGCTGATCGTGCAAGCCGGCATCGACCTGGCCCGCGGCCAGATGAGCTCGCTCGGCGACTACGCCGGTGCGCTGGTCGGCGGCGCGGTCGGGGGGGCCGCTGCCGTGACCTGCGGCCCGATGTGCGCCGGCGCGGCGGCCGGTGCCGCCGGCAATGCCACCACGCAGGCCATCAACGCGCTGCTCAACGGCGACAGCGTCAGCGCTTCGAGCCTGGTGGTGGACACGGCCCTCGGCGCGGTCGGAGGCAAGGTGGCCGACGCCGCCGTGCCCTACGTCTTCAAGGAGTTCGTCTCGACCGGCACCAAGGGCGAGATCGGCGAGATGCTCACCCGCCTCGGCCTCATCGCCACCGGCAAGGACTTCATCGAGCAGGCGCCGAACGGCGCGGGCAAGTCCACCTTCGACTTCCAGCTCGAGGGCTTCCGCAACTTCATCGAATCGAAGTTCGGCACCGCCGACCTCTCGAAGATGCAACGCCTGGCGCGCGACATCGCGGGCACAGACCTCACCGTGCACCGCTGGGACTACGACACCATCTCGGGCATCATCTCCGCGATGTTCGGTGGCGGCATCTCAGACGGCAGCGGCGGCTACACGGTCGGCGGTTTGCCCGGGCGTTCGGTGGCGCCCGTGGCGCCGTATGCCGGCTCGCAGTCCTATTGAAGGCCGACCTGGTTTGAGCCGCGACACCCGACAGCGTTTCGAGCGGTGGTGCCAATCGGCGCCACCGCGCACCGCGAAACTCGCCGCGATGGTGCTCGCTCAACTGGTGCCCATGCTCGAACGCGAAGGCTTCGAATGGGCCCGTACCGTGGCCGAGTTCGGCGACATGGCCGATGGTCGGCCCGACACCATCCCGCTGCTGCGGCGCATCGGCCCTGAATGGCCCGCGCTGGTGATCGCCTTCAGCCAGCGCAAGGCCCCGTGGTTTCAGATGCATTTCGGCGTGCTGCCCGAGGTGTGTCGCCAGGGCACACCCACGGGCTGGGTGCAGATTCCCCGTTCACGCGCGAGGGTCTTCAGCGGGCCGTGTTTTTTTGCCGTCGTGGGGCGCGAGCGCGGTGCGCTCGACACGGCCTTCGGCGCTAAGGGCCTCCCCGGCTTGCTCGCACCCACGTGGCTCATGCAACGCGAAATCGAGCGAGCCATCGAAAGCCTGTCCGACGTTCGTCGCATCTGCCATGAAGGCTTGCCACGCGAGTGGTTGACCGCGCCGTTGGGGCGAGTCAGCGAGCACCTTCATCTGCTGGAGTCCGATCATTGGCGCGATGCCGCAGCTCACGCGACAAAAGTTCAGCGCTGAGGTTCGTCATCGGAAGACTCCGTCGGTGTTTCCCTCGGGGCGGGCGCGCCAGGTCGCAATTCCAGTTCCAAAGCCCGCCCTGCACCGCCACGACTTTCCGCGGTACCAGGGCATCCGAGGCATTCGGAATCGTTGGGGAACAGTTGCCGCAACGGGGCGTACGGCGCGGCAGATTTGACTGTCGTGTGCCCGAAAGCGTGGCTGCGACCCCGGCATTGCGTTTGCCCATGGATCGGCCGGTGGCTGAAACCGGCGGCTCTTGCACGGAGGTGGCCCATGCCCAAGGTAGCAACTGCGCCGGTGAATGCGACGCGAGGTTTGGAACTGCTGGCCCGCAGCGGCTATGCCGCGCGTGGCGTCGTCTACGCCATCGTTGCGTTCTTCGCGGTCCAGGCGGCAAGTGGAAGCGGGGCCAACGTCAGCACCAAGGGCGCGGTGGAGCAGATCCTGGGTGAGCCTTACGGTCGGGCCCTGATGTGGGCCGTGGTCGTCGGCCTCATCGGCTACGCCATGTGGCGGATGATCCAGGCCCTGGCGGACACCGACAACCACGGTTCAGATCTGAAGGGGCTGGTCATTCGCGCGGCGCTGGTCGCGAGTGGCATCACCCACGTCCTGCTGGCCTTCTTTGCGCTGAGCCTCGTCAGTGCCTGGGACGTGGCGGCAGGCGGCGACGACGGCGCGGGCCAGGACCTGTTGTCACGTGTGCTGGGGTTCGAGAATTCGAACCTGCTGATCTATGCGATTGCGCTCGTTCCGCTGGGTGTCGGCGTCGCCCACCTGGTGAAGGGGTGGCGGGCCGGCTTTGAGCGCTACTTCCAATGCCCCGAGCACGTGATGCGCTGGGTGCGCCCGATCTCGCAAGTCGGCCTGGCCGCGCGAGGCGTCGTATTCCTGGTGATGGCCGCCCTGCTGTTCTTGGGTGGCGCGCGACACGACCCGACCGAACCGCCTGGACTGAAGGAGGCGCTCGACGCGTTGCAAGGCCTGCCGTTCGGCAGCCTGCTGTTGTCGATCATCGGCCTGGGTCTCGCCGCCTTCGCGGTTTACAGCTTTGCCGAGGCGCGCTGGCGCCGCATCGACCTGCGCGACGTCAGCACCCCACGCCGGCGTTCGTATGCTCGTAGCGGGGTTGTCCGGCCGATGTAAGACCTTGGACCCGAGGGCGTTCAAACGCGAAACCAAGGGCCGGATGAGCCCGCCGTGTCGCCGGGCGACGCCGCAGTGCCCCGCCGACCCTCACGAGGCCGTCACGGCAGCAGCACCTGCACGTCGACGTCGCTGCCCGTGGGGTGCTGCGACTCGCCCGATGCCGCCTCCTCGGATGTGGCGGCTGCCGCTGGCCCCGGGGGGGCTGCGTGCTGTTGCTCGGCGCCCGCCAGGGCCGTGCGCAGGGCCTCGACGTCGAGCGCTCCGAAGGGGTTTGGGCCGCTGGGCAGCGGCGCGGCGGTGGGTCGGCTCGTGCGCGGCTTGCGACGCGCCTTGGGCGGGCAGGGCGGCAGCGCGATGCTTTGCCAGTTGTCCCAGCGCGCTTGGCGGTCTTCTGCGGCGGGGGGCGACAACTCTTCCATCACATCGCCCGTGGCGTCGGTGATCAGCACTTTGTGCGATGCGGTGTTCGAGGCGACCGCGCGGCCGAACTTGCGCATGCGATTGAGGTCGGTGTGCCACACGCGGCCTTCCTTGCGCAGGCGGCCGTTGCCATCGCGCGTGACTTCCACCACGCGGTAGATCGGGGTCGCGTCGAATGAAGGCGGCGGCGCCACGGCACGGCGCGCGGGGGCAGGCGAGGGCGCCGGCGCTGGTGCCGGGTTCGCGGCGCCTCCCTTGTCGGGGGATGCGTCGGATGCCGGCTCGCTCGAAGGCTGCGGGCTGGGGGTCAGGTCGTCCACCGTGATCCTTTTTTTTCTTGCGTGCACGCAGATGCGGCCAAGCACTTGCCGCCTGCACGCCTGGTGATCGGCCACCGACGCCAGAACTTGAGTCCAAAGGCGTGAAACCGTGCCGGGTTCGTGTCGCATCGAGAAAAGGACGCGCGGCTATCATTTGCCCCGTCGGCCAGCCATCTGGCCGATGCGTCTTCAGGGCGGGGCGAAACTCCCCACCGGCGGTAGGTTGCGCAAGCAACGAGCCCGCGAGCGCCTGGGTGCCGTCATGGCATGCAGGGTCAGCAGATCTGGTGCGATGCCAGGGCCGACGGTCACAGTCCGGATGAAAGAAGACAGGCATTCGTGCGCGAACACGTGCGTGCAGCTGTGGCTGCCGCGTGCGTGTTGTTCACGTGTGCCAGCGGTGCCATGGGCGCCGGCGTGCATGCGCCGGCGGCCGCGGCATCGGTGCGCCCTGAAACGTTTTTCGCCCACTTCACGCGAGGAGCGTTTCACATGTCAATCACTTCCCCTTCTCCTGTTTTTTCACCCACGGCATTGCCTCTTCACGAGGCGGGCGACGCGCCTGCGCGCATCGAAGCCGCCTTGCAGGCCCTGCGCGAGGGCCGCGCCGTCGTGCTGCTCGATGATGACGACCGAGAGAACGAGGCCGACCTCATCGTCGCGGCCGAAGCCCTGAGCGTGCCGACGATGGCGATGCTGATCCGCGAATGCAGCGGCATCGTGTGCCTGTGCCTGCCCGACGAGCGCGTGCGTGCGCTCGACCTGGCGCCGATGGTGTCGCGCAACGAAAGCCGCTACGGCACGGCCTTCACCGTGTCGATCGAGGCGCGCGAGGGCATCAGCACCGGCGTGAGCGCGGCCGACCGCGTGACGACCATTCGCGCGGCGATTGCCGACGACGCGCAGCCGTCCGACCTGGTGCGGCCGGGTCATGTGTTTCCGCTGCGGGCCACGCCGGGCGGCGTGCTGGTGCGACGCGGGCACACCGAGGGCGCGGTCGATCTGGCCACGCTGGCGGGCCTCAAGCCGGCCGCAGTGCTGTGCGAGCTGATGAACGCCGATGGCACGATGATGCGCGGCGCACAAGTCGTGCGCTTTGCTCACCGGTACGGCTTCCCGATGCTGACGATTGCCGAACTGGTGGACCACCGCCGCGCGGCGCAGACCGCCACCGCCTGATGCGGCGGGGCGCAGGGGCCAGCCGCAACCGGCCCCTGCGCTCGTCGCCGCATCACGTCATCGACAAAACCAGAACAAAGGCGCGCCCGTGAAGGCCTTCCTGCAAAAGACCGCGCGGGCCACGCCGGCCGAACTCTCGGCCGTGCTGTGGTCGTTCGTGTACTTCTTCTCGCTGCTCGCGGGCTACTACGTGCTGCGGCCCATCCGCGATGAGATGGGCCTGCAGCTCGGCCCCTCGGTGCTGCACGAGTTGTTCAGCGCGGTGTTCGTGTCGATGCTGGTGCTGGTGCCCATCTTCGGCGCCTTGAACCGACGCTTCGCGCGGCGCCAGTTGCTGCCGTGGCTGTATGCCTTCTTCGCCTGCAACCTGGTCGGTTTCTTCTGGGTGTTCGACGCGGCCGGCGTGCAAGGGCCCTGGGTGGCGCGGGCGTTCTTCGTGTGGGCGGCGGTCTACAACCTGTTCGTGATCTCGGTGTTCTGGAGCTTCATGGCCGACCTTTTCAGCACCGGCCAGGCCCAGCGCCTGTACGGCTTCATCTCGGCCGGTGGCACGCTGGGTGCGCTGACGGGGCCGCTGATCACCACGCTGCTGGTCGGCCCACTGGGGGCGCGGGGCCTGCTGCTGGTGTCGGCGGGTTTTCTCTGCGTGGCCATCGCGGCGATCGTCGCGCTGCGGCGGCAGGCTGGGCTCATCGCCCCCGTGCACGGGCGCGCCGCCGACGATGGCGAACACGCGCCGCTGTCGGGCAGCGTCTGGAGCGGCCTCGTCGATGTGCTGCGCTCGCCCTACCTGCTGGGCATCTGCCTCTTTCTGTTTTGCTACGCGCTGCTGTCCACGTTTCTCTACTTCCTGAGCGCTGAGATGGTGCCCAAAGTCGTCACCGACACCACCGAGCGCACGCGCCTGCTGGCGCAGATCGACCTGGCCGTGAACGTGCTGACGCTGCTGCTGCAGGTGCTGGCGTTTCGCGGCCTGATCACCCGCATGGGCACGCGCTTCACCCTGGCGGTGTTGCCGGCGCTGAGCATCGCGGGCTTTGCGGCGCTCGCCGCCTACCCGCTGGTGGCGGTGCTGGTGGTCTTCGGCGTGCTGCGGCGCGCCGGTGAATACGCGCTCAGCAAGCCGGCGCGCGAGACGCTCTTCAACGTGCTGCCGCCCGAGCAGAAGTACAAGGCCAAGAACGTGATCGACACCCTGGTGCACCGCACCGGCGACACGGCGTCGGCGTGGGTCTTCACCGGCCTGCGCACGGTGGGCCTCGACGGCGGGCAGATCGCGTGGCTGTCGGTGCCGGTGGCGGCGGGTTGGTTGGCGGTGGCGCTGGGCCTCGGTCGCCGGGCCGAACGGCTTCAGGCCGACAGCCCCTCGGCCGGCATCAACGCGCGCACCTGACGCCACGCGTCGGCGTCGTGCGCGGCGATCAGCCCGCGCGTGGCGTCGGCCGGGCGATAGGGCCGACCGTCGAAGTGCGCGACATGCCCACCGGCCTCCGTCACCAGCAAGGCGCCGGGGGCGTGGTCCCAGGGCAGCAGGCGCCACAGCAGCATGAACTGCCAGCGGTCCAGCACCAACGCCGGGTAGTCGCAGCCCGTCGCGCCGGTGCCGTCGATGAACACGGCGCGTTCGGCCGGCACGCCTTGCGCGAAGGGCACGCGCATCGGCGGCGGCATGTAGCGCCACTTCGCAATGCCGCGCGGCGGACCGGCGGGGCGTTCGGGCACCCGCAGGCGCGAGCCGTCGCCGCGCCATGCGCCGGCCCCGAGCTGCGCCTGGATCATGTCGCCGCGAAAGGGCGCATACAGCCACGCAGCCACGGTTTCACCGCCTTGCATCAGGCTCACGAGCATGGCGAAGTCGTGGCGGCCCTTGACGAAATTCGAGGTGCCGTCGAGCGGGTCGAGCAGCCAGACCGCGCCCTCGTCCATGTGATCGAGCAACTGCGGGTGGGCCGCGGCGGCCTCTTCGCCCACCACGCGCGAGCCGGGCAGCAGCGCGGCCAGTCGCGGCGTCAACCAGGCTTCGGCCTCGTGGTCGGCCACGGTCACCAGCTCGCCCGGGGCCTTCTCTTGAACATCACCCTTCGCCAGGGCGCGAAAGCGCGGCAGCACGCTTTCGGCGGCGGCCTCGCGCATCAATGCGGACACGGCGTCCATCGACGGCGTGCGAACCATTCGACTTCTCTCAGGCAGGTGGGTGAGATGCCAGTGTGGCACGCCCGTGCGTTCCGACGGGCGCACTCGGGTGTGTGTTGCGGCGCAGAATCGCGGTCTTTCTCGACCCCGCCGACCTCATGCCACGCATCGGGCTCATCTCTGACACGCACGGGCTGGTGCGCCCCGAGGCGCTCGACGTCTTGCGCGGCTGCGACCACGTCGTGCATGCGGGCGACGTGGTCGGCGACTTCGTGCTCGATGCGCTGCGCGAGGTCGAGACGCTGCACATCGGCGAGCTGGCGCTGCTCGTCCTGCACGACCTGGCCGACCTGCCCAAGCTCAAGGGCTCGCACCAGCCGCGCGTCGTGGTTTCGGGCCATTCGCACCGACCGCGCATCGAAGAGCGCGACGGCGTGCTCTACGTGAACCCCGGCAGCGCCGGGCCGCGTCGCTTCAACCTGCCGATCTCGATGGGCGAGTTGCTGATCGACGGCGGCGCGGTCAGGGCGCGCACCTACGACATCGTGTGAGGCGAGCCCTGCCGATCACCGCAGGCGTTGAACGAGCCAGGCCACTGCGGGGTCGTGCCATGCGGGCTGGTCGGGGGCGGCATGTGCTTCGACCAGCCGCTGCAAGGTGGCGGCCTGTGGGGTGATGGGGCCAAAGAACAGCGGCACCTCGCCACGCGCGATCAACACGGTCGGGAAGTTCTCGACCTCGATGGGCTCGATGCGCGCGGCTTCGTCTTCGACATCGATCCAGGCGAAGCGAACGCCGGGCATGCGACGAGCGGTGGCGTCGAACACCGCGCGGTAGTCGCGGCACACGCCGCACCACGCGGCGCACAGGCAGGTCACAGTGAGGGCGTTGCGGTCAAGGGCCAGCGTCATGCCGCGATGATCGCAGCGGTGCCATCGCATGATCGAACTGCACCGATGCCGCCTCTGCGCAATCCCTTGCTGCGCGAGCGGGATGCCGGCTTGACGCCTCGGTGCATTGCTGAGCACACTGAACGCCCGGTTTCGGTGCATTGGTGGGATCGGCGCTCACGCTGGTCCGCCTGCCGGAACGTCGCAACGGAGGAGACGCGCGTGGCCAGTGAACCCCGTGAGCCCGAAGCGGCATCGACCCGACAAGAGGAGTTGCGAACCTTCCTCTTCCTGACCGTCGTGCTCGCCCCCTTGCTGGCCGTGATGGTCGTCGGTGGCTGGGGCTTCCTCGTGTGGATGTACCAGCTCGTCACCGGGGACCTGCCCGGATGAGGACCGACCGCCTCGCCCCCAAGCTGGCCGACGTGCCCGGCGAAGTGCACATCGCCGGCGTGCTGGTGCAGGCCCGGCCCGACAAGCTGACCGGCGTCATCACCGCCATCGCGTCGCTGCCCATCGCCGAGATTCAACAGTTCGCGCCTGACGGGCGCATCGTCGTCGTGCTCGAAGCCCCGTCGGGCCGCGAGGTCGTGCGTGGCGTCGATGCGCTGCGCGACTTGCCCGGCGTCCTGAACGTGGCGCTGGTCTACCAGCACGCCGAGCCCGAAGCCGCCCTGCAACAGGAGATGCCATCGTGACCACCCGCCGCGAGTTCATCCGTAACAGCGCCGCCTCGGCCACGGCGGCTGCGGCCGGCCTGCCCGCCGTGGCCGATGCCGCCAACGTCGTTACCGACGCGACCAAGACGCAACTGCAATGGTCGAAGGCGCCGTGCCGCTTCTGCGGTGTGGGCTGCGGCGTCAACGTGGCCGTGAAAGAAGGCCGCGTGGTCGCCACGCACGGCGACATCAACGCCGAGGTCAACCGCGGCATCAACTGCGTCAAGGGCTACTTCCTCTCGAAAATCATGTACGGCGAAGACCGGCTGACCCAGCCGTTGTTGCGCCAGAAGAATGGCCAGTACGACAAGAACGGCGAGTTCGAGCCCGTGTCGTGGGACCGCGCCTTCGACGTGATGGCCGAACAGTTCAAGAAAGCCTTGCGCGACAAGGGGCCCACCTCGGTGGGCATGTTCGGCTCGGGCCAGTGGACGATCTGGGAAGGCTACGCCGCGGCCAAGCTCTTCAAGGCCGGCTTCCGCTCGAACAACATCGACCCCAACGCGCGCCACTGCATGGCCTCGGCCGTGGCGGGCTTCATGCGCACCTTCGGCATGGACGAGCCCATGGGCTGCTACGACGACATCGAAAAGGCCGATGCCTTCGTGCTGTGGGGCTCGAACATGGCCGAGATGCACCCGATCTTGTGGACGCGCCTGACCGACCGCAAGCTCTCGGCGCCGCACGTGAAGGTGGCCGTGCTGTCGGTGTACGAACACCGCTGCTACGACCTGGCCGACCTGGCGATGACCTTCAAGCCGCAGACCGACCTGGCCACCCTCAACTACATCGCCAACTACATCATCCGCAACAAGCGCGTGAACCGCGAGTTCATCGACAAGCACACGCGCTTCGTCGTCGGCAACGCCGACATCGGCTACGGCCTGCGCCCTGAGCACCCGCTGCAAAAGCGCGCCAAGAACGCGGGCGACGTGGGCGGCAGCCGGCCGGCCAGCTTCGAAGAGTTCGCCAAGTTCGTGAGCAGCTACGACGTCGATTCGGTGTCCAAGCTCACTGGCGTGCCCAAAGACCGGCTCGAACGCCTGGCCCAGATGTACGCCGACCCGAAGGTGAAGGTGACATCGTTCTTCACCATGGGCTTCAACCAGCACACGCGCGGCACCTGGTGCAGCAACCTGCTCTACAACATCCACCTGCTGACGGGCAAGATTTCAGAGCCGGGCAACAGCCCGTTTTCGCTGACCGGCCAGCCCTCGGCCTGCGGCACCGCGCGCGAGGTGGGTACGTTCTCGCACCGACTGCCCGCCGACATGGTGGTGACCAACCCCAAGCACCGCGCCGAGGCCGAGCGCATCTGGAAGCTGCCGCCGGGGACCATTCCCGACAAGCCGGGCTACCACGCGGTGCTGCAGAACCGCATGCTGAAAGACGGCAAGCTGAACGCGTACTGGGTGATGGTCAACAACAACATGCAGGCCGCGCCCAACATCCTGCAAGAGGCGCTGCCGGGCTACCGCAACCCGCAGAACTTCATCGTCGTGTCTGACGCGTACCCGACCGTCACCACCATGGCGGCCGACCTGATCTTGCCGACCGCGATGTGGGTCGAGAAAGAGGGCGCCTACGGCAACGCCGAGCGGCGCACGCAGTTCTGGCACCAGCTCGTCAAGGCGCCGGGACAGTCGCACTCGGACCTGTGGCAGCTGATGGAGTTTTCGAAGCGCTTCAAGATGGAAGAGGTGTGGCCCAAAGAGCTGCTCGACCAGAAGCCCGAATACCGTGGCAAGACGCTCTACCAGATGCTCTTTCGCAACGGCGCGGTCGATGCCTTCCCACTGCAGCAGCTCGACCCGGCCTACGACAACGAAGAGGCCAAGGCGAACGGCTTCTATGTGCAGAAGGGCCTGTTCGAAGAGTACGCACAGTTCGGGCGCGGCCATGGCCACGACCTGGCGCCGTTCGACACCTACCACCGCGAGCGCGGCTTGCGCTGGCCGGTGGTCAACGGCAAAGAAACGCTGTGGCGCTACCGCGAGGGCTACGACCCCTATGTCAAGAAAGGCGAGGGCGTGCGCTTCTACGGCCACCCCGACGGCAAGGCCGTCATCTACGCCTTGCCCTACGAGCCCGCGGCCGAAGAGCCCGACAAAGAGTTTCCGTTCTGGCTGTGCACGGGCCGCGTGCTCGAACACTGGCACTCGGGCTCGATGACGCGGCGCGTGCCCGAGCTGTACCGGGCCTTTCCGAACGCGGTGTGCTACCTGCACCCCGAAGACGCCAAGGCCCTCAACCTGCGGCGTGGCGACACCATCGAGATCGCCTCGCGGCGCGGCTCGATGCAGTCGCGTGTCGAAACGCGCGGGCGCAACAAACCGCCACGCGGCCTGGTGTTCGTGCCTTGGTTCGACGCCAGCCAGCTCATCAACAAGGTGACGCTCGACGCCACCTGCCCGATCTCGTTGCAGACCGACTTCAAGAAGTGCGCGGTCGCGCTGCGCAAGGTGTGAGTGCGTGTCCAACGAAGGGAGCCCGGATGAAGCCCACCCTCAGACTGCTGCTGGCCAGCGCGGCCTTGCTGGCCGCCCCCGTGATGGCGGTGGACACGACCGACCGCATGCGTGGCGCGCCGATCACCACGACGACCAAGCCGCCGCCGATGGCCAACACCGACAACAGCGACATCCGCCGCGCCCGCAACTACGCGATGCAGCCGCCGGTGGTGCCGCACAAGATCGACGGCTACCAGCTCGACAAGAACGCCAACCGCTGCATGTTCTGCCACTCGCGCTCGCGCACGCAAGAGAGCCAGGCCCCGATGATCAGCGTCACGCACTTCATGGACCGGGACGGCAACTTCCTGGCCGAGCTGTCGCCGCGCCGCTACTTCTGCCTGCAGTGCCACGTGCCGCAGGCCGAGGTGAAGCCCTTGATCGAGAACCGCTTCATCGACGTGGACACCTTGCTCTACGCCCCGGCCGCCAGTGCCGCCAACCGCAAGCGCTGAGGCCGTCGCACCATGAAGCTGCCTTCGCTCGTTCGACGCTACTGGGTGGTGCTGTGGCGACCCAGCGCCTACTTCAGCCTCGGCTTCCTGACCATCGTCGCCTTCGTGGCGGGGGTCTTGTTCTGGGGCGGCTTCAACACCGCGCTCGAAGCCACCAACACCGAGAAGTTTTGCATCGGCTGCCACGAGATGCGCGAGAACGTCTACGTCGAATTGCAGGGCACCATCCACTTCACCAACCGCAGCGGGGTGCGCGCCAAGTGCTCGGACTGCCACGTGCCGCACGAGTGGACCGACAAGATGGCGCGCAAGATGCAGGCCTCGAAAGAAGTCTGGGGCAAGATCTTCGGCACCATCGACACGCCCGAGAAGTTCGCCGCCATGCGCCGCACCCTGGCCGAACACGAGTGGAAGCGCATGAAGGCCAACGACTCGCTCGAATGCCGCAACTGCCACCAGTTCGAGTACATGGACTTCACGCGCCAGAGCAAGCGTGCCTCCGATGCACATTCGACCTTCCTGGCCTCGGGCGAAAAGACCTGCATCGACTGTCACAAGGGCATCGCCCACCGCCTGCCCGACATGTCGGGCGTGCAATGACCCCGGCTTGACCCACTCCGCGGCGCGGCCATCCGCGTTTTGCGCATAAGCATCGGCCGATTCCTTCGTTCTTGAGAGAGCCTGCGCTGCCTAGCATCCGGCGCATCGCTTCTCTCATCCCGAAGGAAATCTCAATGTCCCTGCGTGCCCTGCGCCGTGCCGCCACCACCACCGTGGTCGCTTCTGCCCTTGCCACCGGCGCCACCGCCTGGGCCAAGGACGTGACCCTGCTCAACGTCTCGTACGACCCGACGCGCGAGCTGTACACCGAATACAACGCCGCTTTCGCCAAGCACTGGAAGGCCAAGACTGGCGACAACGTCATCGTCAAGCAGTCCCACGGCGGCTCGGGCAAGCAGGCCCGCTCGGTGATCGATGGCATCGAGTCCGACGTGGTCACGCTCGCGCTGGCCTACGACATCGACGAGATCGCCAACAAGGCCAAGCTGCTGCCCCCCGACTGGCAAAAGCGCCTGAAGCACAACAGCTCGCCATACACCTCGACGTACATCTTCCTCGTGCGACAGGGCAACCCCAAGGGCATCAAAGACTGGGGCGACCTCGTCAAACCGGGCGTGAGCGTCATCACCGCCAACCCCAAGACCTCGGGCGGCGCGCGCTGGGGCTACCTCGCTGCCTATGGCTGGGCGCTCAAGCAGCCCGGGGGCAACGACGCCAAGGCCCGGGACTACATCACCAAGCTCTTCAACAACGTGCCGGTGCTCGACTCGGGCGCCCGGGGTTCGACGGTGACCTTCGCCGAGCGCAACATCGGTGACGTGCTGCTGGCCTGGGAGAACGAGGCCCACTTGGCCATCAAGGAATTCGGCGAAGGCAAGTTCGACATCGTCTATCCGCCGAGCAGCATCCTGGCCGAGCCGCCGGTGACCGTGGTGGACAAGGTGGTGGACAAGCGCGGCACCCGTGCCGTGGCCACCGCCTACCTCGACTACCTTTACTCGACCGAGGGCCAGGAGATCGCCGCGAAGAACTACTACCGCCCGACCGACCCCAAGGTCGCTGCCAAGTACGCCAAGAACTTCCCGAAGGTCAGCCTCTTCACCCTCGACGAGACCTTTGGCGGCTGGACCAAGGCACAGAAGACGCACTTCTCGGACGGTGGCGTGTTCGACCAGATCTACAGCCGCAAGTAGGCCCGGCAGAAGTCAGGCGACAGTGGCGTCCCAGGAGGTGCTCGTGCCCCGAGACGCCCTTAATCCACTTTGCGAATAAGCAAAATCGAAATCCATGGTTTTGCGATGAAGAGCGCCCGCCTACGATCGCCCTCCCTTCGTTCGTTTCCGAGCACGTCATGGCCCTCTCATCCCCCGCCCGCCTCTCACGCCGCCTCACCCTGAAGCAACTGGCCATCAGCGCGGCGCTGCTGTGCGTCGGCGCGCCGACCTGGGCGCAGACCACGTTGCTCAACGTGAGCTATGACGTCTCGCGCGAGTTCTACAAGGACTACAACGCCGCGTTCATCCGCCACTGGAAGGTGACCACCAAAGAAGACCTCGTGGTCAACCAGTCGCACGGCGGGTCGAGCAAGCAGGCGCGCTCGGTGATCGACGGCCTGCAGGCCGATGTGGTCACGATGAACCAGTCGAGCGATATCGACGCCATCGCCGAACGCGGCAAGCTGCTGCCGGCCGACTGGGCCAAGCGCCTGCCGAACAACAGCGCGCCCACCACCAGCACCACGATCATCCTCGTGCGCAAGGGCAACCCCAAGGGCATCAAGGACTGGGCCGACCTCGCCAAGCCCGGCGTCAGCGTGGTCATCCCCAACCCCAAGATCACCGGCAACGGCCGCTACACCTACGTGGCCGCCTGGGGCGCGGCCGTGAAGGGCGGCGCGACGCCCGCCAAGGCGCGTGAGCTGCTGCAGAAGATCTTCGCCAACGTGCCGGTGTTCGACGGCGGCGGCCGTGCGGCGACCACCACCTTCGCGCAACGCAACATCGGTGACGCGCTCGCCACCTTCGAGAGCGAGATCAACCTGATCAAGCAAGAGTTCGGCGACAACTTCGACGTGGTCTACCCGAAGTGGAGCATCCTGGCCGAGAACCCGGTCGCGGTGATCGACAAGGTGGCCGACAAGAAGGGCACCCGCCGCCAGGCCGAGGCCTACCTCAAGCACCTGTGGTCGGACGAAGCGCAAGAGATCGCCGCCAAGCACCAGATGCGCCCGCGCTCCGCGGCCATCCTCGCCAAGTACGCGAAAGACTTTCCGAAGGTCAACACCTTCACCATCGACGAAGCCTTCGGCGGCTGGAGCAAGGCCCAGAAAGAGCACTTCGACGACGGCGCCACCTACGACCAGATCCTCCTCGCCATCCAGAAGAAGTGACGCGACTGAAGCGTCCTTGACATCATGATCTTCTCGCGTGCCCTGCTGAAGCGGCACAGCGTGCTGCCGGGCTTCGATCTTGCGCTCGGCTTCACGCTGCTGTACCTGAGCTTCATCGTTCTCATCCCGCTGTCGGCGGCCTTTCTCAAGACCTTCACGATGACCTGGCCAGCCTTCTGGGACGCGGTCTCGTCGCCGCGCGTGATGGCCTCGTACCGGCTGACCTTTGGCGCCTCGTTCTTCGCGGCCGTGGTCAACGCCTTCTTCGGACTGATCGTCGCTTGGGTGCTGGTGCGCTACGAGTTCCCGTTCAAGCGTCTGGTCGATGCGCTGGTGGACCTGCCTTTCGCGCTGCCCACGGCCGTGGCCGGCATCGCGCTCACGGCGCTGTACTCGGCCAACGGCTGGATCGGCCAATGGCTCACGCCGCGCGACATCGCATTCACGTTCCGCGGCCACGAGCTCTTCACGGTGCACAGCCCCATCGACCTGAAGGTGTCGTTCACGCCCATCGGCGTGTTCGTCGCGCTCACCTTCATCGGCCTGCCCTTCGTCGTGCGCACGCTGCAGCCGGTGCTCGAAGACCTGCACAAAGAGCTCGAAGAAGCCGCCGCCACGCTGGGCGCAAGCCGCTGGCAGACCTTCACGCGGGTGATCTTCCCGATCCTCACGCCGGCTTTGCTGACGGGCTTCGCGCTCGCTTTCGCGCGCGCCTTGGGTGAGTACGGCTCGGTGATCTTCATCGCCGGCAACATGCCCATGGTCAGCGAGATCACACCGCTCTTGATCATCACCAAGCTCGAACAGTACGACTACACCGGCGCCACGGCGATCGCCGTCGTCATGCTCGTGGCGGCCTTCGTGATGCTGCTGGCCATCAACCTCTTGCAAGCCTGGACGCGCAAGCGCCAGGGCCGTTGACCATGACGACGACTGCTGCGACCCTGCCCACGTCGGCCGCATCGCCCGGCGCCGCCCCCCGAGCCCGCAAGAGCGCCTTGGCCGCCACGGCCGAGCCGACCTGGGTGCGGGTGCTGTTGATCGGCGTGGCGCTGACCTTCCTGACCTTGTTTCTCTTCGTGCCGCTGGTGTCGGTGTTCGTCGAGGCCTTCAAGAAGGGCGTCGATGTCTACCTCGCTGCGATCACCGAGCCCGATGCACTCTCGGCCATCAAGCTCACGCTGATCGCCGCGGCCATCTCGGTGCCACTCAACCTGGTGTTTGGCGTGGCGGCGGCTTGGTGCATCGCCAAGTTCGACTTCCGCGGCAAGAACGTGCTGCTCACGCTGATCGACCTGCCGTTCTCGGTGTCACCGGTGATCGCCGGCCTGATTTACGTGCTGATCTTCGGCCTGCAGGGCTGGTTCGGCGAATGGCTGCGCGACCACGACATCCAGGCCATCGTCGCGGCCTGGGGTGAAGGCTTGTCGTGGTCGTGGCTGGGCGCGCTGGTGGTGGGCTTCAGCGAATGGCTGCCCAACAACATCAAGGTGATCTTCGCGCTGCCGGGCATCGTGCTGGCCACGGTGTTCGTGACCTTCCCGTTCGTGGCGCGTGAGTTGATTCCGTTGATGCAGGCGCAGGGGCAAGAGCAGGAAGAAGCCGCCCGCGTGCTGGGTGCGTCGGGCTGGCAGATGTTCTGGCGCGTGACGCTGCCCAACGTGAAATGGGCGCTGCTGTACGGCGTGATCTTGTGCAACGCGCGGGCGATGGGCGAGTTCGGCGCGGTGTCGGTGGTCTCGGGCCACATCCGCGGCATGACCAACACCATGCCGCTGCACATCGAGATTCTTTACAACGAATACCAGTTCGCGGCCGCTTTCGCGGTGGCCTCGCTGCTCGCGGGCCTGGCGCTCGTGACGCTGGTGCTGAAGTACATCGTCGAGCGCCGCGTGCGCCGCGAGATCAAACAGGCCTCCGAAGGGGTTGAAGAATGAGCATTGAAATCCGCAACCTCAACAAGCGCTTCGGCAAGACCGTCGTTTGCGACAACCTGAACCTCGACATCCCATCGGGTGAGCTGGTCGCGCTGCTGGGCCCGTCGGGCTCGGGCAAGACCTCGCTGCTGCGCATCATCGCGGGGCTCGAATCGCCCGACTCAGGCTCGGTGCTCTTCCATGGCGAAGACGCCACCCACCACGACGTGCGCGACCGCAACGTGGGCTTCGTGTTCCAGCATTACGCGCTGTTCGGCCACATGAGCATCTTCGAGAACGTGGCCTTCGGCCTGCGCGTGCGCCCGCGCGCCACGCGGCCGAGCGACGCGAAGATCCGCGAGAAGGTGATGGAGCTGCTCAAGCTCGTGCAGCTCGACTGGATCGCCGACCGCTACCCGCACCAGCTCTCGGGTGGCCAGCGCCAGCGCATCGCGCTTGCCCGTGCGCTCGCCGTCGAGCCCAAGGTGCTGCTGCTCGACGAGCCCTTCGGCGCGCTCGACGCCAAGGTGCGTAAAGAGCTGCGCCGCTGGCTGCGCCGCCTGCATGACGAGGTGCATGTCACCAGCGTGTTCGTCACCCACGACCAGGACGAAGCGATGGAGGTCGCCGACCGCGTGGTGGTGATGAACCAGGGCCGCATCGAACAAGACGGCCCGCCCGACGAGGTGTACGACCGCCCGGCGACGCCGTTCGTGCTGCAGTTCCTCGGCGACGTGAACCTGTTCCACGGCCGCTTCGGCCACGCCCCCGGCGGCGCCGACGCGTCGGAGGTGAGCTACGTGCGCCCGCACGAACTCGAGATCGTCGAGACCGCGCAAGAAGGCGCACTGGCCGTCACGCTGTCGCAGGCGCTGACGGTCGGCCCGCAGACGCGCATCGAGTTCAAGCGGCCCGACGACGGCAGCTATGTCGATGTCGAGATGCCTCGCACCGAGTACACGGCGCTGCGCGACCGTCTGGGTCTGCAGACAGGCAGCCAGGTCTTTCTGCGCCCGCGCCGAGTGACGCGTTTCGTGGCGGGCGAGAAGCTCGCTTCCACCGAACTGGTGGACCCGGCCGCGATGATCTGACCGAGGCCTTCGTTGGGCCTCGGCCAGTTGCGCGCCGAGTTGCAGCGCCGCCTGGACGAGTCGCCGACCGACTGCCCTTTGCGCCCGCGCGCCTGAGCGGCGCCGGGGTGGCCCAGGTCAGTCGGCGAGCCGTTCGCCGGGTGCGCCGGCCAGGGCCTGCGTCACCACCTCGCGCGTCAGTGGCGACGCAAAGGTCTCGATGAAGTCGTAGGCGTAGCTGCGCAGAAACGCCCCGCGCCGCACCGCGAGCTTGGTGAGGTTGACCTCGAACAGGTGCCCGGCGTCGATGGCGCGCAGGTTGCGGTCGCGCTCGTCGTCGAAGGCGATCGAGGCCACGATGCCCACACCCAGGCCGAGTTCGACGTAGGTCTTCACCACGTCGGCGTCCATGGCGGTCAGCACGAGGTTGAACTCGATGCCGGCCTTGCTGAAGGCTTCGTCGATGTGCATGCGGCCGGTGTAGCCGGCGCCGTAGGTGATGACCGGAAACTGCGCCAAGCGCTCCAGGGTGAGCGATTCGCCATCGAGCAGGGCATGCCCGGGCGGCACGACGACGCTGTGCGTCCAGCGGTAGCAGGGCAGGGCGACGAGGTGGTCGTACTGGCTGAGCGCTTCGGTGGCGATGCCGATGTCGGCCTCGCCCGACAGCAGCATCTCGGCCACCTGCTTGGGCGAGCCCTGGTGCAGGTTGAGCGTGACCTCGGGGTAGCGCTGGCGAAAGTCGCGCACCGCACCGGGCAGCGCGTAGCGCGCCTGCGAGTGCGTGGCTGCGATCGACAGGCGGCCCGAGGCCTGCTGGCTGAACTCTTCACCGGCGCGGCGCAGGTTCTCCGCGTCGTGGAGCATCTTCTCGACGATGGGCACGATGACTTCGCCCACCTCGGTGAGGGCAGTCAGCCGCTTGCCGGCGCGCACGAACAGGTCCACGCCGAGTTCTTCTTCGAGCTCGCGGATCTGCCGGCTCACGCCAGGCTGCGAGGTGTGCAGCACGCGGGCCACCTCGGTGAGGTTGAATTTGCAGCGAACGGCTTCGCGCACGGAGCGCAGTTGTTGAAAGTTCATCGGGTCTCAGGTGGGCGGCGCGCAGGGGGCAGGCCCTTCATCACAGGGCGAGGATCGAAAGACGCGGAGTATTCCGAAGCACCTCTTCACCGCAAACGATGGATAGCGCCTTACCTTATTCGTTTTGCGAATGCTGCGGTACGCAGGTCATGGGCGCGCGTCAGCGGCCGGCATCGCCCGGCGGGTGCTCGGCGAACCACTCCGCAATGCCGGGCATCGCGGGCTCGAAAACCCCAGGCGTCGAGAAGTTGAGCACCCCGGCGCGCACCGCGCCGCGGTTTTCGAAGTCGTGTGTCAGGCCGCCCGGGATCAGCACGAAGCTGCCGCGAGGGGCGTCCACCCAGCGCTCGCCGACGAGGATGCTCATCGTGCCTTCGAGCACGTAGAACAGGTCGTCCTCGGGGTGGGCGTGCGCGCCGGGGCCTTGCGTGTGCGGCTCCAGCCACCATTCCGACACCGAGTACTTCGAGTCGGTCTCGGCCTCGTCGGCCTTGAAGACGGCGTGGATTCGGCCCATGGGGTAGGCGCGGCCGGCGCCCGGGGCAAGAACGACGGGGGGACGTTTCGGGAGGTCGGGCGTGTTCATGGTGGTGGACTTGCAGCGAGCAGCGAGCACAGGGCCAAAGGTGTACCACGCGCAGATTCACCACGCCCGGCCAGGGCGCGGGCGAGGACTCGCCGCCCAGCAAAGAAAACGGGGCCCGAAGGCCCCGTGGGGAGGCTGTTGCAAAGCCAGCTCAGTTCGACGCGGGAGCCATCGGCGCGGCCGGGGTGCTGGCCGCCGGGGCGGTGACCGCCGGCGGCGTCGCCCCATGCGGCGCGGCCACTGGTGCGCTGCCCATCGGCAGCAGCGGCACGATCAGCAGCGCCACGATGTTGATGATCTTGATGAGCGGGTTGACGGCGGGGCCGGCGGTGTCCTTGTAGGGGTCGCCGACCGTGTCGCCGGTGACGGCCGCCTTGTGCGCCTCGGACCCCTTGCCGCCGTGGTGGCCGTCTTCGATGTACTTCTTGGCGTTGTCCCAGGCGCCGCCGCCGGTGCACATGCTGATGGCCACGAACAGGCCGGTGACGATGGTGCCCATCAGCAACCCGCCCAAGGCGGCCGGCCCGAGCAGCAGGCCCACGAGGATGGGCACGACCACCGGCAGCAGGCTGGGGATGATCATCTCTTTGATGGCGGCGGTGGTGAGCATGTCCACCGCGCGGCCGTACTCGGGCTTGCCGCTGCCGTCCATGATCCCCTTGATGTCGCGGAACTGCCGGCGCACCTCTTCGACCACAGCCCCCGCGGCGCGGCCCACGGCCTCCATCGCCATCGCGCCGAAGAGGTAGGGGATCAGCCCGCCGATGAACAGGCCCACGATCACCATGTGGTTCGACAGGTCGAAGCTCACCGTCATGCCGCGCGCTTCGAGCGCGTGCGTGTAGTCGGCGAACAGCACCAGCGCGGCCAGCCCGGCCGAGCCGATCGCGTAGCCCTTGGTCACGGCCTTGGTGGTGTTGCCCACCGCGTCGAGCGGGTCGGTGATGTCGCGCACCGACGAGGGCAGCTCGGCCATCTCGGCAATGCCGCCGGCGTTGTCGGTGATGGGGCCGTAGGCGTCGAGTGCGACCACGATGCCGGCCATGCTCAGCATCGAGGTGGCCGCGATGGCGATGCCGTACAGGCCCGCCAGCCAGAAGGCGACCAGGATGGCGATGCACACGAAGAGCACCGGCCAGGCCGTCGAGCGCATCGACACGCCCAGCCCCGCAATGATGTTGGTGCCATGGCCGGTGGTCGAGGCCTGGGCCACGTGCTGCACCGGCTTGTAGTTGGTGCCGGTGTAGTACTCGGTGATCCACACCATCGCGGCGGTCAGCACCAGCCCCACGGCGCAGGCGCCGAACAGGCGCATCTGCGTGCCGGCGCCAAGCGCGTCGTCGGGCATCGCGTACTTGGTGATGAAGAAGAAGCCGACCAGCGAGATGACGCCCGCGACGACCAGGCCCTTGTACAGCGCGGGCATCACGTTCTTCATGCCCGGGGTGGCCTTCACGACCGAGCAGCCGATGATGGACGCGATGATCGAGAAGCCGCCCAGCACCAGCGGGTACACCACGGCGGCCATCGTGGCCGTGGGCACCACCAGCGCGCCGAGCGCCATGGTGGCGATCAGCGTGACGGCGTAGGTCTCGAACAGGTCGGCCGCCATGCCGGCGCAGTCGCCGACGTTGTCGCCCACGTTGTCGGCAATCACGGCCGGGTTGCGCGGGTCGTCTTCGGGGATGCCCGCTTCGACCTTGCCCACCAGGTCGGCACCCACGTCGGCGCCCTTGGTGAAGATGCCGCCGCCCAGCCGCGCGAAGATCGAGATGAGCGATGCGCCGAACGCAAAGCCCAGCAGCGGCTTGAGCGTGCCCGACAGGTTGGTGGTCGTGCTGCCGTTGCCGGTGAGCACCATGAAGAAGATCGCCACGCCCAAAAGGCCCAGGCCGACCACCAGCATGCCGGTGATCGCGCCGCCCTTGAAGGCCACCGCCAGTGCCGGGGCCATGCCCTGCGTGGCAGCCTGCGCGGTGCGCACGTTGGCCTTGACCGACACGTTCATGCCGATGAAGCCACACGCGCCCGAGAGCACCGCGCCGAGCACGAAGCCGCCAGCGGTGACGAGGTCGAGAAAGACGCCGATGAGCACCGCGAGCACCACGCCCACGATCCCGATGGTCTTGTATTGCCGCGCCAGGTAGGCCGCCGCGCCCTGCTGGATCGCCGCAGCGATCTCTTGCATGCGCGGGTTGCCCGCGTCCTGGCTGAGGATCCAGCTTCGTTGGACGAAGCCGTACAGAACTGCGGCCACGCCGCAGGCCAGCGCAAAGTACAGCGCCACTTGGATCGACATCGGGGGCTCTCCTTCCTCGTTCGTTGACAGGAACAAACAGCGTCGCAGGAGCAACGCTGAGCAAGTTCCAGCCAGGCGGGCACGCATGCGGCGCCTCTCGGGAAGGGACTTCTTCGGCGTTGCCTGAGCCCCGTCTCTATCGACCCACCCCTGCAAGCAGGGGGTGGACGGGTTGCGGACCAATGTACGGAAAGCCCCCTGCCAAAGCAATGCAGCAACCCCAGTGTTTTCCAGTGGTTGCACCGGGCTTGCACGCAAGGAAATCGCAAGATGCGCTGGCTAGAATCCGGGTTTTCCCGCGTCCGTCCATTCCTCGAACTTTTCTTGAGACAACCATGAGCCTTCACAACGTGACCCCTGGCGCCAAGGCGCCTGAACAGTTCAACGTGATCATCGAGATCCCGATGAATGCCGACCCGATCAAGTACGAGGTGGACAAGGACAGCGGCGCGCTCTTCGTGGATCGCTTCATGACCACCGCCATGCACTACCCGTGCAACTACGGCTACGTGCCGCAGACGCTGGCCGACGACGGCGACCCGGTCGATGTGCTCGTCATCACCCCCTTTGCCCTGACGCCGGGCGTGGTCGTGACCTGCCGCCCCATCGGCGTGCTGCAGATGGACGACGAAGCCGGTGGCGACGCCAAGCTGCTGGCCGTGCCCATCGACAAGATCCTGCCGATCTACTCGCACTGGCAAAAGCCCGAAGACATCAACCAGATGCGTTTGAAGGCCATCCAGCACTTCTTCGAGCACTACAAAGACCTCGAAGCCGGCAAGTGGGTCAAGGTCAAGGGTTGGGAAGGCCCCGAGGCCGCCAAGAAAGAAATCACCAACGGCCTCGCCGCCTACGCCAAGGCGCAGTCGAAGTGACCCGCACCGCGCCAGCGCTGCCACGCTGGCACGCGATGTGAATCAGGGAGCCCACGGGCTCCCTTTTTCATGGCCGCTCGCTTACCCTTCGCGGCTTTGACGCGATCCACCCAACGGGGACTCTTTTCATGCAAGGTGCAATCGACTGGAGCCAAGAGGTCCTGAACAGCGCCATCTGGCTGGGCAAGGCATTCGGCATCACCGTGGTCGTCTTCTTCGTCGTGATGGCGCTGCTGGCGCGCTTCACGGTCTGGGGGCGGCAGTTCTGGGCGCTGAACGGCGCCTACTTCTCGATCAAGCGCAGCTGGAAGCCGATGCTGGGCGTGGCGCTGATGCTGCTGATCACGCTGGGGGCGGTGCGCCTCAACGTCTTGTTCTCGCACTGGTACCGTGGCTTCTACAACGCGCTGCAGGCGCTGGACGCGCCGGGGTTCTGGTTCCACATGGGCCTGTTTGCGATGCTGGCCACCATCCACGTCGCGCGGGCGTTGTTCAACGCGTATGTGCGCAGCGCGTTCTCCATCCACTGGCGGGTGTGGGTCAACAACAAGCTGGTGGGCGAGTGGCTGGGCAACCGGGCCTACTACCTGGGCCGCTTTGCCGAACCGCCGGTGGACAACCCCGAGCAGCGGATCCAGCAGGACGTGACCGTGATGTCCACCAACACGCTGGCCCTGGCGCTCGGCCTGGTGAGCGCGGTGGTGTCGATGTACGAGTTCACCGGCATCCTCTGGGGCCTGTCGGCCCCCATGACCGTGGCCGGCACCGAGGTGCCGCGCGCGATGGTGTTTCTCGTCTATTTCTATGTGCTGACCGCCACCGTGTTTGCGGTGTGGATCGGTCGCCCATTGATTGCGCTGAACTTCATCAACGAGCGCGTCAATGCGACCTACCGCTACCTGCTCATCCGCGTGCGCGAATACGGCGAGAGCGTGGCCCTGTACCGGGGCGAAAAGGTCGAGCACCGCAACCTCGACACCGGCTACCGCGCCGTCATCGGCAATGCGTGGGACACGCTCTTTCGGACCCTCAAGCTCGATGGCTACAACCTGTCGATCAGCCAGGTCGCGGTGGTCTTCCCGTTCCTCATCCAGGCCCCGCGCCTGTTTGCCGGGCAGATCAAGCTGGGCGACGTGATGCAGACCGGCCAGGCCTTCGGCCAGGTGCAGGACGCGCTGTCGTTCTTCCGCGAGTCGTACGACCAGTTCGCCGGCTACCGCGCGATCCTCGAGCGCCTGAGTGGCTTTGAGCAAAACATCGCAGGCTCAGCGGCCCTGGCGCTGCCCGACGTGAAGCCCAACGCGAAGGCCGTGCTCTTGCGCAAGCTCACGGTCAGCCGCCCCGACGGGCAGGTGCTGGTGCGCGAGGTGGACCTTGAACTCGCCCCCGGCCAGTCGCTGCTGATCCGTGGGCCGTCGGGCTCGGGCAAGACGACCCTGCTGCGCACGCTGGCCGGCCTGTGGCCGTTCTCGGCGGGGCAGGCCGAACGGCCCATCGGCGACGCGAGCCTGTTCCTGTCGCAAAAGCCGTATTTGCCGCTGGGTACGCTGCGCGCGGCGCTGGCCTACCCGGCCGAGACGATCGACGACGCCACCGCACGCGATGTGCTGAACAAGGTGCAGCTCGGCCAGCTGGCCGACCAGCTCGACCTGGAGCAGGACTGGTCGCAAGTGCTCTCGGGCGGCGAGCAGCAGCGCCTGGCCTTCGGCCGTGCGCTGGTCAACAAGCCGGCGGTGGTCTTCCTCGACGAGGCGACCTCGGCCACCGACGGCGGCCTGGAGCACAGCCTGTACAGCCTGCTGCGCAGCGAGCTGCCTCAGGCGATGCTGGTGAGCGTGGGCCACCGCGAGGCGTTGCTGGCCTTCCACGACCGCACGCTGACGCTCGACCGTGCCGGAGGCTGGAAGCTGGAGCCCGTGCCGCGCGCGTGATTCAACCGGCGGGCTTGAACGGCGAGCGCTCGCGCAGCTCGTCGACGTAGGCCGACATGCCCTCGCCCTCGCGTTCCAGGAAGTCGGCCACCGCGTGGGCGAAGCGCGCGTCCGACAGCCAGTGGGCCGACCACGTCTGCACCGGCAGCAGCCCGCGCGCCATCTTGTGCTCGCCCTGCGCACCGCCTTCGAAGCGGCGGTAGCCGTGGGCGATGCACCAGTCGAGCGGCTGGTAATAGCAGGCGTCGAAGTGCAGGCAGTTCACGTGCTCGGTCGCGCCCCAGTAGCGGCCGAAGGCATGCCCGCGCGCCGGGTCGATGCCGATCAGCGACGCAGCGATGCGCCGGCCATCCTTCCACGCGATGAAGAGCAGCCAGTTCTCGGGCATGGCTGTGGCCATGCGCGCGAAGAAGTCGCGCGTGAGGTAGGGCGTCGAGTGGTGCGCCTGGTAGGTGAGGGTGTAGCAGCGGTAAAAGAAGTCCCAGTCGTCGTCGGTGATCGCTGGGCCTTCGAGGGCACTGAACGTGACGCCCGCGTCGAGCACGCGGCGGCGCTCTTGCTGGATCTTCTTGCGCTTCTCGCGTTGCAGGCCGGCCAGAAAGTCGGCGAAGTCGGCGTAGGGTTCGGGCCTGCGGTTGAGCCAATGAAACTGCACCGTGCTGCGCAACATCCAGCCGGCGGTCTGGGCGGCGGCCTGGTCGGCCTCGTCCAAGAACAACAGGTGCGCGGACGAGAGCTTCGCGCTGCGGGCGATCTGCGTCATCGCATCGAGCAAGGCCAGCCGCGCGGCGGCGTCGCGTGCCAGCAGGCGAGGGCCGGGCACCGGCGTGAAGGGCACGGCGCCGAGCAGCTTGGGGTAGTAGCGCAGGCCGTGGCGCTGGTAGGCGTCGGCCCAGGCCCAGTCGAACACGTACTCGCCGTACGAATGGCTCTTGAGGTACAGCGGGCAGGCCGCGACCAGCGCGTCATCGAGGGTGGCGACGAGGAACTGCGGCATCCAGCCCGTCTCGCCCGTGGCGCTGGCCGAGGCGTGCAGCGCCAGCAGGTATTCGTGGCGCATGAAGGGCGTGGCCGAGGGCTGCGCGTCGAGCAGGGCATTCCATGCCGCCGCATCGATCAAGCCCGGGTCGTCGAGAACCCGAATGACATAATTTTTCGCTGAGTCTTCTTTCACACGTCTATGCCATCGCAATCAAGGGTTCAGGGTGCACGGGTCACCGTCGCGCTCGCGCAGTTCAACGCCACGGTGGGCGACCTCGCCGGCAACGTGCGCCAGATCGTCACGCTGGCTCGCAAGGCCCACGAGCAAGGTGCACGCCTGGTGCTCACGCCCGAGCTGGGGCTGTGCGGCTATCCACCCGAAGACCTGCTGCTGCGCCCCGCCTTCATGCAGGCCTGCGCCGACGCGCTGGCCGATTGTGCGCAACAACTGGCCGACCTGCCGGGGCTGCACGTGGTGGTGGGCCACCCGCACCAGGCCGAGGGCCAGGGCGACATCCGGACGCGTTCGCACCGTGTGCACCAGCGCTACAACGCGGCCTCGGTGCTGACCGCCGGGCGCGTGGCGGCCACGTACTGCAAGCGCGAGCTGCCCAACTACCAGGTGTTCGACGAGCGGCGCTACTTCGTCTCGGGGCGCGACGCGGGCTTCGGCCCGGTGGTGTTCGAGGTCGAGGGCCTGGCCTTCGGCCTGGGCATCTGCGAAGACGCGTGGTTCGACGAGCCGGGGCGCAGCGCCAAGGCCGCCGGGGCGCAGGTGCTGTGCGTGCTGAACGCCTCGCCCTTTCACCTGGGCAAGCTGACCGAGCGAGAGGCGCGCATGGCCTCCCGTGCACTCGACCTGAACATGCCGGTGCTGTACGCACACCTGACCGGCGGGCAAGACGAGGTCGTCTTCGACGGCGCATCGTTCGCGGTCGATGCGCGCGGCACGGTGAAGGCGCGGGCGCCGATGTTTGCCGACGCGCTGGCGCTGGTCGAGGTGGGGGCCGACGGCCAGGTGCAGGGTGCGCTGGTCGATGAGCCGTCGATCGAAGCCCAGGCCTGGGGCGCGCTCGTCACCGGCGTGCGCGACTACATCGGCAAGAACGGCTTTCCCGGTGCGCTCATCGGCCTGAGCGGCGGCATCGACTCGGCCCTGGTGCTGGCGGTCGCGGTGGATGCGCTCGGTGCCGACAAGGTGCGCACGGTGATGATGCCGTCGCCCTACACGGCCGACATCAGCTGGATCGACGCCCGCGACATGGCCGAACGCCTGGGCGTGCGCTACGACGAGATCTCGATCGTGCCCGAGTTCGACGCCTTCAAGCAAAGCCTCGCCGGTGAGTTCAAGGGCCTGAAAGAAGACGCGACCGAAGAGAACATCCAGGCGCGCATCCGTGGCACCTTGCTGATGGCCTTGTCGAACAAGTTCGGCTCCATCGTGCTGACCACCGGCAACAAGAGCGAAATGGCCACGGGCTACTGCACGCTTTATGGCGACATGGCCGGTGGCTTCGCCGTCATCAAGGACGTGGCCAAGACCCTGGTCTACCGCCTGGCGACGTGGCGCAACGAACAAGCCCTGCGGCAGGGTGGGCAAGCGGTCATCCCCGAACGCATCATCACGCGGCCGCCGTCGGCGGAGTTGCGCCCCGACCAGAAAGACCAGGACAGCCTGCCGCCCTACGAGGTGCTCGACGCGATCCTGCAGCGCTACATGGAAGAGGACGAAAGCATCGAGCAACTGTTGGCCGATGGTTTTGCGCCGGCCGACGTCGAGCGCGTCACGCGCCTCATCAAGATCAACGAATACAAGCGCCGGCAGGCTCCGGTGGGCATCCGCATCACGCACCGGGCCTTCGGTCGGGATTGGCGTTATCCCATCACCTCGAAGTTTCGCGCCTAAGTAAACTAGCGCTCAGTTTTCCCCTCTGGAGCACCACGCCATGAAACAGATCACCGCGATCGTGAAACCCTTCAAGCTCGAAGAAGTGCGCGAGGCGCTTGCCGAAGTGGGCGTGACCGGCCTTACCGTCACCGAGGTCAAGGGCTTCGGCCGCCAGAAGGGCCACACCGAGCTGTACCGTGGCGCTGAATACGTGGTCGACTTTTTGCCCAAGGTGAAAGTCGAGGTGGTGGTCAAGGACGGCGACGTGGACCGCTGCATCGAAGCCATCGTCAAGGCCGCCAAGACCGGCAAGATCGGCGACGGCAAGATCTTCGTCACCCCGGTCGAGCAGGTCGTGCGCATCCGCACCGGCGAGACCGACGAAGCCGCGGTCTGACGCATCCCCCGCACACGAACAAAAGCCCGCTGCTGCGGGCTTTTTTCATGGCCGAGGCTCGGGGCTCACGCGGCCGCCAGCGGTCCGAAACGATGCCACAGGGCGGCCAGCCACAGGCTGCCGCACAGCACCAGCGACAGGAAGACGGCTGCGCTGGCCAGGTCTTTCGCGCGCTTCGAGAGGTCGTGCATTTCGAACGACACGCGGTCGATGGCGGCCTCGATGCCCGAGTTGAGTAGCTCGACGATCATCACCAGCAGCACCGAGCCGGCCAACAGGCCGACCTCGACCCAGCTTTGCCCGAGCCAGAAGGCTGCCGGGATCAGGACCACGGCGAGGCAGGTTTCCTGGCGGAAGGCGCTCTCGCCCTTGAACGCGGTGCGCAGGCCCTCGAACGAGTAGCCGGTGGCGCGGATGACCCGGCCAATGCCGGTGCGCCCTTTGAGTGGATTGGTCATGGGCGGCGATTGTGCCGCGTGCCCACCTGCGTTCAGTCGCGGGTGCCGGTGAGTGTGGGGCGGTGCGTCACCAGGCGCGTGCCGCAGAGCGCGTCGTGCCAGAACTGGCGTTGCGGGTGCAAGAGCGCCAGCAGCGCATACGCCACGATGCCCACGAGCACGGCGCCCAGCGACTCCCATCGGGTCCAGCCATTGAGCGCCGACAGTGCCGCAGCTGGCGCAAACCACGCGCAGGCCGCGATGAAGCGCAGTGCCGAACGCGCCACCGAAGGCGTCTGGCCATCTGCGGCCACGAGCTTGATGTGCCAGGTCTGCATGGGCAGTGTCTGGCCGCGCTTCGACCAGAACCACACGAAGTAGGCGCCGTAGAAGAAGAAGGTGTAGACGCGCAGCGCCGCCTCGCTTTGCAGGGGGTGCTGCTGGCCGCTCCAGGCCACGAACAGGGCGCCGAGGGCTCCGGGGATCAGGCCCAGCCCGAAAAGAATCAGCGCCTCGTAAACCAGGCAGGCCATGCGACGGCGCAGGCTGGGCGTATCGACGGCGCCCGCCGTTTGCAAGAGGACGGCGCTCATGGCTGCTTGGGTTTCTGCTGCGCGCCGGCGCCTTGCGGGCCGCGCTTGGGCAGCAAGGTGCTGTTGTCAACGAAGCCGGGCGTGGCGGCGATCTTGGGCTGCCCGGCCTGCTGGTGCACCGGCGGCGTCGGCTTCTTGGAAATGGGATTGGTGGTCGCACCCGGCCGCGCTTGCGTCACAGCCGGCGCCACCGGCTTCGGCCGTGCGCCGTCGGGCACGCCGGGCACGATGCTCGATTTGGTGGTCGGCCGATCGCCTGGGGACCGATTGGCGTCGCGTTTCTTGTCACGCGGGCTGCCGGGTTGCGAGCCTTTCTCGGCGAGTTCCTGGCGGCGGTCGGCGGGCAGGGCGTTGTAGGCCTCCCAGCGGGCCTTGCGTTCCTCGGGCGAAAGCTGCTGTGCGTCCTGGTAGTTCTGCCGGGCGCGGCCGCGCTCGGTGGGCGTCATGCGCGCCCAGGTGGTCATGCGTTCTTTGATGCGGGCCTGCTCGGCGGCGGGCAGGCGCGGAAAGCGGTCGGCGATCTCGATCCACTTCACCTTGCGGGCCGGCTCGAGTTGGTTCCAGTCACGGGCCAGGGGGCTCAGCACCGACTTTTGCGCCGGCGTGAGTGACACCCACGCGGGGCCCTCGCTGTTTGCGGTGACATTGGCTTGGGCCGAGGCAGGTGTGGGGGCGATGACCAGCGACCCGCCCAGCAGCAGGGCCGCGCAGATCAGGGCGCTGAGGGTGAGGCGTTCACGCGGCGATGCAAGGGCAGGGCGCACCGTCAGTCCCGAGGTGTCTTGAGGAATTCGAGAAAACCAGGATCGCCGTAGGCGTCGGGTGGCAGGTCGTCGGCGAGCAGGGAGACATCGATCTCGGCGGCCGCTGAAATTTGGTTCCGGTCGTGCCAGTGCTGAATGAACAGGAGGCCGGCGATCAGCGCGAGCAGCGGCAACAGCACGGCGAGCTTGGTCCAGCGCGGCGCGTCATCGGGCCCCCCCAGGGTGAGCGTGGTGCCGCCTCGTTCGGACCCGTTGACCTTGCCGGCCCGGGCAGGCGCCGCCTGTTTGACCCGGGCCCGCGCGAGCGCCTGCTCGCGTGCATGGCGCAGGCGCTCGGAGATGTCCGGTGACAACTGGTCCGACTGCTCGGTCAGGCCGGCGGTCAGGCGCAGCGCAAAGCGCGCCTGGATCGCATCCTGGCGCGCCGTGGTCGTCGTGTCGTTCTTGTTCATAGCGATATTCCCCTTGCCTTCAGGACCGACGCCAAAGCCTGCACCGCGCGTGAGCAGTGCGTCTTGACGCTGCCTTCCGAGCAACCCATGACGGCGGCGGTTTCGGCGACGTCGAGTTCCTCCCAGTAACGCAGCAAAAAGGCCTCGCGTTGACGCGTAGGCAACTGAGCGACCGCCGAATCGATCTGAAGCAGTATCTGCGCCCGCGAAAACGAATCTGCCGCGCTTTCCGTGGCAGATGACTCGGATTGGGCGGTCAGAGTTTCCAGCAAGTCGAAATCGCCGTCCTCGTCCGAGCCTTCGTAGTCGGAAAAGTTGCGAACGACGGCGTTTTTGACCTTTTGCCGCCTGAACCAGTCCATCGTCGCGTTGGACAGGATGCGGTGGAAGATCAGTGCCAGCTCGGCCACGGGCCGGTCAGCGTATTTCTCGGCCAGGCGGATCATCGTGTCCTGCACGATGTCCAGCGCTGCTTCGTCGTCCCGAACGGCATAGAACGCACGCTTGAAGGCGCGCTTCTCGACACTTTTCAGGAAGTCGGAAAGTTCTTTTTCAGAAGCCAAAACGAGGGGGCCGCGGTCGGCCGATCCAAAGCGGGCGGGATTATGGCACCCGGGCTCGTGCGGCACCGCCGCATTTCTTGGTTCATCCGCCGAGCGATGCCATAATCCCGCCTCTTTGCAAAACACAGTGGGTCTTTGCGAGGACGGCCGACCTGGCCCCCTCGTCATCAGATCGCCGCAGGTACCACATCCGCCTCACGAGGGCGCGAAGAGGTGCACCAATGGATTTTCGTTAGAGAAATTCACAAAGGTTCAATATGGACATGTCTGCCGCGGAAATCAAACGCGCCGCCACGGCGCAGCCGCAATCCCCCCAAGCCTCCGACGAGCCGAACGGCTCCGAGATCCTCGTCCGCTGCCTCCAGGCTGAGAACGTCAAGTTCCTCTGGGGCTATCCCGGCGGTGCGGTCTTGTATATCTACGACGCGCTCTACAAGCAAAACACCATCGAGCACGTGCTCGTGCGCCACGAGCAGGCGGCCGTTCACGCGGCCGACGGTTATGCGCGCGCCACGGGCGACGTGGGCGTCGCTCTCGTCACCTCGGGCCCGGGTGTCACGAATGCCATCACCGGTATCGCGACCGCCTACATGGACTCGATCCCGATGGTGATCATCACCGGCCAGGTGCCCACGCCCGCCATCGGCCTCGATGCCTTCCAAGAGTGCGACACGGTCGGCATCACGCGTCCCATCGTGAAGCACAACTTCCTCGTGAAGGACGTGAAGGACCTGGCGCTGACGCTCAAGAAAGCCTTCCACATCGCCCGCACCGGCCGTCCCGGCCCGGTCGTGGTCGACATCCCGAAGGACGTTTCGCTCAACCGCACCGCGTTCCACTACCCCGAGACGGTGGAGATGCGCTCGTACAACCCCGTCCGCAAGGGCCACGGCGGGCAGATCCGCAAGGCCGTGCAGTTGCTGCTGCAAGCCAAGCGGCCGTACATCTACACGGGCGGCGGTGTCATCCTCGGCAACGCGTCGGCCGAGTTGCGCGAACTCGCCAACCTGCTGGGCTACCCCGTCACGAACACGCTGATGGGCTTGGGCGCGTTCCCGTCGAGCGATCCGAAGTTCCTGGGCATGCTGGGCATGCACGGCACGTACGAAGCCAACATGACGATGCAGAACTGCGACGTTCTGATCGCCGTGGGTGCGCGCTTCGACGACCGCGTGATCGGCAACCCGAAGCACTTCGCCTCGGTCGAACGCAAGATCATCCACGTGGACATCGACCCCTCGTCGATCTCGAAGCGCGTGAAGGTCGACATCCCCATCGTGGGCGACGTGAAGGACGTGCTGCAGGAGCTGATCGCGCAGATCAAGGAAGCGCAAGCCAAGCCCGACGCCAACGCTCTGTCGGCCTGGTGGAGCCAGATCAACGAATGGCGCAAGCGCGAGTGCCTGGTCTACAAGAACAGCTCCGAGGTCATCAAGCCGCAGTACGTGGTCGAGAAGCTCTGGGAAATGACCAAGGGCACCGACACTTACATCACGTCGGACGTGGGCCAGCACCAGATGTGGGCCGCGCAGTACTACCGCTTCGACGAACCGCGCCGTTGGATCAACTCTGGCGGCCTCGGCACGATGGGCGTGGGCCTGCCTTACGCGATGGGCATCAAGCTCGCCAAGCCTGACGCGGACGTGTTCTGCATCACCGGTGAGGGCTCGATCCAGATGTGCATCCAGGAGCTCTCGACCTGCTTCCAGTACAAGACGCCGGTCAAGATCATCTCGCTCAACAACCGCTACCTGGGCATGGTGCGCCAGTGGCAGCAGCTCGATTACGGCGGGCGCTACTCGCACAGCTACATGGACGCGCTGCCCGACTTCGTGAAGCTCGCCGAGGCCTATGGCCACGTCGGCCTGAAGATCGAGAGCCCGGCCGACGTCGAGCCGGCGCTGCGCGAAGCGATGAAGCTCAAGGACCGCACCGTCTTCCTGGACGTGCGCACCGACCCGACCGAGAACGTCTGGCCGATGGTGCAGGCGGGCAAGGGCATTTCCGAAATGCTGCTGGGGTCCGAAGACCTGTGACGCGCTGAACGTGGCGACGAGGTGGCGCGTTACCGTGCGCCGCTCACCCGCCACGGAATGCCCCGAACTGCTTCGGCCCATTCACTTCACCTGATTGAGCAGTGCCGCCAAGGGCCGCCGGTTACCGCCGTCGGCCTGAAGAACGCGCTGAAACCACCATGAAACACATCATTGCCCTGTTGCTCGAGAACGAGCCTGGCGCACTCTCTCGCGTGGTCGCCTTGTTCTCGGCCCGCGGCTACAACATCGAAAGCCTCACGGTCGCCACGACCGAAGACTCGTCGCTTTCGCGCATGACCATCGTGACCAGCGGCAGCGACGACGTGATCGAGCAAATCACCAAGCACCTGAACCGCCTGATCGAAGTCGTGAAGGTCGTCGACCTGACCGAAGGCAGCTACACCGAACGTGAGCTCATGCTCATCAAGGTGCGTGCCGTCGGCAAAGAGCGCGAAGAGATGAAGCGCATGGCCGACATCTTCCGTGGCCGCATCATCGACGTGACCGAGAAGAGCTACACGATTGAACTCACCGGCGACAGCGGCAAGCTGGACGCCTTCCTCGAAGCCATCGACCGCGCGGCCATCCTCGAGACCGTCCGCACCGGCGCCAGCGGCATCGGCCGTGGCGAGCGCATCCTGCGCGTCTGACCGATCCATCCACGACGCGCAACCCTTGCGCGACCGGCGAGCCTGCTCGCTGCCCGACCGACCCCCCGACAGATTTTTTTGGAGAGAACGATGAAGGTTTACTACGACAAGGACGCTGACCTCAGCCTGATCAAGGGCAAGAACGTCACGATCATCGGCTACGGCTCGCAAGGCCACGCCCACGCGCAAAACCTGAACGACAGCGGCGTGAAGGTCACCGTCGGCCTGCGCCGTGGCGGCGCTTCGTGGAGCAAGGCCGAGAACGCCGGCCTGAAGGTCGCCGAGATCGCCGATGCCGTGAAGTCGGCCGACGTGGTCATGATCCTGCTGCCCGACGAGCAGATCGCCAGCGTCTACAGCAAGGAAGTCGAGCCCAACATCAAGCAAGGCGCTTCGCTGGTGTTCGCCCACGGCTTCAACGTGCACTACGGCCAGGTCGTGCCGCGTGCCGACCTCGACGTCTGGATGGTCGCCCCCAAGGCCCCGGGCCACACCGTGCGAGGCACCTACGCCCAAGGCGGCGGCGTGCCGCACCTGATCGCCGTGCATGCCGACAAGACCGGCAAGGCGCGTGACCTGGCCCTGAGCTACGCGGCGGCCAACGGCGGCGGCAAGGCCGGCATCATCGAAACCAACTTCCGCGAAGAAACCGAAACCGACCTGTTCGGCGAACAAGCCGTGCTGTGCGGCGGTGCCGTCGAGCTGATCAAGGCCGGTTTCGAGACGCTGACCGAAGCTGGTTACGCGCCCGAGATGGCCTACTTCGAGTGCCTGCACGAGCTGAAGCTGATCGTCGACCTGATCTATGAAGGCGGCATCGCCAACATGAACTACTCGATCTCGAACAACGCCGAGTACGGCGAGTACGTCACCGGCCCGAAGGTCGTGACCGAGGCGACGAAGAACGCGATGCGCCAGTGCTTGAAGGACATCCAGACCGGCGAATACGCCAAGAGCTTCATCCTCGAGAACAAGGCCGGTGCGCCGACGCTGCTGTCGCGCCGCCGCCTGACGGCCGAACACCCCATCGAGCAAGTCGGCGAACAGCTGCGCGCGATGATGCCGTGGATCAAGAAGAACCGCCTGGTCGACCAGTCGAAGAACTGATCGGCGCTTGCGCTGTCAAAGGGCCGCCGGGGCAACCTCGCGGCCTTTTTTTCGGCCGTTGTTTCTTGGAGGCGTCCGTCCTCTTTTCCGTGGCGCGATCCGGGCTGGTTCCAGCCGTTTTGCCCTCCACCCCTGCGCTATCCTCGCCCGATGAACGAACCCCAGCCCCTCGTGCCTGTTCCCATCGACGACCTGCCCGACGCCGATCTCGACGACGCGCCGCGCCGCCCGCGACGCAAGGGCATCTACATCCTGCCCAACCTCTTCACGTTGGCGGCGCTGTTCGGCGGTTTCTACGGCATCGTGATGGCGATGAACGGCCGCTTCGAGCAGGCGGCCATCGGCATCTTCTGCGCCATGGTGCTCGACAGCCTCGATGGCCGCGTCGCGCGCATGACCAACACGCAGAGCACCTTCGGCGAACAGATGGACAGCCTGTCCGACATGGTGTCTTTTGGTGCTGCGCCGGCGCTCATTGTTTACGAATGGGCTTTGCGCGGGCTCGACAAGCTCGGTTGGATTGCCGCCTTCGTGTACTGCGCCTGTGCCGCGCTGCGCCTTGCGCGCTTCAACACCAATCTCGCCGTGGTGGACAAGCGGTTCTTCCAGGGCCTGCCCAGCCCGGCGGCGGCGGCACTGGTGATGGGCTTCATCTGGCTGATGGACGACTACGGCTACCGGGGTCGGGCCGAAGGCCCCTGGCTCGAATGGACGGCGTTCGCTTTCACGCTCTACGCCGGCCTCACGATGGTCACGAACATTCCGTTCTACAGCTTCAAGGATGTGAGCTTCAAGCGCTCGGTGCCCTTCATCGTGATCGTGGCGATTGCGCTGGCGATTGCGTTGATCACCCTGCACCCGCCGCTCGTGCTGTTTGCGCTGTTCTGCTTCTATGGCCTGTCGGGCTATGGCGTCTACGTCTGGAAGCGCATGAAGGGTCGCCCCGTCAGCGTGATCGCCACATCGATGGATGAGCCGGATGAAGAGGGCCTTCATCGCTGATTGCGCTGAAACCTGCGTGCTATATTCGCCGCCATGTATTCCGCGTCCACGATCACGCTAGCGCTACTGGGAGACCCACGGGCTCGCTGATCGTTCACGTCTACGCGTTTGCGCATCATCCAACGGCCCGTATGCAACCTGCAGCGGGCCGTTTGATTTTGGAATGCAGGTTGCGAACATGTCTCTGACGGAGTCATCATCATGTCGAAGCAACCCATCCTGAAAACAAGCGTCGCACGCACCGATCGCCGGCCAACCCCGGCGCGGCGCGACCGAGGCAACGATGGAGACATGGCCGAGCTAGGTCGTCTGCCGCGGCGTCTTTGACCCGCCCTGACGCCACACGACCACGACCTCTGCCCACGAACACAGGAGCCCCACCATGACCGACAAGCTCATCATCTTCGACACCACCTTGCGCGACGGCGAACAGTCGCCCGGCGCCTCCATGACCCGCGACGAAAAGCTGCGCATCGCGCGCCAGCTCGAACGCCTGAAGGTGGACGTGATCGAAGCGGGGTTTGCGGCCTCGTCCAACGGCGACTTCGAAGCCGTCAAGGCCATCGCCAACGCGATCAAGGACAGCACCGTCTGCTCGCTGGCCCGCGCCAACGACCGCGACATCTCGCGGGCGGCCGAGGCCCTGGCCGGCGGCAACTCGACGCGTATCCACTTCTTTCTTGCCACCAGCGCGTTGCACATGGAGAAGAAGCTGCGCATGACGCCCGACCAGGTCTTCGAGCAGGCGAGGCTCTCGGCGCGCTTCGCCCGCAACCTGATGGCCGACATCGAGTTCTCGCCCGAAGACGGCTACCGCTCGGACCCGGACTTCCTGTGCCGCGTGCTCGAAGCCGTCATTGCCGAGGGCGTCACCACGATCAACATCCCCGACACCGTCGGGTATGCGATCCCGGAGCTGTACGGCGACTTCATCCGCAACCTGCGCGAGCGCATTCCCAACTCCGACAAGGCCATCTGGTCGGTGCATTGCCACAACGACCTGGGCATGGCGGTCGCCAACTCGCTCGCGGGTGTGAAGATCGGTGGCGCACGCCAGGTCGAATGCACGATCAATGGCCTGGGCGAGCGTGCTGGCAACTGCTCGCTCGAAGAGGTGGTGATGGCCGTGCGCACGCGGCGCGACTACTTCGGGCTCGACGTGGGCATCGACACGACGCAGATCGTGCCGGCTTCGCGCCTCGTGTCGCAGACCACCGGCTTCGTGGTGCAGCCGAACAAGGCCGTGGTGGGCGCGAACGCCTTCGCGCACGCGTCCGGCATTCACCAGGACGGCGTGCTCAAGGCGCGCGACACCTATGAAATCATGCGTGCCGAAGACGTGGGCTGGGCGGCCAACAAGATCGTGCTGGGCAAGCTTTCCGGGCGCAACGCCTTCAAGCAGCGTCTGCAAGAACTCGGCATCGAACTCGAATCGGAAGGCGAAATCAACGCCGCCTTCGCCAAGTTCAAAGAGCTGGCCGACCGCAAGAGCGACATCTTCGACGAGGACATCCTCGCGCTGGTGATGGACGAGTCGGTGACCACCGAGCAAGAGCACTACCGCCTGCTGTCGCTCGCGCAGCGCTCTGAAACGGGCGAACGCCCCCATGCCAAGGTGGCGTTTGCGGCCGGCAGCGAAGAGCTGCACGCCGAGAGCGACGGCAACGGCCCGGTGGACGCGAGTCTGAAGGCCATCGAGTCGCGTGTGCAAAGTGGCGCGGAAATGCTGCTCTATTCGGTGAATGCCATTACCACGGGAAGCACAGAATCTCAAGGTGAGGTCACCGTTCGTCTGCAACATGGCGGTCGGGTGGTCAACGGCGTGGGGGCCGACCCGGACATCGTGGTCGCCTCGGCCAAGGCCTACCTCTCTGCACTGAACAAACTGCACAGCAAAAACGAGCGCGTGGCGGCCCAGGGCTGACCACTGAAAACCCCGCTCTCAACCTGGCACCCAGGTTGAGAAAAGGCGCGTAAGTTTTTGATCTTGCGCGCCTTTTTTCTTTGACCTACACTCGGCCGCACCGAGAGTTAGGGGGTTGTTGTGTCGTTTCTGAGCCACGTGTCTTCCGTGTTGCGCCTCCCGTCGCTGCTCGCCCTTGTTGTGGCGCTGGCCTTGCCCATGGCCGCCGGCGCGGCTGTCAGCAAGCAAAAATCCGCCAAGAAGCGGCCCGTGGCCACCAGCACCGTTCGTGCCTCGAAGAAGGCGGTGAAGCCGACCAAGGCGCTGCGGGCCTTGTCCCCCTCGAAGTCGGTCGTGTCCAAGCGTGTGGTGGTTCAGCGCGGCGGCCGCCGCGTGGTGCTGCGCACACGTGCCCCCGTTCACATCGACCCGCCGCGTCCGTCTTTTGGCCAGGCCTTCGGCTTGCACGAAACGGTGGACCCGCTCGAACTGAAGTCGAGCGTGGCCCTGGTGATCGACCAAGACACCAACGAAGTGCTGTTCAGCAAGAACCCGCAAGCGGTGCTGCCCATTGCCTCGCTGACCAAGCTGATGACGGCGTTGGTCGTGACTGAAGCCCAACTGCCGCTGCACGAAATGCTGACGGTCAGCCAAGACGACGTGGACACCGAAAAGGGCAGCAGCTCGCGCCTGCAGGTGGGCACGCAACTCACCCGCGAAGAGATGCTGCACCTCGCGCTGATGTCGTCCGAAAACCGCGCCGCACACGCACTAGGCCGTCATTACCCGGGCGGCTTGCCGGCTTTCGCTGCGGCGATGAATCAAAAGGCCGTCGAGCTGGGCATGCGCGACACGCGTTTTGTCGAGCCGACCGGTCTGTCGAGCCGCAACCAATCCAGCGCGCGTGACCTGGCCACGCTGGTCAACGCGGCCTATGCGCACCGCATCATCCGCGAGCTGTCCACCTCGCACGAATACCAAGTGGCCGTCGGCCAGCGGCAGCTGCAGTACCGCAACACCAACGGCCTGGTGCGCAGCCCCGAGTGGGACATCGGCCTGCAGAAGACGGGCTACATCTCGGAAGCCGGCCGTTGTCTCGTGATGCAGGCCCGCATGGCCGGCCGCAAGCTGATCATGGTGTTTCTGGATTCGACGGGGCGCTACTCGCGGATCGGTGACGCCGAACGCGTGCGCCGCTGGCTGAACGAGACCATGGTGGTGCCTTCGGTCGTGCCGACCCAGGTGCACGGCGGCGAGCCCAAGGTCACGTCCTGACGCGGGCCCCCCGGCCCACAAAGCAAGAAGCCCGGCATTGCCGGGCTTCTTGCTTTGTGGCGGGGCGCGACAGCCTCAGCCGCGGTGCCCGAGTGCGGCCGAGATCTGCGCGGCCGTGGACTTGAGGCGGTCCATCCACGCTTCTTCGAGCCGGTCGGCCGGTGCCGAGATCGACAAGCCGGCCACCAGCTTGCCCTGGTCGTCGAGGATGCTGGCCGCCATGCAGCGCACGCCGAGTTCGAGCTCTTCGTCGTCGCGCGCGATGCCCGATTGGGCGACGCGGCCCAGCTCGCGTTCGAGTGCGGCGAGCTCGGTGATGCTGTTCTTGGTGTGGCCGGCCAGCCCGGTGCGCGTGGCGTAGGCGCGCACGCGCTGCGGGTCGTCTTGCGCGAGAAAGAGCTTGCCGACCGAGGTGAGGTGCAAGGGCGCGCGGCCCCCGACGGCCCGAACCACCTGCATGCCCGAGCGTTCGCTGTAGGTGCGTTCGATGTAGACGATCTCATCGCCCTGGCGCATGGACAGGTTCACCGGCTGGTGGGTGATCTTGTGCAGCTCGCGCATCGGGCCGAGTGCTGCGTCGCGCACGTCGAGCCGCGCCTTCACGAGGTTGCCCAGCTCCAGCAGCCGCATGCCGAGGCGGTAGCTGCCGGCCTCGGGGCGGTCCACGTAGCGGCCGAGCGTCAGGTCGTTGAGGATGCGGTGGGCGGTGGACGGGTGCAGCCCCGCCTGTTCGCTGATGAGCTTGAGCGAGACCGGGTCCTGGTGCGAGGCCAGCAGGTCGAGCAGCGCGAACATGCGTTCGAGCACCTGGATGGCGGGGGTCTGGCTCTCTTTGCTCTTCATGGGACCGGATTTTCACTGAGTTCCACCAATTTTTGTATGGCGAAAACAGTTGGCGCATCCCGGGATCGCCCTTTTCGGTCTGCCGGCGCGGCGGGCGGGACGCGTCGATCCGCGCCGTTCAGCCGGCGGTCAAGGCCTCGATGGCCGCCGTGCCCGCCCGCATCGCGCCTTCGAGCGTGGCCGGGTAGGGCCCTGCGACGTGGTCACCCGCCGCAGCCAGGCCCGGCGCGATGCGGATCGGCGGACGGTCCAGCCCCGGCGTGCACAGGAAGGTCGCCCGCTTTTCGGTGATGACCCGCAGCACCTCGGGTGGTGCGGCCAGGTGCGGGGCGAGTGCGGCGCGGGCCTGCCGCAGCGTGGCGAGGCCGACGGCCTCGGCGCCTTGCGCCGACCAAGCGGCCGCGCCGCTGACGACGAAGGCCAGCGTGTCGGCCGGCCCGCCCAGCGCCGACAGGTCGAACACGAACTGCGCGGGCGATTCGCCATCGGCCCGCAGCGCGAGCATCGGCAGGGGCAGCCGCGTGCCGGCACTGCGCACGTACACGGTGACGATGGGCTCGTAGCGAAACGCCTGGGCCCGCGACGACCATGCCGGCGCATGGGGCGCCGCCAGCCGAGCGGCTTCGCTGGCCGAGCAGGCGAGCACGACACCATCGGCCTCTTCGCCATCGACCTGCCAGCCGTGCGCGCTGCGGGTGATGGCGTTGACGCGGCGTGTGAGGTGCAGCGTCGCGCCCTGCGCGGCGAGCCACTGCGCCGCCGGCTGCGGCCACAGCGCGCTGAGCCGCACGCGCGGCAGCAGCAGGTCGGCCGAGCCGGGGCCCGAGAAGAGGGCGTCTTTCAGCACGCGCAAGAACACGCGTGCGCTGGCCTGCGGGGCTGGCGTGTTGAGCGCGGCCACGCACAGCGGGTCGAGCAGTTCGTCGCGCACGCGGCGTGGCATCTTGTTGATCAGCGATTCGACCGTCCGCGAGGCCTCGCAGCGAAAGCCGCGCAGCGCCCAGCCGGTGGCAGCGCTCAGCAGGCCGAGCTTGTCGCGCCACGACCAGCCCCGGCTGCCCAGCACCGCGCGGGCGAAGGCGGGCAGGGGCGCGCCGGGCGGCAACTGCAGCCCGCTGCCATCGGGGTAGACCACGCGCAGCGGCATGCGCAGCAGCAGTTCGTCGGGCTTCGCGCCCACGTGGCGCATCAAGGCGAGCGTGTGCGTGTAGGCGCCGATCAGGATGTGCTGGCCGTTGTCGAGCGCCAGGCCGTCGCCATTGACTTCGCGGGCCCGGCCGCCGAGCTGGGGTGCCATCTCGTAGAGGGTGACGCGGTGACCGCGGCGCACCGCTTCGACCGCGGCGGCCAGCCCCGCCCAGCCGCCGCCGACCACGGCGATGTACCTGGCGCCGCCGGCCATCAACGGCCCCGGACGTGCGTGCGCAGGGCGATCCAGAGCTTGCGCAGCGGCGTGAGCGACACGCGCTGGTGCAGCACCTGAAAGCCGCCGGCTTCGATTTCGCGCAGCAGCGTGCGGTAGATGTTGGCCATCATCAGCCCGGGCTTTTGCGCCTGGCGGTCGGCCTCGGGCAGCAGCGCGAAGGCCTCGTCGTAGAGCGCGTGGGCGCGTTCGGCCTGAAAGCGCATCAGCGCCGTGAAGCGGCTGCTGTAGCCGAAGGGCTTGGTGCGTTTGAGCAACTCGTGCGCTTTCACCTCGAACTGCTGCAACTCGGCCACCGGCAGGTAGATGCGGCCGCGCCGCGCGTCGTCGCCCACGTCGCGAATGATGTTGGTGAGCTGCATCGCCAGGCCGAGCTTGTGCGCGTACTTCAGCGTGTTGTCGTGCGTGGCGCCGAAGATGCTGGCCGCCACCTCGCCGACCACGCCGGCCACCAGGTGGCAGTAGCGCGCCAGGCCCGGGAAGTCGAGGTAGCGCGACTGGTCGAGGTCCATCTGGCAGCCGTCGATCACGGCGTACAGGTGCTCGGCGCGGATGTTGTACGTGGCCACGTGCGGGCGCAGCGCGCGCATCACCGGGTGGCTGGGGTCGCCGGCGAAGGCGCTGGCGACTTCTTTGCGCCACCACGCGAGCTTGTTGGCGGCTACGCTCGGGTCGAGCATGTCATCGACGATGTCGTCCACCTCGCGGCAGAAGGCATAGAAGGCCGTGATCGCCGCACGGCGCGGCGGCGGCAGAAACAGGAACGCGTAGTAGAAGCTCGAACCGCTTTTCGCGGCCTTGTCTTGCACGTATTGCTCAGGCGTCATGGGCGGGCCTCGTGCAGCGTGGCGGCGGGTGCGCGGCGCATGCGCAGCGCGCGCCAGGCCATCGGGGCGAGGTCGAAGGCGTTCAGGGTCGGGCGTTGGCCCAGCGTGGCGAAGCCGAGTCGTTCGATGCGGTCGAGGATGCGCAGCCCGCCTTGCACCACGAAGCGAAGTTCCCAGCCGGCGCGGCCGGGCAGGGCGTGGACGAGCGGCGCGCCGCTGCGCATCAGTTCGCGCGTCCAGCCGACCAGCTCGGCCACCAGGGCGCGCAGCGCGGGCGAGTCTTGCCCGGCGAGCACGGCCTCGGGCGCGACCCCGGCGCGGGCGCAATCGGCCAGCGGGATGTACAGCCGGCCCCGGCGCGTGTCCACGCTCAGGTCTTGCCAGAAGTTGGCCAGTTGCAGCGCGGTGCAGATGGCGTCGGACTGGCGCAGCGCGTCGCTGCCCGTCACGCCGTACAGGTGCAGCAGCAGGCGCCCCACCGGGTTGGCCGAGCGCCGGCAGTAGTCGAGCAGCTCGGCGCGGTCGGTGTAGCGGTGCTGGGTGAGGTCTTGCAGAAACGCGTCGAGCAGGTCGTCGAGCAAGGGCACGGGCAGGCGGTGCTTCGCCAGGCTGCGCTGCAGGGGGCCGAAGACGGCGGCCCAGCGTGGCGCGGGCGCTTGCCCGGCGGCCACCGCGTGCAGTTCGGCGCGGTAGGCCAGCAGGTCGGCCCGGCGCTCGTCGGGCGAGGCCTCGCCCTCGTCGGCCAGGTCGTCGGCCGTGCGCGCGAAGCCGTAGATGGCCGCGACCGCCGGCCGCAGCGCGGGCGGGCACAAGACCGAAGCGACAGGGAAGTTCTCGTAGTGATCGACGCTCATGCGGCGCGGCGAGGCTCAAGCGGACAAGGCGCGCATTGTCGCTGCATGCGCCGTGCGCGAATTTGCTGCTGCGACGCGCAAAAGTGGTTTGACAAGGCATTTGGGCGACGAATACATTACTGACCGGTCAGTCAGTTGTGCCCGGCGCCCGGTTGGCGCGTCGGATCGAAAACGCCCTTGCTCCGAGAGAGCCCCATGCGCACACCCTTCATCCTCGCCCTGGTTTGTGCGGCCGCCTTGGCCGCGTGCTCACGTTCTGAACCCGCGCCCGAGCCCGTCCGCGCGGTGCGCGCGATGACCATCGCGCCCGAATCGGCCGGTGGCCGCTACGAGTACGCCGGCGAGGTGCGGGCCCGCACCGAATCGCGCCTGGGGTTTCGGGTGGGCGGCAAGCTCGTGCGTCGTTCGGCGGACCTGGGCGATGCGGTCAAGGCGGGCCAGGTGCTGGCGCAACTCGACCCGCAAGACCTGAAGCTCGGGCAAGACGCCGCGCGCGCCAGCCTCGGGGCGGCCCAGGCCAACTTCGACCAAGTCGCCGCTGACTTCAAGCGCTTCAAAGAGCTGCGTGACCAGGGCTTCATCAGCTCGGCCGAACTCGAACGCCGCGAGACCGCGCTCAAGTCGGCGCAAGCCCAGCTCGACCAGGCGCGTGCCCAGGCCAGCGTGCAGGGCAACCAGGCGGGTTACTCGACCCTGGTGGCTGACGCGAGCGGCGTCATCACCGGCATCGATGCCGAGCCGGGCATGGTGGTCGCATCCGGCGCGCCCGTGCTGCGCCTCGCGCACGACGGCCCGCGTGACGTGGTGTTCGCTGTGCCCGAGGACAAGGTCGGCCTGATCAAGGCCATCGCCACGCAGCCTGATCGCTTCAAGGTGCGGCTGTGGGGACAAGACGGCGCCACGCTGCCCGCGACCATCCGCGAGATCGCCGCGGCGGCCGACCCGGTGACGCGCACCTTCCTCGTCAAGGCCGACATCGGCAACGGCAAGACGGCCGCGCAAGTGCGCCTTGGGCAGACGGCCACGGTGCTGGTCGAGGCGCCCACCACGCAGGGCGTGACCAAGCTGCCGCTTTCGGCGCTGAAGGAAGAGCAGGGCCAGACCGTGGTGTGGGTGCTCGACAAGGCCAGCATGACCGTGCAGCCGCAGCGCGTGGACATCGCCGGCGGGCATGGCAATGACGTGGTGCTGCGCTCGGGCCTCACCGCCGGCCAGGTCATCGTGACCGCGGGCGTGCACGTGCTCACGCCGGGGCAGAAGGTCAAGCTCTACGCCGAGCCGGGCGCCAAGCCCACGCTGGCCAGCAGCACGCCGGTGGCCGTCAAGTGAGCGAGGCCGCCATGAACACCGCTGCCACCCCCGCAGCGCGCGACGGGGCGCGCTTCAATATCTCGCGCTGGGCACTCGAACACCCGGCGCTCACCCGCTACCTGCTGGTCGTGCTGATGCTGCTGGGCGCGGTGGCGTACTTCCAGCTGGGGCAGGACGAAGACCCGCCGTTCACCTTCCGCGCGATGGCGATCCGTGCCTACTGGCCGGGTGCCACGGCGCAGCAGATGGCCGACCAGGTCACCGACAAGATCGAGAAGACGCTGCAAGAGGTGCCTTACGCCGACAAGATCCGCAGCTACTCGAAGCCGGGCGAGACGCTCATCCTCTTTCAGGTGAAGGACTCGTCGCCGCCGAAAGAGATGCAGCAGATCTGGTACACGGTGCGCAAGAAGATGGGCGACGTGCGCGGCACGCTGCCGGGCGGCGTGGTCGGGCCCTTCTTCAACGACGAGTTCGGCGACGTGTACGGCTCGATCTTCGCGTTGAGCAGCGACGGCTTCAGCTACGAAGAGCTGAAGAGCCACGCCGACCGCGTGCGCCAGCAACTGCTGAAGGTGAAAGACGTCAACAAGGTCGAGATCTTCGGCGCGCAGGACGAGAAGGTCTACATCCACGTGTCGCCCAAGCGGCTGGCGCAACTCGGGCTCGACTTCAACCAGGTGCTCGCGCAGATCGGCCAGCAGAACGCGGTCGAATCGGCTGGCGTGCTGCGCTCGCCGACCGACTTCGTGCAGGTGCGCGTGGGCGGGCAGTTCAACACGGTCGATGAGCTGGCGAACTTCCGCATCCGCGCGGGCGGCAACAGCTTCAAGCTGGGTGACATCGCCGAGGTGAAGCGCGCCTATGTGGACCCACCGCAGGTGAAGGTGCGCCACCAGGGGCAAGAGGTTCTGGCGCTGGGTATTTCGATGGCCAAGGGCGGCGACATCGTCGAGCTGGGCAAGTCGTTGCAGTCCGCGACCACGAAGATCCGCGCCGACCTGCCCGTGGGCATCGAGCTGAAGCAGTTCCAGAACCAGTCGAGCGTGGTGCAACGCTCGGTGGGCGAGTTCATCGCGGTGCTGATCGAGGCGGTGCTCATCGTGCTGGTCGTGAGCTTTGTGGCGCTTGGGCTGCACAAGAAACCAGGCGGTGGCCGCTTCAGCTACACGCTCGACTGGCGTCCGGGGGCGGTGGTGGGCATCACCATTCCGCTGGTGCTGGCGATCACCTTCGTCACCATGTACTACTGGGGCGTCGGGCTGCACAAGATCTCGCTCGGCTCGCTGATCATCGCGCTCGGCCTGCTGGTGGACGACGCGATCATCGCCGTCGAGATGATGGTGCGAAAGCTCGAAGAGGGCTACGACAAGGTGCGCGCCGCGACCTTCGCGTACGAAGCCACCGCGATGCCCATGCTGACCGGCACGCTCATCACGGCGGTGGGTTTCCTGCCCATCGGCCTAGCGAAGTCGTCGGTGGGTGAGTACACCTACGCGATCTTTGCCGTCACGGCGGCGGCGCTGGTCATCTCGTGGCTGGTGTCGGTCTACTTCGTGCCTTACCTCGGCACCTTGCTGCTCAAGACCAAGCCGCATGCCGACGACCAGCCGCACGAGCTGTTCGACACGCCGTTCTACTCGCGCTTTCGCCGGGTGGTCGATTGGTGCGTGCAGCACCGCTGGATCACCATCGCGCTGACCATCGGCACGCTGCTGCTCGGCCTGTTCGGCATGGGCAAGGTGCAGAACCAGTTCTTCCCCGATTCGAGCCGCCTCGAAGTGCTGGTGAACGTTTGGTTCCCCGAAGGCTCATCGTTCGAGGCCAATGAGGCGGTGACGAAGCGTGTCGAGGCACGGTTGATGCAGCTCGAAGGTGTGGACAACGTCACCACCTGGGTGGGCAGCGGTGTGCCGCGCTTTGCCCTGGTGCTCGACCAGATCTTTCCGCAGAGCAACGTCAGTGAGCTGATCGTCATGCCCAAGGACATGGCAGCCCGCGAACGCCTGCGGCACCAGTTGCCCGAGCTGATGGCGACCGAGTTTCCCGAGGTGCGGGCGCGCGCCAAGCTGCTGCCCAACGGGCCGCCGGTGCCGTACCCGGTGCAGTTCCGCGTCGTCGGCACCGACCCGGCCCAGGTGCGCCTGTATGCCGACGAGGTGAAGGCGCTGATGCGCAACAACCCCAACATGCGTGGCGTCAACGACAACTGGAACGAGTCGGTCAAGGTGCTGCGCCTCGAAGTGGACCAGGACAAGGCGCGTGCGCTGGGCGTGTCGAGTCAGTCCATCGCGCAGGCTTCGCGCATCAACACGCTGGGCAGCACGGTCGGCCAGTACCGAGACGGCGACAAGCTGATCGACATCGTGCTGCGCGTGCCCCCCAATGAGCAAGACGCCATCACCGATCTGGCCAACGCTTACGTGCCCACGGCCAGCGGCCGCAGCGTGCCGCTGTCTCAGGTGGCGCGCGCGAGCTTCAGCTGGGAGCCGGGCGTGCTGTGGCGCGAGGGCCGCGACTACGCCGCCACGGTGCAGGGCGACATCGTCGAGGGCCTGCAGGGGGCGACGGTCTCGGCACAGCTCAACCCGCTGTTCGACCCCATCCGCGCCAAGATGCCGCCGGGCTACCGCATCGACGTGGCCGGCGCGGTCGAAGAAAGCAGCAAGGGGCAGGGCTCGATCGCGGTGGGTCTGCCGATCGCGCTGTTCATCATGTTCACGCTGCTGATGCTGCAACTGCACAGCTTCAGCCGCTCGGTGCTGGCCTTCATCACCGGCATCTGGGGCATCGCCGGCGTGGCGGGGGCCTTGCTGCTGCTGAACCGGCCGTTCGGCTTCGTGGCGCTGCTGGGCGTGATCGCGCTGCTGGGGATGATCATCCGCAACTCGGTGATCCTGCTCGACCAGATCGAGCAGGACCGCGAGCGTGGCGTGCCGACCTGGACGGCGGTGGTCGAGGCGGCCGTGCGGCGCTGCCGCCCGATCATCCTGACGGCGGCGGCGGCGGTGCTGGCGATGATCCCGCTGTCGCGCAGCGTGTTCTGGGGGCCGATGGCCGTGGCCATCATGGGCGGCCTGATCGTCGCCACCGTGCTCACGCTGCTGGCGCTGCCGGCCATGTATGCCGCGTGGTTCCGCGTGAAGCGTCCGGAAGACGAAGCCGCCTCAGCCGAGGGAAAAACAGGGGGCGTGCCGGCTGGAAGCCTGGCGACTAGCGGCTAAAATCTTGGGTTTACCGGATCGCCCCAGGGGGAAGCTTCGGCTTCCCCTTGTCATTGCAGGTTGCCCGCGCGGGTGGCGAAATTGGTAGACGCACCAGGTTTAGGTCCTGACGCCAGCGATGGTGTGGGGGTTCGAGTCCCCCCCCGCGCACCAGCAACACAAAACCAGAGAGTCCAAAGAATCATGGCTGTCACTGTTGAAACCCTCGAGAAGCTCGAACGCCGCATCACGCTGACGCTCGCCGCCGACACCATCAAGAACGAAGTCGAGTCGCGTCTGAAGCGTCTGGCCCGCACCGTGAAGGCCGACGGCTTCCGCCCGGGCAAGGTGCCCATGAGCGTGGTGTCGCAGCGCTATGGCTACTCGGTGCACTACGAAGTCATGAACGACAAGGTCGGCCAGGCCTTCGAGCAAGCCACCAGCGAAGCCAAGCTGCGTGTCGCTGGCGCCCCCCGTATCACCGAAAAAGAAGGCGCCCCGGAAGGCCAGGTCGCTTTTGACGCGGTCTTCGAGGTCTACCCCGAGGTCAAGCTCGGCGACCTGAGCACCGCCGAAGTCGAACGTGTCTCGACCGAGGTGACCGAAGAGGCCATCGACAAGACGCTCGACATCCTGCGCAAGCAGCGCCGCACCTTCGCGCAGCGGCCTGCGGCCGAAGCCGCCGCCGATGGCGACCGCGTCACCATCGACTTCGAAGGCAAGATCGACGGCGTGCCCTTCGAGGGCGGCAAGGCCGAAGGCTTCCAGTTCGTCCTCGGTGAAGGCCAGATGCTCGAGGCCTTCGAGAAGGCCGTGCGCGGCATGAAGACCGGCGAGTCGAAGACTTTCCCGCTGCAGTTTCCGGCCGACTACCACGGCAAAGACGTGGCCGGCAAAGAAGCCGACTTCCTGGTCACGCTGAACAAGATCGAAGCGCAGAACCTGCCCGAAGTGAACGAATCCTTCGCCAAGGGCCTGGGCATTCCCGACGGCACGGTCGAAGCACTGCGCGCCGACATCAAGCGCAACCTCGAACGCGAAGTGAAGTTCCGCGTGCTGGCCCGCAACAAGTCGGCCGTGATGGATGCGCTGGTCAAGTCGGCCGAACTCGATGTGCCGCAGGCGCTGGTCGAGGGCGAATGCGATCGCATGATCGAAAACGCCCGTGCCGACCTGAAGAAGCGCGGCATCAAGGACGCCGACAAGGCACCGATCCCGCGCGAAATCTTCAAAGAGCAAGCCGAGCGCCGCGTGCGCCTGGGCCTGGTGGTCGGTGAACTGGTTCGCGCCAACAACCTGAATGCCAAGCCCGAGCAGCTGCAAGCCCACATCGAAGAGATGTCGCAGAGCTACGAAAAGCCGGCTGAGGTGATGCGCTGGTACCTGAGCGACCGTTCGCGCATGGCCGAAGTCGAAGGCGTGGTGATCGAAAACAACGTCACCGACTTCGTGCTGGGCAAAGCCAAGGTTGTGGACAAGGCCCTGCCGTTCGACGAGCTGATGGCGGGCTGATCTTCCCGGCGTCGAGCCCCTGAGGGGCGCTGGTCGTCAGGCCGGCGCCCTTTGTCCTTTTTGCGGGCCTGTTCGACGTTTTGACCCTCTCTTGAAGCGACATAATCAGTCGCCACATCTACCGTTCATCTTTCCAAGGACAACCTTCATGAGCGCGCTGGAAACACAAGGTCTGGGCTTGGTGCCCATGGTGATCGAACAGTCGGGTCGCGGCGAACGCGCCTACGACATCTACAGCCGGCTGCTGCGCGAGCGCGTCATCTTCCTGGTCGGCCCGGTCAACGACCAGTCGGCCAACCTGGTCGTGGCGCAGCTCCTGTTCCTGGAGAGCGAAAACCCCGACAAGGACATTTCGCTCTACATCAATTCGCCAGGCGGCTCGGTGAGCGCAGGCATGTCGATCTACGACACGATGCAGTTCATCAAGCCCGACGTGTCCACGCTGTGCATGGGCATCGCGGCCAGCATGGGCTCGTTCCTGCTGATGGCCGGCGCCAAGGGCAAGCGCTTCGCGCTGCCGAATTCGCGCGTGATGATCCACCAGCCCTCGGGCGGTGCACAGGGCCAGGCGACGGACATCGAAATCCACGCCCGCGAGATTCTCAAAACGCGCGAGCAGCTCAACCGCATCTACGCCGAGCGCACCGGGCAACCCATCGAGAAGATCCGCTCCGACATGGAACGTGACTTTTTCATGGACCCCGAAGAATCAAAGGCCTACGGCCTGATCGACCAGGTGATCCACAAGCGTAGCCTTCCGGAGACAAAGTGAGTCGCCAAATCGGCATCTGATACCCGCGTAACTGCGACCGAAACGGGGCCTTTCTTGCGGACAAGGCCCCGTTTTCTTTTGCTCTATCATTGTTCGCACCCCCTTTTCCACGCTCTGCGCAGCTGCACCCATGGCCGAAAAAAAAGGCTCCTCCAGCGAGAAAATTCTTTACTGCTCTTTCTGCGGAAAGAGCCAACACGAGGTGAAGAAACTCATCGCCGGGCCGTCGGTCTTCATCTGTGATGAATGCATCGAGCTCTGTAACGACATCATCCGTGACGAGGTGCCTGCTGAAGGCGCCGAAGCACGCGCGACGAAGTCAGATCTGCCGGTGCCGAGCGAGATCAAGTCGAGCCTCGACCAGTACGTGATCGGCCAGGACGCCGCCAAGCGCACGCTCTCGGTGGCGGTCTACAACCACTACAAGCGCCTGAAGCACATGGGCGGCTCGAAGGACGAGATCGAGCTGTCCAAGAGCAACATCCTTTTGATCGGCCCCACGGGCTCGGGCAAGACCCTGCTGGCGCAAACGCTGGCCCGTCTGCTGAACGTGCCCTTCGTGATCGCCGACGCCACCACGCTGACCGAAGCGGGTTACGTGGGCGAAGACGTCGAGAACATCATTCAGAAGCTGCTGCAGAACTGCAACTACGACGTGGACAAGGCCCAGCGCGGCATCGTCTACATCGACGAGATCGACAAGATCTCGCGCAAGGCCGACAACCCCTCGATCACGCGCGACGTGTCGGGCGAAGGCGTACAACAGGCTTTGTTGAAGCTGGTCGAAGGCACGATGGCCTCGGTGCCGCCGCAAGGTGGGCGTAAGCACCCGAACCAGGACTTCTTGCAGATCGACACGACGAACATCCTGTTCATCTGCGGCGGCGCGTTCGACGGCCTCGAGAAGGTCATCCAGAACCGGTCCGAGAAGTCGGGCATCGGCTTCGGGGCGACCGTTCACACGAAGACCGAACGCCGCGTGTCGGAAGTCTTCCGCGAGGTCGAACCCGAGGACCTGATCAAGTTCGGCCTGATCCCCGAACTGGTCGGTCGCCTGCCCGTGGTCGCCACGCTGGGCGAACTGACCGAAGACGCGCTGGTGCAAATCCTCACCGAGCCGAAGAACGCGCTGCTCAAGCAGTACCAGAAGCTGTTCTCGATGGATGGCGTCGAGCTTGAGGTGCGCTCGTCGGCCCTGCTGGCCATCGCCCGCAAGGCGCTGGCGCGCAAGACCGGCGCCCGTGGCTTGCGTTCCATCATGGAGCAGGCGCTGATCGACACCATGTTCGAATTGCCGACGCTGGACGGGGTCGTCAAGGTCGTGCTCGACGAGCACACCATCGAAGAAGACGCAAAGCCGTTGCTGGTTTACAAGGAACAGGCGAAAGCCAGCGCCTGAGGGAGCGAATCGTCACACCGAAAACCGGGAATCCTGATCACCGTTGGCGCTGTTCTTGAGAGCGCCCGCTTCTTGCAATTGACCCCTCAGGCCCGACATGGGTCTTGAGAAAGAGAGGTTCCAATGTCTGGACATCCCGTTTTGCCCGCCGAACCCCTGACCATGCCGCTGCTTCCGCTGCGGGACGTGGTGGTGTTCCCCCACATGGTGATCCCGCTCTTCGTGGGACGCCCCAAGTCCATCAAGGCCCTCGAAGCCGCGATGGAAGCCGGCCGCCAGATCATGCTGGTCGCGCAACGTGCCGCCGGCAAAGACGAACCCAAGCCCGACGACATGTTCGAGGTGGGTTGCGTCTCCAGCATTCTGCAAATGCTCAAGCTGCCCGACGGCACCGTGAAGGTGCTGGTCGAAGGCATCCAGCGCGCCAACACGCGCGCCATCCGTGACAACGGTGAGCACTTCGTCGCCGACGTGACGCCGGTGCCACCCGAGCTCGAGACCAAACCCGAAATCGAGGCGCTGCGCCGCGCCGTCACGCAGCAGTTCGACCAATACGTCAAGCTCAACAAGAAGATCCCGCCGGAGATCCTGACCTCCATCGCGGGCATCGACGACGCTGGCCGACTGGCCGACACGATTGCAGCGCATCTGCCGCTGAAGCTCGAAAACAAGCAGGCCGTGCTCGACCTCTTCGCGGTCGACAAGCGGCTGGAGAAGCTGCTCGAACAACTCGAACACGAGGTGGATATCCTCCAGGTCGAGAAGCGCATCCGTGGGCGCGTGAAGCGCCAGATGGAAAAGAGCCAGCGCGAGTACTACCTGAATGAGCAGGTCAAGGCCATCCAGAAGGAGCTCGGCGACGGCGAAGACGGCGCCGACATGGAAGAGCTCGAGAAGAAGATCATCGCGGCGAAGATGCCGAAGGATGCTCGCAAGAAGGTCGATGCCGAGCTGAAGAAGCTCAAGCTGATGTCGCCGATGTCGGCCGAAGCGACCGTGGTGCGCAACTACATCGACACACTGATCAACCTGCCCTGGACCAAGAAGACCAAGATCAAGCACGACCTCTCGCACGCCGAAGAGGTGCTGAACGAAGACCACTACGGTCTGGAGAAGGTCAAGGACCGCATCCTCGAATACCTCGCAGTGCAACAGCGCGTGGACAAGGTCAAGGCGCCGATCCTGTGCTTGGTCGGCCCTCCGGGGGTCGGCAAGACCTCGCTCGGCCAAAGCGTGGCGCGCGCGACCGGACGCAAGTTCGTTCGCATGGCCCTGGGCGGCATGCGTGATGAGGCCGAGATCCGCGGGCACCGCCGTACCTACATCGGCTCGATGCCGGGCAAGGTGCTGCAAAGCCTCAGCAAGGTCGGCACGCGCAACCCGCTCTTCCTGCTCGACGAGATCGACAAGCTGGGCATGGACTTCCGGGGCGATCCGTCGTCGGCACTGCTGGAAGTGCTCGACCCCGAGCAGAACCACACCTTCAGCGATCACTACGTCGAGGTCGATTTCGACCTCTCGGATGTGATGTTCATTGCCACGTCCAACTCGATGAACATTCCGCCGGCCTTGCTGGACCGGATGGAAGTCATTCGCCTCTCGGGCTACACCGAAGACGAGAAGGTCAACATCGCGCAGCGCTACCTCTTGCCCAAGCAGTGCAAGAACAACGGCGTGAAAGACGAGGAGATGGAAGTCACCGAGTCGGCTGTGCGCGGGATCATCCGCTACTACACGCGGGAAGCCGGGGTGCGCTCGCTCGAACGCGAGGTGTCGAAGATCTGCCGCAAGGTGGTCAAGGGCATCCAGCTCAAGCAGTACACCGAGAAAGTGGTCGTCACCGACGAGAACCTGAACGACTTCCTGGGCGTGCGCAAGTTCGACTACGGCCGCGCCGAAAAGCGCAACCAGGTCGGCCAGGTCGTGGGTCTCGCGTGGACGGAAGTGGGCGGCGATCTGCTGACGATCGAAGCCGCGGTGATGCCGGGCAAGGGCAACATCATCCGCACCGGCTCTTTGGGCGACGTGATGAAGGAATCCGTCGAAGCCGCACGTTCGGTGGTGCGCAGCCGCGCCGCGCGCCTGGGCATCAAAGACGAGCTCTTCGAAAAGCGCGACATCCACATCCACGTGCCCGATGGCGCAACGCCCAAGGATGGACCGAGCGCGGGTATCGCCATGACGACGGCCTTCGTGTCGGCATTGACCAACATCCCGGTGCGTGCTGACGTGGCGATGACGGGTGAGATCACCTTGCGGGGTGAGGTGACGGCCATCGGCGGCTTGAAGGAAAAGCTGCTCGCGGCTCACCGGGGCGGCATCAAGACGGTGTTGATCCCGGAAGAGAACGTAAAGGACCTTCAGGACATTCCCGAGAACGTCAAGAATCACCTCGAGATCGTGCCGGTGAAGTGGATCGACCAAGTGCTGGAGGTGGCTCTCGAAGCCGCGCCTCAGCCCCTGGCCGAGGAAGAGGTCGCGAAGGTCGACGCGAAGGCAGAGGCTCCCGCCGCGGCTGCTCCGGGCACCAACGAAGTCATCAAGCACTGAGAGAAAAAGTGAGCTGAAGGTCTTGCAAGACCTTCAGCTTTCGACATATACTGCGAGCTTCGGTTGATACAGCAAACGCAGCAGCGAATGTTGAATAAATCGAAGGTCACCAAGAGGTTTTCTCAAGGTGTATGCGGGAATAGCTCAGTTGGTAGAGCGCAACCTTGCCAAGGTTGAGGTCGCGAGTTCGAGCCTCGTTTCCCGCTCCAAATTCAGAAAAGGGAAGCTTCGTGCTTCCCTTTTTGCCAAGATGGCAAGCCACCGAGCAAAGGGTGGTTCAGCAAGCATTAAGGCGCGGTAGCAAAGCGGTTATGCACCGGATTGCAAATCCGTGTAGGTCGGTTCGACTCCGGCCCGCGCCTCCAAACACTGGCTCGTCTTGAGCTGCAAACGCCTCGGATCCTCCGGGGCGTTTTTGTTTGTGGCTTCGTTGCGCAGAACGCTCAGGGCGCGTCGGGCAGCACGATGTCGGTGGTACCCGGCCGCACCCAGCGCGCGTGCTCACGAGACGTGTCGATGCAACCGCCTTCTGCATATACGCCTTTGGGATCGCGCAGGCGCGCCATGCGCTCCAGCACGCGCGGCAGTTCTTCGGGGTCGTTGAGTGTTTGCGCGACGCGCGCTCGCACGATGCTTTCGTCCATCTGCCATTCGCCCTGCTCATCGCGGTAGGCCCCGTGACGCCAGTGGTAGATCTCGATGCACTTGGCGTTCATCGAGAAGGGCTTGCGGCGTTCCCAGAAGTTGGTGAAGAGGCCGTTGCCGAGGTAGAACACCCAGGAGCCTTCGTAGCCGGTCACGTCGGACGACGGTTCGTCGGGATTGCGAAACCAGGTGCGGTCGCCAGGCACGAAATAGCGCGGTGGCAGCGGTGCATCCATCGAGCCGTATTCGCGCAAGAAGACGTCGTGGAACAGCCCCGACATCACCGCCTTCGTCTCGCTCTGGCGTTGCAGGCGAGCCAGCAGGTCCGGATTGCAGCGCGCCGCTTCTTGGGCGATGCCGAGCAGGATGACGTACTCGGTGGCGCGGTAGCACGAGAACGAATACAGCGTTTCGTTTTCACCCGGCTGCGTGGCCTTCAGCAGCGAATCGACCAAGGACTGGCCGGGCAGGATGGTGAAGCCCTTGCCCTGCGCGTAGGTCCAGCAATCGGCCGGGCGCTCGGCTTCGGTGGTGTGAAAGTCGAGGATGGTCTTGCGCGCCGCCTGCACGATGTTGCGGCGCACGTAGATGCCGCTCAGCAGTTCGTCGGCGCTCGGGAAGGGAAACGCCAGCGGGCTGGCCAGGAGGGCAATCAGGATCTCGCGTTCGAGGTCTTCGGCGCGAGCCTCGGTGTCCAGGCCGAGCGTCTCGCACAGGCGCAGCGTGTCGTGTCCGGGAGTCCAGGCCACTTGGGTGTCTGCGTTCAGCACGACCGCCAGTACGCGGCGGCCGTCGGTGTCGTGTGTGTCGGCAATCTGCACGCGGTCTGACAGTCCGTGCAGCCGCAGCACGGTTTGCAGGCCGTGCCGTGCGGCGTCGCGCTGCGCATCGGTTTCGGCCCAGATGTGGATGCCGCCCTGCACACGGGGCAAGGCTGTGCCGCTGGCGTGGGTCATGAGGCTCCTCGGGCTCAAGAAGCCGCTACGGCACTCACGAGCCGGGCGACGAGGGGGGTGAACTCGACCAGCCGATCGGCCTGGTTCTGTTCGATCGATTGCAGGATGAGTTCGTTGACCGCGCCGACGACGCCCATGGCCATGGCCGGCGGCATGGGTTGCGAGTGGCCTGCGGCCGGCGCATTGACCACTTGCAGCAGGAAGTTGGCGAGTTCTTCGTTCACCTGGCGCCGCGCTCGCAGGCCTTCGGCGCCGAGGTTCAGCACTTCAATGAAGAGGGTGCTCAAGAGCACAGGGTTGCTCGCCAGCTTCGAGAGGTAGGCGTTGAGCGCCGCTTCGAGCTGCTCGTGCCAGTCGCGCGTGGGGTCGATGGCTTCGACCAGCACCGACAGCGCCTGCCGGCTGGCTGCCTGGTACAAGGCGATGAGGCAGGCGGACTTGCTGTCGAAGTGCTCGTAGAACGTGCGACGCGACACGCGCGCGTGCGCCGCCAGGTCGGCGATGGTGGTGTCTGCGAAGCCTTTGCGAGCCACCGTCTCGGCCATGGCTTCGAGCAGGCGCCGGCGATGGTCGGAGTTGCTCACCGGTGCTGCCGGCACGGGTGAGGGGGGCGGCGTGTCGAGGACAGCGGTCATGGTTGTCGGGTCATCATTCGGTACTTGACGGTACCTGCAGGGATGGGCACATTGCGATGGATTGTCGTGCCCGCGGCCGGGTGCTTATTCTGGGAGTATCAACATGACCGACCTCGTCGTGCGTCGCCTCTTGATCGACCTCAAGCCTGCCATCGAGCGGCACTGGGCGGCGGGTGATGCGTTTCGCACCGCGCTGTTCAATGCATTGTCCATGAGCTTCCCGGTGGGGGAGCAGTTCTTCATCGACTCCGTGCGTGACGGCGTCAAGCAATTGCCCCCTGACCAGCGCGAGCGTTTCGCCACGGAGGTGCAAGGCTTCGTGGGCCAGGAGGCAACGCACCGCCGCATCCATGCGCTGTTCAACGGTCACCTCGAACAACAGGGCTACATGAACGCGTGGGAGACCCGCATCACGCGGCGCATCAAGAAGCTCGACGGCGTGGATGTGCGACACCGTGTTGCCGTGACGGCCGCGACCGAGCACTTCACGGCGATCCTTGCCGAGTGGATGCTGGCGCACCCCGAGGCGCTCGAAGGCAGCGAGCCGCGCCTGCAGACGATGTGGATGTGGCACGCGGCCGAAGAGTCGGAGCACCGCAGCACCGCCTTCGATGTCTACCGCGCGCTCGGTGGCAACCACGCGTGGCGGGTGCGGTGGTTCCGTGGGGTGACGCTGTTCTTCCTGACCGACGTGCTGCGCCAAACGGTGCGCAACCTGTGGCACGACGGCACGCTGCTCAAGGTCTCGACTTGGCGCAGTGGCTGGTCGTACCTGTTCGGCAAGACCGGGCTGATTCGCGAAACCTATCGTCCATGGCGCAGCTACCTGTCGCCCGATTTCCATCCTTCGCAGCAGGACGACCGCCGCTCGGCGGACTGGTTGCGAGACAACGCGTCGCAGTTCAAGCCGGTGGTTCCCAGCGCCACGCCGGCACCCCAGGAAGCCGCGGCGTGACCTGACGTCCGGCGCGTCCGCGTCTTGCACCCGGGGCGGGTCTCGCTGTTGCCCATGCCAACAACTTCATGGGCGGGCCGGGTGTATCGTCCCTTCGCCTGAACTGAGTGGTCAGTCGGGGCGCAAGGAGAACGGGTCGATGAAGCGCAAGTTGGCGGTGAGTGGTTGGATTGCACTGGGTCTGCTCAGTGCTTGCGGGGGTGGAGGTGGCGGCGGGGGCGAGGCGCCGGCACCCGCGCCAACGGTGCTCTCCGGCACCATTGCCGTGGCCGAAACGGCCATGGTCGACTCTGACACCAACGACATCAACCAGACCGTGGCCACTGGCCGCAGCCCCAACAATGGCATCAACGCCGCGCAGCCGATCACCTCGCCGCTGCTGCTGGTGGGCACAGTCAACGTCGCAGGCGTCGGGCCCGAGGGGGTGACGCAGGCGTCGGGCGACCCGGGTGACTACTTCAGCGTGCGGCTGTCTGCCGGCCAGGTGGTTGAACTGGAATTCGCCGCCAGCCCCGCCACCAACGACCTCGACCTGTACGTGCTGTCGTCCACCGGCACGCAGCTCGGCGCGTCAGACAGCGCCGATTCGCGCTCCGAGTGCATCGAGGTCACGGCCGATGGCACCTACACCGTGCTGGTGTCGGCTGTCGCGGGTGCCTCGATCTACAACATGCGCATCGGCGCGCCTGGCACCGCGGGCAGCTGCGCGCAACGCACGACCTCGGCCCGTTTCGATCCACAAGAGCTGCTGGCGCGCCCGCGTGCCGACGCACGCAGCCTGGCGGTTGCGCTGCAGCAGCAGACGGGCATCGAGACCCGCGGCCCCGCCGATGGCCCGCAACTGCTGCGTTTCTCGAACGAAGCCCTGCAGCGGGTGATGCGCATGCGCAGCAGCCCGAGCGGGCAGGGCAGTGGCATCAGCAAGTCGTTGCCGACCGCCACGGCGACCGAGGACGGCACCCCGGCGCCCTTGCGCGCCTTGATGGCGGCCAAAGCGCTGCGCGCGACCGGCCACTACGCGTACGCCCACCCGAACTGGATCATGGAGCGCCATGCGCTCACCGGCACCTACCCGCCCGAAGACCGCAACTACCCCTACCAGCGCTGGCACTACGAGCAGATCAATCTGCCTGACGCCATGGCGCGCATCGACGCGCTGCCCAACAAGGCCACGCTCTTGCAGCAGCGCCCCGTGGTCGCGGTGATCGACGATGGCGTGATGCGCAACCACCCCGATTTCAGCGGGCAGCTGCTGGCCGGTTGCCGCTTCGTGCGCAGCGAGGGCGCCGCGCAGTGTGGGGGGCAGGCCATCAACAACGGCGACAACACCGCCACGGCCGACCAGTCGCCGGTGTTCCACGGCACGCACGTCGCCGGCACCATCGCGGCCGCGACGGACTTCGCGGGCACCAGCGATGTCAACCCGGACGGTGGCGCCGGCGTGGCACCGATGGCGCAGATCATTCCGCTGCGGGTGTTTCCGGCGGCGTCGGGCGGAGCGAGCAGCTTCGACATCATCCAGGCCATGCGCTATGCCGCGCGCTTGAGCAACGATTCAGGCGCGTTGCCGACCCGCCGTGCCGATGTCATCAACATGAGCCTGGGCAGTGACTCCGCCTGTGCGACGGGCTACCAGCAAGCGATCGCCGAGGTGCGGGCGGCCGGCACCCTGGTTGTCGTGTCGGCGGGCAACTCGGGCCGCAACGACCTGGGCCAGCGCGTGGCCGTCGGCGCGCCGGCCAATTGCCCGGGCGCCATTGCCGTCAGTGCCACCGACGCGCGAAGCCGGCTGACGTATTACTCGAACACCGGCGCGGCGCTCGACGTGGCTGCACCGGGCGGCGACCTCGGCCAGTCGGCCAGCGGCACCGGCTCGCCCGACGGCGTGTACAGCGACATCGGCACGTTCAACGGCTCGACCCGGGTGCCGTCGTTCGGCGCGATGATGGGCACGTCGATGGCGGCGCCGCATGTGTCGGGCGTGCTCGCGCTGATGCGCTTCGTCAACCCCAATCTCACGCCCGCGCGTGTGGACGAACTGCTCGCTGCCGGCGCTCTGACCGACGACCTCGGCAGCGCGGACTTCGACAACGACTTCGGCAACGGTCTCATCAACGCGCGCAAAGCGGTCGATGCTGCGTTGACCGACGCCGGCAACCCGCCCCCACCGCCGCCGGTGCGCATCGTCGCGTCGCCCTCGACGCTCGACTTCGGCAGCTTCCAGAGCGAGGGCAGTTTCGAGTTGACGGCCGCGGACACGACCGCCGAGACGGTGGTTTCGGTGGTGTCAAACAACGCGGCCGTGACCGTGACGCCCGCGCTGCAACCGAACGGCGGACTGGGCCGCTACACGGTCACCGTGAACCGCAGCGCCTTGTCGGGCACGGGCAGCTTCTTCCCACGCATCACGGTCACGCTGAGCCCGGCGCGCAGCATCGTCATCCAGTTGAGCGTCACCAAGCCTGCCGTCGGCAGTGGTGCCCGCGTGGGCAGCTACGGCCCGATGTACGTGCTGCTGCTCGACCCCGATGCGAACGACATCATCACCGTGCTCGCCGAGGCCGGGCCGGCCGGCTACACCTGGCGCTACAGCGGCTACACCGGCCGGCGGGTGTCGATCATCGCGGGCAGCGATCTCGACAACGACAACTACATCTGCCAACGCGGCGAAGCCTGCGGCGGCTACCCGGTGCTGTCGCCCTCGAACGACCTGCCGGTCATCGACATCAGCGGCAGCCGCAGCGATCTGAGCTTCCAGGTGGCGCCCTTGAGCGGCATGGGGACGCAGTCTGCGGGCGCGGCGAGGCCGCTCGGCTGGCGGCGCACGCCCTTGGCTGGAGGGCAGCAATGAAGGGCGCGGTGGCGACCGTCGTGCTGGCCGGCGTGGTGTTGGCCGCTGCCGGGTGTGCGTCGGCGGGGCGCCCTGGCGCGGTGTCGTCCGTGCAAGCGCGCACCGTGCAGTCGATCACCCAATGCCCGTTTCTCTCGCCGAACGAGGCAACGCAGTTCGACATCTTCGACGACGGCGCACAGTGGTCCACGCGGCTGCGGGGCAAACCCAGCGACGTGCTGCAGCGCGAGGTGCGCTGGGCCGACGAGCGGGTGCTGTTGTTTTCGATCGGCCGCCAGCCCACGCTGGGCATTGGCGTCGGGCCCATCTCGAACCGGTTGGAGGTGCGCGGCGGCACGCTCGACCTGCGTGTGAAGGTCACACGCCCCGGGCCCGACCAAATGGTGGGCCAGGCCTTGACCTGGCCCTGCGTGCTGGTTGTCGTGCCCCGCAAGGGCTGGGACACGGCCGTCGTCACCGACGAGCAGGGCACCAAGCTCGCCGACCCGGTGCTGGTGCGCTGAGCGCTGTCAGCGCACCGGGTGGCCAGCCCTCAGCTCAGCCTTCGTACTCGCTGACCGGCACGCAGCTGCAGAAGAGGTTGCGGTCGCCGTAGACGTTGTCCACGCGGCCGACTGGCGACCAGTACTTGGCCTGGCGCAGGCTCTTCACCGGGAAGGCCGCGTCTTCACGCGTGTAGGCGTGCGGCCAGTCGGCCTTCATCAGCGCGGCGGCCGTGTGCGGTGCGGCCTTCAGCGGGTTGTCTTCGCGCGGCCACTGGCCTTGCTCGACACGCGCGATCTCTTGGCGGATGGCGATCATCGCGTCGCAGAAGCGGTCGAGCTCTTTCAGCGGCTCGCTCTCGGTCGGCTCGACCATCAGCGTGCCCGCCACCGGGAAGCTCAGCGTCGGCGCATGGAAGCCGTAGTCGATCAGGCGCTTGGCCACGTCTTCGGCACTGATGCCCGACGAGTCTTTCAGCGGGCGCAGGTCGAGGATGCACTCGTGCGCCACGCCGCCACCCTTCACGCCAGCTATGTTGCCGCTGTAGTGGATGTCGTAGTGGTCGGCCAGCCGCGCGGCGATGTAGTTCGCGCTCAGGATGGCCGTCTCGGTGGCCTGCTTCAGGCCGTCGGCGCCCATCATGCGCACGTACATCCAGCTGATCGGCAACACGGCCGCGTTGCCCAGCGGCGCGGCGCTCACGGCGCCCACGTTGGTCTCGCTGCCGAGGCCGGCCGAGCGATGCGCGGGCAGGTAGGGCACGAGGTCTTCGACCACGCACACCGGGCCCACGCCCGGGCCGCCACCGCCGTGCGGAATGCAGAAGGTCTTGTGCAGGTTCAGGTGGCTCACGTCGCCGCCGAACTCGCCCGGTGCGGCCACGCCGACCAGCGCGTTCATGTTGGCGCCGTCTACATAGACCCGGCCGCCGTGCTGGTGGATCAGCGCGCAGAGTTCTTTCACGCGCGTCTCGAACACGCCGTAGGTGCTGGGGTAGGTGATCATCACGCAGGCCAGTTGGGCGCTGTGCTTTTCGCACTTGGCCTTCAGGTCGTCGAGATCGACGTTGCCATCGGCGTCGCACTTGGTCACCACCACCTGCATGCCCACCATCTGCGCGCTGGCCGGGTTGGTGCCGTGCGCCGACTCGGGAATCAGGCAGATGTTGCGGTGGCCCTCGCCGCGCGCTTCGTGGAAGGCCTTGATCGCCAGCAGCCCGGCGTATTCGCCCTGCGAGCCGGCGTTCGGTTGCAGGCTGATGCCGGCGTACCCCGTGGCCTGGCACAGCCACGCACGCAGCTGCTCGTCGAGTTCGTTGTAGCCAGTCAATTGGTCTTGCGGCGCGAAGGGGTGCACGTTCGCAAACTCGGGCCAGGTGATGGGGATCATCTCGCTGGTCGCGTTGAGCTTCATCGTGCAGGAGCCCAGCGGGATCATCGTGCGGTCGAGCGCGAGGTCCTTGTCGGACAGGCTGCGGATGTAGCGCAGCATCTCGGTCTCGGAATGGTGCGTGTTGAACACCGGGTGCGACAGGTAGGGCGTCTTGCGCGCCAGCCCGGCCGGAATCAAGGACGCAATGCCCGCTTCGAAGCGGCTCCACACCGCATCGGCCTGGGCCGGCTGGCCGCTCAGCACCGCCACGAGCGCGTTCACGTCGTCGCGCGTGCTGGTCTCGTCGAGCGTGATGCCCACCGTGCCGGCCGAGTCGCGCCGCAGGTTGAAGCCGGCCTTGCGTGCGGCTTGCATCACCGCGTCGGTCTTGGCGCCGGTCTCGACCTGCAGCGTGTCGAAGGCCTCGGCGTGCGTGAGCGTGAGGCCCGCGGCCTTCAGCGCGGCGGCCAGCACGGCGGTGTACGAGGCCACGCGCTGGGCTATGCGCTTCAAGCCCGCCGGGCCGTGGTATACGGCGTACATGCTCGCCACCACCGCCGGCAGCACCTGCGCCGTGCAGATGTTCGAGGTGGCCTTCTCGCGGCGGATGTGCTGCTCGCGCGTTTGCAGCGCGAGGCGGTAGGCCGGGTTGCCGTGCGCATCGACGCTGACGCCGACCAGGCGCCCCGGCATCGAGCGCTTGAACTCGTCTTTCGTCGCCATGTAGGCGGCGTGCGGGCCGCCGTTGCCCATGGGCATGCCGAAGCGCTGCGTGGTGCCGACCGCGATGTCAGCGCCCATCTCGCCCGGGGGCGTCAGCAGCGTCAGCGCCAGCAGGTCGGCCGCGACGATGGCGAGGCCACCGGCCGCATGCAGCGCGTCGATCACCGGCGTGAGGTCTTGCACCACGCCGTTGACGCCCGGGTACTGGAAGAGGGCGGCGAACGCCCCGGCCGTGGCCGCCGCGTTGGCCGGGCCGGTGACCACCGTGATGCCCAGCGGCTTGGCGCGCGTCTGCACCACTTCGAGCGTCTGCGGCAGCACGTCGTCGGCGACGAAGAAGGTGGTGCTCTTGCTCTTGCCCACGCGCATGGCGAGCGTCATGGCCTCGGCGGCCGAGGTGGCCTCGTCGAGCATCGACGAGCCGGCGATCGCCAGGCCAGTGAGGTCGCACACCATGGTCTGGAAGTTCACCAGCGCTTCCATGCGGCCCTGAGAAATCTCGGCCTGATACGGCGTGTAGGCCGTGTACCAGGCGGGGTTTTCGAGGATGTTGCGCAGGATGACGCCCGGCGTGATCGTGCCGTGGTACCCCTGGCCGATGAAGCTCTTGAGCAGCTGGTTCTTCGACGCGATGCCTTTCAGCTCGGCCAGCGCCTGCGCTTCGGTCAGCGGCGCGGGCAGTTGCATCGGCTGCGGCCGGGCGATGGCGCGCGGCACGATGGCGTCGATCAGCGCCCGGCGCGAGGCCGCGCCGATGACCGACAGCATGTGGGCCTCGTCGTCTTCCCAGATGCCGATGTGGCGGGCTACAAATTCGCTCGCGTTTTCGAGCGCGTCAAGGGGCTTCAGGGCAGACATCAGCATCGGGTTTCCAGCAGAACAAAAACGGTGCCTTCAGGCCCCCGCGGGCCGTTCGCACTGAGTTTGCCGACGCGCCGCGAGGGGCTTCGACAGGCTCAGCCCGAACGGGGCGGGTGGTGAGGCGGGCATTGCAAAAAGGGCGCGAAGAAAGAAGCTCAGGCGTTCTTCACGAGTTCGTCGTAGGCGGTCGCGTCCATCAGGCCGTCGAGTTCCGACGTGTCCGACAGCTTGACCTTGAAGAACCAGCCCTTGCCCAGCGGGTCGCTGTTGGCCAGGGCCGGGTCGGTGCGCAGTTCTTCGTTGACCTCGACCACCTCGCCCGTGACGGGCATGTAGATGTCGGCGGCGGCTTTCACCGACTCGACCACGCCGGCGACTTCGCCCTTGGTGAAGCTGCGGCCGACCTCGGGCAGGTCCACGAACACCACGTCGCCCAGCGCGTCTTGCGCATGCACGGTGATGCCCACGACGGCGGCCGCGGTGTTGTCGATGTTGATCCACTCGTGCTCGGCGGTGAACTTGATGCTCATGGGACGTCCTTGAATGAAAGGGAAAAGGGGCGGTGATGAATAACGACAGCGGTTGACGCGCGGCGAATGCCGCACGCGGCTCAACCGCGGTGGTAGCGGTGCGGCGTGAAGGGCATGCCGTTCACGCGCATGGGGTAGCGCTTGCCGCGCACCTCGGCATACACCTCGCCCGCCGGGTGGGCGTGGTTGCTGGCGAGGTAGGCCATGGCGATGGGCTGGTTGACCGTGGGCGACAGCGTGCCGCTGGTCACGTGGCCGAGCGGGTGGCCGGTCGCATCGACCAGCTTGGCCCCTTCGCGCACCGGGATGCGCTCCAGCCCCAGCAGGCCCACGCGCTTGTTGGTGGTGCCGTTGGTCAACTGGCGGTCGATGTACTCGGCGCCGGGGTATCCGCCGGCGCGTGCGCCACCGGCGCGGCGCACCTTCTGGATCGCCCAGGTGAGGCCGGCTTCGACCGGCGTGGTGTTGCTGTCGATGTCGTGGCCGTAGAGGCACAGGCCGGCTTCGAGCCGCAGCGTGTCGCGCGCGCCCAGGCCGGCGGGCTTGACCTCGGGTTGCTGCAGCAGCGCGCGGGCCAGGGCCTCGGCGTGCTCGGCAGGCACCGAGATCTCGAAGCCGTCTTCACCGGTGTAGCCCGAGCGGGTGACGAAGCAGTCGGCGCCTGCGAGCCTGAAGCTCGCGCCCGTCATAAACACGAGCCCCGCCACGCCTTCGTTCAGGCGAGCCAGCGCCTTCACGGCCTGCGGGCCCTGCAGCGCGAGCAAGGCACGCTCGGGCATCGGGATGACTTGGCAGCGGTGGCCGATGTGCGTGGTGAGGTGGGCGATGTCGGCTATCTTGCAGGCCGCGTTGACGATCACCAGCAGGTCGCTCTCGCGGCGCGTGATCATCAGGTCGTCGAGGATGCCGCCGCTCTTGTTGGTGAAGAACCCGTAGCGCTGCTTGCCCACGCCCAGGCCGAGCACATCGACCGGCACCAGCGATTCGAGCGCCTTGTCGGCCTCGGCCCCCACCAGGCGCAACTGGCCCATGTGGGACACGTCGAACAGCGTCGCCGCTTCGCGCGTGTGCTTGTGCTCGGCGATGATGCCGCCCGGGTAGTTGACCGGCATGTCGTAGCCGGCAAAGGGCACCATCTTTGCGCCCAGTTCGAGGTGGAGCGCGTGCAGGGGGGTCTTGAGCAGTTCAGGGGCAGCAGACATGGCGGGCTCCGAGGGCATTCGATCGGTCGGCACCCTGCCATTTCGGGTGGGGTGCCGTGATGTGCCCTCGATGTCCGCTTTACCTGAGAGATTGGCGGTGACTGCATGCAATCACCACTTGCCCCTTCGGTGGACCCACTCGGGGTGGGCCTCTCTCCAGCGAGGAACGCCCCTCACCGAGAGGCGCTTGCCAGTCCTTTTGCCTGAGCGTTCGAACGCGTTTTCGATGCGTCCTGCGCCTTCGGCGGCCCCTCGTGAATGGTCACTCGGAAGCTCTCTCCTGACGGCCGGCAGTGTAGCCCACGCGCCTGCTTCAGCGAAGCGTTTTCGAGGCTTCAGCGAGGCGTTTTCACGGGGCCGGGTCCCACAGCAAGGCCAGCGACAGCGAGGCCGCCAACACCGCATCGCGCAAGGGCTCGGGCGCCCCCGCACGCAGGTGCACCACCGGTGCCGTCGAGTCGGTCAGATCGACCGCCGCCAGCGTTTGACCCTGCTGAGCGAAGAGGTAACCGGTGGGCGTGCCCAGGGGCAGGGGCGAGCCCTGCACGCGGTGGCTGGCCCGCACCTGAAGCGTCACGCCACCGAGCGTGAACTCGCCTTCACGCGGCGCCGGGCCGGCCTGTGCACTGCTGCGCGCTTCGCGCAGAACGAGGCGGCCACCCAGGCTGCCTGCGCTGTAGTTGCAGACGTAGGCCAGCGGCTGGGTTTCGAAGCGAATCACGCCCATCTCGCTGCTCGTGCGGCGCATGTCGCAGCGGCCTTGCAGGGGGGGCGAATCGCTGGCCAAGGGCAGGGTGAAGCTGGCCATCGCGCCGTCTTTGGCCAGTGCGTCGCCGAAGAGCGACAGGCGCGTCGCGCTGCGCTTGAACTCGCCCTGCAGGCCCGCCACGCGGAAGCTGCCTTGCCGCGATCCGCCCAGGCCCTCGATGCGCAGCGGCGCGGTGGCCAGCCCCTCGGGCAGGGCCATGCGCGCCGGTTGCACGAGGCTGCAGCCCGCGAGGCCAGCCGCCATCCACGTGCCGAGTGAAAGCGCGACCATCGAAAAGGCGGCCCGAAGGCCGCCCAGGCTGCGTGCTTGACGCGGGTTCATCGCGCGCCGCTCACATGCCGCTGTAGTTGGGGCCGCCGCCGCCTTCGGGCGTGACCCACACGATGTTCTGCGTCGGGTCCTTGATGTCGCAGGTCTTGCAGTGCACGCAGTTCTGCGCATTGATCTGCAGGCGTTCCTTGCCGGCATTGGCTTCGTCGGGCACGAACTCGTACACGCCGGCCGGGCAGTAGCGGGCCTCGGGGCCGGCGTACTTGGCGAGGTTGATCTTCACCGGCACGCTCGCGTCCTTGAGCGTCAAGTGCGCGGGCTGGTGCTCTTCGTGGTTGGTGTTGCTGATGAAGACGCTGCTCAGGCGGTCGAAGGTCAGCTTGCCGTCGGGCTTGGGGTAGGCGATCTGCTTGCACTCGGCCGCGGGCTTGAGGTATGCATGGTCGGGCTTGTCGCGGTGCAGCGACCACGGCGGCGACTTGATGCCCACCCAGGGCAGCACCAGGTGCTCGACGCCGACCATGAAGCCGCCGAAGAGGTTGCCGTACTTGAACCAGCTCTTGAAGTTGCGCGAGCCGTTGAGTTCTTCGCGCAGCCAGCTCTTGTCGAAGGCGGCCGGGTACTCGGCCAGTTCGTCGTGCTGGCGGCCCGCCGTGACGGCGTTGAACAGCGCGTCGGCGCAGAGCATGCCGCTCTTGATGGCCGCGTGGCTGCCCTTGATGCGCGCGCCGTTCAGGTAGCCGGCGTCGCAGCCCACGAGCGCGCCACCCGGGAAGACCGTCTTGGGCAGGCTCATCAGGCCGCCGGTGGTGATGGCGCGGGCACCATAGCTGATGCGCTTGCCGCCTTCGAGGAAGGCCTTGATGCGCGGGTGGGTCTTCCAGCGCTGCATCTCTTCGAACGGGCTCAGCCAGGGGTTGCTGTAGTTCAGGCCGGTGACCAGGCCCAGCGTGACCTTGTTGTCTTCGAGGTGGTACATGAAGCCGCCACCGTAGGTGTCGTTCTCCATCGGCCAGCCGGCGGTATGGATCACGAGGCCGGCCTTGTGCTTGGCGGGGTCGATTTCCCACAGCTCTTTCACGCCGATGGCGTAGGCCTGCGGGTCTTTGCCGGCGTCGAGCTTGAACTTGGCGATCAGCTGCTTGCCGAGGTGACCGCGCGAGCCTTCGGCGAAGACCGTGTACTTGCCGTGCAGCTCCATGCCGAGCTGGAAGCTGTCGTTCGGCTGGCCGTCCTTGCCAATGCCGAGGTTGCCGGTGGCGATGCCCTTGACGCTGCCGTCGTCGTTGTAGAGCACTTCAGCGGCCGCAAAGCCCGGGAAGATCTCGACGCCGAGTTCTTCGGCCTGCTGGCCGAGCCAGCGCACCACGTTGCCGAGGCCGACGATGTAGTTGCCTTCGTTGTGGAAGCAGTTGGGGATGAGGAACTGCGGCGTGTTGAAGGCGCCGCCTTCGGTCAGCCACAGCAGCTGGTCACCCGTGACGGGCTGGTTCAGCGGCGCGCCCTTTTCCTTCCAGTCGGGGATCAGCTCGGTCAGTGCCTTCGGGTCCATGACCGCGCCGCTCAGCGTGTGCGCGCCGGGCTCGGAGCCCTTTTCAAGCACGACCACCGAAACTTCCTTGTTTTGTGCCGCCGCCAGTTGCTTGATGCGGATGGCGGTGGACAGCCCGGCCGGGCCACCGCCGACGACGACAACGTCGTACTCCATGGCTTCTCGTGGACCGTACTGGGCAAGGATTTCGGCGGGCGTCATGCGGGCTCCTTCAATGGACAAAATCACCGCGCATTCTATGTGGGCTCGGCATCGAATCGAACGACCGTGCCGCGCGTGTTGACCGGTCCTTCGTGCAAACACTGCGTGCTAGTCTTCCCGGCCACCCCAGCCTTTCAAGCCTCTCTCAAGGAACAACGATGAGCTACAGCATCGACCTCTCGGGCCGCGTGGCCCTCGTCACCGGTGCCTCCAGTGGCCTCGGCACCCAGTTCGCCCGCACGCTGTCGCAGGCCGGTGCCGCCGTGGTGCTGGCTGGCCGCCGCGTCGAACGCCTCAAGGACTTGCGTGCCGAGATCGAAGCGGCCGGCGGCGACGCCCACGTGGTGCGTCTCGACGTCACCGACCACGACAGCATCAAGGCGGCCGTCGCGCATGCCGAGACCGAGATGGGCACGATCGACATCCTCGTCAACAACTCGGGCGTGAGCACCACGCAGAAGCTCACCGACGTGACGCCCGAGGACTACGACTACGTGATGGACACCAACACCAAGGGCGCCTTCTTCGTCGCGCAAGAGGTGGGCAAGCGCATGCTGGCGCGGGCCAAGGGCGCGGCGCCGGGCACGTTTACGGGCGGGCGCATCGTCAACATCGCTTCGATGGCCGGGCTGCGCGCGCTGGGGCAGATCGGCGTGTACTGCATGAGCAAGGCGGCGGTGATCCACATGACCCGCGCAATGGCGCTCGAATGGGGCAAGTACGGCATCAACGTGAACGCGATCTGCCCCGGCTACATCGACACCGAGATCAACCACCACCACTGGAAGACCGAGAACGGCCAAAAGCTCATCAACATGCTGCCGCGCAAGCGCGTGGGCGCGCCGCAAGACCTCGACGCGGTGCTGATCATGTTGTGTGCCAACGAGAGTCACTTCGTCAACGGCGCGGTCATCCAGGCCGACGATGGCTTCTCGGTCTGAGCGTTCATTGCACGCCATGCATCCGATGACGCCGAAGCAGATGGTGCCCGCGCCCCGCGGGGCGGCGGGTCGGGGTTGACGGCCATGCGCGCGCTGTCGCCCCTCGAAGCCCGCGTGGCCTGCGTGCTGGTCGAGAAATCGCTCACCGTGCCCGACAGCTACCCGCTGTCGCTGAACTCGCTGGTCTCGGGCTGCAATCAGAAGACCGCCCGCGACCCGGTGATGAACGCGAGCGACGCGCAGGTGCAAGAGGCCGTCGATTCGCTCAAGGCGCTGCACCTGGTGTTCGAGTCGAGCGGCTCGCGCGTGAGCCGCTACGAGCACAACATCGGCCGCGTGATGGGGCTGCCGTCGCAGTCGGTGGCCTTGCTGGCCACGCTGGTCCTGCGTGGGCCGCAGACCGGCTCGGAGCTGCGCACCAACAGCGAACGGCTGCACCGCTTCGCTGACCTCTCGTCGGTCGAAGGCTTTCTCGACGAGCTGGCGAGCCGCGCCGAAGACAAAGGCGGCCCACTGGTCGTGAAGCTGCCCCGAGCACCCGGCATGCGCGAGGCGCGCTGGGTGCACCTGCTGTGCGGCGAGGTCGAGGTGCCGGTGGCCGGCCCGGTGCAAGACGAAGATGGCGTGTCGCTGGGCGAACTGGCCGCGCTGCGCGCGCAGCAACGAGCCATGCAAGACGAACTCGACCGCTTGCGCGCGCTGGTCGAGCACCTCTATGCCGAGCTCGGAGTCAATCGCGGCGCGTGAGTGGCGGGGCTTGAGCGCGGTCATGTGGGGTTTGCGCTCAGAGAGTGCTTTGTGAGAGTCGTGCCCGGTGCGTGCGATACATTCGCCGCACCGCGGTCAGCCAAGGCATGGGGGCGACTCTGGGCACACGAACCTGGAAGCATCGAAGGGGCGGGACATCGAGCCATCGCCAAGCGGTGGGGGCTTGGCTGTCATGGCTGGTCAGCGCCGTGGTGTCCGCCGTTTTCGATTCGGCGATGCGCCTGCGGCGCTCGCTGCGCGTACCACTGAGCCTGGCGATGGCTTGCGCGCTGCTGGCGGCCGCCGAGGCCCCGGCGGCGGGCCCCACAGGCACGCATGCCGAGCCCATCGCCCCGTCGCTGGTGCGGCTCACCCCTGAAGAGAAGGCGTGGATCGCCGCCCATCCCGTGGTGCGGCTGGCCATGTCGCCGGGGCTGCCGCCCTATTACGAGTTCGACGCCGGAGCGGCCGCTCCGCACGGCTTCGTGGTCGAGGTGATGGCGCTGGTGGCCGAGCGCACCGGTCTGCGCTTCGAGTACCAGCGCGCCCAGAGCTTCACGGCCGCCGTCCAGGCGGTGCGCCGGGGCGACGCCGAGGTGCTGCCCTTTGTGTCCGAAACCGTGGCTGCGTACGAGGGGCTGCGGCCGGTGCAGGCCATGATCCCGGCGCAACTGGTGCTGCTGGTGCGGCGCGACATCCCTGACATCTCGCCGGCGTCGAACTTCGGTGGCTACCGCGTGGCCGTGCAAGAGGGCTCGGCGGGCGACGTGCTGATGCGTTCGCGCTTTGCGCATGCGCGCGTGCAGCGCTATGCCGATGCCGAAGAAGCCCTGCGTGCCGTGGCCTCGGGTGAGGCCGACCTGCACATCGGCTACCGCCACGTGGCGGTGCATCACATCGAAAAATCGCTGCTGGCCAACGTGCAGGTGCGCAGCCGGCTGGGGCCGGGCGTCACCAGCCTGGGCCCGGCCGTGCGGCGCGACCTGCCGGTGCTGCAGGGCATCCTCGACAAGGCGCTGGCCAGCGTCACCCAACGTGAACGCGCGCGCCTCGCTCTGAGCTGGTTGCCGCCCGGCGCGCTGGCCGACGAAGCGCCGCGCGTCGTGGCGCTCACCGAAGGCGAACGCGCCTGGCTCGACACGCACGGGCACATCCGTGTGGGCTACGACGCGGCCTTCGCGCCGGTCACCTTCCAGACCGACCTGACGCAAATGCGCGGCCTGGGGGCCGATTTCATGCGGCTCTCGGCCGAGAAGGTGGGCCTGTCGATCGTGGCTGAAAGCGGTGGCAGCTTCGCCGAGGTCTACCAGCGCGGTCTGCAAGGAACGATCGACGTGCTCGTGGGTGCCGCGCGCACCAGCGAACGCCGCGCCGATTACGACTTCGTCGGCCCTTTCCTGCGCGTGCCCACGGGCATCGTCACGCGCAGCAGCGACGGGCTGCTGGTGACCAAGCTCGACGAGGCCGGGCGCGGCCGCCTGGCCTTGCTCGACGACCACTTCCTGATTCCCAAGTTGCGCGTGCGCTATCCGACGCTGGAGCTGCGCACCTATCCCACCCAATCGGCGGTGCTCGAAGCGGTGGCCCAAGGCGAGGCCGACATCGCCATCGGCAACCTCAAGGTGGTCAACCAACTCATCAACGACCGCTTCACCGGTCGCGTGCGGGTGACCGGCACCGTGCCCGACGCCGACAGCGAGCTGTATTTCGCCGTGCGCCGCGACCTGCCCGAGCTGAGCGTGCTGCTGCGCAAGGGTCTCGACGCCATCAGCGAAACCGAGGCCGCCGAGATCGAGCGCCGCTGGCTCACCATCGAGGTCAACCCCGGCTTCAGCCGCGACCAAGCCCTGCGTGCGGCGGCGCTGGTGCTGCTGGTCATCGCCGTGCTGCTGACCTACCTGTACCTGCTGCGGCGCGGCAACCGGCGGCTTCGGCAGGCGCGGCAGATCGAGCGTGAAGCGCGGCAACTCGCCGAAGAGACGACCACCTCGCGCGGACGCTTCATCGGCTACCTCACGCACGAGTTGCGCGGCACCATCGGCGCCATTGCCTCGGGTGCGGGCATGCTGAAGCAGGCCGACGTGCCCGCGCCCAGGCGCGAAGCGCTGGCCGATGCCATCCAGGCCTCGGCCCAGGGCTTTCTGGCCCTGCTCGAATCGACCCTGCAGTACGAGCAGCAGCTCGAACGGCCGATGGAACTGCACCCCGAGCCCGTGGACCTGGCGCAGTTGTGGCCCCAGATGCTCGCTCCCTTCGAGTTGAGCGCCCAGGGCAAGGGCCTGGCGCTGAGCCATGCGCTCGACGTCGCCCCCGGTGTGTCCGCCCAGGTGCAGGTGGACGCCCAACGCCTGCGCCAGGTGATCAACAACCTCGTGGGCAACGCGATCAAGTTCACTGCCCAGGGCGGCGTGCGTGTGCAGGCCGCCGTGTGCGCCAGCGGGGATGGCCGGCGCTTCGAGCTGACCGTGAGCGACAGCGGCCCCGGGCTCAGTGGCGACAACGTGCAGCGCCTTTTTCAACCCTATGCGCAGGGCTCGCTCGGGCAGCGCACGGGGCAGGGCGCCGGGTTGGGGTTGGCCATCACGCGGCAGATCGTCGAGGCCATGCAGGGGCAGATCACCGCCGGGCCGTCGCCCGAAGGCGGTGCCTCGTTCGCGGTCAGCCTGCCGCTGGCCTGAGGTGCGGCGCGCTCACACCGACAGCAGCTTGTGCACCAAGTCGGGCGTGGTGGCCGCGCCGTATTTGCGCATCAGCCGCGCGCGGTACACATCCACGGTGCGCGGGCTGATGCCCAGCCGCTTGCCGATCAATTTGCTGGTCAGTCCGTCGATTAAGAGCGCCGCGATCTCGCGTTCACGCGGGGTGAGATCGGCCTTCACCTGGCGGTGCGCCGACAGGTCGTCGAACGACCAGATGCCCGCCAGGTGCGGCTGCTTCGGGTCGAGCGCGCGGCCCGCCACGTGGCACCAGAACAACTCACCGCTCACGCGCTTCATCACGCGCTCGTCGGCATAGCCGCCACGTTGGTCGAGGCTGGCCACGATGCGCGCGCCGGTGCGCTCGAATTCGTCGTGCGTCGGGTACAACACCTCGAACGACTGGCCCACGAGTTGCTCACGTGTGGCCTGGAACATGTCGAGAAAGCGCTGGTTGCAATCGGTCATCAACCGGTTGCGCGACAGCACCAGGCCGACCGGCGCGAGGTCGAAGGCGGTGCGGTAGTCGAGTGTGGAAGAAGTCATGCGCAGGCCGGGTGGGCTGGCCTGCGGGGCGGGCCTTAGGCGATAGCGTGTAACACGTTCCAAAGCTTGGTCGGGACGGCTTCCCGTTCCCCCTCGATGCCGGCCATAGCCACCCAGTCGCGTGTCTCGGCGGGTGTCATCCCGAGGTGCAGCGCGATTCGTCCGGCAATCCCGGGGCTCAAGTTTCCGCGCTGACGCGCCGTTGCCAGGGACGTTGCCCCTAGCCCCAGTCGGAGGCTTAGTTGGCGCTCCGATTCGCCGGGGTAGTGCTCGCGCAGCTTGTCAAGCAGATCAAGGCTTTTTCGTGTCATTTCGCACACTCCTTACATTCGTGAACGCGTGATGTGTTTGAACGCGTGGCGTGGTGATGGTAACTTTCAGGTTGAACGTGTCGCGCGTTCATGCCCGGCGCCCGTTAGGGCTACTGCCAGAAGCTGCCGGGTTTTCGGGCCTGTGAGTCGCCCACCCCACCACTACCAAAGGAGCCGTTATGGCCTTCACCTCCATCGTTCAAATCCTGAAACTCAACGAGGCCCGCAGCGGCAATAAAAACGGTCGTGACTGGCAGATGCAAGACGCTGAATGCATCCTGCTCAACGATGACGGCAGCGTGTCCGAAGTCGGGGTGCTGATGATCCCGAAAGACCTGATGGGCAAGGTCCAGGCCGGCACCTACACCGCCTCGTTTGCCCTGCGCACTGACAAGTCCAAAGAAGGTGGTCGCCGCATCGGCGCGGTCCTCACCGGCTTGATCCCCTTGGCTCCGCGCGCTTCCTCCGGCAAGGCGGCTTGATCGTGGTTGCCTGCATGGACGTGATGAGCCCGGCCGATTGGGCGGTGCTTGTGATGGTCTGCGCGTCCATCGCGGGCGCGTCGGTCTTCGTCTTTTGGTACCTCTACGCCAAAGCATGATGCGCAACCTCCCCGCAATCCTCTTGGGCTTGGCCGTCCTCACCGGCTGCACCACCAGCGCCCGCATCTGGCACGGCTGTGACGGCAAGGTGTGGCGCGGCTGGGAGTCCGACCGCGTGTGCGCGTCTCTTGGCCGTAACGCTGGGGGTGGCTGGTGATGTACCTCCGCAACCGCTTCCGGCTCCTACAGCGCGTTCTATCGCGCTTCACGCGCCTCGACTGGGTCAAGCTCTTTCTGGTCGCCTGCGTCCTCGCGCTGTGGCTGTTCGCGCCGCACGCACACGCCCAATCCACCTGCCGCCACTACAACAATCCGGCGCTGTCCTTCGACTTCGAAGGCACGCAGGCCGAGATGTGTGAAGCCGCGCGCCTCGCCTATCAAGCGGCGTATCCAACCCTCGCGCCCATGACCGTCACAGCGTGCGAGTCGTATCAGGTGCAACTCACACGCACGTCGAACGGCGTCACCTACAACATGGCGGTGTACGACGTGGGCGAGTGCCAGACCGAGCCCCCGGCCGATGACCTTGTGCCCATCGATTGGGCCAACTCCACCCACCTACAGCAAGCCATGTTCGTGCTGACGCTGTGCGTCCTCGTCGTCATGGGCTACCGCGCAGGGGACAAGCTGTGATCGACCTTGTATCCATGACCTTGATCCTCGGCCTTGGCATGAGCGCGTGGGCCGTTGGGTTCGGCATCGGCAAGTCCGTTGCATGGGTTCGCGCCATCACCTCGGCGGCGGGATAGGCAGGGTGTGCGTGTGCTGCGCGGCGTTGCGCGCACACCCTGCCCATTCGGCAGAGCCCACAAGGGCAACCGTCGCCGGCCCGGTTGGTCGGTTTTCCAAAGGAGTGTTTCTCATGAACAAGCGTTTCAACGTTGCCCAGGTGGGCAAGCTCGCCAAGCGTGCCGCCCTCGGTGCGCTGGCTCTCACCGCCTCGGCCGGTGTCTTCGCGCAGCAAGCCGCGTTCACGGCGGCGATGACCGAGGCGACCACCGATGTCGAGTCCTACGGTGGTTCGTTGGTGGCGATCGCCGCCGTTGGCGTCGTCTTCATGATCGCCATCAAGTACGTGAAGAAGATTCGCGGCGCCGCCTAAGCGAGCGCATGCGGTTGCCCATCTGTGCACGGGTGGGCCTCCGTATGCGCTCCCTCTACCTTTTTTTCGTCGCGGCCCTGCTCGGCCTTTCGTCGTCTCTTGCGTTCGCGTACCCCGCGACGCCTACGACGGAGGCCGTTCCGTCTGGCGGGTTCTGGCAACGTGTCGGTGTGTCATGCGGTTCGTACCCTGGCACGGGTTATGTGCATGACACGAAGGAGGCCGCAGCGGCCACCATCACGCAAGCCATGGCGGATGCGGCCGCGCAGATGGGGAGGGGGTCTGGCTGGTGTGGCAATGCGTCGGTTACGGGTGTCATCGCGGGCCTGGAGGGCGACGCTGGTGTGTATAACCAGCGAATCAATATCTTTCAGAACGGTACGGCTCAAGGCCACACGTTCATTTCGGTTAACCGTGGCGGCACCGGTTGCCCTTCAGGGTGGTCACTCAGTGGTGCCAATTGCACCCGCACAACGTACTCATGCCCGAACGGTGGTTCCCTCACCGGCGCGACTTGCACTTGTTCCACGCCGGCAGAAGATACGGGCACGTCTTGTCAGTCGAACGCATGCACGCCGCTTGCTGGTGTGCTGACTGAGTTCAATCGCACGGTTTGCTGGTCTCGCACCAGTAGCCTTGACTCGGACTGCGCCATACAGGTTGGGATGCCGCAGGGTGAGCAGTGTGTTAGCGGGTGTTCGGTTTCGTTGGGCGCTCCTGTTCGTGGTTGGCACTCGCAGGTTCCTTCTTCTAACGGTCTTCATCGCGTCAGCATCGATTTTGCTGGGACGTATACGGGGGCTCAGTGCACTCTGTCGTCGGGTGATCCTGCGAACCCCAATGGCCCCCCCGCGCCCTGTCCCGGGCAGCAAGGCGAGGTGAACGGCCGGCCTGTGTGTTTTGGGTCTTCGCCTACTTCGCCGTTGCCGAGTTCGCGGCCCCCTCCAGGCTCGCCCCCCTCAACGCCCGGCAATCCACCGGCAGGGCCGCGTCTTGAGTCCGGGCCCGGCTCGGCACCGAACGGTCCAGGTGCTACGCCGACTTCCGGCGATGGTGGGCAGGCCGGGGGGCCCAGTGGTGCCGCAACGCCCGGCGGTGGGTCCGAGGGTAATGGTCAGGTTGATCCCAGGGCTGGTGCTGATGGTCGTGTGCCGTCTAGTGGCACGGGCGTGCCTGGGTCTTCTGGTTCGGGTACGGGCGACCAAACCATCGAAGTTGAGGTGGAGACCTGCGGCCTCCCAGGCAAGCCCGCGTGTCGCATGGATGAGACCGGCACCCCAAACGGTGACGGTGCCTACAACGGCGCGCAAACCGCCCTCGGTCAAACGCAAACCTCCGCCCTCGATGGCGTGACAGGTGCGTCAAGCGCATCAGGCAAAAACACCGGTTGGTCATTCAGCTTTGCGCTGCCGTCGCACTGCTCCCCGTTGCCGCTCGGCGCCCTGTCCCAGTGGGTCGAGCCCATCGACGTGTGTGAGTGGCAGGGAATGATTCACGACCTGATGTCGCTCGTGTGGCTCGGTGCAACCGTGTGGTGTTGTATCGGGATGGTCGGTCGTACTGTCGGAGGGGGTTCCTAAATGCCTTTGCTTGGTGTTCTGCTCGGTTCGCTGTTCAGCGGCCTAGCCACGTTTCTCGTTCAGTTCCTCACGCGCAAAGTTGCGATTGCCGCTGCGGCCGTTGCTGCGCTCGGTGCCGTGACCGTCGTACTCCTCACCGTCTTTAACGGCCTCGTGTCGCCCTTGGTCGGACAGTTGTTCTCCACCAGCTACGGCCAAGTAATCGGCCTCGCGTTCCCGCCCATCGCTGGTACATGCTTGGCGGCCATCTCGTCATGCTGGGCTGCGTGCACGCTCTACAAGTGGCAGGTTGCCGCTATCAAGATTTCAGCGAGCGCCTGATATGCCCGTCTACAGCGTCGAAGGCAAGCTAGGCACCGGCAAAACGAAGTTCTGCGTTTGGCGCGCCAAGCAAGCCCTGTTCGAAGGCCGTCGCGTTGCTTCAAACGTCGATCTGCACTTGCAGCACCTGCTGCCGCGCAAGTCGTGCACCTATGTGCGCATCCCCGACAAGCCCACAGCATTCGACCTCGACGCCATCGGCCACGGTAACCCCGACAGCTACAACGAAGAACGCAACGGCGTGCTGTTGCTCGATGAGCTCGGTACGTGGCTCAACTCCAGAAGCTTCCAAGACAAAGAGCGCGCGCCCTTGATTGACTGGCTGATTCACGCGCGCAAGAAGGGTTGGGACGTGTACTTGATCGTTCAAGACGCCGGCATGATCGACCGTCAAGTGCGCGAAGCCCTGATCGAATACCAGGTGCGTTGCATCCGCATGGATAAGGTCAAGCTGCCCGTCATTGGCTGGCTCCTCGCTGAGATTGGCGACGCCTTCGGCTGGAAGCGCCTCGGCTACCTGCCACGCATGCACATCGCGGTTGCACGCGTAGGCGAAGGTCAAAACGCAGTCGTCGCCGACCGTTGGATGTACCGTGGCGACGATCTTCACAAGGCCTACGACACGCGCCAAGTGTTCAGTGCCACCTATCCCCACGGTCCCTATTCAACGCTCCTCACGCGCCCGCCTGAGGCCGTCCCGGGCCTGTTCGCACGCATCGTCAAGCCGGCACCCAGGCCGCGTCCGGTGCTCAAGCCGAAGCTGCCCGAAGTCGCGGCGGTTATGCGCCTACCACCGGACAAGCGTGTCCAGTGGGTCAAGCGCCTCGGCGTCGTCTGAGTCGTCGTGCTCCGCTGCTTCTCGCGTGGCCCCGATGCAGGCGCGCCACGGTCGGTGGATAGCGTCGCCCTGAGCGCAACCAAGCCCGACCACGCGCCAGCCGGTCCCCTGGGCGGCGGCGGCGCCGCCGAGGCGCGCGTAAGCACTGCATCCGAAGCGTTTCACGTTGGCCCGCGCCGGTCCGTCCAGTCTCTGTTTCTTCGCGCCCGTTGCGGTCGCCTAGCGGTCGGCTGTCCGGCTGCGCAGCGGTCGGGCGGCCGGCCGCAGGCCGGCCTAGATTTATCAAGGGGACACATACCGTATGCATCCCGCCGAGGGGTTTAAGCGCGGCTTCCCTTGTTCGTTTTGAAGCTCGGCCGCAAGGCCAAAAAAGAAGCCCCGGCGTTCCTGGCAGGGAACCCGAGGCAGTGACGTCAGGCAAAGGCTAGGAGGCCCAACGTGGCAAGCACTGTACGTGTTTTAGACAAGTCCGGGTGGGATCAGGCGAAGCTCGCGGCGTATGAGGCAAAGCTCGAGCGCTGGAAGCAGCAGGCGGCCCGCCGTCGTGCCTGGGATGCTTCGCCAGCTGGGCAGGCATACCGTGATGCGTTCAATGCGCACCCGCTCGTCAACGTGCTGGATCAGGTCACCGAGGCGAGCTTGGCTGAGTCCATGCGGCCACGTTGGCGGTTCAAGTCCCGGGACTTCGGAAACGGTCACCGTGAGGCTGTGGTGACTCGGGAGTGCCCCGACCCTAAGAAGCGCTTGGAACAGTCCATCAAGCGTGATCTGCGGGCCTTGGCGTACCGTGATGATGAGCGGTCAGAGGAGAACATTGAGCGCGCTGTGAGGCGTGCGAAGCAAGAGGTGCGGCTGAAGTGCAAGGCCATGGCCGTTAACTCGCTTTGGACCCTGACCTTTAAGCAAAACGTGCGTGATCGTGAGCGGGCATTGAAGTGCTTCGATGCGTTCAGGCGCCGCGTGGTCGCCTTGCTCGGGGAATGGCGCTACGTCGCTGTGTTGGAGCGGCAAGACCGTGGTGCATGGCATATCCACCTTGCGACGTATGCGCTTCCAAAGCGCCTCACGGAAGACGGCGTGAAGGTCAAAAGCTGGGACGTGATGCGCGCCATCTGGCGCAGTGCTGCCGGCGAGTTCGGCGGCAACTTTGACGAGGCGAAGCGTATCGGGCGGTTCTCTGGCAACTCGAAGCCGATCAAGGGTGGTGGTGCCATCGCAAGTTATATCGCCGGCTACGTCGCGAAAGACATGCTCGCGTCAGAGCTCGGGAAGAAGCGCTACAGCGCGAGCAAGGGCATCGACATTCCCGAGGCATACGTGGCGCTGTTTGAGGATGAGACGGCCGACATGCACGGCTTGATTGAACTGGCGTTCGCTGCTGTCGGTGAGCGCGTCACGTCGACGTGGTTCCACGCCGAGCGGAATGTGTTCTACGTTGAGTCTGACGACACCAAAACAGGGCCGCACTAGCGGTGTTTTTCTGGCCACCGATCAGTGCCCCAGGGCCTACGGTCGAAGGCTCAATAACTCAGGGAGTGAACGTGCTGATTGGCTATGCGCGAGTGTCCACCACAGAGCAAGACACGGCGTTGCAGGTGGCGGCCATGCGGGGGCTTGGCGTGCCCCTCTACTTTGAGGATCAAGCGAGTGGTGTGAAGGCGCGGCCTGAACTCGAACGCGTGCTGTCTTTGCTCCAGGCCGGCGATACCTTGGTCGTTTACAAGGTCGATAGGTTGGCCCGAAGTCTGCTAGACCTCATGCGAATTGCGCAGCGCTTGGAGGCGGTTGGTGCTGCGTTGCGCAGCGTGACGGAGCCGATTGAGACCGGAACGCCTGCCGGTCGGATGATCTTTCAGCTACTGGGCGTGCTGTCAGAGTTTGAGCGTTCGGTGATGCGCGAGCGGTGCGAGGCTGGCCGTCGTGCTGCGGCTGCTCGAGGTGTAACTTTCGGCCGGCGTCGTCGGCTCTGTTACGTCACTCTGGCGAGGCTCCGTGCGGAGGGCCTGACGTTTGACAAGATAGCAGGGCAAATGGGCTGTTCACAGAGCGCTGTCGTGAAGGCGCTTACGCCTCCGAAACGCACCCTGGGTAAGTTTGTAGTCAATTCTACGTAACGACTACGTAAAGCATTAGGTAGTAGCCTTCGCGCCTGTTTGTTGTGATCGCCCCCATCACCCTTCCAGGAGACCCCGGATGAACAAGGTGTACCCGAGCGCTGCCGAGGCGCTCAAAGGCATCGTCGAAGACGGCCAGTTGCTGGCCGTCGGCGGCTTTGGCCTGTGCGGCATCCCCGAGGCCTTGATCGCCGCGCTGCGCGACAGCGGCAAGAGGCAGCTCACCGTGATCTCGAACAACGCGGGTGTCGATGGCTTCGGCCTCGGCATGCTGCTGGAGACGCGGCAGATCAAGAAGATGATCTCCAGCTACGTCGGCGAGAACAAGGAGTTCGAGCGCCAGTACCTCGCCGGTGAACTCGAACTCGAATTCACGCCGCAGGGCACGCTGGCCGAGAAGCTGCGTGCGGGCGGCGCGGGCATCCCGGCCTTCTACACACGCACCGGTGTGGGCACGCTGGTGGCTGAGGGCAAAGAGACACGCGTCTTCGACGGCCACACCTACGTGATGGAACGCTCGCTCGTGCCCGACGTGGCCCTGGTCAAGGCCTGGAAGGCCGACAAGAGCGGCAACCTGATCTTCCGGCGCACCGCGCGCAACTTCAACCCGGCCTGCGCGATGGCCGGCAAGATCACCGTGGCCGAGGTCGAAGAGATCGTCGAGACTGGCAGCTTCGACCCCGATGCCGTGCACCTGCCGGGCATCTACATCCAGCGCCTGGTGCTGAACGCCACGCCCGAGAAGCGCATCGAAAAGCGCACGGTCACGCCGACCGCCACCGCCACCGACAAGACGGGAGCCTGACCATGGCCTGGACCCACGACCAGATGGCTGCGCGCGCAGCCCAAGAGTTGCAAGACGGCTTCTACGTCAACCTCGGCATCGGCCTGCCCACGCTGGTGGCCAACTTCGTGCCGAGCGACATCGAGGTCTGGCTGCAAAGCGAAAACGGCATGCTGGGCATCGGCCCGTTTCCGACCGAAGACGCGGTCGATGCCGACCTCATCAACGCCGGCAAGCAGACGGTGACGACCATCCCCGGCTCGTCGATCTTCGGCTCGCACGACAGCTTCGCCATGATCCGAGGCGGCAAGATCAACCTGAGCATCCTCGGCGCCATGCAGGTCAGCGCGAAGGGCGACCTCGCCAACTGGATGATCCCCGGCAAGATGGTCAAGGGCATGGGCGGGGCGATGGACCTGGTCGCCGGCGTCAAGAGCGTGGTCGTGCTGATGGAGCACGTCGCCAAAAAGAAAGACGGCGGCATCGACCTGAAGATCCTGCCGCAGTGCACGTTGCCGCTCACGGGCGTGGGCGTGGTGGACCGCATCATCACCGACCTCGCGGTGATGGACGTCACACCCCACGGTCTGAAGATCGTCGAGATCGCCCCCGGCGTGACGCACGAAGAGCTGCAAGAAAAGACCGGCGTGCCGTTGCGCTGATCTGACTGATCTGTCGGTCGTGACGCCTTGCGCAATAGGGCGCGGGCGTCACGTGGGCACGCCGTCAGTTGCCGCCTTGGCCCGGCTTCGCCGGCTCAGCCAACGCCACACCAGCACGGCCACGCCCAAGCCCGCAATCGCGCAACCGATGATCGCAACTTGCAGTGCTGCGGCTCCGAAAAGCACAAACGTGCCCAGGGCGAGAAAGATGTCGAACAAGTTGGATGGCTTGTCTTGCACGCCCGAGAAGTGCGCCACCAAGACCACGCCCACGTAGAGCAAGAGTTGGAAGGTCGCAGCCCCGGCCAACGCGCCCGCTGTCAGGGCCAGCAGCAGTCGCATGCCCCACGCGGGCCATGACGGCCCAGTGAGCCACTGCCCGAGCCTTCTCGTGAGCAAGGGCTTGGGCTCTTCATTCATCTGCTGTTCGCGGGCCTGCCTTGCTTGAGGCTGCGGGCGGCCTCGGTGACGAGCGGCGGGCCCTTGTAGATGAAGCCGGTGTAGACCTGCACCAGGTCGGCGCCGGCTTTCACCTTGGCCTGCGCGTCGGCCCCGCTCATCACGCCGCCCACGCCGATGATCGGGTAGGCGCTGCCGAGCGCGGCACGCAGCTGGGCGATCACGCGGTTCGAGGCTTCGAACACGGGCTTGCCGCTCAGGCCGCCGGTCTCGTTGCCGTGCGGCAGGTGCTTCACGGCGTCGCGCCCGATGGTGGTGTTGGTGGCGATCACGCCGTCGATGCCGTTCTTTTTCAGCGTCGCGGCGATCACGCCGACCTGGGCCTCGTCGAGGTCGGGGGCGATCTTCACGAACATCGGCACCGTGCGGCCATGCTGCGTGGCGAGCTGCTGCTTGCGCGCTTGCAGCGCTGAGAGCAGCCCGTCGAGCGCTTCATCGCTTTGCAGTTCACGCAGGTTCTTGGTGTTGGGCGACGAGATGTTGACCGTCACGTAGTCGGCATGCAGGTACACGCCGTCGAGGCCGATCAGGTAGTCGTCCACCGCGCGCTCGATGGGCGTGGCGGCGTTCTTGCCGATGTTCAGACCCAGGATGCCGCCACTCTTGCGAAAGCGGCTGCGCTTGACGTTGGCGATGAAGGTGTCGAGTCCGTCGTTGTTGAAGCCCAGGCGGTTGATCAGCGCTTCGGCCTGCGGCAGCCGAAACATGCGCGGCTTCGGGTTGCCGGGTTGTGCCTTCGGTGTCACCGTGCCCACCTCGATGAAGCCGAAGCCCATCGCGCCCAGGCCGTCGATGCAGCGGCCGTTCTTGTCGAGCCCGGCGGCCAGGCCGATGCGGTTCGGAAAGCGCAGGCCTGCCACCGTGACCGGGTCGTCGATGCGGGTCTGCGCCACGGCGCAGATCAGGGGCGTGTGCTGGATGCGCGCCAGCGTGCCAAGCGTCAGCTCGTGGGCGTGTTCGGGGTCGAGCCCGAAGAGAAATGGTCGGGTGAGGGCGTAGGGAACGAGGGCCATGGACGGGCGCCGGCAAGGGCGTCTTCGATAATGGCGCGCATTGTCTCAAAGGCGTGGGTTTCCAAAGGGTTGCAGCAATGACGCAAGACGAACTGAAGAAGCTGGTGGGCGAGGCCGCGTTGGCCTACGTGGTGCCGGGCACGGTGGTGGGGGTGGGCACGGGCTCGACGGTGAACTGCTTCATCGATGCGCTGGCCGGCATGAAGGACCGCATCGCGGGCGCCGTGTCGAGCAGTGAGAAGAGCACCGAGCGTCTTCGCGCGCACGGCATCGCGGTGCTCGACAGCAACACGGTCGAGAGCATCCCGGTCTACATCGACGGCGCCGACGAAATCGACCATGGCGGCCACATGATCAAGGGCGGTGGTGCGGCGCTCACGCGCGAGAAGATCGTCGCCGACATCGCCGAGCGCTTCGTGTGCATCGCCGACGAATCGAAGCTCGTGAAGACGCTGGGTCAGTTCCCGTTGCCGGTCGAGGTCATCCCGATGGCGGCAGCGCAAATCACGCGGCGCCTGGCCGCGCTGGGCGGCAAGGCCACGCTGCGCGCAGGGGTGGTGACCGACAACGGCAACCACATCCTCGATGTGCGTGGCCTCTCGATCACCGACCCCGCCGCGATGGAGCGCGAGATCAACCAGTGGCCTGGTGTGGTCACCGTGGGCATCTTCGCGCGCAACAAGGCCAAGGTCTGTTTGCTCGGCACTTCGCAAGGCGTGAAGACACTCGAGTTCTGAGACTGAATTTGCGGGCAAACGGCCCGCGCGCATCGCGGTGAACGCTCAAAAAGCGTACGCTTCGGGCTCACACAAGCAATAACCACAAACCAACAGGAAGGACGGGCCCATGGCGAAACCCAACTATTCGTTCGAGAAGCGGCAACGAGAACTCGCGAAGAAGAAAAAGAAGGAAGAGAAAGCCAAAGAAAAGGCTGGCCGCAAGACGGGCAGCGGCCCGGACGACGGCTCGAACGAAGGGGACCAGGGCAACGAAACCTCGCCGGCCGAAGGAACTGCCACCGAGCAAGGCGGCGCGACGCCCTGAAGGCTCGCCTGGACGGCTCGCGTCACCCTGACGCTGAAGCCCGCCGCACCGCGCGGCTGATGAAGCGTCCCGGGTCCACCGCGTCGAGCAGTGTGACCTCCACCGGGCTCGGCGCCCCAGTGATTTGAGATGCCAGCACCTGGGCGCCCAGCGCGCACCAGGTGATACCGCGCGAGCCCAGCGCCCCCAGCACATACAACCCCGGTACGCGCGGCACGAGGCGCGCCTGGTCGGGGCGACGGCGCGCCTGCGCGACCGCGGTCGCGTCGGGCACGGCGCCGATCAGCGGCAGGCGGTCGTCGGTGGACCAGCGCCAGCCGATGCGCCCGTGCAGCGCATCGATCGGGATCGCGTCTTGGGCTCGCCCCGTCAGTCGGGTCAGCACGCTCAGGTTGTGACGGTGGTCGGCCTCGCGCAGCGTCGGGTCGTCGTCGCCGCTGTGGCTGGTGGCGCCAAACACCGCGAGGCCCTGCGCCGAGGGCAGCAGGTAGCCGCCGCCGGCGATGGGGATCTGCGGCAGCCCACCGGCGACGGCGGAAGCGGGCAGGGTGCTGATCTGCCCCCGGATGCGTTCGGTCAACCAGCCATGGCCGGCGGGCGTCAACCGCAGCGCGTCGTGCGCGTTGGCGAGGACCACCACCTCAGCCTCTGCCAACACGGCGCCGTGGGCATCGAGCACGCGCCAAGCAGTGCCGTGGCGCTCGAGAGCTGTCACCACGGCCTCGGGGCGAAGGTCGACCGCGCCACCGGCCCGGGCGAGCAGGCTGCGCGCCAGACCACCAGGCGCGACCCAGCCGCCGCCGGGGAAAAACCACGCCGGCAGGTCGAGCGCCGCGCCCGAGAGGCGCGAAGCCTCGGTGGCGCTCAGGGCCTGGACGTAGTCGGGCGGCAGGCCCAGTCGGTCGAGCAGCGCCTGCATCTGCGCGGTGGTCTGCGCCGACGCTTCGAGCCGCAGCAATCCCTGCAACTCACCAGCCACGCCGTGCCCCGCGATGGCTTCGCGGATGACCCGCTGGGCTTCGAACGAAGCAGCACGGTTGAAGCGCGCATGGGTGCCGTCGTGGGCGTTGACGATCCCGTGAAACAGCCCGGCCGGGTTGCCCGAGGTTTCCATCGCAGGCTGCGCGCGGCGGTCGATCACGGTGCTGCGCCAGCCTTGTTCGGCCAGCGCCCAGGCGGTCGCACACCCCGCAAGGCCGGCGCCGATGACCACCGCGTGGCGCGAAGCCGAAGCGGGTTCACCCGCCGGCCGGCCGAGCGTACGGCGCGGCACGAAGCGCGGCGCATAGCGCGCCTGGGTGATGTGGTACTTGCCGCCGACGCCCGGCGCAGCGGTCACCTCGAAGCCGGCGCTGGTGAGGCCGTCGCGCACCGAGCGCGCGGCGCTCCAGGTGGCGGCGGTTGCGCTCGACGCTGCCAGCCGCGCCATGGCCTTGTAGAGCCGGGGTTGCCACATCTGCGCGTTCTTGGCAGGCGCAAAACCGTCTAGAAAGAAGGCATCGACGCGAAGGTCGAGTTCGGGCAGCCACTCGGCCACATCCCCCAGCGCGAGCAGGAGTTGCACGCGCCCGTCCTCGAAGCTCAGGCGGTGCAGGTTGGGCGTCAGGGGAGGCCAGGCATTCACCAACTGATCGGCCAACTCGGGCAGGGCCGAGGCGCGGTGCACGCTGTGCAGGTCATCGCGCCGCAAGGGGTGACGCTCGATCGACACGAAGTGCAGCTGCTCGCAGCGCTGCGGGTCTTGCCGCCAGGCGTTCCAGCAGGCGAGGAAGTTGTTGCCCAGGCCGAAGCCGGTTTCGAGCACGACGAAGCGCTCGCGGCCCTGCCAACGGCCGGGCAGGGCGTTGCCGTCGAGGAACACGTGCTGCGCCTGCTGAAAGGCGCCGGCGGCCGGGTGGTAGCTGTCGCCGTAGAGCAGCGAGCACGGCACGCCATCGGCCGTGAAGTCGATCTGCGCGGGCGTCAGGGGCGCGAAGGGCATGGGCGCTGCAAAACAAAAGGGCACCGAAGTGCCCTTGAGGTGCGTGCGTCGAACCGGAGGTTCAGACGCGCTTGCGGTATTCGTGCGTGCGGGTGTCGATTTCGATCTTGTCGCCGGTTTCAACGAACAGCGGCACGGCGATTTCAAAGCCCGTGGCAAGCTTGGCAGGCTTCAGGACCTTGCCCGAGGTGTCGCCCTTGACGGCCGGCTCGGTGTAGACCACTTCGCGCACCAGGCTGGTCGGCAGTTCGACCGAAATGGCCTTGCCGTCGTAGAACACCACTTCGACGGGCATCGCGTCTTCGAGGTACTGGATGGCATCGCCCATGTTCTCGGCTTCGACCTCGAACTGGTTGTACTCGGCGTCCATGAAGGCGTACATCGGGTCGGCGAAGTAGGAGTAGGTGCACTCCTTCTTGTCGAGGATGATCTGGTCCATCTTGTCGTCGGCCTTGAAGACGACTTCGGTGCCCGAGTTGTTCAGCAGGCTCTTGAGCTTCATGCGCACGGTGGCGGCGTTGCGGCCACCGCGGCTGTATTCGGTCTTGAGCACGACCATCGGGTCTTTGCCCTGCATGATGACGTTGCCGGCGCGGATTTCCTGGGCGATCTTCATAGCGATTTCCGTTGACTAGCGTTGGGGATGGGCGCGCGCCGGAAGTCCTCTCCCAAGATTCCCCAGGACGCGCAAAGCCGGCGATTTTACTCTGCTTCGCCCCGCCTTTCGGTGACGAATCTCAGCAGTTGGCCGGTCAGGTCGTCCTGTCTTGCCAGATCGGCCCGCCAGCGCGCGGTGTGCCCTTGCCAGGCGACGAGGTCGGGCAGCGCCATTTCGGCAGCTGACGCCAAGCCATTGAATTTCAAGAAGAGGTGGCGCACGTCGTCGGCCAGGGCCGGCTCAGCCAGCCGCAGGTGATGGCTCAGAAAAGCGTCGAGCTTGGCCGCGTGCGCACCGTCGTCTTGCGGATAAATCTGCCAGACGAAGGGCCGGCCGGCCCATTGGGCCCGCACGAAGGAGTCTTCGCCGCGCACGAAGTTGAGATCGCTGCAGTGCAGCAAGGTGTCGAACTCGGCTTGAGGCAGCAGGCCGATGTGCTGGGCACGCAAGGCCTTGCGTTGCATGCGTGGGCCGAGCGCCTGTTGGGCCTGCTGCTGGGCCGCACTGCCGGCCAGCAGCAACAGCGTCGGCTCGGTCGCCAACGCGTCGACCAAGGCAGGCAAGGCGGAATTGGCGTAGCAGAAGACAGTGACCACGCGCTCGTGCGGCTGGGCGTTGATGCCTTGCATGGCCAGCCAGCGCGCGCGATCCGTCGCGTCCAGTCGCTCGACAAGCCCTGGCTCGCGGATCAACCCACCTGTGGCCGGCGTGAAGCCCGGGTAGAAAAACCATTTGCGCAGCCCGCTGCGCTGCGGCGAGAGCAGGCCGTGGCTGCGCTCGACGTACGGTTCGGCGCTGAGGTATTCGAGGTTGATCCACACCGGCGCTTGCGCAGCCTGGGCCATGCGCTCGATGAAGGCCGCAGGCAGTTCGCAGCCGAAGGCCTCGATGACGACATCGCCCACCTGCGACGCGCCCGCGGCTTCATGCCATGCACGCACGCTGACGCCGGCGGCGCCGTGCGGCGCCATCCAGGTCAGGGCCGAGGCGTCGTCCACCCACAGGCGCACGGCCTGGCCGCGCGCGCCCAGGTCGGCCGCGAGCCGCCAGCACACGCCGATGTCGCCGAAGTTGTCGATGACCCGGCAGAAGACGTCCCACACCAAGGCTTGCATGGCGGCGGATTATCGAAGCCCTGCAAAATCCGCCGGATGAACGAACCGCCCGTTCCCGACCTCGCCCAGGCCACCAGCGCCGACGCGCCGACCGATGCTGCCCGCGATCGCCTGCTGGCCGAAGTGGCGGCGCTGCCTGGACTGCCGGGTGTGTATCGCTACTTCGACGCCAGCGACGCGGTGCTCTACGTGGGCAAGGCGCGCGACCTGAGGAAGCGGGTGTCGAGCTACTTTCAGAAGAACCACGGCGGCACCCGCATCGGCCACATGGTCACCAAGATCGCGCGCATGGAGACGACGGTCGTGCGCTCAGAGGCCGAGGCGCTGCTGCTCGAAAACAACCTCATCAAGGCGCTGAACCCCCGCTACAACATCCTCTTCCGCGACGACAAGAGTTACCCGTACCTCAAGCTCGTCACGCACGAGTTTCCCCGCGTCGCGTACTACCGCGGTTCGGTGGACAAGCGGCACCGCTACTTCGGCCCGTACCCGAGCGCATGGGCGGTGAAAGAGTCGATCCAGCTGCTGCAAAAGGTGTTCAAGCTGCGCACCTGCGAAGACACGGTGTTCGCCAACCGCACGCGGCCGTGCCTGCTGTACCAGATCAAACGCTGCTCGGGCCCGTGCGTGAAGCTGATCGCGCCCGACGACTACGCACGCGATGTGCGCAACGCCGAGCGCTTTCTGCTGGGCGAGCAGCAAGAGGTGATGGACACGCTGCAGGCGCAGATGATGTCGCACGCCGAGGCCTTGCAGTTCGAGCAGGCGGCCGAGATCCGCAACCAGCTCGGTGCCTTGTCGAAGGTGCTGCACCAGCAGTCGGTCGAAGACAACACCGGCGCGCGCAGCACCGACACCGACATCCTCGCGGTCAAGGTGCAGGGCGGTCGCGCCTGCGTCAACCTGGCCATGGTGCGTGGCGGGCGTCACCTGGGCGACCGGCCGTACTTTCCGACCCACGTCGAAGACGCCACCGCGATGGGCGAGACGGAGGACGAGCGAACACCCGCGCCGATCGAGGTGCAGGTGCTCGAAGCTTTCATCGCGCAGCATTACCTGCAGAGCGCGGTGCCGCCGCTGTTGGTGGTGAATCACGCGGTGGACAAGTCGCTGGCCGAGGCGCTCACGCTGCACAGCGGCGTGAAGGTGAGCATCCAGCACCAGCCGCGCGAGCCTCGCCGCGCTTGGCTCGACATGTGCATTCAGGGCGCCGAGATCAAGCTCGCGCGGCTGCTGTCCGAAGAGGGCTCGCAGCAGGCGCGCACACGGGCGCTGGTCGATGCACTTGACCTGGCGGTCGAGAACCTCGATACCTTCCGCATCGAATGTTTCGACATCAGCCACACCGCAGGCGAAGCCACTCAGGCATCGTGTGTCGTGTTCGAGAACCACAAGATGCAGAACGCGCAGTACCGCCGCTACAACATCGAAGGCATCACCGGCGGTGACGACTACGCCGCGATGCGGCAGGTGCTGACGCGGCGCTACAGCAAGCTCGCGGCCGCGCACGAGCGCGGTGAAGGGCGGCTGCCCGACCTCGTGCTGGTCGATGGCGGCAAGGGCCAGGTGGCGATGGCGCGTGAGGTGTTCGATGAACTCGGGCTCGACCTGGGGCTGATCGTGGGTGTCGAAAAGGGCGAGGGCCGCAAGGTCGGGCTCGAAGAGCTGGTCTTCGCCGACGGCCGCGAGAAGGTCTACCTCGGGCAAGACTCGGCGGCGCTGATGCTGGTTGCGCAGATCCGTGACGAGGCGCACCGCTTCGCCATCACCGGCATGCGCGCGCGACGTGCCAGCGTGCGCACCGGCGGCAGTCAGCTCGAAGACATCCCCGGTGTCGGCCCGAAGAAGCGCGCGAAACTGCTGCAACGATTTGGGGGCGCGCGTGGCGTGAGCCATGCGAGCGTGGAAGACCTGGCGACTGTCGAAGGCATCTCCAGGGACTTGGCGGAGGAGATCTACCGTGCGTTGCATTGATGACATCCCAGGGCTCGAGGTCGGGAAGCGCCTCTTCAAGCGGTTCGCTGCACACCGGCTCATGCGCTGGGCGGCGTTCGTGGGCGTGACGGCCTTGACCACCGCGTGCGGCAGCGTGCCCGGCTCGCGCTCGCAGGCGTCGTCGCCGACGTCACCCGAGACGCGGTCTGCATCGACCGCTTCGCCCACGCCGTCATCGACCGCGCCGGCGCGCGGCGGCAATGCCAGCCTGCCGCCACCCGATCGGGTGCGAACCTGGGACGATGTGCGACTGCAGGCCGCCAAGCGCCTCGTCGCCGCGCACCCGAATGGCACCTACATGGGCAAGCCGCCCGATGTGCTGCTGGCCATCCCGGTGATCGAGACTGAGTTGAATGCCGACGGCAGCATCAAGCGCATCCAGGTGCTGCGCTACCCGGGCCAAGCCAAGGACACCACGCAGATCGCCATCGATGCGATCAAGCGCGCGGCGCCTTACGGCGATGTTTCGCGCTTGCCGAAGCCATGGAAGTTCGTCGAGGTCTTTCTCTTCAACGACGAGCGTCGCTTCAAGCCGCGCACGCTCGACAACTGAAGCGCGAGGCAGGGCGGCGTGCGCTTCGCCGGCGCGCGGGCTGAAGTTCGGCACAATGCCTCGCATGTTCTTCAATCTTCCGACCCTGCTCACATGGGCGCGCATCGTGGCCATCCCGCTGATCGTCGGGGTGTTCTACCTCGAATGGAGTGAGCCCGTTCGCAACCTCACCGCGACGGTGCTCTTCATCGTGGTCGCGCTGACCGACTGGGCCGATGGCTACCTCGCACGCAAGATGAACATGACGTCGTCGTTCGGGGCCTTCCTCGATCCGGTGGCCGATAAGTTTCTTGTGTGTGCCGCGCTGCTGGTGCTGGTGCACTTGAACCGACTGCATGCCTTGGTGGCCTTGGTCATCATCGGGCGCGAGATCGCCATCTCGGCTCTGCGTGAGTGGATGGCGCAGATCGGTGCGTCTCGCAGCGTTGCGGTGCACATGCTCGGCAAGGTGAAGACAACGGTTCAGATGGTGGCGATCCCGTTCCTGCTGTATCACGGGCAGCTCCTGGGCTTCATCGACACGCATCTTTGGGGCACGGTGTTGATCTACGCATCGGCTGTGTTGACCATCTGGTCGATGGTCTATTACCTGCAAAAAGCGTTGCCTGAGATCCGCGCAAAGGCGCGCTGAGCGTGGGCATCGGCATGGCGTTTCAACACCACGCAGCAGGGCCGTGGCGCAGTGCACGTTTGAGTTGTCAAGCGAGGAAGCACGGCCCGCGCGAGCCGATAGATACAGGGGATTACGCATAGAATCGCCCTTCCGCGCTTGACACTGGAAAGTCCTGCGGCTGTAATCTTTTTTGGGCCATGAAGCGCCATTCCTGCCGGCCTGCCCAACATCCAGATTCCTTGTGAGACACCTTTTAGAGGGGGTACCTTCGTGAACAAATCCGAACTGATCGAGCACATTGCCAAGCAGGCTGACATCTCCAAGGCTGCTGCCACGCGTGCGCTGGAAGCCCTGATCGGCGGTGTCAAGTCAACGCTCAAGAAGAACAACAGCGTGTCGCTGGTTGGTTTTGGTACGTTCAGCGTCAGCAAGCGCGCAGCGCGCTCGGGTCGCAACCCCCGCACCGGCGCCACCATCAAGATCAAGGCCGCCAAGGTGCCGAAGTTCCGCCCGGGCAAGGCCCTGAAAGACGCAGTCAACTGAGATCGTGGTTCGCGGGTGCTTAGCTCAGTTGGTAGAGCGGCGCCCTTACAAGGCGTAGGTCGGGGGTTCGAGCCCCTCAGCACCCACCAAGCGAAACGTCACTGAAGGCCGGCTAAACAAACGACGCCACCGGGTTGAGTTTCCAAAGCGTGCCAACGATCAAGCCAAAGGCGAACTCCGGTTCGCCTTTGTTGCGTTTGGAACATCCCACCCGCTGCGCTCATCAAGAGACAACCGGCATCCCGTTCGAGGTTCACCATGTTTGAATTCATCCGCACACACACGCGCCTGCTGGCGCTCGTGCTGTTCCCGCTGATCGCGCTGTCGTTCGTGTTCGTGCAGGGGTACGAGAGCTTCACCGACACCCGCGGCCGCGCTGTGGCCACCGTCGACGGCAACAACATCACCCAGGCCGAATGGGACGCCGCGCATCAGTCGCAGGTCGAGAACCTGCGCCGCCAGATCCCCGACCTCGACCCGAAGCTGTTCGACACACCCGCAGCGCGCAACCAGGCGCTCGAGGGCCTGGTCAGCGAGCGCGTGATCCTGGCTGCGGCGCGCCACGCGAACTTCACCGCGACCGACGAGCAGATCATCCGCGCATATCGCCAAGATCCGCGCATGGCGAGCTTTCGCAACCCCGATGGCAGCATCAACCAGGACGCCCTGAAGAACGTGCTTGCGGCGCAGAACATGACGATCGCGCAGTTCGAGCAAGAGCTCCGGCAAGACCTCGCCGGTCGCCAGGTGACCGGTGCTCTGACCCTGTCGACGGTGGCGCCTGCAGCAGCCGCATCGAGCGCCATCGGTGCGATGTACCAGCAGCGCGAAATCCAGGTGCAGCGCTTCGACGCCAAGAGCTACGAGGCGAAGGTCAACCCCACGCCCGCCGAGGTCGAGGCGTACTACAAGAACCCGGTCAACGCGAGCCAGTTCCAGTCGCAAGAGACGGCTGATGTCGAGTACGTGGTGCTCGACCTCGACACGCTCAAGAAGAGCAGCAAAGAGCTGCCTGCCGACGAACTGCGCTCGTACTACCAGCAGAACATCGCGCGCTACACCGCCCCCGAAGAGCGCCGGGCCAGCCACATCCTGATCAAGGCATCACCCAGCACGCCCGAGGCAGACCGCGCGAAGGCCAAAGAAAAGGCGGCGGCGCTTCTGGCTGAAGTGCGCAAGAACCCGTCGTCCTTCGCTGAGGTCGCGCGCAAGAATTCGCAAGATGAGGGCTCGGCACCCGCCGGCGGTGACCTCGACTTCTTCCGCAAGGGTGCGATGACGCCGCCGTTCGAGCAGGCCGCCTTTGCGCTCAAGGCCGGCGAAATCAGCGACATCGTCACCACCGACTTCGGCTTCCACATCATCCAGCTCAACGCTGTGCGAGGCGGCGAAGCCAAGCCTTTCGAGGCGGTGCGCGCGGAGATCGAAGACGAACTGCGTCGTCAGCAGGCGCAGAAACGCTATTCGGAAGCGGCGCTCGAATTCACCAACTTGGTGTACGAGCAGTCCGAGAGCCTTCAGCCGGCCGCCGACAAACTGGGTCTGCAGGTCCAAAAGGCCAGTGGCGTGACCCGCGCGATGCCGCCGGGGACCAATGGTCCGCTGGGTTCGACCAAGGTGTTGACGGCTCTGTTCTCTGACGACGTGCTGAAGAACAAGCGCAACACCGAAGCCATCGAATTCGGCCCGAACCAATTGGTGTCGGCCCGCGTCGTCAAGCACAACGCGGCAGCGCCGCTGCCCCTGGCGCAGGTGAGTGATCAGATCCGCAAGACCCTGGTCGCGCGGCAGGCAGCTGACCTGGCTCGCAAGGACGGTGAGGCGCGCCTGGCCCAACTGCGCAAGGAAACGGCCACGAGCCTCGGCGAGTCGAAGACGATCTCGCGCAGCCAGACGCACGATTTCTCGTCGAACCTGATCGACGCCGCGCTGAAGGCTGCCCCCAACGCGCTGCCGGCTTTCGTGGGCGTCGATCTTGGTGACGAGGGCTACGCGATTGCCAAGGTGGTCAAGGTGCTGGGCCCCGATCCTGCCGCCACCGAGGCGCAGCGTGCCCGCTCGCAGTACTCGCAAGCCTGGGTGCAAGCCGAGTCGATGGCGTTCAACAAGTCACTGCGCGACCGCTTCAAGGTGAAGATCAAGGCCGACGCTGTCGCGGAAGCTGACGCAAAGAACAAATAAGCGCTTTGCCTGCGCTATACTTGCGGGCTCTGCGGTGGCTGTAGCTCAGTTGGTAGAGTCCCAGATTGTGATTCTGGTCGTCGTGGGTTCGAGTCCCATCAGCCACCCCAAGTAATACCGAACGCCGACAAGCACTTCGCTTGTCGGCGTTTTCGTTTTGGGGCTGGCGAACGGCCGGGTCTCAGGGTGTGCTGGGTCCCATCGCATGTGCCCGCTGGGTCAGTGCAGCGTTGTGCCGACCGGGCGTTGCGGTCATCAGGCGGTGAGACAAGGCGCTGTTCCGCGCGCGCAGGAAAGCCGTGAGGCGCTGTGGGTAGTCGATTGCCACGGCCTTGCGCACCGAGTCTCGTGCGGACAGCAGCGCGCGCCACCGCTGCAACTTTGGCAGTTCTTCGCCGAAGCGGAAGCCCTCGATGGCGTCGAAGGCATCGAAGTAGCGGAAGACCGGGCCAAACACTGCATCGACGATACTGAAGTCGCCGTCAAACCAAGGCCCCTCGCCCAGCGCGGCTTCGAGTTGCCGCAACTGTGAGCGGATCTTTTCGGCGTGGGCGGCGAGTGCCTGCTCGTCTGGTGCGCCGTAGAAAGAGCCAATCGCGGCCAGCAGTTGGGAGCCGAACTCCATCCATCCGCGATGCCGGGCCCGCCGCACGGCGTCCACGGGATGCAAGCGCGGTGGCGCGGTCTCATCGAGGTACTCGCAGATCACGGCCGATTCGAAGATCGGCGTATCACCGACGAGCAGCACGGGTGTTTTGCCAAGAGGCGAGAGGCGAAGAAACCAATCCGGCTTTGCTCGCAGGTCGATGTCTCGGCGCTCGAATGCCAAGCCCTTCTCGGCGAGCACGATGGCGGCGCGTTGGACGTATGGGCACAAGGCGTGCGAGACGAGGGTGAGCGGCGGGTGTCTGTCGTTGGGGAGTGGGTCGGGTGTCATGGGGGCTCCGGGGTGGGGTCGCGGTCGGCGGGCCCTTCGGTCAGCGCCGAAGTGGTGGAGGGGCCGCTTCGGGGCACACTGTAGGATTGCGATCACGCATCTGGAATTGGCGCAGATGAAAACTCTGATTGCAAAACCGCAATACCGATTGAGTGCTGGTGACCTGGAGGTCGTGCTGGCCTTGGCCCGCGGCGGCACGCTCGCCGCAGCCGGGGGGCGCCTCGGGGTGGATGGCTCGACGGTGTTTCGCAGCCTGCAGCGCATCGAGCGGGGTTTGGGGCAGTCGCTGTTCGAGCGCGCACGCACGGGCTATACGGCCAACGAGCTGGGTTCGCAACTGGCCGCTCAGGCCGAAGAGATCGAAGCCGTGCTCGAGGCGGCCCGTTCGGCGGCCCAGGCCTCGCCGGCGCAGGTTGCCGGCTCGGTGCGCCTTACCACCACCGACACGGTGCTGCACGGCCTGGTCGCGCCGGCCCTGCTCAGCCTGAAGTCCACACACCCCTTGCTCGACTTCGATCTGCACACAGGCAACGAACTGGCGAGCCTCACGCGCCGTGATGCCGACATCGCGGTGCGCGCCACCAAGAGGCCGCCGCAGCACCTGGTAGGCAAGGCGCTGGGGCCGATCCGCGTTGCGGTGTATGCAGCCAGGCAACGCCCCGCGCTGCGATGGGAAGACGTGGAAGCCGGGCAGGCCGATTGGGTTGCGCCCGACGAGGCCCTGCCTGAGCACCCGTCGGTGGTGTGGCGGCGGCGGCACTTTCCGAAGCTGGTGCCACGCTGGCGCGTCAACAGCATTCAGTCGGTGCTGGAACTCGTGGCCTTGGGCATGGGCGTGGGCATCGCGCCCCTGTTCCTGGCGGAAGGGCGCCGCGACGTGGTGCGCTTGAGTGAGCCCATTGCCGAGTGCGAAACCGAGTTGTGGTTGCTGACGCACCCCGAGTCGCGCCACCTGCGTCGGGTGTCGGTCACGTACGCGCACCTCGCCCAGCAGCTTGTGCTGCCCTGATGGGCCGTGGCGCGTCAGCTCGACTTTTCGGACAGTTTCGGAATGACCACGCGGCAGCGAATGCCGTGGGGCTCTACTTCTTCCCAGCGCACCTCGCCTCCGAGCTGCTTGACGCGCTTGCGCACGCCACCCAGGCCCAGGCCGTGGGCCCATGACTTGGGGGCGTGGCCGTGGCCGTCGTCGGTCAGCGTGAGTTCGACGCGGTCATTGGCGAGCTGGATTTGCGCCGACACGCGAGAGGCGCCGGAATGCGCGATCGCGTTGCTCACCAGCTCGCGCATCACACGTGTCAGGGCGGACCATTGCACGACGCTCAGCGACACGTCTTCGTCGTAGGTGCAGTCCCAGCTGAAGCCGATCTGGGCGGCGGCCAGGCGCTGGGTGAGGTCGGTCTTCCACTCGGCGGCCGCGTGTGAGAGGCGATGCTGTGCTGCGGCGAGACCGCGCGTCAGCGTCTTCAGGTCTTGCAGCGTGTGGCGAAGGTACTCCTCCATCTCGGGCGTCTTCGCCTGGTACATCAATGTCAGCAGCCGGGCGCCGATGTCGTCGTGCAGGTCTTGTGCGAGCCGCAGGCGCTCTTCGCTGCGGCCCTGCTCGACGGCCTTGTCATACGCCACGGCGCGGCTCAACTGGTCGAGGATGCGTCCGGTGAGGCGCGCGTCGTCGTCTGTGAAGAGGCGCCGACCGCGCCGTGCGAAGCGCATCGCGATGGACTGAGAGGGCGGCCCACCGCGCCCTGAAAGATCAGGCACCGGCACGAACAGCGTGGCACCGGCTTCGGCCACCTGCGGGCGGCGCAATGATTGGTCGATGACGACGATCTCGATCGGCTCGAACAGCGTGTGCAGCAGTTGCTGCAGCAGCGCCGGCAGCCGGTCGGGGTCGGCCTCGACGGCGCGGGCGACGCGGTAGAGCTTCTCGAACATGCGCTCGGTGGTGAGCACGCTGCTGCCCATCAACTGGTCGAGCAGCCACTGGCGCGCGCCGGTGTAGACGGCGAGAGAAAGAAACAGCGCGAGCGTGAGTGAGGTGAACTGCCCGAGTGAAAACACCGCCACGAACAGCAGATCGAGCGAGGTGGCCACGGTGCTGATCGCGGCCAACAGTGAGAACTCGCGCATCACCTGCTGCGGCCGCGAGAGGAAGGGGATCAGCAGCAGCAGCGACGCGAAGAAGACGTACCAGATCATCGGCCCGACGGCCGCGAACTGCTGCTGCATGGCGGGTGCGCGGTCCACCGCCGCGAGGGCGAGCGTCAGCAGCACCCAGGTGGCGGTGACCATGAGGCTGAAGCGGCGCACGACGAGCGCGAACGGGTGCGGTGCCTGCCGGTACGACCAAGCGAGCAGGCCGATGCCGACGAGGCTGAAGACAGTGACGCTGGCTTGGATCCACCACCACAGCGGGCTCAACAGGCCGCTGTGGCAGGCTGCGATGAGCGCGGCGGCGACTGTCCAGCTGACGAGGGCAATGAAGGTGGCGCCACGCACGCGAGACGGGTGGAGGCAGGCCGAATGCACGGCCGCCGCGGCGGTGATGAAGTCGAGCGTCAGGCGCACCGGCATGTCCAGCCGGGGGAAGGGCAGCGGCAGACTCAGGTCGAGCGTCGATTCGACGGCGATGAAGACGAGGTTGCCCGTCTGGCACAAGGCCATCAGCGAGTAGAGAAAGCTGCTGGGCGAGGGCTCGGCCAGTGCGACCACCATCGCCAGCATGTAGAGCACGAGCGCCAGCGCGCAGAGCAGCCAGAAGAGCAGGCCCAGGCTGTCGAGCCCGCGCGGGAAGAGCGTGATCGGTACGCGTTCGCCGGTCGAGAACGCCAGCAGCACCTCGCTGCGCGACAGCGCGCGCGACAGCTCGTTGTGCATCGCCAGGTGCGAGGCGCGTTCACGGTCGTCGGTGATCCAGCGCGATGAACGGTGCAGGGCCAGCGCGTCGAGCGTCACCGAGCCGTCTTCGTTGCTGACGATGGCCACAAGCGTCTTGCCGATGTGTGGCTCGAGTTCGGGGTTGCGCGTCGAAGCCAGTTCGACGCGCCCATCGCCGGTGGCGGTCCATGTCGCGTTGATGCGCGGCGGCTCGGCGAGCCAGCGCGCCAGCATCAGCAGCGCGATGCACCCGGCCAGAGCGGCCATGACCAGCAAACGCATGCGCCAGCCCATCCACGGCACGCGCGAGCGGCCGGTGCGAAGGTCGCCCGCGAGCAGGTCCAACTCGATGCGCGAGTCAGGCGATGAGGTCGGCGCTTGGGTGGGGTCGTCGCTGGCGAGCGGGTCAGGCGAGCGGGAAGCCGCCGGGGCTGCAGCCGCTGAACGCGGGTTCATGGGGCGCGTGTCAGGCGTCGGCGGCCGCAGTCTGCGGCGTCAGACCAAGCCTTGCTTGCTGGCGAGCACGGCCGCTTCGGCGCGGCTCGACACGTTGAGCTTCTTGTAGATCGACTTGATGTGGTCGTTGACCGTGAACCACTTGATGCTCATGAGGTTCGCGATCTCTTTGATCGTGAAGCCCTTGCTCAGGTACGTCAGCACCTCGCTCTCGCGCGGGGTGAGCCGTTCGTGGTCCATCGGGGCCGCGGTCAGTGTGCGGCCGAGCGGCACCGGCCGGCTGCTCTGGAAGCCCGAGGGTGCGGGCGGCTCCATCGCCGTGCCCATACCGCCGGGGCCCTGGCGGAAGTGCGTGAGCAGGCGCCGTGCGATGGCGGGTGACAGGGGCGGCTGGCCGCGCACGATCTTCTGCAGTTCTTCGACGAGCACCTCGAAGCGGTCTTCCTTCAGCAGGTAGCCGTCGGCACCACATTGGAGCGCGGGGAAGAGGTGGTCGTCGTCGGAATAGAGCGTGGTGACGATCTTGGTGGCCGGGTAGCGCGCCATCTCGGTCAGCAGTTCGAGGCCGTTGCCGTCGGGCAACTCCAGGTCGATCAGCGCGAGCTTGAACGGGTCGGCGGGAAGTTCGCCGCGTGGGCGTTCGGACTGGCCGATGAGCCGGCGCGCGGCTTCAAGGTCACCGGCTTCGGTGATGAGGATGGTGTCGCTGAAACTCTCACGGACCACGCGGCACAGAAAGCTGCGGGCCACCGGGTTGTCTTCAACGATCAATACCTTGACTGCCATACCGACGCTGCCTCCGTTGCGCGGGGGTGGATCGTAGCGCAGCCAAGTGACCCCACTGCCAATTCGTGACGCGATTGGCAGGAATGCATCAATGCGGGTGACCGAAGTCACCCGCGTGTGCGTGGTCAGTCGTTGACGAGTACGAGCTTGCCGCGCACTTGCCGGCTGCCCATGCGCACGAAGGCTTCTTTGAGCGATCGCATCGGCAGGCGCTGGTCGATGACGGGTTTGATCTTGCCCTGCTTGTACCAAGTGGCCAGTTCGGCCAGTGCCTGGGTGTTGTTCTGCGGTTCGCGGCGTGCGAACTCGCCCCAGAACACGCCGACGATCGACGCACCCTTGAGCAGCGCGAGGTTCAGCGGCAGCGCGGGGATGCCGCCTTGCGCGAAGCCGATCACCAGGTAGCGGCCACGCCAGCCGATCGAGCGGAACACCGGCTCGGCGAGGTCGCCGCCCACCGGGTCATAGACCACGTCGGGACCCTTGCCATCGGTGAGCGCCTTGATCTCGTCGCGCAGGTTGCCGGTGCTGTAGTTGATGGTGAGGTCGGCGCCCAGCTCTTTGCACAGCGCGCACTTCTCGTCGGTCGATGCGGCGGCGATGACCTTCGCGCCTGCCGCCTTAGCGATCTGGATCGCGGCCGTGCCCACACCGCCCGCGGCGCCGAGCACCAGCACCGTTTCGCCGGGCTTCAGTTGCGCGCGGTCGATCAGCGCGTGGTGGGTTGTGCCATAGGTGCACAAGAAGGCGGCTGCGTCGTCGAAGCTGAAACCTTCGGGCAGCTTGACGAGGCTCGATGCCTTGTTGACCACGTGCGTGCCGAAGCCGCCACCGCCACCGAAGGCAGCGACCGAGTCGCCGACCTTCACGTTCGTCACGCCTTCGCCGACGGCTTCGACCACGCCGGCGTATTCAGAGCCAGGCACGAAGGGCAGCGGCGGCTTGAACTGGTACTTGTTCTGGACGATCAGCAGGTCGGGAAAGTTCAAGCTTGCCGCGCGGATCGCGATGCGCGCCTCGCCGGCCTTGGGCTCGGGCGTGGGCAGCTCCTTCCAGGTGAGGGCTTCGGGGCCAACGGGGTTCTCGCAGAGCCAGGCGTGCATGGTGTCTCCTCGGGGTGAGTTAAGGTCGTCTTCGATCATAAACAGGCCCTGTTCCACGGCCGGTCCCGGAGGTGACGGGTCCTACAATCGCGCGATGCGCATCTTGATTGCCAATGACGATGGGTACCTCGCGCCAGGCCTCGCGGCACTGGTCAAGGCATGCGAAGGGCTCGGCGAGATCGACGTCGTGGCCCCTGAGCAAAACGCCAGCGGCACCTCGAATTCGCTGACGCTGCACCGGCCGCTCTCGGCTTTTACCGCAGCCAACGGCTTTCGGTATTTCAACGGCACACCGTCCGACTGCGTGCACGTCGCGCTCACCGGCCTCTTGCCGCATCGGCCCGACCTCGTGCTCTCTGGCATCAACAACGGCGCCAACATGGGCGACGACACCCTGTACTCGGGCACGGTTGCGGCGGCGATGGAAGGCTTTCTGTCCGGCATCCCGTCGATCGCGTTCTCGCAGTCCGAGAAAGGCTGGACACATCTCGACGCCGCAGCCCGCACCGCGCGCGAAATCGTCGAGCAGGTGCTGCGCGAGCCGCCTGCGCCGGGGCCGTGGCTGCTGAACGTGAACATCCCCAACCGCGCCGATGCGAACTCGCTGCCGCGAGAGGTAACGCGGCTGGGCCGTCGCCATGCCAGCGAGCCCGTGATCCAGCAGACCAACCCGCGCGGCGAGCCCATCTACTGGATCGGTCCCGCTGGCGACGCACGCGAGGCCGGCGAGGGCACCGACTTCTATGCGGTGGCGCAGGGCCGTGTGTCCATCACGCCCTTGCAGATCGACCTGACCGACCACGCGCGCCTGCCGCATTGGCGGCAATGGGCGGCGAGGCAAGGTCGCGCATGAACGCGCCGTCGCAACCGCGGCGAAAGTTTCCGCTGCAACTCGATGGGCTGGTGAAGCCGGGCAAGACCCTGGTGAGCCCGCCGTCGGCCAAGCCGGCCGCGCCTATCTCCGCAGCACCCGCTGCCAAACCCCGCACCACGGCGGCGCCGGTGGCGCGCGAGGTGCTGCGTCCGCAGCGGCCCTTGCATCAGGCGGCCACCGATGCGCAACGCCTCGCCGCCCCCTCGGGCTTGGGACTCGATTCGGCCGACGTGCGCCAGCGCATGGTGCGCAAGCTGCAAGCCGAGGGCCTGCGTGACGCGGCCGTGGCGCAAGCCCTGGCGCAGGTGCCCCGGCACCTGTTCGTCGATACGGCCTTGGTCAACCAGGCCTACGAAGACACCAGTCTGCCCATCGGCCATGGTCAGACGATCTCGAAGCCTTCGGTTGTGGCGCGCATGATCGAACTCTTGATGGCCGGTGAGGCCGCCAAGGCCAGCGGCTCGCTCGGCCGCACGCTCGAAGTCGGCACGGGTTGTGGCTATCAAGCGGCCGTGTTGTCGCAATTGGCGACGCAGGTCTTGTCCATCGAACGCCTGCGCCCCCTGCACGACAAGGCGCGCGAGCTGCTCGCGCCGCTGCGGCTGATGAACATCCGGCTGGTGTATGGTGACGGGATGCGTGGGCACCCGCCCAACGCGCCCTACACCAGCATCATCGTCGCCGCAGGCGGCGAGGCCCTGCCGCAGGCATGGCTCGAGCAACTGGCTGTCGGTGGTCGCCTCGTTGCCCCCGTGCACGACGGCCCGCGCCAAGTGCTGGTGGTGGTCGATCGCACCGAGGCCGGATACGTCCGTTCGGCCCACGAATCGGTGCATTTCGTCCCTCTAAAATCAGGTCTCAATTGATGGCTTTTGCACCCATGACAAACACGCAGAGCGGGGCTCTGCATGCCCGCCGTCACCGCATGGAGGCTGCAGCAACCCTTGTGTTCGCAGCCCTCGCCATGGCGGGCTGCGCGTCGCCCACGGCATTGAACCCCGCGCCGGTCGAGGCGCGTACCTTGCCCACCCGTCCCACCGGCGTGGTCGCCCAAGTAGCGCAGCCCGCCGCGGCAGACTCGGGCTCTGCTTCTGCTGCACCGGCTGCGCCGCGCGCACCCACGCTGAACGCCGAACATGCGGGCAAGCCTGGGTACTACACGGTGAAGCCGGGCGACACGCTGATCCGCATCGGCCTCGAAACCGGTCAGAACTGGAAAGACCTGATGCGGTGGAACAACTACGAGAACCCGAACATTCTCGAAGTTGGCCAGGTGTTGCGCGTGGTGCCGCCGGGTGCAGACCCCAACGCGGTCACCACGCGGCCGGTCACGGCTTCGAAGGTTGAGGCCCGCCCCCTCGACGCGCCCAAGGGCAGCGCGCCAGTGGCCACCACGGGAGCGGCCGTGTCGCCGGCGGGCGCTGCTGCCGCATCGTCCACCCCGGCTGCGGCGGCTGCGGCCACCAGCGCTGCGGCGGCGGCCGCCGCGGCGGCTACGCCGACCTCTTCGCCCAACCCGGTGCGCGAGGGCGACGACGCCATCAACTGGTTGTGGCCGGCCAAGGGCTCAGTGGTGGCTCAGTTCGACGAGTCGCGCACCAAGGGCCTCACGATTGCCGGCAAGGCGGGCGACCCGGTGATGGCTGCCGCAGACGGTCAAGTGGTTTATGCCGGGTCGGGCTTGCGCGGTTATGGCAACCTCGTGATCCTCAAGCACAACAACACCTACCTGACGGCGTATGCGCACAACCAGAAGCTGCTCGTCAAAGAGGACCAGGCCGTGAAGCGCGGACAGAAGATCGCCGAGATGGGGTCGAGCGACGCGGAGCGCGTGCAACTGCACTTCGAGATCCGCCGGCAGGGCAAGCCGGTGGACCCGGCCAAGTTGCTGCCCGCGCGCTGAAGACCTGCATCGCGTCAACGTCACAACCCACGAGGCGGCACATGACGAAACGGCGCGATGCGATCAACGGGCATGCGCCGAAGCACGCGGCCGACGACGGCGAGGGTGATGAGCGCGAGAGGGGCGATGTGGCCGCCTCCATGGGCGATGCCGAGCCATCGCAACTGCCGCTCGATGGCCTGAGCAACCGCTCACGTGAACTGGCCGCCGGCGAAGGCGAGGTTGGGAACACGCTGCAGGCCTACCTGCGCGAGATTCGCCGAGCGCCGCTGCTGACCCCCGAAGAAGAATTCGACACCGCGCAGCGCGCCCGTGCGGGCGACTTCTCGGCCCGCCAGGCCATGATCGAACGCAACCTGCGCCTGGTGGTCAGCATCGCCAAGAACTACCTGGGCCGGGGCCTGCCGATGACCGACCTCATCGAAGAGGGCAACCTTGGGCTGATGCATGCCATCAGCAAGTTCGAGCCGGAGAGGGGCTTTCGTTTTTCGACCTATTCGTCGTGGTGGATTCGCCAGAGCATCGAGCGGGCCATCATGCACCAGGCCCGTCTGGTGCGGCTGCCCGTGCACGTGGTGCGCGAGCTCAACCAGGTGCTCAAGGCCAGGCGAGCCCTCGAAGCGGAACTGGCGCATGGCCTCGAAGGCGACAAGCCTGTGCGCGTTGAAGACATTGCCGACCGCCTGGGGCGCCCCATTCAAGAGGTCAGCGAGTTGTTGAAGTTCGCCGAGCAGCCGGCGTCGCTCGATGCGCCGCTCGACCGCGAGAACTCCGAGTCGCTGCTCGACACGGTGGCCGACGACGGCAACAGCGACCCGATGAGCACCACGCTCACGCACGAGATCGACCTCTTGCTGCAGCACGGGCTCGACGAGTTGAGCGAGCGCGAGCGCGAGGTGCTGTCGGGCCGGTATGGTCTGCATGACCGCGAACCCGAGACGCTGGAGGTGCTGGCAGGCCGCCTCAACCTCACGCGCGAGCGCATCCGCCAGATCCAGCAAGAAGCGCTGGTGAAGCTCAAGCGCCGCATGCTGCGCAGCGGGGTGGACCGCGACTCGATCTTCTGAGTCGGCAGCGGTCGGGTGGGGCAGGGCGGCGAGGCTACAGCCTCGATAATCCCGCCCCATGACACAACGAGATGAATGGCTGAAGGTCGAGTCGCTCGACCTGGAGGCGCAAGGCGTGGCGCACAGCGCCGAAGGCAAGGTGGTCTTCATCGACGGGGCTTTGCCCGGTGAAGAGGTGCAGGTCAGCGTCGGCCGCAAGAAGAACAACTGGGAGCAGGCGACGATGACCGCGCTGCGCCGCGAAAGCGCGCAGCGTGTCACCCCGCGCTGCAAACACTTTGGCGTGTGCGGCGGCTGCAAGATGCAGCACTTCCACGTCGGCGCGCAGGTGGCCACCAAGCAGCGCGCACTAGAAGACGCGCTGTGGCACCTGGGCAAGGTGAAGGCCGAGCGCATGCTGCGCCCCATCGAAGGGCCGGCCTGGGGCTACCGCTACCGCGCGCGTCTGTCGGTGCGCTTCGTGGCCAAGAAGGGCAAGGTGCTTGTGGGCTTTCACGAGCGCAAGTCGAGCTACGTGGCCGACATGGACAGCTGCGAGGTGCTGCCTCCGCACCTGAGCCGCATGCTTGTCCCGCTGCGTGAACTCGTGGGTGCCATGGACCAGCGTGACCGCCTGCCGCAGATCGAGGTCGCCATCGGCTCGCAGGTCACGGCGCTCGTGCTGCGTCACCTGGAAGCTTTGACCGACGCCGACCTGGCGCGGCTGCGTGCCTTCGCGGCCGAGCACGGCGTGCAATGGTGGCTGCAACCCAAGGGCCCCGACACGGTGCACCGGCTCGACACCGACGGCCCGGCGCTGTCGTACGAACTGCCCGAGTTCGGCGTCACGATGCCCTTCAAGCCGACCGACTTCACTCAGGTGAATCACCAAATCAACCAGGTGCTGGTGGGGCGCGCGTTGCGCCTGCTGGACGCCCGCAGCGACGAACGCGTGATCGACTGGTTTTGCGGCCTGGGCAACTTCACGTTGCCGATCGCCACGCAGGCGCGCGAGGTGCTGGGCATCGAGGGCAGCGAGGCGCTCGTTGCGCGTTCACGCGAGAACGCCGGGGTCAACGGGCTGGCTGAAAAGACCCAGTTCGAGGCTCGCAACCTATTCGAGCTTGCGCCGGTCGATCTGGCCAAGTACGGCGCCGCCGACAAATGGCTGGTGGACCCGCCGCGCGAAGGCGCGTTCGCGCTGGCCAAGGCGCTCGCCGACGTCGAGGCCGACCCGAGCCTCGCCCCGGGCTACCAACCGCCGCGCCGCATCGTCTATGTGAGCTGCAACCCCGCGACGCTGGCGCGCGACGCTGGGCTCCTCGTGCACCAAGCCGGGTACCGTTGCGTGGCTGCCGGGGCGGTCAACATGTTCCCCCACACCGCACACGTCGAGAGCATGGCGGTTTTCGAGCGCGATTGATGCGGGGTTGAGCGCAGAAGAAAGCGCAGCCGGCAATAGAAAACGGGGCCCGAGGGCCCCGTTGTCGTTCGTCCGTGGGACGTGAGTCGGTCTTCTACGCTCAGTCGCGTTCGCCGCCGAAGATGCCCAGCAGCGCCAGCAGCGACTGGAACACGTTGTACAGGCTCAGGTACACGCCCAGCGTCGCGGTGATGTAGTTGGTTTCGTAGCCGTCACGCACCGCCTTCAGATCGTGCAGGATGAAGGCCGAGAAGATGCCGATGGCGATCACCGACAGCGTGATCATCAAGGCGCTCGACTGGATGAAGAAGTTGGCGATGCCCGCCACCAGCAGCATGATGCAGCCGATGAAGAGCCACTTGCCCATCGAGCTGAGGTCGCGCTTGATGAAGGTCGAGAGCGAGGCCATGCCGAAGAAGATCACGCCGGTGCCGGCGAAGGCCGTCATGATCAGGTCGCTGCCGTTGCGCAGGCCGAGCACCGTGCCGATCAGGCGCGAGAGCATCAGGCCCATGAAGAACGTGAAGGCCAGCAGCACCGGCACACCGGCGGCCGAGTTCTTCAGCTTTTCGATGGCAAACATGAACCCGAATGCGCCCACCAGGAACACGATGAGGCCGATGCCCGGCGTCATGGCGCGCGCCAAACCGGTGCTCACGCCGATCCAGGCGCCCAATACGGTCGGCACCATCGACAGGGCCAGGAGCCAGTACGTGTTGCGCAGGACGCGATCACGCTGTTCGACAGCGCCCGAACCGGCATAACCAGCGTAGGCAGTTTGCAGGTTGTTGTTCATGAAACCTCCGAGTGGATGAATTGGCGTGGGCTCAGACCCACTGCGAGCAATTCTAGTTCCCGACTTGGCGACGGTGCTCGGTGGTGCCCCGATGAGCCCGGGCAGGGGGGCGGCCGGTCGCGTGAAAGGCGGAGGTCGCCGGGCAGGAGGCCTCAGGCCGCGAGTTGAAGCGGTGCGGAGGCGGCACCCGTCTGGCATTGACCACGTACACGGGCCGTTTCAAAAACGCTTCGAGCACATTCGCCGCAACGGCCGCAGCACGACGACACGCCGCTGTCGATCTGAAGGTCGTCGAAGCTTGCGCAACCGTTGTGGACGTGACGCTCGATGTCTCGGTCGGAGACGCGCCGGCAGACGCAGACAATCATTTGAACCACTCCCAGCCCGATCCATGGGCTGACGGAGCGGATCATAAATAAGAATGATTCGCAGTTCAAGTGTGGGCGCAAAGCCGCCCCGCGCCTGAGGGTATGGCGGCCGAAGCGGGTCAGGAGGCGATGTCACCCATCTGCGACTGCAGGTAGTTCTGTAGGCCCACCTTGTCCACGAGGTCGATTTGCGTTTCGAGGAAGTCGATGTGCTCCTCGGTGTCTTCGAGGATGTCTTGCAGCAAGTCACGCGAAACGTAATCGCGCACGGACTCGCAATAGGCAATGCCTTCCTTGATGGTGCCCTGCGCTCCGCGTTCCGACTGCAGATCGCAGGTCAGGACTTCGACCGTGTCTTCGCCCACCAGCAGCTTGCCGAGGTCTTGCAGGTTGGGCAGGCCGTCGAGCGTGAAGATGCGGTCCATCAGGCGGTCGGCATGCTTCATTTCGCCGATCGACTCGGCGTATTCCTTGGCGGCCAGCTTGTCGAGGCCCCAGTGCTTGAGCATGCGGTAGTGCAGGAAGTACTGGTTGATCGCGGTGAGCTCGTTCTTGAGCTGGGCGTTCAGGTGCTCGATGACTTTGGGGTCGCCTTTCATGGCTGCTTCTCCGCGAAGTTCAAAAGGCCGATTATGGAAGGCTGTTTCGGAATTGCCAGGCCCAGGCCGGATGCGGGTTCCGCGCGCTGACTTCCCATGCGTCGGCCTCCGGCTGCGGGTGCTGAAAGCAGAAAGTGTCTGCGCCTCGGCTACAATTCGAAGGTTTACCCGCAACCCCCGCCCCAGCGAAACCGCCTGCCTCAGCGTTGTCGGATCGCGGCGAAAACTCCACCAGTTTTCCAGTCCGGACTCGCGCTCACCGAGCGGAGCTGGGTGCGCCCCAACGGAGATTCGTGTGCCTTTGCCCCTGCTGCCAATTCAAGATCAGGCCCTACTCGCACTCGCAGACGGAACGATCTTTCATGGCGTGTCGATCGGGGCAGCCGGCCACACGGTCGGTGAGGTCGTTTTCAACACCTCGTTGACCGGCTACCAAGAGATCCTGACGGACCCGAGCTACAGCCGGCAGATCGTCACGCTGACTTACCCGCACATCGGCAACTACGGCGTCAACGAGGAAGACGTCGAAGCCTCGAAGGTCTATGCCGCCGGGCTCATCATTAAAGACCTGCCGCTGCTCGAATCCAACTTCCGCAGCACCATCACGCTGTCGGGCTACCTCAAGCGCGAAGGCACGGTGGCGCTGGCCAACATCGACACCCGCAAGCTCACGCGCATCCTGCGCAGCAAGGGCGCGCAGAACGGTTGCATCCTGACGCTCGCAGCCGGTGAGTCGATCACCCCGGCGCATGAGCAGAAGGCCATCGAACTGGCGAAGGCCGCGCCGAGCATGTCGGGGCTGGATCTCGCCAAGGTCGTCAGTCAGAAAGACACCACCGCCTGGACCGAAGGCGAATGGGCGCTCGGCACTGGCTACAGTCAACCCCACGACGCCAAGTTCCACGTCGTCGCCTTCGACTACGGCGTCAAGCGCAACATCTTGCGCATGCTGACGAGCCGCGGCTGCAAGGTCACGCTGGTGCCGGCGCAAACGCCCGCGAGCGAGGTGCTCAAGCACAAGCCCGACGGTATCTTCTTGAGCAATGGCCCCGGTGACCCCGAGCCGTGCGACTACGCGATCCAGTCCACCAAGGAGCTGATCGACGCCGGCATCCCGACCTTCGGCATCTGCCTGGGCCACCAGATCATGGCGCTGGCCTCGGGCGCGAAGACCTTCAAGATGAAGTTCGGCCACCACGGCGCGAACCACCCGGTCAAAGACCTCGACAACGGCCGCGTCAGCATCACGAGCCAGAACCACGGCTTCGCGGTGGACGAGAAGACGCTGCCCGCGAACCTGCGTCCCACGCACGTGAGCTTGTTCGACGGCACGCTGCAGGGCCTGGCCCGCACCGACAAACCCGCTTTCTGTTTCCAGGGCCACCCCGAGGCCTCCCCCGGACCGCATGACATTGGCTATCTGTTCGACCGTTTCACCGCGCTGATGGGCAACCAGGAGAAGAACAATGCCTAAGCGCACCGACATCAAGTCCATCCTCATCATCGGCGCCGGCCCGATCATCATTGGCCAGGCGTGTGAGTTCGACTACTCCGGCGCGCAAGCCTGCAAGGCGCTGCGTGAAGAGGGCTACAAGGTCATCCTCGTCAACAGCAACCCGGCGACGATCATGACCGACCCCGAGATGGCCGATGTGACCTACATCGAGCCCATCACGTGGCAAGTGGTCGAGAAGATCATCGCGAAAGAGCGCCCCGACGCCGTGCTGCCCACCATGGGCGGACAGACCGCGCTGAACTGCGCGCTCGACCTGCACAAGCACGGCGTGCTCGACAAGTACAAGGTCGAGATGATCGGCGCGAACGAGAAGGCCATCGAGAAGGCCGAAGACCGCCTGAAGTTCAAGGACGCGATGACCGGCATCGGCCTGGGCTCGGCGCGTTCGGGCATTGCGCATTCGATGGAAGAAGCGCTCGCGGTGCAGCGGCGCATCATGCAAGAGATCGGCGGCAACGGCTTCCCGATGGTGATCCGCCCGAGCTTCACGCTGGGCGGCACGGGCGGCGGCATCGCCTACAACCCCGAAGAGTTCGAAGAGATCTGCAAGCGCGGCCTCGACCTCTCGCCGACCAAAGAGCTGCTCATCGAAGAGAGCCTGATCGGCTGGAAAGAGTACGAGATGGAAGTCGTGCGCGACCACGCCGACAACTGCATCATCGTCTGCTCGATCGAGAACCTCGACCCGATGGGCATCCACACCGGCGACTCGATCACGGTCGCCCCGGCACAGACGCTCACCGACAAGGAATACCAGCTGCTGCGAAATGCGTCGATCGCGATCCTGCGCGAGATCGGCGTGGACACCGGCGGCTCGAACGTGCAGTTCTCGATCAACCCGAAGGACGGCCGCATGGTCGTCATCGAAATGAACCCGCGCGTGTCGCGCTCGTCGGCGCTGGCCTCGAAGGCCACGGGCTTCCCCATCGCCAAGGTCGCAGCGAAGCTGGCCGTGGGTTACACGCTCGACGAGCTGAAGAACGACATCACCGGCGGCGCGACCCCGGCTTCGTTCGAACCCAGCATCGACTACGTGGTGACGAAGATCCCGCGTTTCGCGTTCGAAAAATTCCCCGCGGCCGACTCGCACCTCACGACGCAGATGAAGTCGGTGGGTGAGGTGATGGCCATGGGCCGCACCTTCCAAGAGAGCTTCCAGAAGGCGCTGCGCGGCCTCGAGACCGGCATCGACGGCCTGAGCGAGCGCTCGACCGACCGCGACGAGATCATCGAAGAGATCGGCGAACCAGGCCCCGAGCGCATCCTCTACGTGGGCGACGCGTTCCGCCTCGGCATGACGCTGGAAGAGGTGTTCGAAGAGACCGCCATCGACCCATGGTTCCTCGCGCAGATCCAGCAGCTCATCCAGACCGAGCAGGCGCTGGCGGGCCGCACGCTGGAGAGCCTCTCGACCGCCGAGCTGCGCTACCTCAAGCAGAAGGGCTTCTCGGACCGCCGCCTCGCCAAGCTGCTGGGCAGCAACCAGCACGCGGTGCGTGAAGCGCGCTGGGCGCAGAACGTGCGCCCGGTCTACAAGCGCGTGGACACCTGCGCGGCCGAGTTCGCTACGCAGACGGCCTACATGTACTCGACGTACGACGAAGAGTGCGAGGCCGAGCCTACGACCAAGAAGAAGATCATGGTGCTGGGCGGCGGGCCGAACCGCATCGGCCAGGGCATCGAGTTCGACTACTGCTGCGTGCACGCGGCCCTTGCCATGCGCGAGGACGGGTACGAGACCATCATGGTCAACTGCAACCCGGAAACCGTGTCCACCGACTACGACACCTCGGACCGTCTGTACTTCGAGCCGGTGACGCTGGAAGACGTGCTCGAGATCGTCGCGAAGGAAAAGCCGGTCGGCGTGATCGTGCAGTACGGCGGGCAAACGCCGTTGAAGCTTGCGCTCGACCTGGAGCGCGCCGGCGTGCCCATCGTCGGCACCACGCCTGACAGCATCGACATCGCTGAAGACCGTGAGCGCTTCCAGAAGCTGCTGCACGAACTCGGCCTCAAGCAGCCGCCCAACCGCACCGCGCGCACCGAAGAGCAGGCGCTGCAACTCGCGCAAGAGATCGGCTACCCGCTGGTCGTGCGCCCGAGCTATGTGCTCGGTGGCCGCGCGATGGAAATCGTGCACGGTGACAAGGACCTCGAGCGCTACATGCGCGAGGCTGTGAAGGTCAGCGAGAAGTCGCCGGTGCTGCTCGACCGCTTCCTCGACGATGCGATCGAGGTCGATGTGGACTGCATCAGCGATGGCGACGAATGCATGATCGGCGGGATCATGGAGCACGTCGAACAGGCGGGCATCCACTCGGGTGACTCGGCCTGCTCGCTGCCGCCGTACTCGCTGCCCAAGTCGCTGCAAGACGAATTGCGCCGCCAGACGGTCGCGATGGCCAAGGCGCTGAAGGTCAAGGGCTTGATGAATGTGCAGTTCGCCATCCAGGGCGAAGGCGCGGACGCGATCGTCTACGTGCTCGAAGTGAACCCGCGTGCCTCGCGCACCGTGCCCTTCGTGTCAAAGGCGACCGGCCAGCCGCTGGCGAAGATCGCCGCGCGCTGCATGGTCGGCCAGAAGCTGTCGGCGCAGACCGACGGCAAGGGTGGCAAGCCGCGCGAAGTGATCCCGCCGTACTTCTCGGTCAAGGAAGCGGTGTTCCCTTTCAACAAGTTCCCGGGCGTGGACCCGATCCTCGGCCCCGAGATGCGTTCGACGGGCGAGGTGATGGGCGCGGGCCGCACCTTCGGCGAAGCGATGCTCAAGAGCCAGCTCGGCGCTGGCTCGCGCCTCCCGACCAAGGGCACCGTCTGCATCACCGTGAAAGACAACGACAAGGCGCGGGCCGTGGCGGTGGCGCGTGATCTGGTGGCGTTGGGCTTCCAGGTCATTGCGACCAAGGGCACGGCGGCAGCCATTGCCGCGGCCGGCGTGCCGGTCAAGCCTGTCAACAAGGTGAAGGACGGCCGCCCGCACATCGTGGACATGGTCAAGGCGGGTGAGATCCAACTCGTCTTCACGACCGTGGACGAGACGCGCACGGCGATTGCCGATTCACGACACATCCGGCAGGCGGCACTGGCCAATCGGGTGACCTACTACACGAGCATGGCGGGCTGCGAAGCGGCCGTCGAAGGCATGAAGCACCAGGACGATCTGGTGGTCATGTCGCTGCAAGAGCTGCACGCGGAACTGCACTAAACTTTCTTCGTCAGTTCTGCCGGCCGCCGCCGAGCCTCCTGCGAAGGAGAAGGCGGCGGTTCCGTTTCAGGGCCCGGGTTGCACGTGATGGTGACCCGGCCCATTCCGAGCGCGCCGTCGGCGCGTTTTCATTTTCTGTGTCCCAGGGATAGCCATGGCAACCATTCCCCTCACCAAGCGCGGTGCCGAGAAGTTGAAGGAAGAGCTGCATCGGCTCAAGACCGTCGAGCGGCATGCCGTCATCCAGGCGATTGCCGAGGCGCGCGCGCAGGGTGATCTGTCCGAGAACGCCGAGTACGAAGCGGCCAAGGACAAGCAGGGCTTCATCGAAGGCCGCATCCTCGAAGTAGAAGGCAAGCTGGCGGCCGCGCAGATCATCGACCCGACCACGCTCAATGCGGGCGGGCGCGTGGTGTTCGGTGCCACCGTCGATCTCGAAGAAGAAGAGACCGGCACCGCCGTCACCTATCAGATCGTCGGTGAAGACGAAGCCGACCTGAAAGAAGGCCGCATCTCGATCGGTTCGCCGATCGCGCGTGCGCTGATCGGCAAAGAAGCCGGCGCCGTGGCCGAGGTGCAAGCCCCGGGCGGCGTGAAGAGCTACGAGATCGTGGACGTGCGCTACATCTGATCGGCAGCGCACCGATGACCATCACCCGCGTTTGCGCACTGCTGGCCGCACTGTGGGCGGGCGTGCTGCTGGCCATCGGCGCACTCGCCGCTCCGGCTGCTTTTGCGGTGGCCACGCCCGACGTGGCGGGCCGCATCGCCGGGCGCCTGTTTAGGCAAGAAGCCTACGCGGCGCTGGTGGTGTCGATGCTGCTGTTCATCATGCTGCGCCGGGTGGCACGCGACCGCGCTGAACAAGGGCAGGGCTCGGTGCTGAGCCCCGAGATGTTGCTGACCCTGGCCGCGCTGTTCGTCACGGTGCTGGGCTACTTTGGCTTGCAGCCGATGATGCAGGCGGCGCGGGCGGGGCAGGGCAGTTTGTCGTTCGGTGCGCTGCATGGCCTGTCGGCCGCAGCGTTTGGACTCAAGGGCCTGCTGGTGCTGGCCCTTGCGTGGCGCTTGTCGCGCCCGGTCAGTCTGCCGCCGTCTTCTTGATGCTGGTCTGACGGCGCTTGGCGCGCTTGACTTCACCGCCGGCCGCGATGCGCTGGTTACCCAGCACCTGGATCTTCTTGATCTGCGGGCGGTTGTTGCCGCTCTTCGAGAACTTCAGGATCTTCACGATCTTCGGTCCCGGCTTGCGGTCGTCGCGTTCGGCCTTTTCTTTCGGCGCGATCGGCCGCCACAGCACCAGCAACTTGCCAATGTGCTGGATGGGCGCGGCGCCCAGTTCGTCTGCCAGCTTGGCGAAGATCGTTTCGCGCGTGGCGCGTTCGTCGGAGAAGACACGCACCTTGATGAGCCCGTGGGCGTTCAAGGCGGCATCGGTTTCTTTCATCACGGCGGCGGTGAGGCCGTCACCCCCTATCAGGACCACGGGGTCCAGGTGATGGGCTTCGGCGCGTTTTTCCTTGCGCTGGGCAGGGCTGAGTTCAATGGCAGGCATGTGGCTATTATCGACGGCCCCCGAGTTCATTCATGAAGATCAAGACAAAGAGCAAGAAGGTCAACAAAGCGTGGTTGTCTGATCACATCAACGACCCGTACGTCCGGCTGGCACAGAAAGAGGGTTATCGCGCTCGGGCCGCCTACAAGCTGAAGGAAATCGACGAAGAACTGCACCTCATCCGGCCGGGGCAGTTGGTGGTCGATCTGGGGGCGACTCCCGGGGCCTGGAGCCAGTACCTGCGCCGAAAGTTCGCGCCCAAAGAGGCGGGGTCCGGCGGGGCGGCGGTGGGGGCCCTCAACGGCACCATCATTGCGCTGGACCTGCTGCCTTTCGAGCCGATCGAAGGCGTGCATTTCATTCAGGGCGATTTTTGCGAAGACGCCGTGCTGGCCCAGTTGCAGGCCGTGCTGGCCGGCCGGCCGGTGGACGTGGTGGTGTCCGACATGGCGCCGAACCTGTCGGGCATCGAGATATCGGACGCGGCGCGCATCGCCCACTTGGTCGAACTCGCGGTCGATTTTTCGCAAACCCACCTCACGCCGAGTGGGGCTTTGGTCGCCAAGGTTTTTCACGGCAGCGGTTACAGCCAACTCGTCGAAACCTTCAAAAAGACCTTTCGTGTCGTCAAAGCAATCAAACCCAAGGCCTCGCGCGACCGGTCTTCTGAAACCTTTTTGGTCGGCATCGGTCTGAAGAGCCCGAAATGAGTGCGTGGGCTCGTGTTTGACGCCGCACAGAAACGCACAAATACCCGCGCGGAGCGGGCCCAGTTCTCGCATATTGCCAACACTTGACTGAACTAGAATGACCCTCAACTACCGTGGATGCCAGGCGCAATCGTGCGCCTGTGCGGAAGATTGGAAGAAGGAGCCGCGGTGAACAATCAATGGTTCTCCAAAGTCGCAGTTTGGTTGGTGATCGCCCTGGTGCTTTTCACCGTCTTCAAACAATTCGATAAAGGTGCGACGCAGGGGACGCCGATCGGCTACTCCGACTTCCTCGAAGAAGTCCGCAGCAAACGCATTCGCACGGTGACGCTGCAAGAGGGCCCCGCCGGCACGGAAATCGCAGCCGTCACGTCCGATGACAAGCGCCTGCGCACCACCGCCACGTACCTCGACCGCGGCTTGGTGGGCGACCTCATCGCCAACGGCGTCAAGTTCGACGTCAAGCCGCGCGAAGAGCCTTCGGTGCTGATGAGCATCCTGGTCTCGTGGGGCCCGATGCTGCTGCTGATCGGCGTGTGGATCTACTTCATGCGTCAGATGCAGGGCGGCGGCAAGGGCGGGGCGTTCAGCTTTGGCAAGTCCAAGGCCCGCATGCTTGACGAGGCCAACAACACCACCACTTTCTCTGACGTCGCGGGTTGCGACGAAGCCAAGGAAGAAGTGCGTGAACTGGTCGATTTCTTGAAAGACCCGCAGCGCTTCCAGAAACTGGGCGGCCGCATTCCCCGCGGTGTGCTGCTGGTCGGCCCTCCGGGGACCGGCAAGACGCTCTTGGCCAAGGCCATCGCGGGCGAGGCCAAGGTGCCGTTCTTCAGCATCTCGGGTTCTGACTTCGTTGAAATGTTCGTCGGCGTGGGCGCGGCCCGCGTGCGCGACATGTTCGAGCAGGCCAAGAAGAGCGCGCCCTGCATCATCTTCGTGGACGAAATCGACGCGGTCGGCCGCCATCGTGGCGCTGGCCTCGGAGGTGGCAACGACGAACGCGAGCAGACGCTGAACCAGATGCTCGTCGAGATGGACGGCTTCGAAACCAACCTCGGCGTGATCGTGATGGCGGCGACCAACCGGCCCGACATCCTCGACCCCGCGCTGCTGCGCCCGGGCCGCTTCGACCGCCAGGTCTACGTGACCTTGCCCGACGTGCGTGGCCGCGAGCAGATCCTCACCGTGCACATGCGCAAGGTGCCGGTGGGACAAGACGTGCGTGCCGACATCCTCGCGCGCGGCACGCCGGGCTTCTCGGGTGCCGATCTGGCCAACCTGGTCAACGAGGCTGCCCTCTTCGCCGCCCGCCGCAACGGGCGTGTGGTCGAGATGGTGGACTTCGAGAAGGCCAAGGACAAGATCATGATGGGCCCCGAGCGCAAGTCCATGGTCATGCCCGAGGAAGAGCGCCGCAACACGGCCTACCACGAGGCCGGTCACGCGCTGGTGGCGCGCCTGATGCCCAAGACCGACCCGGTGCACAAGGTGACGGTCATTCCGCGCGGCCGCGCGCTGGGCGTGACGATGCAATTGCCCGAAGGCGACCGCTACAGCATGGACAAGGAGCGCATGCTCTCGACCATCTCGGTGCTGTTCGGTGGCCGCATCGCCGAAGAAGTGTTCATGAACCAGATGACCACCGGCGCGAGCAACGACTTCGAACGTGCCACCCAGATCGCCCGCGACATGGTCACGCGCTACGGCATGACCGATGAACTGGGCCCGATGGTGTACGCCGAGAACGAAGGCGAAGTCTTCCTGGGCCGTTCGGTCACCAAGACGACCAACATGTCTGAAGAGACGATGCGCACGGTCGATTCGGTCATCCGCCGCATCATTGATGAGCAGTACGCGATTGCGCGCAAGCTCATCGAAGACAACCAGGACAAGATGCACGCGATGGCCAAGGCGCTGCTCGAATGGGAAACCATCGACGCCGACCAGATCGACGACATCATGAACGGTCGCCCGCCGCGTCCGCCGAAAGACTGGACGCCGAGCGGCAGCAAGCCGACCGGCCCCACGCCGCCGGTGAGCACCGACGGCGCACCTGCGGCGGTCTGACCGCAAGCGGCTGTCGCTGCACACACCAACGGGGCTTCGGCCCCGTTTCCTTTTTGAGTCTTCGATCTCGTGAGCTTCGCGACGCGCCCATGACGACCCCGCACTGGCAGACCCGCCGCTTTCGCATCGACCTGAGCCGTCCGCGCGTGATGGGCATCGTCAACACCACGCCCGATTCGTTCTCGGACGGGGGGCGTCACGCGGAGGCCAGCGCCGCGCTGGCCCACTGCGAGCGGCTGCTGAAAGAAGGGGCCGACATGCTCGACATCGGCGGCGAATCGAGCCGCCCCGGCGCGCTGGCCCTGCCGCTGGCGGAAGAACTGCGCCGCGTCGTGCCCGTGTTGCGCGAAGCGGTGCGCCTGGGCGTGCCGGTGTCCATCGACACCTACAAGCTCGAGGTGATGCGCGAGGCGCTGGCGCTGGGCGCCGACATCGTGAACGACATCAACGCGCTGCGTGCGCCGGGTGCCTTGGACCTGGTCGCGGCCGACCCGGCCTGCGGCGTGTGCCTGATGCACATGCGCGGGGAGCCGAAGTCGATGCAGTCCGACCCGGTCTACACCGACGTCGTGACCGAGGTGGCGGAGTTTCTGCAGGCGCGTGCCCAAGACGTGATCACGGCCGGCGTGGCGGCGGACCGCATCGTGCTCGACCCCGGCATCGGGTTCGGCAAGACGCCTGCCCACAACCTGGCGCTGCTGCAGCGCCAACGCGAGTTGCTGAAACTGGGTTTCCCCTTGCTGGCGGGGTGGTCGCGCAAGAGCACCTTGGGCACACTCACGGGTCGCCCGGTGGACGAGCGGCTCGTGGCCAGCGTGGCCGCCGCGCTGGCCGCAGTGCAACTGGGCGCCCGGGTCGTGCGGGTGCACGATGTGGCCGCCACGGTCGATGCGTTGCAGGTGTGGCAGGCCGCCGGGCTCGCCCCCTGAGGCCCCAGCCCCTGCGGCACAATCCGCCCGCCGCGCAGACGGCACACCCAAGGAACAACCATGAGCAGAACCTATTTCGGCACGGACGGCATCCGCGGAACCGTCGGGGAGGCGCCGATCACGCCCGATTTCATGCTGCGACTCGGCCACGCCGTGGGCCAGGTGCTCAAGCGCAGCGTGGCGCGCCCCACGGTGCTCATCGGCAAGGACACGCGCATCTCGGGTTACATGATCGAGTCGGCCCTCGAAGCCGGTTTCGCCTCGGCGGGTGTCGATGTGCTGCTTAGCGGCCCGGTGCCCACCCCGGCCGTCGCCTACCTCACGCGGGCGCTGCGGCTCGACCTGGGCGTCGTGATCAGCGCCTCGCACAACCCCTTCCACGACAACGGCATCAAGTTCTTCTCGGACATGGGCGAGAAGCTGCCCGACGACTGGGAGCGGCAGGTCGAAGCCGCACTCGAATTGGCGCCGCAGTGGGTCGATTCGGCGCGCCTGGGCAAGGCTCGCCGGCTGGACGATGCCCAGGGCCGCTATGTCGAGTTCTGCAAGAGCACCTTCGCCAACGACATGTCCCTCAAGGGCTTGAAGATCGTGATCGACGCGGCGCATGGGGCGGGCTACCAGGTGGCGCCGGCCGTCTTCCATGAACTGGGCGCCGAGGTGTCGTGCATCGCCTGCTTGCCCGATGGCCTGAACATCAACGACGGCTGCGGCGCCACGGCGCCGGCAGCGCTGGTCGCGGCGGTGAAAGAGCGCGGCGCCGACTACGGCATCGCCCTCGACGGCGACGCCGACCGGCTGCAACTGGTGGACCGCGCCGGGCGTCTCTACAACGGCGACGAACTGCTGTACGTGATGGTCGCCGACCGCTTGGCGCAAGGCCAGCGTGTGCCGGGTGCCGTCGGCACGCTGATGACCAACCTGGCGGTCGAGACGGCCTTGAAGGCGCGCGATGTCGAGTTCGTGCGCGCCAAGGTCGGCGACCGCTACGTGCTCGAAGAACTGGCCGCGCGCGGCTGGGTCTTGGGCGGCGAGGGCTCGGGCCACCTGCTGGCGCTCGACCGCCACACCACGGGTGACGGCATCGTCAGCGCGCTGCAGGTGCTGCAGGCGGTCAAGCGCAGTGGACAGACGCTGGCCGAACTGCTGGCGCCGGTGCAGCTTTGCCCGCAGGTGCTCGTCAACGTGCGCTTGAAGCCCGGGCAGGACTGGAAAGCTGCCCCCGGTCTCGCCGAGATGCAGGCGACGGTTCAGCGTGAACTGGGTGCCAACGGCCGCCTGCTGATCCGCCCCTCGGGCACCGAACCGCTGGTGCGCGTGATGGTCGAGGCGCGCGATGGCGAGCAGGCGCGGCAATGCGCCGAGCGGCTGGCGGACGTGTTCCGCGCGGCCTGAGCGCGTCAGCTCCCATGAAAAACGGCACCCTGAGGGGTGCCGTTTTCGCTGGTGCCGGCGCGCGACATGTCGAGCGCCGGCGGCGTCTTACTTCTTCGGCGGCATCAGCACGCGGTCGATGATGTGCACGACGCCGTTGGCGGCCGGCACGTCGGCCGTCGTCACGACGGCGTCTTCCACGGTGACGAAAGTACCGGCTTGCGACACGGCGAGCGTGCTCCCGCCGAGGGTCTTCACGTTGCCGTTCTTCACGTCGGCGGCCAGCGTCTTGCCGGCGATCACGTGATGCTGCAGCACGGCGCTGAGCGCGGCCTTGTCGTGGCCCAGCGCTTCGAGGCTCTTGGCGGGCACGGCCTTGAAGGCTTCGTCACTGGGTGCGAACACGGTGTAGGGGCCGGCGCCCTTGAGCGTCTCGTCGAGCCCGGCCTGCTTCACCAGACGGGTGAAGGTGCTGAGCTGGGCATTTGCGGCGGCAGATTCAGGGATCGCGGCCGGGCCGGTGGCGCACCCGGCCAGGGCGAGGGCAAGGGTGGCGATGGCGAGGCCAAGGCGTGTGTTCATCGAAAGACTCCGTGTGAAGGTTTTGACATCTCGCGCCCCGAGGGCGGGCGACCCACGCAGCGTAGAAGTCACGCATGACAACGCCGTGACCGATTCGTGACGCTGTCACGCGCCCTGTCACGCGGGGCGAAGCGCTCGTGCGCAGATGACAGTCGTGTCACGTCTTTGTCATGGAGCCCCCCTAGAGTGCCGGCATCCCCTGCTTTTGCACTCAGAAAGGTGACTTTCATGACTCTTCCGACGATCCGTCTGGCCCTGGTGGCTGCCTCGCTCGCGCTGACCACGGGTGCCGCCCTGGCGCAGGACGTCACCGGTGCCGGCGCGACCTTTCCGGCGCCGCTGTATGCCAAGTGGGCCGATGCCTACAACAAGGCCACGGGTGCCCGCATCAACTACCAGTCGGTGGGCTCGGGCGCCGGCCTGCGCCAGATTCGCGGCAAGACGGTCGATTTCGGTGCTTCGGACATGCCGCTCAAGGACGACGAACTCACCAAGGACGGCCTGGTGCAGTTCCCCACCGTCATCGGTGGCGTGGTGCCGGTGGTCAACATCAAGGGCGTGGCCCCGGGCCAGCTCAAGTTCACCGGCCAGTTGCTGGGTGACATCTACCTGGGCAAGGTGACCAAGTGGAGCGACCCGGCCATCGCCGCGCTCAACCCCGGCGTCGCGTTGCCGGATGCGGCCATCTCGGTGGTGCGCCGTGCCGACGGCTCGGGCACCAGCTTCATCTGGACGAACTACCTCTCGAAGGTCAACGCCGACTGGAAGGCGAAGGTCGGTGAAGGCACCGCCGTCAACTGGCCGACCGGTGCCGGTGGCAAGGGCAACGAAGGCGTGGCTGCGTTCGTGGGCCGCCTGCCCAACTCGATCGGCTACGTCGAGTACGCCTACGTGAAGCAGAACAAGATGACCTACGCCCAGGTGCGCAACAAGGACGGCCAGTTCGTCTCGCCCGACGAAGACAACTTCAAGGCCGCCGCCGCCGGCGCCGACTGGGCCAAGTCGTTCTACCAGGTGCTGACCGACCAGCCCGGCCGTGCGTCGTGGCCCATCACCGGTGCCACCTTCATCATGATGCACAAGGCGCAGGACAAGCCGGTGCAGGCCTCGAACAGCCTGAAGTTCTTCGAGTGGGCCTTCGGCAACGGCGACAAGATGGCGTCGGATCTCGAATACGTGCCGCTGCCCGACTCGGTGAAGAACCTGGTCCGCAAGCAGTGGGGCGACATCAAAGACGCCTCGGGCAAGCCCGTCGCCTTTAAGTAAGCACCGATCGCGCGTGACCCGGACCCCCGCCGCAGAGCGGTGGCCGGGCACCCCTGGCGAGCACCCGGTGGGAGGCCGAGGCGGTCGCCAGACACACAGTTGGGAGGGGCCGTGGCCGCTACATTACCCGCAACTCACTACCAAGACGACGAGATGCCGCGGTCAGATCCGATGGGGCGTCCACCGGTGGCGCGCCGCAGCGCCCCCTGGGCGGACAGGTTGTTTTCGATGCTGGCGCATGGCGCGGCGATCCTGACCCTGATGCTGCTGGCCGGCATCATCGTCTCGCTGGTCATCGGCGCCGCACCGTCGATCAGGGAATACGGGCTGAGCTTCCTGTGGCGCAGCGAGTGGGACCCGGTGCAAGACCGCTACGGCGGCCTCGTGATGATCTACGGCACCGTGATGACCTCGCTCATCGCCCTGGTCATCGCCGTGCCCGTGAGCTTCGGCATTGCGATTTTCCTCACCGAGCTGTCGCCCAACTGGCTGCGCCGGCCGCTGGGCATCGCGATCGAGCTGCTCGCCGCGGTGCCGTCCATCGTCTACGGCATGTGGGGGCTGCTGGTGTTCAGCCCGGTGCTGTCCACCTACGTGCAGCAGCCGCTGCAGCAACTGTTTGGCGACACACCCGTGCTGAGCCAGCTGGTGTCGGGCGCGCCGGTGGGCATCGGCATCCTGTCGGCGGGGATCATCCTCGCGATCATGGTCATTCCCTTCATCGCTTCGGTGATGCGTGACGTGTTCGAGGTGACGCCGCCCATGCTGCGCGAGTCGGCCTACGCGCTCGGCTCGACCACCTGGGAGGTGGTCTTCAAGGTGGTGCTTCCCTTCACCAAGACCGGCGTGATCGGCGGCATCATGCTCGGCCTCGGCCGTGCGCTCGGTGAAACGATGGCCGTCACCTTCGTGATCGGCAACTTCAACCAGCTGAGCAGCCTGTCGCTCTTCGAGGCGGCCAACAGCATCTCGTCGGCGCTGGCCAATGAGTTCGCCGAAGCCAACGAAGGCCTGCACCAGGCCTCGCTGATCTACCTGGGGCTGGTGCTGTTCTTCATCACCTTCGTGGTGCTGTCGCTGTCGCGCCTGCTGCTGGCCCGTCTGAAGAAGAACGAAGGGGGCCGCACATGAGCACAGGCTTCATTCAAATGGATGGCACGCGCCTGGCCAAGCACCGCCGGCGCAAGCTGGTCAACACGGTGGCGCTCGCGCTGTCGCTCGGGGCCATGGCCTTCGGCCTGTTCTGGCTGGCGTGGATCCTTTTCGAAACGCTGCGCCTGGGCATCGGCGGCCTGAACCTCGCCGTGTTCACCGAAATGACGCCGCCGCCGATGGCCGAAACCGGTGGCCTCGCCAATGCGATCTTCGGCTCGCTGGTGATGGTCGGCCTGGCCACCTTCGTGGGCACGCCGATCGGCATCTTGGCCGGCATCTACCTGGCCGAGTACGGGCAGAAGACGTGGCTGGGCGCGACCACGCGCTTCATCAACGACATCCTGCTGTCGGCGCCGTCCATCGTGATCGGCCTGTTCATCTACACGGTCGTGGTGGCGCGCTTCAAGTCGTTCTCGGCCATCGCGGGCATCCTGGCGCTGTCGCTGATCGTCATTCCGGTGGTCATCCGCACCACCGAGAACATGCTCGCCCTGGTGCCCAACGCGCTGCGTGAAGCGGCCTATGCGCTGGGCACGCCGAAGTGGCGGGTCATCATGACCGTGACGCTGAAGGCGGCCCGCGCCGGTGTGATCACCGGGGTGCTGCTGGCGCTGGCGCGCATTGCCGGCGAAACGGCACCGCTGCTCTTCACGGCCTTGTCGAACCAGTTCTGGACCTCGAACCTCGGCGAGCCGATGGCGAGCCTGCCGGTGACGATCTTCAAGTTCGCGATGAGTCCGTACGAGAACTGGCAGAAGCTGGCCTGGGCGGGGGTCTTCCTGATCACCGTGGGCGTGCTGGCGCTCAACATCCTGGCGCGGGTGTTCTTCCGCAACAAGAACTGAATTCAAGGTGCAACCCATGGACACCAAAGTCGATACCGCCGTGGCCGAACGCGTCAAAGTGGCCGTGCGCGATCTCAACTTCTATTACGGCGCCTTCCACGCGCTCAAGCACATCAACCTCGACATTCCCGAAAAGAAGGTCACCGCCTTCATCGGGCCCTCGGGCTGCGGCAAATCGACGCTCTTGCGCACCTTCAACCGCATGTTCGAGCTGTACCCCGAGCAGCATGCCGAGGGCGAGATCATGGTCGATGGCGAGAACATCCTCACGTCCAAGCACGACGTGTCGCTCATCCGCGCCAAGATCGGCATGGTGTTCCAGAAGCCGACGCCGTTTCCGATGTCGATCTACGACAACATCGCCTTCGGCGTTCGCCTGTTCGAGACGTTGCCGCGCGTCGAGATGGACGAGCGCGTCGAGTGGGCCCTGAAGAAGGCCGCGCTCTGGAACGAGGTGAAAGACAAGCTCAACCAGAGCGGCTCGGGCCTCTCGGGCGGCCAGCAGCAACGGCTGTGCATCGCGCGCGGCATTGCGATCAAGCCCGAGGTGCTGTTGCTCGACGAGCCGTGCTCGGCGCTCGACCCGATCTCGACCGGCAAGATCGAAGAGCTGATCCACGAGCTGAAGAACGACTACACGGTCGTCATCGTCACGCACAACATGCAGCAGGCCGCGCGCTGCTCTGACTACACGGCCTTCATGTACCTGGGCGACCTGATCGAGTTCGGGCCGACCTCGGAGCTGTTCATGAAGCCGAAGAAGAAAGACACCGAGGACTACATCACGGGCCGATTCGGCTGAAAGGGAGCGGTGACATGGACAAGCATCTTTCCACGCAGTTCGACTCCGAACTCAGCGGCATCTCGACCCGCGTGCTCGAAATGGGCGGCCTGGTCGAGTCGCAGGTCGCGCAGGCGGTCTACGCCCTCACGCACTTCAGCGGCGACATCGCGACCGACGTGCTGCGCAACGAAGAGCGCGTCAACTCGATGGAAGTCGAGATCGACCGCGACCTCTCGACCATCATTGCGCGGCGCCAGCCCACGGCACGCGACCTGCGCCTGCTGATCGCCATCAGCAAGACCATCGCCAACCTCGAACGCGTGGGCGACGAGGCGGCGCGCATCGCACGCACCGTGCAGCGCCTGATCAACACCGGCGTGTCGAGCCGCCTGCGCTTGCCGGTCAACGACCTGGCCTTCGAAGCCGAACTCGCGGTGGCCCAGCTGCGCAAGGCGCTCGACGCGTTCGCGCGGCTCGACACGGCCAAGGCCCTCGAAGTGCTGAAGCAAGACGACCAGATCGACCAGGAGTTCGACGGCCTGCTGCGCAAGCTCATCACCTACATGATGGAAGACCCGCGCACCATCTCGTCGAGCATCGACCTCGTGTTCGTGGCCAAGGCCATCGAGCGGGTGGGCGACCACGCGAAGAACCTGGCCGAAGCCATCATCTACATCGTCGTCGGGGCGGACGTGCGGCACAACCCGCTCGCCACCATCGAATCGATGATGAAGTGATGCCCGAAGGCCGGACGGTGAACGACGTGACAACTGCAATGCAGCGGGGCGAGCGCATGCCGGGTCGGCAGCGCGGCCCCTTCAACGAGGTGCAAACATGAGCCAAGTGCTGGTGGTCGAAGACGAAGCGGCGATTGCCGAGTTGATGTCCCTCAACCTGCGCCACGCGGGCTACGAAGTGGTGGTCGCGTCGAATGCCGACGAGGCCATCGCCCAGGTGGACAAGGTGCTGCCCGACCTGGTGGTGCTCGACTGGATGCTGCCCGGCCAATCGGGCCTGGCGCTCGCCAAGCGCTGGCGCTCGCAGGCCCGCACACGCGAGCTGCCGATCATCATGTTGACGGCCCGCGCCGAAGAGTCCGACAAGATCTCGGGGCTCGACGCCGGTGCGGACGACTACCTGACCAAGCCCTTCTCGACGCACGAGCTGATGGCGCGCATACGCGCCGTGCTGCGTCGCAAGGCGCCCGAGGCGCTCGACGCGGCGGTCGAGATCGGCGCGCTGCGCCTCGACCCCGCCACGCGTCGCGTCTCGCGCGACCAGCAAGAGGTGCGCATCGGGCCGACCGAATTCCGCCTGCTGCACTTCTTCATGACGCACCCCGAGCGCGTGCACAGCCGATCGCAACTGCTCGACCGCGTGTGGGGCGACCACGTGTTCATTGAAGAGCGCACGGTCGATGTGCACGTGAAGCGGCTGCGTGAAGCGCTGCAACCCATCCAGTGCGCGCACATGATCGAGACCGTGCGCGGTGCCGGCTACCGACTGACGCAACAGGTGCAAAGCCTGTCCGCGTAGCGGATTCCCGGGAGTGGCATGAACTGGTTGTTGCCTCGCCTGACGGCCGCGGCGTTTGCTGCGTTCGTCGGCGGCCTGTTGGGCTATTTCATCGGCGAGCCCGTGCGCGCGCCGGTCACGAGTGTGCTGATCGGTGCGTCGCTGGGCGTGGCGGTGATGTCGATCATCGACACCTTGCGCGCCTTGCGGTTGACACGATGGCTGAGCGGCGGGCAAGAGCAGAACGCCCCGCGCGACAGCGGCTTCTGGGGTGAGCTTGGCTACCGCGTCGAGCGGGCGATCCGACTGCGCGAGCAGGGCGTGACGAACGAGCGCACGCGGTTGGCGCAGTTTTTGTCGGCCATCGAGGCCTCGCCCAACGGCGTGCTGCTGCTCGACGCCGGCGACCAGATCGAATGGTGCAACTCGGTGGCCGCGGCGCACTTCGGGCTCGACCCCGAGCGCGACCGCCGCCAGCGCATGACCAACCTTGTGCGCTCGCCCGCTTTCGTCGCCTACCTGCAAGCGGGCGAGTTCGCGCAGCCGGTGCTGCTGACGCACATGCTCGGGGGTGCCACGCTGTCTGTGCAGGTGCGCGTGTACGGCGAGGGCATGAAGCTCGTGCTGTCGCAGGACATCAGCGAGCGCGAGCGGTCGGAGGGCATGCGCCGCGACTTCGTGGCCAATGTGTCGCACGAGATCCGCACGCCGCTCACGGTGCTGTCGGGCTTCATCGAGACCATGAACAACCTGCCGCTCACCGAGGTCGAGCGGCGCCGCGTGCTCACGCTGATGGGGCAGCAGACGCAACGCATGCAGACGCTGGTGGCCGACCTTTTGACGCTGGCCCAGCTCGAAGGCAGCCCGCGTCCGCCGAGCGACCGCTGGGTGTCGGTGGCCAAGCTGCTGTCACAGGCGCAGGCCGATGGCTCGGCGCTGTCGATGGCGCGTCACCAACTGGTGTTTGCGCCGGTCGATGAGGGCGTGCAGCTCGCCGGCACCGAGACCGAGCTGATGAGCGCCGTGGCCAACCTCGTGACCAACGCCGTGCGCTACACGCCCGAGGGCGGGCAGATCAGGGTCCAGTGGCGCGTGCGTGACGACGGCGCCGGTGTGATCACCGTGAGCGACACGGGCCTGGGCATCGCGCGCGAACACATCCCCCGGCTGACCGAACGTTTCTACCGCGTGGACGGCAGCCGTTCGCGCGACACGGGCGGCACAGGCCTGGGCCTGTCGATCGTCAAGCACGTGGTGCAACGCCACGGCGGCGAGCTCGACGTGCAAAGCGAGTTGGGCAAGGGGTCGAGCTTCAGCCTGGTGTTTCCTGCGGCGCGGGTGCGCCGCGGCGAGGCCGTGGCAGAGCTGGCCGGGGCTGCCGCGCCCGGCGATGCCGGCGAGGCCGCGTCGAACGGCGCTCAGTCGCGGCGGTAGATCGCCGTCACGTCCTGGCCATCGGTCGGGCGGCGCTCGCGTGCGACGAGCGTCCACGGCGTCGTGGCCACAGTGGTCTTCGCCTGCTGGCGCGACTCGGTCAGCAGCAGGTATTTGCAGGTCGTGTCGGTGGCGGGTGTGACCGCATCGACGTGGTAGCCGCCGAGGTGTTCGAGCGCCACCACCAACGGGCGCGGCATGCCGGGCGCGGCGATGCACGAATCGTTGGGCAGGTGCTGCGAGATGCGCGTGATCAGCGGGCGGTAGCTGCGTGCGTAGTCGAGCAGCGGCAGCCACAGCGTCATCAACAGCAGCCAGCACAGGGCCACACCGCTGGCGGGCAGCACGAGGCTCTTCCACAGCGGGTGGCGGTTGCGCCCGGTGCGCCACTGCACGAGCCACAGCCAGGCGGCCGTCGCCAGCACCGCAGCCACGAAGGCGATCAGCGAAAAGCTCGGCACGAAGCCCGGAGCCAGGCGCGTCACGTTCGCGGCCGGCTTGGCGGGCATGCCGGTCTGCATGGCGATGTAGACCACCCAGATCACCAGCGCGCTGATGGTGAAGAAGAACACCGAGAACCAGTCGATCGCCGACGAGGTGCTGCGCTTCAAGGTCGGCAACGCGAAGGCGGCAAGCACCGCCAGCGGTGGCAGGGCCAGCATCAAGGCGCGGTCCGACCCGCCCATCAACGCGCCCGCGACGATGCTCACCAGCGCGCAGCTCAAGGGCACCGAGATGTGCCGGTGCAGCCAATGCGAGCGCCAGCGGTAGAGCGTCCACAGCGCCAGCGGCCACACCGGCCACATGAACCACAGCCACTGCCGCAGCAGCCCGGTGACGAGGCCGTCGCGCAGCGAACTGGCCAGGCGCAGGCCCCAGGCATCCATCGCGGTCGCCACCAGGGCGGCGAGCACACCCGAGGCGATGATCCAGCCGCTGAACTGGCGGGCCGGCGCATAGCTCGATCGGCCGCACACGATGGCGCCGGTGATGGCCAGCGCCACCGCGATGCTCGGCGCACCGCTCGCGGCCAGCGCGGGCAGGGCGGCCAGCACCGCCACACGACTCTGCGTGGCGCGAAACGGCACCACCGCGAGTGCAAACATGAAGAGGGCGACGCTGGCAAGCTGTGCGAGTTCGGGTGTGGTCTCATGCCCCAACTGCAGCAGCCCCAGCGTGGCGATGACGGCGAGCAGCGCGCCATCGGCAATCGCGCGGGCGTAGTCGGTCGGGTTGGCCTCGCCGCCAAACGCGAAGGGCAGCGGCTGCGCAGCCTCGGTGCGCGCCAGGTGGTAGGTGCTGTACCAGGTCAGCAGCAGCACCAGACCCAGCAAGATCGCGAAGGGAATCCGCGCCGCCAGCGCCGGCCCCATCAACGGACCGAGCAGCTTGATGAACGCCGCCCCCAGCCAGTAGGGCAGCAGCGCGGCATCGGCCGGCAGGCCGCCGACGGTGGGTGCGAGCCAGCCCGTCTTGCCCTGCGCGATGCTGAACATGTAGCCGAAGGCCGTGACATCGGCCGAGCGCCAGGGCTCGCGGCCGAACAGGCCCGGCAGCAGGTAGGCCGCGCAGAACAGCCACAAAGCGACGCGGGGCAGCCGCTGCGCGGCGCGCTGGGTGACGAGGGCGGGGTTGGGTGTGTTCAAGGCGTGCGGTGAATGGCAGCGGCGATGATGCAACAAGCGATGGCTTGGCGGCGATTCAGGCCGCAGCAACAAAAAAGGCAGCCGGAGCTGCCTTTGTTGCTGCGTGGTCTTGCGACCACGAGGAGATCACTTCTTGAGGTGCGCAAACTTGTTGCGGAACTTCTCGACGCGGCCGCCCAGCGAGTCCACGCTCTTTTGCGTGCCGGTGTAGAAGGGGTGCGATTCGCTGGTGGTTTCGAGCTTGAACAGCGGCACTTCGCGGCCGTCGTCGAGCTTGATGGTTTCTTTGGTCTGAGCGCACGAGCGCGTCACGAACTTGAAACCGTTGGACAGATCCACGAAGCAGACGTCGCGGTAGTTGGGGTGAATGCCTTCTTTCATCGGGAACCTCGCAGGGTAAGTGCCGGGAGCCACGCCGAACCCTTCGGCGCACTTTCCGGAATGCGGAAAACCGCGAATTATATCTATATCTGTGGAATCAATGGACTGGGCGACTTTCATGGCCCGGCGGCAGGTCAGCGCGGCGCGCCACCTGCCTGGATGCGTGCGGCAGCGATCAGCCGCCGCGACGCATCATGTCGAAGAAGTCCAGGTTGGTCTTCGTCGACTTCATCTTGTCGAGGATGAACTCCATCGCCTCGATCTCGTCCATGTTGTAGAGCAGTTTGCGCAGGATCCACGTCTTCTGGAGGATCTCGGGCTTCAGCAGCAGTTCTTCGCGGCGCGTGCCCGACTTGTTCAACAGGATCGACGGGTACACCCGCTTCTCGGCCATGCGGCGGTCGAGGTGGATTTCCGAGTTGCCGGTGCCCTTGAACTCTTCGTAGATCACTTCGTCCATGCGGCTGCCGGTATCGACCAGCGCCGTGCCGATGATGGTCAGCGAGCCGCCTTCTTCGATGTTGCGTGCGGCGCCGAAGAAGCGCTTCGGGCGTTGCAGCGCGTTGGCATCGACACCGCCCGTGAGCACCTTGCCCGACGAGGGCAGCACGTTGTTGTACGCGCGGGCCAGGCGGGTGATCGAGTCCAGCAGGATCACCACGTCCTTCTTCAGTTCGACCAGGCGCTTGGCGCGCTCGATCACCATTTCGGCCACTTGGACGTGGCGCTGCGGCGGTTCGTCGAAGGTCGAGCTGATGACCTCGCCGCGCACGGTGCGCTGCATTTCGGTCACTTCTTCGGGTCGCTCATCGACCAGCAACACCATCAGCACGGCGTCGGGGTGGTTGGCCGTGATGGCGTGGGCGATGTGGGTCATCATCACCGTCTTGCCGCTCTTGGGCGGTGCGACCAGCAACGCGCGCTGGCCTTTGCCCAGCGGCGCGATCAGGTCGATGATGCGGCCGACGATGTTCTCTTCGCCCTTCATGTCTCGCTCTAGCCTGAACTGCTCTTTCGGGAAGAGCGGCGTCAGGTTCTCGAACATGATCTTGTGCTTGCTCTCCTCGGGCGTCACGTTGTTGACGCGATCGACCTTCACCAGCGCGAAGTAGCGTTCGCCGTCCTTCGGGACGCGCACTTCGCCTTCGACCATGTCGCCGGTGTGCAGGTTGAAGCGGCGGATCTGGCTCGGCGACAGGTAGATGTCGTCGGTGGACGCCATGTAGCTCGCATCCGGTGCTCGCAGGAAGCCGAAGCCATCGGGCAGCACTTCGAGCACGCCGTCGCCGAAGACCTGCTCGCCACCCTTGGCGCGCTTTTTCATGATCGCAAACATCAATTCCTGTTTGCGCATGCGGCCGGCGTTGTCGATCTCCAGCGCCTCGCCCATTTTCAGAAGCTCGGAGACGTGAAGCGCTTTCAGTTCGGACAGATGCATGGGCGAAGACCCTGGGGTGAAAGACCGCGTGTGGCCCGCGCATGGGGCTTGCGGCGTTGTGGCTGCTGCGGCGAGCCGGTTCAGGATGAACCGAAGCACGCGCCGTGCGGCCGGGGAAAACTCAAACGCTGGGGTAGGGGGCCGAACTCATGCGCCTCGAACGGGCATGGTGGCTTGGAAATTCAGGTGGGGCGAGAAGAAACCCGTTTGGTCGGAGCTTCTCGCGCCCACGATTGCGGCGAATTATAGATTGCCGTCGATGAAGGCCGTCAACTGGGCCTTCGACAATGCGCCGACTTTGGTGGCGGCGAGTTGGCCGTTCTTGAAAAGCATCAAGGTCGGGATGCCGCGAATGCCGAACTTGGCGGGCACGTCGCGGTTCTCATCGACGTTCATCTTCGCGATTTGCAGGCGGCCGTCGTAGTCCTTCGACACCTCGTCGAGGATGGGGGCGATCATCTTGCAGGGGCCGCACCACTCGGCCCAGTAATCGACCAGCACGGGCTTGCCCGCCTGGATCACGTCGGCCTCGAACGAGGCGTCGGTGGTGTGTTTGATCAAGTCGCTGCTCATGGGATTTGTCCTTGGCGTCAGCCACCCGCCGCGGGTGACAAGGCAAAATGATTTTGACATATCGGCCCTGTCGCGGCCGGGACGCCCGCCCCCTGCCACGCTATGGCTTCGATAGCCCAGATTTCCCTCGGCCCGCCTTTTGAATCGCCTGGTGCGCAAAGCCCCGATTGGCTGCGCTTGATGGCGTGCGCCGCCGACCATCTGGCTGCGCAAGGCGTGTCGGTGCGTGACGCTGTCGTGCTGGTGCCTCTGGTGCAACACCTCTCGCTGGCCCGTCGTGCGTGGATGCGCCTGGGCGGCTGGATGCCACGCATCGAAACACCGCAGACGCTCGCACAAGCCATCGCGCCTCGGCCGCGCGCAGACGAGGGACAGATCAGTTTCGACGTCGGCGTGGACCGCCTCGCCGCAGCCGCGTTGCTGCGCGCGCAAAGCTGGGCCCGCGACTGGTCACGCCTCGACCCACGGCGCTTCGACGAAGCGGTGGCTGCCGTTGTCACCACCACCCATGCGCTGGCACGCGCGTCTGCTGCCGTGCCACCGGACGCGCGCCCGGCACACTGGCAACACGCACGCAGCCTCGTGCCGCTCTTGGCAGGGCCGGGCGGCACCGAGCGTGCCTTGGCGCGTGTGGCCATCGAATGGGCTGCCGCCTCGCCCGTGCCAGCCACCGACGCGCTGTTTGCATGGCGGCCCTCGGCGTGGATCGCCGTTCGCCTGGGCGGCGCCGATGCACTCACCGAGGCCGTGCTGGCCGCCGCACCGCCCGGGGTGACATGCGCCAGCATCGACGCCGAGGTCGATGTGGACACCGCCATGGCGCAGGCCGCGAACGTGACCCTCGCAGCCTGCGATGGTTTCGAGCACGAAGCCCAATGCGCGGCCGCGCAGGTGCTCGACGACGTCGCCGCTGGCCGCGTGCCCGTGGCCCTGGTGGCCGAAGACCGGGTGCTCGTGCGCCGCGCGCGTGCGCTGCTCGAACGCCACGGCGTGCCCTTGCTCGATGAGACGGGCTGGAAGCTTTCCACCACACGCGCCGGGGCGCAGCTGATGGGTCTGCTTGGGGCGGTGCCTGCCCAGGCGCCGACCAACGCCTTGCTCGACTGGCTCAAGGCCACGCCGGCGGATTGGCCCGGCCTCGGTGACACCCGACGGCCCCGCGCCGAGATCGAAGCGCTGTGCCGGCGCAAGGCCTGGCGCCAACGCGCGGCGGTCGATGTGTCCGAGCTGAGCGAAGCCGCAGGCCGCGTCTGGACGCAGACCAGCGAAGCGCTCGCCGCCATGGCCACCACCCGCCGCCAGCCGCTGCGTGCATGGATGTCGGCGATGAAGCTCGCCCTCGAAACCACGGGCAGTTGGGCCGCCATGCTCGCGGACGAAGCCGGCCAGCAGGTGCTCGCCGCCTTGCACTGGACGGACGAAGCCTGGAACGCTGGCGCCGTCGCGCAAACGCCGATGACGCTGGACGAACTGGTGGCCTGGGTGGGCGCGGTGCTCGAAGAGGCCTCGTTCGTGCCGCCCGCGCCGCGCGAAGAGGCGCCGGTCGTCATCACGCCCTTGGCGCGCTTGCCGCTGCGGCCTTTCGCCTCGGTCGTCATGCCCGGGGCCGACGAGCGCCACCTTGGCGCACCCACCGCCATGCACCCCTTGTTGAGCGATGCCCAGGCCGTGGCGCTCGGCCTGCCCGGCATGCAGCAGCGGCACGACACCGAGGCCCTGCACTTCGCACACGCCCTCGGCGCGCCGCGCGTGAGCCTGTTTTACCGGCGGCTGGACGGCGGCGAGCCCCTCGCCGCCAGCCCGCTGATCGAGCGTCTGCGCCTGTGGCAGGGGCGGGCAGGGCGCACGCTCGCGGCGTGGCACGACCCGCGCCCGCGCCGCGTCGTGCCGCTGCTGCCGGCGCGCATGCCGGCGCCCTCGGCCGCCGCGCTGCTGCCCACGCAGATGTCGGCCAGCGCGTGCGAAGCGCTGCGGGCCTGTCCGTATCGCTTCTACGCCTTGCATGCGCTGGCGCTGCGTGAGCCGGACGAACTCGACGCCGAAGCCGCCAAGCGCGACTACGGCAACTGGCTGCATGCCGTGCTGCACGCTTTTCACACCACGCGCGAGGCGCCCGCCGCGGCCGAGGTCGAACTGAATCGCCTGCTCGCCATCGCCACCGAGCAGCAGGCGCTCGCCGGGCTCGACGACGCCGACTTCCTGCCCTTCGCGGCCAGCTTCCACCAGCTCGCAGGCCGCTACATCACGTGGTTACATGCGCGCGACGCTGACGGCGCGCGGTGGTGGCAAGGCGAAGAAGACCGCCGTGTGTCGCCGCCCGAGCTGCAGGGCCTCACGCTGCGCGGCCGCATCGACCGCGCCGACCAGGTCGCCCAAGGCAGTGCGCGCGGCGTCGAGCTGATCGACTACAAGACCGGCAACGCCGAGGCGCTGAAGCGCCAGGTCAAGCAGCCCTTCGAAGACACCCAGCTCGCGTTCTATGCGCTGTTGATGCGCGAGCAGACCGAGCTGCCGCTGTCGGCCAGCTACCTCGCGCTCGATGGCGGCAAGGGCATCGAGGCCATCGCCCACGCCGACGTCGAGGCCAGCGCCGAGGCCTTGCTGGCCGGGCTGGCCCACGACATGGCGCGCCTGCGGCAGGGCGCCGGCATGCCGGCCCTGGGCGAAGGCCGGGTGTGCGACTTCTGCGAAGCGCGCGGCCTGTGCCGCAAAGACCACTGGGCCACCGACGCGGATCCCTTGCCATGAGCCCCACGCCCGCCTACCAGGCCAACAAGGCGCCGGTGTCGCGCGAGCGCTTCTATGCGCTGGCCTGTGACCCGCAACGCAGCGTGGTCGTCGAGGCTTGCGCGGGCGCGGGCAAGACCTGGATGCTCGTCTCGCGCATCTTGCGGGCGCTGCTTGAAGGCGCGCAGCCGCAAGAGGTGCTGGCCATCACGTTCACCCGCAAGGCCGCCGGCGAGATGCGCGAGCGGCTCAACGACTGGCTGCGCGAGTTCGCTGCCCCGCATTGCACCGACGCCCAGCGCGCCAAAGAACTGGTGATGCGGGGCATGGACGCGACCCGTGCCCAGGCCCTGGCCCCGCAGCTCGCCACGCTGCACGAGCGCCTGCTCGGCACGGGCCGCGCGGTGCAGATCAGCACCTTCCACGCGTGGTTCTCGCAACTGCTGCGCGCCGCGCCCATCGAGTTGCTGGCCGAGCTGGGACTGCAGTCGGGCATGGCCTTGATCGAAGCGCTCGACGACCACCGCGGCGAGGTCTTCCGGCGCTTCCACGCCGCGCTGCTGCGCGATGCGCCCCGGGCCGACGACTACCGCGCGCTCATCCAGCGCCGGGGGCGTTCGCAGGTGCGCAAGTGGCTCGAAGCGGCGCTCGCCAAGCGAATCGAGCTGGAGCTGGCCGACGCCGCCGGCACGCTCGAAGACAGCGTGCCGCCGCCCAAGGGCGAGCCGGGCGCGTCGCCCTGTGCCGAGCTGCTGAGCGAGACCTGGTGCACCACGCTGCGCGAGTTGGCCATCGAACTCGCGCGCGGCGGCGTGAAGGCGCAAGACGCCGCCACCGGCCTCGTGATGGCGCTCGAAGCGGCCCAGGCCGAGGCGCGCTTCGACCACGCGTGGTCGGCGCTCTTCACCGCCACGGGCACGCCGCGCAAGCAGCTGGGCAAGGTGGCGGCGCTGGTCGAGGTGCAGACGCAGCTCGAAGCCATCTCTGAACGCGTGCGGCAGGCCGAGGCCCACGACGAGCACCTGCGCATGGTGCGCCTGGCGCGCGTGCTGCTGGCCGAGTTCGCCAACTACAAGCGCTCACGCGGCCTGGCCGACATGGCCGACCTCGAACGCTGCGCGCTGCACCTGCTGCGCGACGGCAGCCTGGCCGGCTGGGTGCAAGAGCGGCTCGACACGCGCATCCGCCACCTGCTGATCGACGAGTTTCAAGACACCAGCCCGCTGCAGTGGCATTCGCTGCATGCGTGGCTGTCGGCCTATGCCGGCGCGGGTGGCGGCTTGAGCGGCCAGCGCCCGCCGGGGCTCTTCATCGTCGGCGACCCCAAGCAGAGCATCTACCGCTTTCGGGGCGCCGAGCCACGGGTGTTCGAGGCCGCGCGCAGCTTCATCACCGAAGGGCTGGGCGGCGATGAACTCGCTTGCGACCACACCCGGCGCAACGCGCCTGAGGTGCTGGCGGCACTCAACCCCGTGTTCGAACAGGCCGTGCGACTGGGCGACTACCTGGCCTTTCGCACCCACACCACCGAGGTCGGGCCGGTCGATGGGGCCGGCGCCTTTGCCTTGCCGCCGGTGCTGCGCGAAGCGGCCGACAAAACCGGTGCCGAGCCCGCGCCCGCGTGGCGCGACACCCTCACCACCCCGCGCCACGAGCCCGAAGAGGTGCTGCGCCAGCGCGAGGCCGAACGCGTGGCGCATGCCATTCACGCGCTCATCGCCAAAGAGGGCATGCGCCCGGGCGACATCTTCGTGCTGTGCCGCAGCCGCGCGCCGCTGCGCCTGGCCGCGCAGGCCTTGCAGGCGCTGCACGTGCCCTTTGCGGCGTCTGAAGAGTTCGCGCTGATGGACCGCATCGAGGCGCGCGACCTCGTCGCCGTGCTCGACGCCTTGGCCTCACCGCAGCACGACCTGTCGCTCGCGCAGGCCTTGCGCTGCCCGCTGTTCGGTGCGGGCGACGAGGCCCTGATGGCGCTGGCCCGCCACGCGAAAGCCGGCGGCGGCTGGTGGGCGGCGCTCACCACGCAGGCCCACGACGACCACCCCGAGCTGCAACGTGCCGCCCGCCTGCTGCCCGCCTGGCGCGAGGCGGCCGATGCGCTGCCGCCGCACGACCTGCTCGACCGCATCGTCAGCGAGGGCGACTACCGCGCGCGCGTCGCCGCCACCGTGCCGCCCGAGCAACGCCTGGCCGCGCTCAACGCCATCGACGCGCTGCTGGCCCAGGCGCTGATGCTCGATGGCGCCCGCTACGCCACGCCCTACAACTTCGTGCGTGCGCTCAAGCGCCGTGCGATCACGGTGGCCGCGCCCACCCAGCCCGACGCCGTGCAGCTGCTCACCGTGCACGGCGCCAAGGGGCTCGAAGCCCGGGTCGTGTTCGTGATGGACGCCGAGCCCCAGCCCGCCAACGCCGACAGCGCCACGCTGCTGATCGACTGGCCGGTGACCGACGACGCGCCCCGGCGCTGTGCGTTCATCTATTCAGAGTCGCGCTGCCCGCCCGCGCTGGCCGACGCCATGGCGAGCGAAAAGACCGCCCGCGAGCGCGAAGAGCTCAACGGCCTGTACGTGGCCATGTCGCGCGCCCGCGAGCGGCTGGTGTTCAGCCGCACCCAGCCCACCCGCACGGCGGGGCGCAGCTGGTGGTCGCGCGTCGAGCCGGTCGCCACGCCGTGGGAACCGCTGGACGACACCCAGGCGCCCCACGACGGCCCGCCCCCCGTGGCCGAGATCGCCGTGCTGCCGCCCTGGCAGCACCCGGTGCGCGAGGCGCCGCCGGTGGGCGCGGCCGATGCGGGCGACGCCGCCTCGCGCCTGGGCGAGGCCGTGCACCGCGTGCTCGAGTGGGCCAGCGGTTCACCCGGCGCGGCCGACGTGGACCTCCTCGCGCTGGCCGCCGCCGCTGCGCGGGACTTCGCCGCCCCGGTGGCCGAGGTCACCCGCATCGCCGACAGCATCTGGCGCAGCCCCGAATGCCGGCGCTTTTTCACCGGGCCACAACTGCGCTGGGCCGGCAACGAGGTGCCGGTGGCCGATGGCGCCGAGCTGCTGCGCATCGACCGCCTGGTCGCGCTCGACGAAGACGGCCGCCGCGTCTGGTGGGTGCTCGACTACAAGATCGCGCTCAACCCGGGCGCCGAGGCGGCGTACCACGCCCAATTGGGGCGCTACCGCGAGGTGATCCAGCGCCTGCAGCCTGGTGAGGCCGTGCGCTGTGCGCTGATCAGCGGGGCAGGGCGCTTGATCGAAGTCACTTGACGCACCGCGCAGGGCACGTGAAAGCGAAGCGCCGCGTGAAATAAGCGGCATTTGGGGGGCTGATCCCGCTATTGCGGCGCAGCGGGCGGTCGTCCAATAGGGTGACGCTGCATCCCCTCGCAACCCGACGCACTTCGACGCACCTCGACGGCCCGCCCATGCTCGCCCAGGAAACGCCCGCCACCCCCAAGGCCGCTGCCCCCACGCGGTCGTTCGGCCGTTTCGAACTGCGCCGCCTGCTCGGCAAGAGCGATCGCAGCATGTGCTGGCTGGTGCACGACCCGCGCGCCGGCCAAGAACTGATGCTCACGCTGCCCCGCGTGCAGCCGGCCGACGCCGCCGAACTCGAAGCCTGGATCAATGAAGCCAAGCTCGGCGCCCGGCTCAACCACCCGAACCTCGCGCACGTCGTCGAAGTCGGCGTGCAAGACAACTGGCCCTTCGTCTCGGTGGACCGCGCCCTCGGCGTGACCCTCGCCGAGCACCTGGCCACCCATCGTGGGCAGGGCCCAGGCATCGTCGTGGGCTGGATGGTCCAGGCGCTGCAAGGCCTGGCCTTCGCCCACGAAGCCAACGTGGCGCACGGCGATCTGCAACTGCACCACCTCATCGTCAGCGAACAGGGCGTGGTGCGCGTGATGGGCCTGGCCATTGCCCGTGAGCCTGTCAAATCGAACGGCCCGGTCTCGAACGACCGCGCCATGCCGATGGACCCGGGCGCCCTGCGCGCCGCCCGCAACGCGGCCGAGCGCGACGTGCTCACCGCTGGCCTGCTGCTGCACCACCTGCTGGCGGGCGCCCCGGCGCTCGACGAACCCGACACTTCGCGCGCGATCGACCGCCTGCCGCCGGTGGGCCGCGAGATCGTGCGCCTGCCCTGGAGCACGCCGCAGCCCATTCCCGAGGCGCTGCGTGCGATCGCCAACCGAGGCACCGACCGCCAGGAGCGCCAGCGCTACCACAGCGCCCGCACGCTGCTGCGCGCGCTCACCGGCTGGCAAGAGGCCGAGGCCAGCGACAACGGCGGCGCGCTCGCCTTGATGCTCGACCGGCTGCACACCGTCGGCCACCTGCCGGCCAGCCCCGGCGTGGGGGCGCGTGTGGGGCGTCTGGCGATGAGCGATTCGCAGCGCACCGACGAGATCGCCGAACAGATCCTTGAAGACATGGCGCTCAGCTTCGAGCTGCTGCGCAACGTCAATTCGGCCCAGGTGCAGACCACGCAGATGGCTGGCAGCGGTCCGGTGCTGACCATCCGCCGTGCCGTGGCGCTGGTGGGCCTGAAAGGCGTGCGCAACGCGGCCGCTGCGCTGCGTGCCTGGCCCGGGCCTTTGAACGACGCGCAAGCCGCCAACCTCAAGAAACTGATGGACCGCGTGCGCCTGGCCGGCCACCTGGCGCAACTGCTGCGACCGGCGGGCTACGACGCCGAGGTCATCTACCTGATCGCCGCCATGCAGAACCTCGGCCGCCTGATGGTGCAGTACCACTTCCCGGACGAAGCCGAGCAAATCAACCAATTGATGCAGTCGCTGCCGCCCGAAGAGCCCGGCGAGCCCGAACAACCGGGCATGACCGAAGAGGCGGCCTCGTACGCGGTGCTGGGCATCGACATCGAGGCCATGGGCGCGGCCGTGGCCCGCCACTGGGGCCTGAACGACGAGGTGCTGCACATGATCCGGCGCATGCCGGTGGGCACGGCCGTGCGCCATGCCGACAGCGATGTCGATGCGCTGCGCGTGGCGGCCAGTGCCGCCAACGAAGCGGTCGACGTCGTCTCGCGCACGCCCCCCACGCGGGTGGCGGCCGCGTTGACCCACGTGGCCGCGCGCTACGCCCGCTCGCTTGAAATCACGGCGAAAGACCTGGGCGACGCTTTGCAGGGCGCTCGTCAACTGGCCCAGGGTCATTCACCGGCAGCCGCCTTGCGCGAGCCGCAAAAGAATGCCTCGCACGCAACGTCGGCCGAGCCCCGCAGCGGCTTTGCGGCGCTGATGGCATCGCGCCACCACTGAGTTTTCAAGGCTCTTTCCTATGCCCAGCGCAGCCGTCGCCAGCGAAACGCAGACCACCCTCGGCCGTTTCGAGCTGCGACGCATGCTCGGCCGCGGCGCGCAATCGACGGTGTGGCTGGGCTACGACCCGCGCCTCGAACGCGAGGTGGCCGTCAAGATCATGAAGCCGCAGGCCGATTCGGCCTCGGTCGCGCAGTGGCTGCAAGAAGCGCGCAGCGTGAGCCGCCTCACGCACCCGAACATCGTGCCGGTCTTCGAGGCCGACATGCTCGACGGCAAGCCCTGCCTCGTCTTCGAATACGTGCCCGGGCGCACGCTCTCGGAACACCTGCGCGCACGCGGCGCCTTGCCCGCACGCGAGGCGGTCGAGCTGATGCTGGGGGTGCTGGACGCCCTGGCCGCCGCGCACGAGGCTGGCGTCATCCACCGTGACCTGAAGCCGTCGAATGTGCTGGTCGATGGCGCGGGCCGCGCCCGGGTGATGGACTTCGGCATCGCCGCGCGCGTGAAAGACGCCGCCAACCACGCCGAGGTCGTCGGCACGCCGGGCTACATGTCGCCCGAGGCCACGCACGGTCTCGCGCCCACGCCGGCGATGGACATCTTCTCGGCCGGCCTCGTGCTGGCCGAAGCCCTCAGCGGCCAAGCGCTCATTCACGAAAAAGACCCATACCGCGCCATGTACCGCGCGGCCCACGAAGACCTGCAGCTGCCCGCCGACCTGGCCACCGAGGTGGACGACGCCTTGCGCGCCATCGTGCTGCGCTGTCTGTCGCGCGATGCGTCGAAGCGCCACCCCGATGCCGCGGCGCTGCGCGCCGAACTGATCGCGTGGATGTCGCCGGCCGGCGGTGCCGCCGCATCGGGCGGCGGCAGCGGCACGCTCGAATTCCTGCTGCGGCGCATGCGCCACAAGAGCGACTTTCCGGCGCTGTCGGACTCGGTCGCGCGCATCCAGAAGGTCGCCAACTCCGAGAACGAGAGCCTGGCCAGCCTGTCGGGCGAAATCCTGAAAGACGTGGCGCTCACCAACAAGCTGCTGCGCCTGGTCAACACGGCCAACTACTCGCACGCCGGGGGCGGGGCGATCAGCACGGTGTCGCGCGCGGTGGCGCTCATCGGCTTTGCCGGCATCCGCAACATGGCGCTCAGCCTTGTGCTGCTGGAGCACATGCACGACAAGGCGCACGCGAACATCCTGAAAGAAGAGTTCGTGCGCTCGTTGATGGCGGGCTCGCTGGCCAGCGAGCTGTGCCCATCGCCGCGCGAGGGCGAAGAAGCTTTCATCGGCGCGATGTTCCAGAACCTCGGGCGCCTGCTGACGGAGTTCTACTTTCCCGAAGAAGCGCGCGCCATTCGCAACCTCGTCAAGCCCGCCGGGCCCCGCACGCCAGCGGCTGCGCCGCCCGATGAAACGGCGGCGTCGATCACCGTGCTGGGCCTGAGCTTCGAAGAACTGGGCCTGGGCGTGGCCAAGGCCTGGGGCCTGCCCGAAGGGCTGCAGCGCTGCATGCGCAAGCCGGTGGGCGAGCCACCGGCCCGTGCCAGCGACAAGGCCGACCGCCTGCGCTGGGTGACGTTGGCGGCCAATGAAGTGACCGATGCGCTCTTGCGCGCCGATCCCGGAAAAACCAGTGCCGCTGTCGCCGAGGTGGCCGAGCGCTTTGCCAAGGTGCTGGGCGTGACGCCGCGCGAAGTGCAGGCCGCCGCCATCGGCGCCCAGCAGCGCCTGGCCAATCTGGCACAGGCCATGAACCTGCAGGTGCAGCCCGGCTCGCGCCTGCGTCGCCTGCTCGAACGCCCGGGCAACGGCACGGCGCAAGAGGCCGTCATCGACACGCTGTCGCCGCACGAACTGCAGGCCACGCTGCCGGCGTCGGCCCAGGCGATGCCGGTGGGGACAGCGCGCCCCGCCGCGCACGACCCGCAAGCCGCGGCGGCCATGCTCGCCGCAGGCATCCAGGACATCACCAACACGATGGTCGAGGACTTCAAGCTCAACGAGGTGTTGCGCATGATCCTCGAGACCATGCTGCGCGCACTGGGCTTCAGGCGCGTGATCTTCTGCCTGCGTGACCCCAAGACCGAAGCGCTCACCGGCCGCTTCGGCCTGGGTGAGGGGGCCGAGGCCCTGGCGCCGAAGATCCGCGTGCCGCTGAAGCCCGCACCCGGCACCGCGCCCGACCTCTTTGCAGCCGTGTGCATCAAAGGGGCCGACACGCTGATCTCCGACGCCACGGCGGCCACCATCGCGCCGCGGCTGCCCGCCTGGTACAAGCAATCGGTCAACGCACCGGCTTTTCTGCTGCTGCCGCTGCTGATGAAGGGCGCGCCCTTTGCTCTCATCTACGCCGACAAGGCCGAGCCCGGCGGCATCGAGCTGGGCGAGAAAGAACTGTCGCTCGTGCGCACCCTGCGCAACCAGGCCGTGATGGCCTTCCGTCAGTCCACCTGATCGTTCTCGACGACCCCATGCACGGCCCGGCCGCCGTGCGAAATGCATCGCGCAGGGCCCCACGGTGAGCGGCGCGAAATGCCCGTGCATCGATGGCGTCCGAGGGGGCTTTGCATCGTGTGCAGCGCTGGGCACGAATGTGCGCACTTGTGCCGTGATTGGCGTCACGCAAAGCGCACGTATCGAAGATCCCTGGGGTCTCACCCTGTTGTAAGCGCTTGTGCGGGGGCGCAGCATCCGCCCCATCGATGACGAGAACGCAGCAAGTGCTTGCGAACGTCGTCAAAAATGAACACGGAGCGCACCCATGACCGACTTTCGCCTGACCCGACGCGACGCGCTGCAAACGGCGGCGGCCGCGGGTGCCGCCCTCTCGCTGCCTGCGTCGTTCGCTCAAGAGTCGGGCGAGATCAAGATCGGCCAGAGCACCCACCTGAGCGGGCCGCTGGCGCCCTCGTTCGTGCCGGTGCTCAAGGGCCAGGCCCTGGCCTTCGACGAGCTCAACCGCAAGGGCGGCATCGGTGGCCGGCCGGTCAAGCTTGTGCTGCTCGACGACGCCTACGACCCCAAGAAATGCGTCGAGAACACCGCCAAGCTCATCGACGATGAAAAGGTGGTCGGCCTCTTCGGCTACGCGAGCACCGCCAACGTCGCGGCCGTGCTGCCCATGCTGGCCGAGAAGAAGGTGCCGCTGATCGGTGCCTACGGCGGCTCGCCGCTGCTGCGGGCTCGCCACCACCCGTACTTCTTCACCAACCTCGCCAGCTACAAGGACGAGGTGGTGCAGATGATCCGCAACCTCGTGGCCACGCAAAAGACATCCATCGGCCTCATCTACCAGAACCACCCGTTTGGCCAGCAGATGCTGCCGGTGGTGGAAGAAGTCGCCAAGGAGTTCGGCGCCACCGTGGTGGCCAAGCACTCGCTCGAAGTCAATGGCTCGGACGCGATGGCCGCCGTGCAGGCTGTCGGGCAGGGCAAGCCGCAGGCGGTGCTGTTGATGGCCTTCGGGCCCTCGACGGTGGCGGCGATCAAGGCGATCCGCACCTACATCGGCGTGCCGATCTATGCCGTCTCCATCGCCAACGCCAAGCAATTGGTCGCCGCCCTGGGCGAAGACGGGCGCGGCATGGCCTACACGCAGGTCATTCCGTACCCCTGGCGCCAGACCACCGCGCTCACGCGCGATTTCGGCGCGGTCATGGGCAAGCAAGACATCCCGATCGACTACGACCATTTCATCGGCTACCTCAACGCTCGCGTGCTGATCGAAGGGCTCAAGCGTGCGGCCGGCAAGGGCAAGAAGGGGCTCACGCCCGCAGCGCTCACGGCAGGCATGGAGTCGATCGGCAAGTTCGACCTTGGCGGCTACCCGCTGAACTTCGGGCCCACGCGGCACCACGGGTCGAATTTCGTCGAGATCACCATCGTCGGCCCGAACGGCCGCTACATGCGCTGAGGCGCAAACCGTCAAAGTCAAGAGATCAAGAGAGAGTGGAGTGGAGACAAGCCGCGACCTCGCACCTGCCCAGCGCCATCGTCACGCCCGTGACACGGTGGGCGGGTGCGTCGTTCACGAGCAACAACAAAGCCGATCCAAGCGAACCCTCATGGTCATGCACCAAGGCGTCGCAATAATCAAAGGCTGGTCTTATCCCGGTACCGAGGGCTTGAACCCAAGGCATTCCGGCTCGTTGTCGTCGCTTCGAAGGAAATAACCATGAGCTACAAACCGACCCGCAGACAAGCAATCCAGACCGTTGCGGCCGCCTCCGGCGCAGCGCTTGGCTTGCCGGCCTTCTCGCAAGACTCCAAGGAAATCAAGATCGGCCAGAGCACCCACCTCTCGGGACCGCTGGCAGCTTCTTTCACGCCCGTCATCAAGGGCCAGCAAATGGCCATCGACGAGATCAACCGCAAGGGTGGCGTGGCCGGCCGCCAGATCAAGCTGATCACCCTCGACGACGCTTACGACCCCAAGAAGTGCGTTGAGAACACCAACAAGCTCATCGACGACGAAAAGGTCACCGGCCTGTTCGGCTACGCGAGCACTGCCAACGTCGCGGCCGTGCTGCCGCTGCTGGCAGAAAAGAAGGTGCCGCTGATCGGTGCCTACGGGGGCTCGCCCTCGCTGCGCGTGCGCCAGCACCCGTACTTCTTCACCAACTTCGCCAGCTACAAGGACGAGGTCGTGCAGATCGTGCGCAACCTCGTGGCCACCCAGAAGACGCAACTCGGCGTCATCTACCAGAACCACGCTTTCGGCCAGCTGATGCAGCCGGTGGTGGAAGAGGTGGCCAAAGAGTTCGGCGCCACCATCGTCGGCAAGCACCAGCTCGAAGTGAATGGCTCCGACGCCGTGCCTGCTGCACAGGCGGTGGGTGCCTCCAAGCCGCAAGCGATGTTGCTGGTGGCCTTCGGTCCCTCGACCGTGGCAGCCATCAAGGCGATCCGCAACTACATCGGCGTGCCGGTGTACGCACTGTCCATCGCCAACGCCAAGGCCCTGGTCGCTGCGCTGGGCGACGACGGTCGCGGCATGGCTTACACGCAGATCATTCCCTACCCGTGGCGCCAGACGACGGCCCTCACGCGCGACTTCAACGCCGCCGCGTTCAAAGAGAAGGTGCCCGTCGACTACGACCACTTCTTCGGCTACGTCAACACGCGCGTGCTGATCGAAGGCCTGAAGCGCGCGGCCGGCAAAGGCGGCGTGACGCCGGCCTCGCTGACCTCGGGCATGGAAGCCATCGGCAAGTTCGACATGGGCGGCTTCCCGCTCAACTTCGGCCCGACGCGCCACCACGGCTCCAACTTCGTCGAGATCACCATCGTCGGCCCGGGCGGCCGCTACATGCGCTGAGCGACCGTTGACCGGCGTGGCCTCAGGCCGCGCCTTCGCCACACACCGATGCCCGGAGGTCCGCCTCCGGGCATTTTTGTTTGCACGGCCCACAGTTGGCTGGCCCACGGTGTCGGCCACGTCCTACGGCCGTGCGCGCCCCGCGCCGCTTCGTGCGGTCGAAGGCCTCGCCTACGGTTGAACAACCGGGAGCACACGGCTCCCGAGCGCAACCGGAGAGACCATGAGCACATCCATCGGAAACCCGCCGCAAGCCCGCGACGCCTACGACCGCCGCAAGGGCGCCAGCGAAGAGGCAGAGAAAGACTTCGCCGAAGCCGCCCACATCGACGGCACGGCAGACGCCAACAAGCAAAGCACTACCCGCAGCACCGAGGGCCAAACGCCGCGCCCGCGCCTGCCGCATGAGCACGACGAGTCGTCGGACAGCCATCGCGAGGAGCCGCGGCCGATCATCGAACGCGCACATGCCGACCTCGAAGCCGGCCGTGTGGACACCGACCGTGGCACGCCCATGAACGAGGCCTACAAGAAGCAGCAATCGACCACCGGCCCCAAGTACCGCTGAGGCCTGCATGCGGCCGTGGCCGACGCATCGCGTGGGAGATTTCTCACAGGTGAATCGGCTTCCGGCCGCTGGGTGCGACGGGCCTTCGTTCCTAGCATCCCGTTCATCAGAAGAACGAAGGAATGCAACGAATGAACCGCAAGCACCAAGCCGAGTACCTGGTCCTGCTCGGCCCCGAAACCGCACCCCGCGCACTGCTCTTCAACGGCGAGCACCGCTACCTGGCCGAGATGATCGACGCCGATGGCCTGATGATGGATGACCTTCTTCGCGCCAGCAGCAAGCTTGGCGAACCGCCCCGCGGCCTGGCCCTCGACAAGGTGCTGCCGGCCGCCGAACTGCGGCGCGGCGTGCGCTGCTTCGCGCTCGGCGCTGCCGTGCAATGAGCACCACCCCGGCGTTGGCCGCGTACGCGGCTGCCGCGCTCAGCTTCGCGGCGCTTGATGCGATCTGGCTCAAGCTCATCGCCGCGTCGTGGTACCGCGCCGGCATGGGCCACCTGATGGCCGAGAACTTCAATGTGACGGCCGCGGGGCTCTTCTACGGGCTCTTTCCCGCAGCGCTCGTGTTCTTCGCGGTGCAGCCCGCGGCAGAGTCGGGGGTCTGGCGAGCAGTGGCGCTGGGTGCGCTGCTGGGTCTCACGGCCTATGCAACCTACGACCTCACCAACCTCGCCACGCTGAAAGACTGGCCCATCGGCCTGTCAATGATGGACATGGCCTGGGGCAGCTTCGCCAGCGCGGTCGCGGCACTGGCCGGCCACATGGCCTGGAATGCGCTGTCACGCTGACCGCGACGAAACGCCGCTGCGTTTCGGATGTGTAGGGGAGGGTTGACGAGCCTTACCCTCGGCACTGGTCACAACAGTTAGGGCTGCTTCGTTCCCGACCTGACCCGGTTGGCCGTGCTTCCATGCGAGGAGGCCCGTCAGCGACGCATTCTAGGCGAGCCCCCGAAGCACTCTGACTTCAAGGGCTGCTTTGCATCAACGCAGTTGCAGCGAGTCGTCACCGAATTCGATGTTCAAGGGCTCGATCAGCAGGCGTTTCGGGCCTGCTTCGATCTGCCCGGCCACCCAGGCCTGGATGCCTTGCGCCTGCGCGACCTGTACCGTGCGTGCGGCGTCTTCGGACTTCACGAAGATGGCGAAACCGGCGCCCATGTTGAGCGTGCTGTACGCCTCTTGGTCGTCTTGCTTGGCGTGCTGCTGGATGAACTTCAGCACCGGCGTGACGGGCGGCACGGTGTGGATGCGGTAGGTGTGCGCCGCCGGGTGGCGCAGCAGCTTGCGCCAGCCGTGGCCGGTGATGTTGGCGCAGTAGTGCGGCGTGATGCCGGCTTTGTAGAGCGCTTCGGTCACGGGCGAATACAGCACCGTCGGGGCGAGCAGGGCGTCGCCGTAGGTGGTGCCGTCGGGCAGCGGGGTGAGGTAGCCGTCGGGGAGGCGTTCGACCAGCTTGCGCGCAAGGCTCAGGCCGTTGGCGTGGATGCCGCTCGACGCGAGCAACACGATGGCATCGCCGACGCCGAGCTTGTCGCCGACCGACAGGCGCTCTTTCGGGTTGATGAGGCCGGTGCAGCTGGCGGCGAGGTCGATGCGGCCTTCGGCCACGATGCCGGCCAGCGCCGGGGTTTCACCGCCGCCCCAGGCGACCTGGCAGGTGTCGCAGGCCCGCTTCCAGCCTTCGACCAGGGCCTGCGCGCGTTGCGCATCGCCGAACCAGTCGGACCCACCGGCGGCCCAGTAGGCTTGCACGACGAGCGGCGTGGCGCCCACGGTGATGAGGTCGTTGATCGCCATCGCGATGGTGTCTTGCGCGATGCCGGCGTAGTAGCTCTTGCCGGTCAACGCCTTCATCTCGTCGGCGACCAGGGCCTTCGAGCCGAGGCATTCGACGATGCTGGCGATGTAGAACGGGCCCACGTCCACCACATAGGCCGATTCGCCGCGCGAGGCCTCGACCTCTTGGAACCCGTGCGACGCGAGGTGCGCGCCGGTGGCCTTGGCGGCGCGTTGGGCGGCCACTTTCAGCGGGTCGATGAGGTCGTAGTTGACGCCGGCCTGTTCGTAGCTGAGCGTGTCTTGCGCGGTGGGGTTCGGGGGCGTGGCGGTCATCGTGGGTCGGGCCAGGAGGGGCTGCAGAGCGAGGGCGCGATTATCCGGCACCGCGTCGGTGGCGCGGGCCGCCCGCCTAGAATCGCCGGATGTCCTACCTCGTGCTGGCCCGCAAGTACCGATCGCGCGACTTCGAGGCCCTGGTGGGCCAAGAGCATGTCGTGCAAGCGCTGAGCAACGCGCTCACGCAGCAACGCCTGCACCATGCGTACCTCTTCACCGGCACGCGCGGCGTGGGCAAGACCTCGGTCTCGCGCATCCTCGCCAAGGCACTCAATTGCACCGGGGCCGACGGGCAGGGCGGCATCACCGCCAAACCCTGTGGCGTGTGCGACGCCTGCCGCGACATCGACTCGGGCCGTTTCGTCGATTACGTCGAGTTGGACGCAGCCTCGAACCGCGGCGTCGAAGAGATCTCGCAACTGCTCGACCAGGCCGTCTACAAGCCGGTGGTGGGCCGCTTCAAGGTCTACATGATCGACGAAGTGCACATGCTCTCGAACACCGCCTTCAACGCGATGTTGAAGACGCTGGAAGAGCCCCCCGAATACCTGAAATTCGTGCTGGCCACGACCGACCCGCAGAAGGTGCCGCCGACGGTGCTGTCGCGCTGCCTGCAGTTCAACCTGCGGCCGATGGCGCCGCAGACCGTGCAGACGCACCTGGCGGCCGTGCTCGCGGCCGAGCAGATCGAGGCCGAGCCCGGCGCGCTGCGCCTCTTGGCGCGCGCGGCACGCGGCTCGATGCGCGATGCGCTGTCGCTCACCGACCAGGCCATTGCCTTCGGCGCTGGCGTGCTGGGCGAAGCGGGCGTGCGCCAGATGCTGGGTGCGGTGGACCGCAGCCATGCCGTGCGCCTCATCGAGGCGCTGGCCGCGTCGAACGGCGCCGAGGTCGTGGCCACGGTGGACGGCCTGCGTGCGCTGGGCCTGTCGGCCACCGGCACGCTCGACGAACTGGCGACGCTGCTGCAGCAGATGGCCGTGGTGCAGGTCGTGCCCGACGCGCTGGACGCCGACGACCCCGACGCGCCCGCCGTGAGCCGCCTGGCCGGGGCGTTGGCGCCTGACGAAACCCAACTGCTCTACAGCATCGTGCTGCATGGCCGCGCCGAGCTGGGCCTGGCGCCCGACGAATACAGCGGACTCGTGATGGTGTTGCTGCGCATGCTGGCCTTCCGGCCGGGTGCGGCGGGGGCGTCGGCGGGGGGCCCCAGCCCGGCGGCCCGTGATGCGGCCCCGGCGACACGCCCCGTCGCATCGCCCGCGGCACGCGAACCGGCACGACCGGCGGCCGTGGCGCCTGCGCCGGCCGTGCGGGTGCCGGTGCGCCCACCGGTCGCGCCCGCGGCCCCATCGCAGGCCTCGTCACCGGCACCTGCTGCCGCACCGGTCCGTCCTGCGCCGTCTGCGTCGAGCAGCGAGCCGCCGCCCTGGCTCGACATTCCGCCCGACGACGACCTGTCGGCACCGGTGACGATGGAGGCCCGCGAACCCTCACCGCCGCCCTTCGTGCCCACGCCCGCGCCGGTGCTGCCGAATTTCGAGCCCACGCCTCTGGGCGACCGCTGGAACGAAGTCGTCACCGGCATGGTGACGGCCGGCAGCATCAGCGCCATGGTGCGCGAGCTGGCGATGCAGTCGCAGTGCGTGGCCCTCGATGAAGCCGCCTCGCCGCCGGTCTGGACGCTGCACGTCGAACGCGAAACCCTGCGCGGGCCGACGCAATGCGACAAGCTGCAGGCCGCCTTGGCCGACCTGCTGCAGCACCCGGTGCGCTTGGTGGTGGAGTCGGGCCCCGCGACCGACACCCCCGCGCAGCGCGCCATGGCCGAGCGCAACCGGCGCCAGGCCGAGGCTGAACAGATCATCCACAACGACCCGCTCGTGCAGAGCCTGATGCAGCAGTTCAAGACGGCGCGCATCGTGCCCGGGTCGGTCAAGCCCCATTGAATCAGGCATCGAAAGGAAGCCCACCATGATGAAGAACCAACTCGCCGGTCTGATGAAGCAGGCCCAGGCGATGCAAGACAACCTGAAGAAGGCCCAGGACGAACTGGCGACGGTCGAGGTCGAAGGCCAGTCGGGTGCCGGCCTCGTGAAGGTCACGATGACCTGCAAGCACGACGTCAAGCGCGTGGCCATCGACCCCAGCCTGCTGGCCGACGACAAGGACATGCTCGAAGACCTGGTGGCTGCCGCCTTCAACGACGCGGTGCGCCGTGCCGAAGCCGTGTCGCAAGAAAAGATGGGCAAGCTGACCGCCGGCATGCCGCTGCCGCCCGGAATGAAGTTCCCGTTCTGAGCATGCTGACGCCCCGGCTTGCGGCTGCGCCGCTTCTCCAGCCCCCGAGGGGGCTCGCACGCCTTGGGGCGGCGCGGTGGCGGGCGGGCGGTTCGCCGGGGTCGCAGCGCTGACATGGCCGAGCAGCAAGCGCTCGACGCGCTGATCGAAGCCTTGCGGCGCCTGCCCGGTGTGGGGCAGAAGTCGGCGCAGCGCATGGCCTTTCACCTGCTGCAGCACGACCGCGAAGGGGCCGGGCAGATCGCCTCGGCCTTGCAGGGTGCCGTGGGCCGCATCCGCCACTGCGACCGCTGCCACACCTTCACCGAAGCGCCTGTGTGCAGCACCTGCCTCGACCCGGCGCGTGATGCGCGCCTGCTGTGCGTGGTCGAGACCCCGGCCGACCAGGCCGCGCTCGAACGCACCGGCAGCTACCGCGGCCTGTACTTCGTGCTGATGGGCAAGCTGAGCCCGCTCGATGGCGTTGGCGCCAAGGACATCGGCCTGGCCGAGTTGATGCGCCGTGCTGCCGAAGAGGGCGTCGAAGAGGTCATCGTCGCGACCAACTTCACCGCCGAGGGCGAAGCCACGGCCCACGCGATCGGCGAGGCGCTCAAGGCGCGCGGCATCCGCGTGACGCGGCTGGCGCGCGGCGTGCCGATCGGCAGCGAACTCGAATACGTGGACCTGGGCACCATCGCCCACGCCCTGAGCGACCGGCGCTGAGCGGCCCCGGCCGGGCGCGGTGGCCTCAGCGCTTCTTGCGCGTGGGCTTGACGCTGCGCTTGGGCGCGGTCTTTGCGGCGCCCTTGGCGCTGGATTTCACCGCCGCCTGCTTGCGTCCGGGCTTCGCACTGGCCGCGACGACCTTCTTGCCCGGAGCCGACGCGCGCACGGCCGCGGCCTTGCCGCTTGCCTTGTTGGGCACGAACACGATCACGCGCTCGCCCGGCTTGAAGATGTAGCGCGTGGTGGTGCGGTTCCAGTCGGCCACCTGGGCAGCGCTCACGCGGTAGCGCTTGGCGATCGAGGCCACGGTGTCGCGCTTGCCGGCGCGCAGCGCCACGCGGCGCAGCGGCGGCGCATCGGGGGCCAGCAGCATGGCCGCGTTGTCGGCCACGTGCAGCGACACGTCTTTCAGCACGTGCTGGCTGCGCGGCACGAGCAGCGTCGAGCCCGACTTCACCAGCATGCGCGCGGGGATCTTGTTGATCTCGCGCAGGTGGTCTTCGCTCATGCCGACCTCTTGCGCGGCGGCCTTCGGCGGCATCGTGCGTGGCACGACCCAGGCCGTCCAGCTGGCGAGCGGGCCGCGGTGCTCTTGCACGTTGCGCACGAACTGGCTCGCGTTGTCGTAGGGCAGCAGCACCTGCGGCGTGCCGGCGGCCAGGATGACCGGCTTGTTCATCTGCGGGTTCAGGCGCATGAACTCTTCGTTCGTCACGCCGGCCAGCTTGACCGCGAGCGCCACGTCGATGTCGCGCTCGATGGGCACGCTCAGGAAGTACGGGTGGTTTTCGAGCGGCGGCAGCTTCAGGCTGAACGCGTCAGGCCGCGCGACGATGTTCTTCACCGCCTGCAGCTTGGGCACGTAGTACTGCGTTTCGGCCGGCATGCGCAGGCTCAGGTAGTCGGTCGGCAGGCCCGCGCGGCGGTTCTTCGCAATGGCGCGCTGCACGCTGCCTTCGCCCCAGTTGTAGGCGGCCAGCGCCAGGTGCCAGTCGCCGAACATGCCGTGCAGCTTCTGCAGGTAGTCGAGCGCGGCGCGGGTCGATTCGAGCACGCTGCGGCGGTCGTCGCGGAAGACGTTCTGCCGCAGGTCGAAATATTTGCCGGTGGCGGGCATGAACTGCCACATGCCCGAGGCCTTGGCCGACGACACGGCCTGCGGGTTGAACGCGCTTTCGATGAAGGGCAGCAGGGCCAGTTCGGTGGGCATGCCGCGGCGCTCGACTTCGTCGACGATGTGAAAGAGGTAGCGGCTGCCACGCTCGGTCATGCGCTGCACGTAGTCGGGCCGGCTTGCGTACCACTGCTCGCGGTTGCGCACGAGGTCGGTGTCGAGGTCGGGCATGGCAAAGCCCTGGCGCACCCGCTGCCACAGGTCGGCCATCTTCGTCGGCGCGTCGAGGTTGACGGGCTCTTCGGGCCGCAGCGGGTCCACGGGGGCCGACACGGCCGGCGCGTCGGCCACGGCCTGTGACACCGGTTGCGACGCGGCGTTGGCGGGCACGACCACCGCGGCGGCCTTGGGGGCCGAGGCCGCTGGTGCGGGCAGGGCCGGTGCGGCGGCGAAGGCCGCGTCTTCAGAGGCAGCGCTGGGCTGCTGGGGGGAGGTGAGCGAAGCGCAGGCGCCGAGCCACAGGCTCAGCGGGGCCAGCACGGCGACGAGCCGGCGGCGAACGGGGGTGAAGGTCATCGGAACGTGTTCTTCCATTCGCGCAGCGCGGTGAAAACCTCGACCGGCTCGCGGGTGTGGGCGCCATGCGAAAGGGCGGCCTGGGCCACCGCGGCTTCGTCGCAGCGCAAGAAGGGGTTGATGCGTCGCTCCAGCGCAAGGGTGCTGGGCAGCGTGGGCTGGCCGCGTTTGCGCAGGGCTTGGCAGTGGGTCATGTGGTCGGCAAGGTCGGTGTTGCCGGGCTCGACGGCCAGGCCGAAGCGCAGGTTCGACAGCGTGTACTCGTGGGTGCAGCACACGCGTGTGTCGCCAGGCAGCGCGTTCAGTCGTGACAGTGAATCGTGCATCTGCGCCGGCGTGCCTTCGAAGAGCCGGCCGCAGCCGCCTGAGAACAAGGTGTCGCCACAAAAAAGCAGCGGGGTTTCGCCCGCCGGTTGGGTGAGGTAGGCGATGTGCCCGGCGGTGTGGCCCGGCACGTCGATGACCTCGAAGCGCAGGCCAAGCAGTTCGACCGCATCACCGTCACCCAGCGGCACGAAAGGCAGGGGGATGCGTTCGCGTGCCGGCCCGAAGACTTGGCCCCGCGTGGCGTGCAAGCGGGACCGCAAGGCCTCGATGCCGCCCACGTGGTCGCCATGGTGGTGCGTCACTAGAATGCCCGCCAGGGTCAGCGAGTGGGCATCGAGTGCCTGTTCAACGGGCGCCGACTCCCCCGGATCGACGACGAGTGCCTGCCGGCCATCGTGAAGCATCCAGATGTAGTTGTCGGTGAAGGCAGGCAGCGCTAGCAGGTTCATGGATCAATCGGGCGGAATTATAGGTTTGGCACCCTGGCTGAAGACCCCGCCGGGCCAGTACCTGCTCGCTTGGGAACAGGCCCAGCTCGATCAGCGCGTGGCCGACATCTTCGGCTTTCATGCTTTGCAGCTCGGCCTGCCTGAACTCGACTCGTTGCGGGCCAACCGCATGCCGCATCGCTGGGTCGCCGGAGGGCCGGTGGAGTGTGCCGGCAACGGCGAGGTTCCGCCGATGGCCGCCTTGGGCGATGGTGCGGCGGGTGGTGAGGGTACCGCCGCGGCCGTCGTGCTGCGCTGCGACTTCGACGCCTTGCCCTTCGACAGCCAGAGCCTCGACCTCGTCGTGCTGCCGCATTCGCTCGAACTTGCCCGCGATCCGCACCTCACGCTGCGCGAGGTCGAACGCGTGCTGCGGCCCGAAGGCCGCGCGGTGATCATCGGCTTCAACCCTGGCAGCCTCTGGGGTTTGCGTCAGCGCCTGGGTCGCATGGCGCAGGCGCTCGGGCGGCGCACGCCACTTTTTCTTCCTGAAACGAACGGCTTCATCGGCTACTGGCGCTTGCGCGACTGGCTGCGCCTCTTGAGCTTCGAGGTCGAGGCCGGGCGCTTCGGTTGCTATGGCTTGCCCTTGCGCTCGCCGCGCGGGCTGTCGCGCTTTGCCTGGATGGAGTCGGCCGGCGAACGCTGGTGGCCGGTGTTCGGTGCGGTCTACCTCGTGGTGGCGGTCAAGCGCGTGCGCGGCATGCGCCTCGTGGGCCTGGTGCGGTCGCAGCGGCAGGCGGCCAAAGGGGCGGCCGCCGTGGTCAGCCACCGCAGCGGCCACAACCACACTTCTTCCACAAATTGACATGAGCATCGAGACCACTGAACGCCCCGCCATCCGCCGCCCGCACGTGGTGATCTACACCGACGGCGCGTGCAAGGGCAACCCCGGCCGTGGCGGCTGGGGGGCCTGGCTGCAAATGGGGGAACACGAGAAGGAACTGTTCGGCGGCGAACCGCTCACCACCAACAACCGAATGGAGCTGACGGCGGTGATCGAAGCGCTGGCGGTGCTGAAACGCAGCTGCGAGGTGACGATCTACACCGACAGTGAATACGTTCGCAAGGGCATCACCGAGTGGATCCACGGCTGGAAGACACGCGGCTGGAAGACCGCCGACAAGAAGCCCGTGAAGAACGCCGAGTTGTGGCAGCGGCTCGACGCCCTGCGCAACCTGCACACGGTGGACTGGCGGTGGGTGAAGGGCCATGCGGGCGATCCGGGCAATGAACGCGCGGACGCTCTGGCGAACCGCGGCGTGGGTGCCGCGAGCGCCTGAGCGCCGCACACAGGTGAGGCAAGCGCGGCCGCAAACGCCGCGCGCAACAGAGGTCGAGACTTGAAAAAGCTTCACACGCTGGTGGCGGTGATCGGCATTGCCTTGGCGGGTGGTGCGGCCTGGTGGTACCAGCACAAGGGGGCGGGCACCTCGCCGGCGTCGGTCGAAGGTGCGGCACCGGTCGGGTCGGCCTCGGCCGCGGTGCGCCCGGGCGGGGCCGGTGGGCCGGTGCCGGTCGAAGTGGGCCGCGTCGAGGCCATGAACATCGAAGACGACGCGCAGGCCGTGGGCTCGTTGCGTTCGCGCCAGGGCGTGATGCTGCGGCCCGAGGTCAGCGGGCGCATCAAGACGCTGGGCTTTCGTGACGGACAACGCGTGCGCCGTGGCCAGGTGCTGGTGCAACTCGACGACACCCTGCAGGCCGCGCAGCTCAAGCAGGCGCTGGCGCAGGCGAGCATTGCGCGCACCAACCTGCAACGCAACCGCGAGCTGCAGGCGCAGAACTTCGTGAGCCCGGCCGCCGTGGACCAGACCGCCGCCGCACTCGAAGTGGCCGAGGCCCAGGTCGCGCTGGCCAGGGTGCAGGCCGAACGCATGCGCATCGTCGCGCCCTTCGACGGGGTGGCGGGCATTCGCAACGTCAATGTGGGCGACTACGTGAAAGACGGCGCCGACCTCGTCAACATCGAAGACAACGGCGCGATGTGGGTGGACTTTCGTCTGGCCGAACGCTACGTCGCGCGCCTGTCGCCGGGCCAACTCGTCGAGGTGAGCCTCGACGCGATGCCGGGCAAGGCCTTCAAGGGCCAGGTGGACGCCATCGACGCGCTGCTCGACGCCAACGGCCGTTCGCTGCTGGTGCGCGCGCGAGTGCCCAACACCAGCGGCGAGTTGCGCTCGGGCATGTTCGCGCGGGCACGGGTGGTGTTCGAGGTGCGCAAGAACGCCCTCGTCGTGCCCGAAGAGGCGCTGGTGCCGCAGGGCGGCAAGCAGTACCTGATCAAACTGGTCGAGGGGCCGAAGGGCGGGAAGGTGTCGCAGCGGCTCGAAGCGCGCATCGGCATGCGCCTGCCGGGCAAGGTCGAGATTCTTGAAGGCCTGGTCGCGGGCGACCTCGTCGTGCGCGCCGGCCAGTCGCGTCTGATGAAACCCGAGCCGGTGCCGGTGCGCGTGGTGGACATCGAGCGCCCGGCGGCCAAGCCCGGGGCGAAACCCGATGGCAAGGGCGCCCCCGCCAAGCCCGCCAGCGGTCCCGCCGCGGGCTGATCGCGTCGCGCCGAACGAAAGGACCGCCCCATGCGCCTGTCCGAAACCTCGATCCGCCGCCCCGTCTTTGCGACGGTGATGTCGCTGCTGCTGGTGCTGATCGGCCTGGTCGCATTTCGTGGCCTGCAGGTGCGCGAGTACCCGCGCATCGACGAGCCGGTGGTCACCGTCAACACGCGGCTCATCGGCGCTTCGTCGGAGGTGATCGAGTCGCAGGTCACCAAGCCGCTCGAAGACTCGATCGCCGGCATCGACGGGGTGGACATCCTCACCTCGATCTCGCGTGCCGAGCAAAGCCAGATCACGGTGCGCTTCAAGCTCGCCAAGAACCCCGACGATGCCGCCGCCGACGTGCGCGACCGCGTCTCGCGCGTGCGCAGCCGCCTGCCCGAGGCGTCGGACGAGCCCGTCATCTCGAAGGTCGAGGCCGACGCCACGCCGACCATCTGGCTCGCCTTCACCAGCGAGGCGCTGACGCCGCTGCAGGTGACCGACATCGCCACGCGCATCGTCAAGCCGCGCTTGCAAACGGTGGTCGGCGTGGCCGACGTGCGCATCAACGGCGACCGCACGTTCTCGATGCGCATCTGGCTCGACCCGGACAAGCTCGCCTCGTACCGGTTGACCGTGCAGGACGTCGAAGACGCATTGCGCAAGCAGAACCTCGAAGTGCCGGCCGGCCGCATCGAAAGCCAGCAGCGCGAGTTCAGCGTCACCTCGCGCACCGACCTCAACACGGCCGAGCAGTTCGGCAACGTGGCCCTGCGCACGGCCAACGGCTACACCGTGCGCCTGCGCGACGTGGCGCGAATCGAGCAGGGCCCGGCGAGCGAGCGTTCGAGCGTGCGCCTGAACGGCGTGCCGTCGATCTCGCTCGGCATCATCCGCAACGCCACCGCGAACCCGCTCGAAGTCGCCGAAGGCGTGCGCCAGGTGCTGCCGCAGATCCGCGACGACCTGCCGCCCGGCGTGAACGTGCAGGTGGCCAACGACAACTCGGTGTTCATCGACCGCTCGATCCAGTCGGTCTACACGACCATCGCCGAGGCCGTGGTGCTGGTGGCGCTGGTGGTGTTCGTGTTCTTGCGGCACCTGCGCGCGTCGGTCATTCCGCTGGTGACGATTCCCGTCAGCCTGATCGGCGCCTTTGCCTTGATGGCGGTGGCCGGCTTCACCATCAACACGCTCACGCTGCTGGCCCTGGTGCTGGCCATCGGCCTGGTGGTGGACGACGCCATCGTGGTGCTCGAAAACATCTTCCGCCACATCGAAGAGGGGCTCGATCCCTTCCAGGCCGCACTCAAGGGGGCCAAGGAAATCGGCTTCGCGGTGGTTGCCATGACGCTCACGCTGGCGGCGGTGTTCGCGCCACTGGCCTTCGCGCCGGGGCGCACCGGGCGGCTGTTCACCGAGTTCGCCTTGACGCTCGCCGGCGCGGTGATCGTCTCGGGCTTCATCGCGCTGACGCTCACGCCGATGATGTGCAGCAAGCTGCTCAAGCACGACCCCAACCCCACGCGCTTCGACCGCTGGATGGAGGCGCGCCTGAACGGCCTGAGCGCGGGCTACGGCCGCGCGCTGCGCTTCACGCTCGCGCACCGCTGGATCGTGCTGGTCGTGATGGCCGCATCGGCCGCCGGCAGCTGGTGGCTGTTCAGCACCGCCAAGAGCGAACTCGCGCCGATGGAAGACCGCGGTGTGGTGTTCGCCAACATCAACGCGCCCGACGGGGCCACGCTCGACTACACCGCGCGCTACCTGCGCGCCATCGAAGGCATCGGCCGCGAGTACCCCGAGTTCGACCGCGTGTTCGTGGTGGCCGGCAACCCGACCGTGTCGCAAGGCATCGCCTTCATGCGCACCACCGACTGGAAAGACCGCGAGAAGACCACGCAAGAGCTTGCGCGCGAATTGCTGCCGCGCTTCCAGGGGCTGCCGGGTGTGCAGGCTTTTCCGATCACGCCGCCAAGCCTGGGGCAGGGCTTTCGCGAGCGTTCGATCAACTACGTGATCGTCTCGAACGACAGCTACGACCAGCTCGCGCAGGTGTCGCAGAAGTTTCTGGCCGAGATGGCCAAGAACCCCGGCTTCGTGCAGCCCGACAGCGACCTGCGCCTGAACAAGCCCGAGATCTTTCTCGAAGTGGACCGCGACCGCGCCGCCGACGCCGGCGTGAGCGTCGATCAGGTCGCCCGCACCGTCGAGACCATGCTCGGCGGTCGCGCGGTGACGCGCTACAAGCGCGACGCCGACCAGTACGACGTGCTGGTGCAGACCGAACTGAGCGGCCGCACCACGCCCGAAGACATCGACAAGCTCTTCGTGCGCGGCCGCAACGACACCATGCTGCCGCTGTCGTCGCTGATGAAGGTGCGCGAAACCGTGAGCCCGCGCGAGCTGAACCACTTCAACCAGCGCCGCTCGGTGACCATCACCGCCAACCTCGCGCCCAACTACGCGCTGGGTGAAGCGCTGGGGCAGATGGACAGCATCGCCCGCGAGGTGCTGCCCAGCGGTTATGCGACCGAGCTCAACGGCGTGTCGCGCGAGTTCCGCTCATCGAGCGGGGCGCTGGGGCTGGTGTTCGTGCTGGCGCTGCTGTTCATCTTTCTGGTGCTGGCGGCGCAATTCGAAAGCTTCATCGACCCCTTTGTGATCTTGCTGTCGGTGCCTTTGTCGATGGTCGGCGCGCTGGCCGCGCTCAAGTGGAGCGGCGGCACGCTCAACGTGTATTCGCAGATTGGGCTGATCACGCTGGTGGGACTGATCACCAAGCACGGCATCCTGATCGTCGAGTTCAGCAACCAGTTGCGCCAGCAAGGCAAGGGCACGGTCGAAGCCGCGCTCGAAGCGGCCACGCTGCGCCTGCGGCCCATCTTGATGACCACCGGCGCGATGGTGCTGGGCGCCGTGCCCCTGGCGCTGGCCAGCGGCGCCGGTGCCGAAAGCCGCCAGCAGATCGGCTGGGTCATCGTCGGCGGCATGACGCTGGGCACGCTGCTGACCATCTTCGTCGTGCCCACGGTCTACACGCTGCTGGCCCGCAAGCAGGCACCCGGGGCCATCGAGACGCCCGAGAGCGACGTGGCGACGGCGCACGGGTGAGGGCGGCGTGACCGCCTCGCCGGCTCTGGCCGTTGGTGCGCAAGGCTTTGCGCTGAGCTTCGGGCTGATCGCCGCCATCGGCGCGCAAAACGCGTTCGTGCTGCGCCAGGGGTTGCGCCGCGAGCACGTGGGCAGCGTGGTGCTGTTCTGCGCGGTGGTCGATGCTTTGCTCATCACGGCTGGGGTGCTGGGCATGGCCCAGGCCCTCGCCGACCGCCCGGGTCTCGCGCTGGTGCTGGCGGTGGCCGGTGCGGTGTTTCTGGCGGTGTACGGCGTGCGGGCGCTGAACCGGGCGCGTCACGCGCATCAACTGAAGGCCGCTGAAGGCAACGAAGGCTTCAGCCGCTGGGCGGCCCTCGCGCAGGCGGCGGCTTTCACGCTGCTGAACCCGCACGTGTACCTCGACACGGTGCTGCTGGTGGGCAGCATCGGCGCGCAGCAGCCGCCGGCGTTTCGGGCCTGGTTCGTGGCCGGCGCCAGTTCGGCCAGCGTTCTCTGGTTTGGGCTGCTGGGCTTTGGGGCGCGCTGGCTGGCGCCGTGGTTCGCGCGGCCCAGGGCGTGGCAGGTGCTCGACGTGTTGGTGGGGGTCACCATGCTGTTGCTGTCAGCCTTGCTGGTGCGCCACGCTTGGCTGGGCTTTTGAGCTCGTCATGTACACCAGACCCGAAGAACATCAGCTCACCGTGCTGAACCGGCCCGCGAACACCCACCACGCGGCACACCCGGCGCCGTGGCGCGTGGACGATGCGCCCGCGTCGTTCATCGAGCAGTCTTGCAGCGCGGCCTGAATCCAGGTGGGGCGCCGGGAGGCGAGGGCACGCGTGGCGCTCGCGTTTGATTCGTGTCAACGCATCGAGCGACCTGCTTGACCTTCCAATGATGGGAGGGTCGAAAGTGCATGCATCAACACCGAAAGGAGCTCCCGATGCTTGCCTACCGAATCGACAACATGACCTGCGGCCATTGCGTGAGCACCATCGCCCGAGCCGTGCGTGAAGTTGACCCTGGCGCGAAGCTGGACGTGGATCTCGTTCAGCATCTGCTTCGCATCGAGCCGAGCAGTGCAGACGCCGGCGAGTTCAACGAGGCCATCACCGAAGCCGGTTACACGCCGGTGCTGGTGCCGGTGGCACCGCGCGAAGCCCCGCCCACGGGCCGAGGCGCTTGCTGTGGCTGCCGCAGTGCAAGTGCTTGAGCTTCTGTGGACAAGCTTGAAGCTGCCAACCCGCACCGGAGCACGCCATGCCAACCTCCATCCCCGATCGCCCAGATGCCACCCGGCATGAACATCACCATGCCGGCGCATCGCCCTTGCCAGCCACCCATGTCATGCCCGATGGCACGGTGATGCCGGGCGCTGCTTGCGATCACGCGCACGACCACGCGGGGCGCGGGCACCACCCTGTGGAAGCTCGGCCAAACGGCCCCGTGAAGGGCGACCCGACCGAGGTGGAGTTCACCTGCCCCATGCACCCGCAGGTGCGGCAGATGGGGCCTGGCAATTGCCCGATCTGCGGCATGGCGCTGGAGCCGGTGCTGGCAACTGCAGACGCGGGCGAAAGCCAGGAACTGCGCGACATGACCCGGCGGCTGTGGATCGGCGCTGCGTTGACGTTGCCGGTCTTCGCGTTGGAGATGGGCGGCCACCTCGTCGACATCCACCACCTCATCGCCGCGCAGACCTCGAACTGGGTCCAACTGCTGCTGGGCACGCCCGTCGTGTGGTGGGCAGGCTGGCCGTTCTTTGCCAGGGCGTTGGCCTCGGTGAAGCACCGCAGCTTGAACATGTTCACGCTCATCGCGTTGGGCACCGGGGCGGCATGGCTGTACAGCATCGTCGCGACGCTGGCGCCGGGGGCGTTTCCACCTGCGCTGCGAGGCGAGGGCGGGGCTGTGGCGGTCTATTTCGAAGCTGCCGCCGTCATCACGGTGCTGGTTCTGCTGGGCCAGGTGCTCGAACTGCGGGCACGCGAAAAAACCTCGGGTGCCATCAAGGCCTTGCTCGGCCTCGCGCCCAAGAGCGCCCTGAAGGTGCGGGCCGATGGCGGCGACGAGGCCGTGCAGGTCGATGCCATCCAAGTGGGCGACCTGCTGCGGGTGCGGCCCGGCGAGAAGGTGCCTGTCGATGGTGTGCTGACCGAGGGCAAGGGCAATGTCGATGAATCGATGGTCACGGGTGAGCCGATGCCCGTCAGCAAGACCGTTGGCTCGAAGCTCACCGCCGGCACGATGAACCAGACCGGCGGCTTCGTGATGCGGGCCGAGAAGGTCGGCGCCGACACCTTGCTGTCCCAGATCGTCCACATGGTGGCCGCGGCCCAGCGCAGCCGCGCGCCCATCCAGCGCATGGCCGACCAGGTCGCAGGCTGGTTCGTGCCGGTGGTCATCGGGGTCGCGTTGCTGACCTTCCTGGCGTGGCTCGCCTGGGGCCCGTCGCCCGCGTTCAGCTACGCGCTGGTCACGGCTGTCGCGGTGCTGATCATCGCGTGTCCGTGTGCGCTGGGCTTGGCCACGCCGATGTCCATCATGGTCGGCGTGGGCAAGGGCGCGCAGCACGGGGTGCTGATCCGCGATGCCCAAGCGCTCGAGAAGATGGAAAAAGTGGACACCTTGGTGCTCGATAAGACCGGCACCTTGACCGAAGGCCGGCCCCGGGTCGTCCACATCGAGCCGGCCGAGGGCTTCAGCCCGCACGACGTGCTGCACAAGCTGGCCAGCGTCGAGCGCGCCAGCGAGCATCCCTTGGCGATGGCCATCGTGATGGACGCGCAAGAGCGCCAGCTGGCACTGTCGCCGGTGCTTGATTTCGATTCACCGGTGGGCAAGGGTGTCGTGGGCACGGTCGATGGCGTGGCCGTCGTGTCGGGCAGCGCGAAGTTCCTGGCTGAGCATGGCATCGACGTGCAATCGCTTGAATCCGTCGCCGAGGCCCAGCGCGCGAACGCCGCCACCGTGATCTTCGTCGGCCTGGGCGGCCAGTTGGCGGGCTTGGTCGCCATCGCCGACCCGATCAAGCGGACCACGCCCCAGGCGATCAATGCGCTCAAGGCAGCGGGCATCCGCATCGTGATGCTCACGGGCGATGGCCAGACAACCGCCGAGGCTGTGGGTCGCCAACTGGGCATCGACGAAGTCGTCGCCGAGGTCTTTCCTGAAGACAAGGTCGCGGTCGTCAAACGGCTGGCCAGCGAAGGGCGCTCGGTGGCCATGGCCGGCGACGGCGTGAATGACTCACCGGCCTTGGCGGCCGCGCTGGTCGGCATCGCCATGGGGACTGGGACGGATGTCGCCATGGAAAGCGCGGGCATCACGCTGCTCCAGGGCGACCTGATGGGCATCGTGCGGGCGAGAACGCTGTCGCGCGCCACCATGCGCAACATCCGCGAGAACCTGGTGCTGAGTTTTGCCTACAACGTGGCCGGCATCCCACTGGCGGCGGGCGTGCTCTATCCGTTCTTCGGCGTGCTGCTGTCGCCCGAGGTGGCGGCAGCCGCCATGGCGCTGTCGTCGGTCAGCGTCATCGGCAACGCGCTGCGGCTGCGGTCGCTCAAGGTCGAATGAGCGCGGCGCCGGTGGCCGCGCTCGAACGAGACGCCCAGCCGACAGACGGCGCGCCGCGGCCGTCGCACACTCGCGTCATCGCATTTCTGGAAGCCCGCCATGACCCGCCTGCCTGAACCCGCCCAGACCTTGCTCACGACCCTGGGCATCGAGGTGACCGAAGCCAGCGCGCAGCGCGTGGTGGCGACCATGCCGGTGGGGCCGGCGGTGCACCAGCCCTTCGGCATCTTGCATGGCGGGGCGTCGGTGGCGCTGGCCGAGACGGTGGCATCCATCGGCGGCTGGCACAACGTCGATCAGGCCAGCGAACGCGCCGTGGGGCTGGAGATCAACGCCAACCACCTGCGCGCCAAGCGCGACGGCGTGGTGACGGCGACGGCGACGCCCCTGCACATCGGCCGCCGCACGCAGGTGTGGAACATCCAGATCGTGGACGAAGACCAGCGCCTGGTGTGCACCTCGCGGTGCACGCTGTCGGTCATTCCGGCTGTTTGAGGGGGGTCGTTCGCGCCTCGATCGCGCGCAGTTCGTCGGCGGTGTTGGCGTTGGCGAAGGCTGAGGCGTCGTCGAAGCGCACCACCACATGCCGTTGCTTCAGCACCCAGGCCTCGACCTGGCGTTCGCCGCTCGCCAGGTGCTGCGCCAGGTCGTCGCGCAAGGCGGTCTTGACGAGGCAAAAGACGGGTTCGGCGCGCCAGCCATCGGCGCCGTCGGGCGAGGCGGCCATCGCCACGTCGGCCCCGGCTTGCGTGGCGGCGTCGGCCAGGCGCCGGGCCAGGTCGGCCGGGAAGGCCGGGGTGTCGCAGGCCGCCGTCAGCAGCCAGGGCGTCGGCGCCTGTTGCAGGCCGGTGAGCAGGCCGGCCAGCGGGCCGGGCTGCCCGGTGACCGTGTCGGGCCAGACCTCGGCGCCGAAGAACTCGTATTCGAGCAGGTTGCGGTTGGCGTTGATCGCCACGTGCCCCACCTGCGGCATCAAGCGGCGCAGCGCGTGCAGCACCAGCGGTTGTTCGTGCAGCAACTGCAGGCCCTTGTCCGCGCCGCCCATGCGCTGGCCGCGGCCACCGGCAAGCACGAGGCCGGTGATGTCGCTGGCGGCAATGGTCGAGGGCAGGGCGCTCATCAGCCGCCGATGTAGTGCATCTCGACGCGGCGTTCGCCCGAGGCGGGCTCGGCGACGCCCGAGCCGCGCAGCTCGGAGTAGCGGTCGCTGCGCTGCGACCAGATGTCGCCGATGGCCCCGGCGATCTGCGCGTCGTCGCAGCCCGTGCGCAGCAGGTGGCGCAGGTCGTGGCCCTGGCTGGCAAACAGGCACAGGAAGAGCTTGCCTTCGGTCGAGAGCCGCGCCCGGTTGCAGTCGCGGCAGAAGGCCTGCGTGACGCTCGAGATGACGCCGACCTCGCCCTGCCCGTCGGCATAGGCCCAGCGCTCGGCGGTTTCGCCCGGTGCGGTGGCGTCGAGCGGACGCAGCGGGTGCTCGGCGTTCAGCCGCGCGATCACGTCGGCCGAGGGCAGCACCTGGTCCATGCGCCAGCCGTTGGTGGCGCCGACGTCCATGAATTCGATGAAGCGCAGCACCAGGCCGCTGCCGCGGAAGTGCCGCGCCATGGGCACGATCTGGTCGTCGTTGACGCCGCGCTGCACGACCATGTTGACCTTGATCGGCGCGAGGCCCACGCGCTGCGCCTCGGCAATGCCTTCGAGCACGTCGGCCACCGGGAAGTCGGCGTCGTTCATGCGGCGAAACACCGCGTCGTCCATCGCGTCGAGGCTGACGGTCACGCGCTGCAGGCCGGCGTCTTTCAGGGCCTGCGCCTTGCGCGCGAGCACCGAGCCGTTGGTGGTGAGGGTCAGGTCGAGCGACTGGCCGTCGGGCGTGCGCAGCGCGGCCAGCATCTCGATGAGCGATTCGATGTTCTTGCGCAGCAGCGGCTCGCCGCCGGTCAGGCGCAGCTTGCGCACGCCGTGCGCGACGAAGAGCCGCGCCAGGCGGGTGATTTCTTCGAAGCTCAGCAACTCGCCGTGCGGCAGAAAGCGGTGGTGCTTGTCGAACACCTCTTTCGGCATGCAGTAGCCGCAGCGGAAGTTGCAGCGATCGGTGACCGAGATGCGCAGGTCGTGCAGCGGACGGTTCAAGGCGTCGAGGCGCAAGCCGGTGGGGGCCTCGGGCGCCGTGCGCACGGTGGGCACCAGTGCCGCTTGACGCGGATCGACGATCGGAATGACGCGCTCGGACATGCGACGGATTGTCCCACCGGCGAAGCGCACGCTAGCGTGCCGCACTGATGGGGATCAGGGGAAAGTATTCGAACCGGTCTGGGCTGTGGGCGCGCAGGAGATTCGGGCAGAGATGGCCCCATGGCGAACGGGACCGACAGATCGAGCCTCGGCCCGATCAACCCACCGCCGACTCAGCGCGAGGCGCGCGGCCCTTGCGGGCGGGGCGGGGGCGAGGCTTGCGACATGTCGATCACCCCGGGCGGAAACATCTGGTCGGTGAACGCGGTGGCCGGCAGCGACGACGCGCTGGTCGTGCCGGCCTGCGACACCCCGGGCGCACGCCGAGCGCCGGTGAAGCGCTTGGACCAGTAGTCGAAACGCATGTCTTCGATGCGCACCTTGCCGCCCGCACGCGGCGAGTGAATGAACTTGCCTTCGCCGACGTAGATGCCGACGTGCGAGAACGTGCGCCGCAGCGTGTTGAAGAACACCAGGTCGCCCGGCTTCAACTCGTCGCGCTTGACTTCGAGCAGGCCGGGCGCGTGCGCCTGTTCGTCGGCCCGGCGGGGCAGCACCAGGCCGATGCTGTTTTCGAAGATGTGGCGTGTGAAGCCGCTGCAGTCGAAGCCGCCTTCGGCCGAGGTGCCGCCGCGCTTGTAGGGCACGCCGAGAAAGTTCATGGCGGTGAGCACCATGTCGGAGGCGGCTTCGCGCACCTGCGCGCGCAGGCCGGTGTCGGACGGGGCGGTGGTGTCTGGTGCGGTCGAAGCGGGGGCTTCGATCAGCCCGCGTTCCATCAGCAAGCGGGTGACGGGGTCACCGTCGGGCTCGGCCCAGGCCCCGGTGGCGACGACCGCGCAGGCCAGGAGCACGGCACACGCACGGGGTCGAAGGGATGGGGGCCAACGCATGGGATCGCAGCATAGCGGCGGCGTAAACGGATCGTCAACCGAAAAACTGTTTCGGGACGGCCACTTAGCGTTACTTCTTCAAGGGTTGGCCTGCTATTTGTGCCTTGATGTTGACCTGCTGCAAGCTAGGCAGTCCGGCGCTATCGTCGGCCTCCCCCTCAGGAGCTGTCGATGTTCAAAGCGCTGTTTCTCGAAAAAACCGACGCCGGGTTCTCGGCCGCCGTGAAGTCGCTCGACGACTCGCAACTGCCGGCCGCGCAAGACGGCGACGTGCTGGTCGCGCCGGCCTGGTCCACCCTCAACTTCAAAGATGGCCTGGCGATCACCAACAAGGGCCCGGTCGTGCGTCAGTGGCCGCTGGTCGCCGGCATCGATGGCGCCGGCACGGTGCTCGAGAGCCGCCACCCCGACTGGAAGGCCGGCGACGCGTTCATCCTCAACGGCTGGGGCGTGGGCGAGTTGCACTGGGGCTGCCTGGCCGAACGCGCCCGGCTCAAGGGCGACTGGCTGGTGCGCCTGCCGGCCGGCCTGAGTGCCCGTCAGGCCATGTGCATCGGCACCGCCGGCTACACGGCCATGCTGTGCGTGATGGCGCTCGAGCGCCAGGGCGTGAAGCCCGGTGACGGCGACGTGCTCGTCACCGGCGCGACCGGCGGCGTGGGCAGCTTCGCCGTCGCGCTGCTGGCCAAACGCGGCTACCGCGTCACCGCCTCGACCGGCAAGGCGGCCGAGTCGGCCTACCTGCAGTCGCTGGGCGCGGTGAACATCATCGACCGCGCCGAACTCACCGCGCCCGGCAAGCCGCTGCAAAAAGAGCGCTGGGCGGCGGTGGTCGATGCGGTCGGCAGCCACACCCTCGTCAACGCCTGCGCGCAGACGCGCTACGGCGGCGTGGTTGCCGCCTGCGGGCTGGCGCAGGGTGGCGACTTCCCAGGCACGGTGATGCCGTTCATCCTGCGCGCCGTCACGCTGGCCGGGGTGGACAGCGTGAACGTGCCGCGCCCGATCCGCCAGCAGGCCTGGGACCGGCTGGCGCAAGACCTCGACCCCGCGCTGATCGACTCGGTGGTGACCGAGGTGCCGCTCGAAGGCGCCATCGCCGCCGCCGCTGATCTGATGGCCAGCAAGGTTCGTGGAAGGTTGGTGGTCAGAATCGCCTGACGAACTCCCGCCCCGTGGGAGGAGGAGAGATGCCGATGAGCCCGACCGGGATGTCGTACGCCGCCTTCCACCAGCGCTCGCTGCAATCGCGCGACGCTTTCTGGGCCGAACAGGCGGCCCTGATCGGTTGGCACCGGCCCTTCGAGCAGGTCTGCGACTACAGCAACCCGCCGTTCGCGCGCTGGTTCGTCGGGGGGCAGACCAACCTGTGCCACAACGCCATCGACCGGCACCTCGCCGCGCGCGGTGACCAGGCCGCGCTGATCCACGTCTCGACCGAGACCGACGAAGAACGCACGCTCACCTACCGAGAGCTGCACGCCGAGGTGCAGCGCATGGCGGCCATCCTGCTGGCGCTGGGCGTGACGCGCGGCGACCGCGTGCTGGTCTACATGCCGATGATTCCCGAGGCGGTGTTCGCCATGCTCGCCTGCGCGCGCGTCGGCGCCATTCACTCGGTGGTGTTCGGCGGCTTCGCCAGCGGCAGCCTCGCCAGCCGCATCGACGACGCCCGGCCGAAGGTGGTGGTCAGCGCCGATGCGGGCAGCCGCGCCGGCAAGGTCGTGCCCTACAAGCCGCTGCTCGACGAGGCCATCCAGCTCGCCGCCCACAAGCCCGACAAGGTGCTGCTCGTCAACCGCAACCTCGCCCCCATGTCGCACGTGGCCGGCCGCGACGAAGACTACGGCCCCTGGCGCGAACGCTGCCTGCACGCCGAGGTGGCCTGCGCCTGGGTCGAGGCGACCGACCCGAGCTACACGCTCTACACCAGCGGCACCACCGGCAAGCCCAAGGGCGTGCAGCGCGACACCGGCGGCTACGCGGTCGCGCTCGCGGCCAGCATGAAGCACATCTACCAGGGCCGCCCGGGCGAGACCTTCTTCTGCGCCAGCGACATCGGCTGGGTCGTCGGGCACAGCTACATCGTCTACGGGCCGCTGATCGCCGGCATGGCGACCATCGTCTACGAAGGGCTGCCGGTGCTCACGGGCCGATCGGCCGGCACGACCGACGGCCCCGATGCGGGCGTGTGGTGGCGCCTGGTCGAGAAGTACAAGGTCTCGGTGATGTTCAGTTCGCCCACGGCCATCCGCGTGCTCAAGAAACACGACCCCGCGCACCTGAAACGCCACGACCTGGGCAGCCTGAAGGCGCTGTTTCTCGCCGGTGAGCCGCTCGACGAACCCACCGCGAACTGGATTGCCGAGGGCCTGGGCAAACCCATCATCGACAACTACTGGCAGACCGAAACCGGCTGGCCCATCCTGACCCTGGCCAATGGCGTGCAGCCGCAGAAAAGCAAGTTCGGCAGCCCCGGCCTGCCCATGTACGGCTACGACGTGAAGCTGATCGACGAGCAGACAGGCGAAGAGCTGGTCGAGCCGCACCGCAAGGGCGTGGTCGTCATCGAAGGGCCGTTGCCGCCCGGTTGCATGCAGACCGTGTGGGGCGACGACGCCCGCTTCGTCAACACCTACTGGAAGAGCGTGCCCGGCCGGATGATCTACAGCACCTTCGACTGGGGCGTGCGCGACGAAGACGGCTACTACTTCATCCTCGGCCGCACCGACGACGTGATCAACGTCGCCGGCCACCGCCTGGGCACCCGCGAGATCGAAGAGTGCATCTCGGGCCACCCGGGCGTGGCCGAAGTGGCCGTGGTCGGCGTGGCCGACGCGGTGAAAGGGCAGGTCGCCATGGCCTTCGTCGTGCCCAAGAGCGCGGGCGTGAACGCCGCGACCTTCGAGGCCGAAGTGATGAAGACCGTCGATGCGCAACTCGGTGCCGTCGCCCGGCCGGCGCGGGTGTTCGTGGTGTCGGTGCTGCCCAAGACGCGCTCGGGCAAGCTGCTGCGCCGGGCCATCCAGGCCGTGTGCGAAAAGCGCGACGCCGGCGACCTGACCACCATCGAAGACCCGACGGCGCTGGAGCAGATCAAGGCGCTGGTGGCGGGCTGAAAGCCGTCGCGTCACCGACAAGGCGGCGGGCGCAGGTTTTCACCGCCAAAGCGCAAAGGGCGCCAAGACCACCAAGGACATGTTTCTTTGCGTCCTTGGCGTTCTTGGTGCCCTTCGCCGTGAAAAAGACCCCGAACGGTCAGCCGTGGCTCAAAGCACCTCGGACGCGAAATCCGCCAGGCGCGAACGCTCGCCGCGCGCCAGCGTCACGTGGCCCGAATGCGGCCAGCCCTTGAAGCGGTCCACCGCGTACGTGAGGCCCGAGCTGCCCTCGGTGAGGTAGGGCGTGTCGATCTGCGCCAGGTTGCCCAGGCACACGATCTTCGTGCCCGGCCCGGCGCGGGTGATCAGCGTCTTCATCTGCTTGGGCGTCAGGTTCTGCGCCTCGTCGATGATCACGAACTTGTTCAGGAAGGTGCGCCCGCGCATGAAGTTCAAGCTCTTGATCTTGATCTTGCTGCGCACCAGGTCGTTGGTGGCGGCGCGGCCCCATTCGCCGGCGGCACCGTCGCTCTTCGACAGCACTTCGAGGTTGTCGTCGAGTGCGCCCATCCACGGCGACATCTTTTCTTCTTCGGTGCCGGGCAGAAAGCCGATGTCTTCGCCCACCGGCACCGTCACGCGCGTGACGATGATCTCGGTGTAGCGCCGGTCGTCCATCACCTGGCTCAGGCCTGCGGCCAGCGTCATCAGCGTCTTGCCGGTGCCTGCGGTGCCGGTGAGGGTGATGAAGTCGCAGTCGGCGTCCATCAGCAGGTTCAACGCGAAGTTCTGTTCGCGGTTGCGCGCGGTCACGCCCCAGACGGCGTTCTTCTGGTGGGTGTACTCGCGCAGCGTGCGCAGCACGGCCGTCTTGCCGGTGATTTCGGTCACCTTGGCGTACAGCGGCGCGGCGCCCGGCGCTTCGAGGTAGACGAACTGGTTGATCAGCAGCTGCGGCACCATCGGCCCGCTGATGCGGTAGTAGGTCAGGCCGCCCTGGTTCCAGCTCTCCATTGTCTTGCCGTGCTCTTCCCAGAAGTCGGAAGGCAGGGTTTGCACGCCGGTGTAGAGCAGGTCGCCGTCGTCCAGCGTCTTGTCGTTGAAATAGTCTTCAGCGGCCAAGCCCAGCGCGCGGGCCTTGATGCGCATGTTGATGTCTTTCGACACCAGCACGACCTCGCGCTGCGGCTGCTGCTCGCGCAGCGCCTGCACCACGCCCAGGATCTGGTTGTCGGCCTTGCCTTGCGGCAGGCCGGCCGGCAGGTTGACGTTCAGCAGCGTGGTCTGGAAGAACAGCCGCCCACCCGCCTCGCGGTGGCCGGTGCTGTCGAGCGCCAGGCCGGCGGCCATGTCGCCACCGTTCTGCGTGAGGCTGGCGGCCAGCGCGTCGAGGTCGCGGCTCACCTGGCGTGCGTTACGGGCGACTTCGGACATGCCCTTCTTGTGATCGTCCAGCTCTTCGAGCGTGATCATCGGCAGGTACACGTCGTGTTCGTCGAAGCGGAACACGCTGGTCGGGTCGTGCATCAGCACGTTGGTGTCGAGCACGAAGAGCTTGGCGGGGCCGGTGCTCTTGGGCCTGCGCGGCTTGGGCTCGGGCGCGGCGCGCTTGGCGCTCACCGGGGCCGGCGGCGGCAGCACGGGGGCGGCTTCGCGCGGGGGCTCCAGGTAGTCGAGCACGGCCGGCGACGCCGGCTCGGCTGTTGAATGTTTCTGGTGACGTTTGCCCGGTTTGGGCGCGGCCTGCGATTCAAAGTCGGCGGGGGTCAGGAGGGTGGCTCGTTTGGCAGGCGGCTTGGGCAGTGGCATAGGGCTTTATGTGGGCTGAGGATGAGTCGAATGCAGCAAACAAGAAAGCAAGTCAGCAGGCAATTTCCGGGCCGTGAAAACAAAAAAGCCGCACAGACGACTGTGCGGCTTTTGGCAGGTTTCGCAGGATTCGGGCATCACATGCATGAATCCATTATGCACACACGTTTTGGCGTGCGGCGATGACACCTGTCGCGTGTCAGGCGGCCTTTTTCAGCGCTTTCACTTCTTTCAGCACTTCATCGACGTGGCCCGCAACCTTCAGGCCGCGCCATTCGCCGCGAAGAATGCCTTCGCCGTCGATCAAGAAGGTGCTGCGCTCGATGCCCTTGACCTTCTTGCCGTACATGATCTTGTTCTTGACGACACCGAACATGTGGCAGAGCTTTTCTTCGGTGTCGGCGATCAGTTCGAAGGGCAGTTCGAGGTTCTGCTTGAACTTGTCGTGCGACGCCATGTTGTCGCGCGAGACGCCGAACACGACGGCACCGGCCTTCAAGAAATCCTTGTGCTTGTCGCGGAACTGCATCGCTTCGGTGGTGCAGCCGGGGGTGTTGTCCTTGGGGTAGAAGTACAGAACAACGATCTGCCCAGCGAAGGCCGCCGGCGTGAACTTCACGCCACCGGTTGCGAGCGCTTCAAATTCCGGAAGGGGTTTATTGAGGGCTGGCGTCATGAAGGATCGAGAGGAGTTGCGCCCTGGCGGCGTAGCCGGCAATTATAAAGCAGCGGCCCAATTCGCTTGATGATGATCGAGCGCTGAAGGGCTTGTCTGCGCGAACTCAAGGCGTCGCCGCCTGCGCCGGCGAAAGCAGCAGCGCGGCGATCACCGAACGGCCCTCGCCGGCGAGGATGTTGTAGGTGCGGCAGGCGGCAGCCGTGTCCATGGTTTCGATGCCGATGCGCCGCTCGATCAGGGGGCGTATCAGCGCGCCGGATGGAAAGCGCAAGCGCTGGCCGCTGCCGAAGATGACGAGTTCGGGGCCGCGTTCGGCCAGTTGGGCAAAGTGCTCGGCGGTGAGCTGTTCGAACTGCTCGGTGCCCCAGTCACCGACCTCGCCCTTCCAGGGTACGAGGATGCTGCGCTGGTGGGCGATGCCGTTGACCGACACCGTGGTCGGCGTCACCGATGAAATGGCGTTGATGCCCTCGAAGCGGTCGGCGTGGAGTTTCAAGGCGGAAGGGGGCTGGAAAAGCGGATGGATGGGCCGGCCGGGCGGCGCGCGTATGGTTAAATTCTAGGCTTTGCGCAGAATCGCCCGACGGTTCATTTCCATGCGCAGCCTGCGGCCACGCAGGGCCAGATTTCCCTCGGAGACTCCGTTGAAACCCATCGCCAAGTCCAGCAAGCTTGCCAACGTCGCCTACGACATCCGTGGCCCCGTGCTGGACAAGGCCCGGCAGATGGAGGAAGAGGGCCAGAAGATCATCAAGCTGAACATCGGCAACGTGGCCGCGTTCGGGCTGGAACCGCCCGACGAGATCGTGCAGGACATGATCCGCAACCTGCCGCACGCGGCGGGCTACACCGACAGCAAGGGCCTGTTCGCGCCGCGCAAGGCGGTGGTGCACTACACGCAAGAAAAGAACATCCGCGGCGTGACCGTCGATGACGTGTACCTCGGCAATGGGGCGTCCGAGCTGATCGCGATGAGCATGAACGCGCTGCTCGACAACGGCGATGAGATCCTCATCCCGGCGCCCGACTACCCGCTGCACACCGCGGTCGTCGGCCTGTCGGGCGGGACGCCGGTGCACTACATCTGCGACGAGCAATCCGACTGGATGCCCGACATCGAGGACATCAAGAAGAAGATCACGCCCCGCACGAAGGGCATCGTGGTCATCAACCCGAACAACCCGACCGGCGCGCTGTACCCCGAGAGCCTGCTGCTGCAGATCGTCGAGATCGCGCGCCAGCACCAGTTGATCGTCTTCGCCGACGAGATCTACGACAAGACGCTGTACGACGGCAACGTGCACACGAGCATCGCTTCGCTCGCTGACGACGTGCTGTTCGTCACGTTCAACGGCCTGAGCAAGAACTACCGATCGTGCGGCTACCGCGCCGGCTGGATGGTGGTCTCAGGCGAGAAGAAGCACGCGAAGGACTACATCGAAGGCCTGAACATGCTGGCCTCGATGCGCCTGTGCGCCAACACGCCGGGGCAACTCGCCATCCAGACGGCGCTCGGCGGCTACCAGAGCATCAAAGACCTGGTCGCGCCGACCGGCCGGCTGTGCAAGCAGCGCGACCTCGCGCACAAGCTGCTGACCGAGATCCCGGGCGTCACCTGCGTCAAGCCGAAGGCGGCGCTGTACATGTTCCCGCGCCTCGACCCCAAGCTGTACCCCATCGCCGACGACCAGCAATTCGCCTACGAGCTGCTGGCCGAAGAGAAGGTGCTGATCGTGCAGGGCACCGGCTTCAACTGGACCCACCCGGACCATTTCCGCCTGGTGTTCCTGCCCAACTCCGACGACCTGAGCGAGGCCATCGGGCGCATTGCGCGCTTCCTCGACCAGTACCGCCGTCGCCATTCCAGCTGAGCCCCGACTCGGCGTCACTGAGCTTCTGTTCCAGATATGAAACCCATCCAAGTCGGCCTGCTCGGCATCGGCACCGTCGGTCGCGGCACCTTCGAAGTGCTGCAACGCAACCAGGAAGAGATTCGCCGGCGCGCGGGCCGCGGCATTCAGATCACGATGGTGGCCGACCTCGACACGGCGCGCGCCAAGGCGGTGGTGGGCGACGCCGCCGAGGTCGTGGCCGATGCGCGCCAGGTCATCGCCAACCCGGCCATCGACATCGTGGTCGAGTTGATCGGCGGCTACGGCATCGCCAAGCAATTGGTGATGGAAGCCATCGCCGCCGGCAAGCATGTGGTCACCGCCAACAAGGCGCTGCTGGCCGTGCACGGCACCGAAATCTTCGCGGCGGCGCACGCCAAGGGCGTGATCGTGGCCTTCGAGGCGGCGGTGGCAGGCGGCATTCCGATCATCAAGGCGCTGCGCGAAGGCCTGACCGCCAACCGCATCGAGTGGATCGCCGGGATCATCAACGGCACCACGAACTTCATCTTGTCCGAGATGCGCGACAAGGGGCTGGACTTCGGCGTCGTGCTGAAAGAGGCCCAGCGCCTGGGCTATGCCGAGGCCGACCCCACCTTCGACATCGAAGGCATCGACGCCGGCCACAAGGTCACGCTGATGAGCGCCATCGCCTTCGGTGTGCCGGTGCAGTTCGACAAGGCCTACGTCGAGGGCATCACCAAGCTGCAAGCGGCCGACATCACTTACGCCGAGCAACTGGGCTACCGCATCAAGCTGCTGGGCATCACCAAGCGGCGCGACGACGTCGGCGGCATCGAGCTGCGCGTGCACCCGACGCTGGTGCCGACCAAGCGCCTGATCGCCAACGTCGAAGGCGCGATGAACGCCGTCGTCGTGCACGGCGACGCGGTGGGCACGACGCTGTACTACGGCAAGGGCGCGGGCTCGGAGCCCACCGCCTCGGCCGTGGTCGCCGACCTGGTGGACATCACCCGCCTGCACACCGCCGACCCCGACCACCGCGTGCCGCACCTGGCCTTCCAGCCGGGCGAACTGGCCAACACGCCGATCCTCGGCCAAGAGCAGGTCGTGACCTCGTTCTACCTGCGCCTGCGCGTGGCCGACCAGACCGGCGTGCTGGCGCGCATCACCGGCATCCTGGCCGAGCGCAACATCTCGATCGACGCGCTGCTGCAGCGCGAGTCGGCCGAAGGCGAAGCGCAGACGGACGTGATCATCCTGACGCACGACACGGTCGAAGGCGACATGAACCAGGCCATCGCGCAGATGCAGGCACTGCCGACCGTGCTGGCGCCGATCGTGCGCATCCGCAAAGAAGAGCTGAGCTGACATGAAGTACATCAGCACCCGCGCCTCGGCGAACGGCGAGCGCGAACAGCGCGGCTTTTCCGAGATCCTGCTCGAAGGCCTGGCGCCGGACGGCGGGCTGTACCTGCCCACGCACTACCCCATCGTCGGTCGCGCAACGCTCGCCCAATGGCGCGGCCTGCCGTACCACGAGCTGGCGTTCGAGATCCTGTCGCTGTACATCGACGACATCCCGGCGGCCGACCTGCGCGAGCTCACGGCGCGCACGTACACCGAGCAGGTCTTCGGCACGAAAGAGATCGTGCCGCTGAAGACGCTGCAGCCCGGCCTGCACCTCGAAGCCCTGTCGAACGGCCCGACGCTGGCGTTCAAGGACATGGCGATGCAGTTGCTCGGCAACCTGTTCGAGTACGAACTGGCACGTCGCGGCGAGACGCTCAACATCCTGGGTGCGACCTCGGGCGACACGGGCAGCGCGGCCGAATACGCGATGCGGGGCAAGAAGGGCGTTAACGTCTTCATGCTGTCGCCGCGTGGCCGCATGAGCCCCTTCCAGCAGGCGCAGATGTTCAGCCTGCAAGACCCGAACATCCACAACATCGCCGTCGAAGGCGTGTTCGACGACTGCCAGGACATCGTCAAGGCCGTCTCGAACGACCTCGACTTCAAGCGCAAATACAAGATCGGCACGGTCAACTCGATCAACTGGGCGCGTTTGCTGGCCCAGGTTGTCTACTACTTCGCGGGCTACTTCCAGGCGACCGAATCGAACGACGAGCGCGTGAGCTTCGCCGTGCCCTCGGGCAACTTCGGCAACATTTGCGCCGGCCATGTGGCGCGCATGATGGGCTTGCCGATCAAGCGCCTGGTGCTGGCCACCAACGAGAACCGCGTGCTGGACGAGTTCTTCCGCACCGGCACCTACCGTGTGCGCAGCAGCGCCGAGACGTACGAAACGTCGAGCCCGTCGATGGACATCTCGAAGGCCTCGAACTTCGAGCGCTTCGTGTTCGACCTGCTCGGCCGCGACGGCGACCGCACGCGCGAGCTCTTCAAGACGCAGGTCGAGCAGCAGGGCTTCTTCCGCCTCGACGGGGCCGAGTTCGACCGCATCGGCAACTACGGCTTCCTCTCAGGCTGCAGCTCGCACGCCGACCGGCTGGCGACCATCCGCGACACCTTCGAGCGCCATGGCGTGATGATCGACACCCACACGGCCGACGGCCTGAAGGTGGCGCGCGAGTACATCGAGCCCAACGTGCCGATGATCGTGCTCGAAACCGCGCTGCCGGTGAAGTTTGCCGACACCATCCGGGAGGCCCTGGGCCGCGAGCCCGAGCGGCCCGCCGCGCTCGAAGGCATCGAGGCCTTGCCCAAGCGCTTCGAGGTGATGGCGGCGGATGCGGCGAAAGTGAAGGACTTCATCGCGGCACACGCCTGACGGGTTCGACCGCACCCATGAACGTCATCGGCTTCAGCGGCTTCTCGGGCTCGGGCAAGACCACGCTGATCGAGCAGCTCATCGTGCGCTTTCGCCGCGCTGGGGTGCGGGTGTCGGTGGTCAAGCATGCGCACCACGCCTTCGACATCGACAAAGAGGGCAAAGACTCGTGGCGGCACCGCAAGGCGGGGGCCTTCGAGGTGGTGATCGCCTCCGACCACCGCTTCGCCAAGATGCGCGACTACGAATGGCCCAAGCAGCACTCGGTGCACGAGTTGCTGGCCGAACTGAGCGACTGCGACTGGGCCTTCGTCGAAGGTTTCAAGCACGCCGACATCCCGAAGATCGCCGTCTGGCATGGCGATTCGCAGCAGCCCTCCACCCACGCTGGCGACCCGCTGGTGATCGCGCTGGCGACTGACGCCCCCGATCGCCTGCCCGAAGCGGCCCACGTGCCCGTGCTCGACCTCAACAACGTCGATGCCGTGGCCGGGTTTCTGCTTGCCAACGCGGCGCGCTGTCACTACACCCGTCCCTCATGCTGACCCTCGACGACGCGCTTTCGCGCCTGCTTTCGGCCGTGCATCCGCTCACGGCGCACGAAGAGGTCTCGACCTTCGACGCGCTGCACCGCGTGCTGGCCGCCGACGTGCGCTCGCTGGTCGATGTGCCCCCGCTCGACAACAGCGCGATGGACGGCTACGCGATGCGTTGCGCCGACGTGCCGGCCGCAGGCACCGAACTCGCCATCAGCCAGCGCGTGCCCGCTGGCGCCATGCCCCAGCCGCTGCAGGCCGGCACGGCCGCACGCATCTTCACCGGCGCGCCGGTGCCCGAAGGGGCCGATGCCGTCGTGATGCAGGAGAACTGCGAGGCGCTCGATGGCGAGCGTGTGCGCATCAACACCGTGCCGCAGCCCGCGCAGGCGATTCGCCGGCGCGGCGAAGACGTGGTGCGCGACAGCGTGGTGCTGGCCGCCGGCACGCGGCTGTCGCCGCAAGCACTGGGCTTGGCGGCTTCGGTCGGCGCGGCGCACCTGAACGTGGTGCGCCGGCCGAGGGTCGCGCTGTTTTCGACCGGCGACGAACTCGTGATGCCCGGTGAGCCGCTGCGCCCCGGGGCGATCTACAACTCCAACCGCTTCACGCTGCGGGCGCTGCTGCAGGCCATGGGCTGCCTGTGCACCGACCTCGGCATCGTGCCGGACCGGCTCGACGCCACGCGCGAGGCCTTGCGCCGCGCGGCCGAGGGGCACGACCTCATCGTCACCAGCGGTGGCGTGTCGGTCGGCGAAGAAGACCACCTCAAGCCCGCCGTCGAGGCCGAAGGCCGGCTCGACCTGTGGCAGATGGCCATCAAGCCCGGCAAGCCGCTGGCCTTTGGCGACGTCAAGCGCGTCGATGGGGCGCCCACCTGGTTCATCGGCCTGCCGGGCAACCCGGTGTCGAGCTTCGTCACCTTTCTGCTCGCCGTGCGGCCGGTGCTGATGCGCCTGCAAGGCATGGACGCCGCGCTGCCCCCTGGCACTCCGATGCGGGCCGATTTCGACTGGCCGCGAGCCGACAAGCGCCGCGAGTTCTTGCGCGTGAAGCGCAACGCCGATGGCGGGATCGACCTGTTCAAGAACCAGGGCTCGGGCGTGCTCACCTCGGCCGTGTGGGGCGACGGCCTGGTGGACAACCCCGCCGGCCAGACCATCGCGCGCGGCGACCTCGTGCGCTTCATCTCATTCAACGAGTGGTTCGCGTGATGAAGGTGCAGGTTCGCTATTTCGCCTCTTTGCGCGAGGCGCTGGGCAGCGGCGAGGCGGTCGAGGTCGCCGAGGGCGGCACGCTGGCCGCGCTGCGTGAACAGCTCATCGCACGCGGTGGCGCGCATGCCCAGGCGCTGGCACGTGGCCGGGCCGTGCGCACCGCGCTCAACCAGACCCTGTGCGACGAGGCCACGCCGCTGCAAGACGGCGCCGAGGTGGCGTTCTTTCCGCCGGTGACGGGCGGCTGATCCTTCCGGGCCGCTGCCACAATCGACCGCATGCCCGCGCCCCGCGTCACTGTCCAGACCGAAGACTTCGACCTCTCGACCGAGGTGTCGGCCCTGCGTGCGGCCGACCCGGGCGTCGGTGCCGTGGTCAGCTTCGTGGGCACCGTGCGCGACCGCAACGACGGCCAGGGTGTCAGCACGATGGAACTCGAGCACTACCCGGGCATGACCGAGAAGGCCATCGAGGGCATGGTCGATGCGGCAATGCAGCGCTTCGACATCCGCGCCGCGCGGGTCATCCACCGCGTGGGGGCGCTGCAGCCGCTGGACCAGATCGTGTTCGTGGCGGTGACGTCCGCCCACCGGGGCCAGGCCTTCCAGGCCTGCGAGTTCTTGATGGACTACCTGAAGACCCAGGCTCCGTTCTGGAAGAAAGAGCACACGCCCGAAGGCGCCCGCTGGGTCGATGCGCGCAGCACCGACGACGACGCGCTGGCCCGCTGGGGCATCGCCAGCCAGAACGCCGGCTGAGCGCCTGTTCACACGCACTGCCGCATGAGCTTCCCCTGGACCCAGGCCCTGGCTGTTGCCTCAGGGGCTGCCGTCGGTGCCTTGCTGCGCTGGGGCGCGGGGCTTTGGCTCAACACCCCGGGCAGCAGCCTGCCGCTGGGCACCTTGCTGGTCAACTGCGTGGGCGGGTTGCTGATCGGGGCGCTGATGGTGCACTTCATGCGCGAGCCCAACGAGTGGTGGCGGCTCTTGCTGGTCACCGGCTTTCTGGGTGGCCTGACCACCTTCTCGGCCTTCTCGGCCGAATCGCTCGCGCTGCTGCACCGCGGCCTGTGGCTGCAGGCGCTAGGGCACACGCTGGCCCACGTGCTGGGCGCGCTGGGCGGCGCGGCCCTGGGCTTCCGCCTGGCGCGGTGGGTCTGGCCGGTCTGACGGGTCGGCCTCTCGGGCCGGCTTGACCGAGATCAGACCGGGCCGCCATGCTCTGCCTTGAAATCGTCGTGCACGCCCCCTAATCCAGAGCCATCGGAGGACACCACCCCATGCGACTCGACAAACTCACCACCAAGTTCCAGGAAGCCCTGGCCGACGCCCACAGCCTGGCTGTCACCCGCGACAACCCCTACATCGAGCCCGCCCACGTGCTGAGCGCGATGCTGTCGCAGGCCGATGGCCCCAAGGCGCTGCTGCAGCGCGCGGGCGTCAACACCGGTGCGCTCGCGGCCGCGGTCGAGGCTGAGCTGAAGAAGCTGCCGCAGGTGCAGGGCGGCGAGCAGGCGCAGGCCAGCCGCGACCTGGGCACGCTGCTGCAGCATGCCGAGAAAGAGGCCACCAAGCGCGGCGACCAGTTCATCGCGAGCGAGATGTTCTTGCTCGCACTGGCCGACAGCAAGACCAACCTCGGCCCGGTGGTCAAAGAACACGGGCTCACGCGCAAGTCGCTCGAAGCTGCCATCGACGCCGTGCGCGGTGGCCAGAAGATGGACAGCGCCGACGCCGAAGGCCAGCGCGAGGCGCTGAAGAAGTACACGCTCGACCTGACCGAGCGCGCCCGCCAGGGCAAGCTCGACCCGGTGATCGGCCGCGACGACGAGATCCGCCGCGCCATCCAGGTGCTGCAACGCCGCAGCAAGAACAACCCGGTGTTGATCGGCGAGCCCGGCGTGGGCAAGACGGCCATCGTCGAAGGCCTGGCGCAGCGCATCGTCTCGGGCGAGGTGCCCGAGTCGCTGAAAGAAAAGCGCGTGCTGGTGCTCGACATGGCCGGCCTGCTCGCGGGTGCCAAGTACCGGGGCGAGTTCGAAGAACGCCTGAAGAGCGTGCTCAAGGAAGTGGCGCACGACGAGGGCCGCATCATTCTCTTCATCGACGAGTTGCACACGATGGTGGGCGCGGGCAAGGCCGAAGGCGCCATCGATGCCGGCAACATGCTCAAGCCGGCGCTGGCGCGCGGCGAGCTGCACTGCATCGGCGCGACCACGCTCGACGAGTACCGCAAGTACATCGAGAAAGACGCCGCGCTCGAACGGCGCTTCCAGAAGGTGCTGGTCGATGAGCCGACCGTCGAAGCGACGATCGCCATCCTGCGTGGCCTGCAAGAGAAGTACGAGGTGCACCACGGCGTCGAGATCACCGACCCGGCCATCGTGGCCGCGGCCGAGCTGAGCAACCGCTACATCACCGACCGCTTCCTGCCCGACAAGGCCATCGACCTGATCGACGAGGCCGCGGCCAAGATCAAGATCGAGATCGACTCCAAGCCCGAGGCGATGGACAAGCTCGACCGCCGGCTCATCCAGCTCAAGATCGAGCGCGAAGCCGTGCGCAAAGAGAAAGACGAAGCCTCGCAAAAGCGCATGGGCCTGCTCGAAGAAGAGATCGCCAAGCTGGGCCGCGAGTACACCGACCTCGAAGAAATCTGGAAGGCCGAGAAGGCCACCGCCCAGGGCTCGGCCCATGTGAAGGAAGAGATCGACCGCATCCGCTTCCAGATCGAAGAGCTCAAGCGCAAGGGTGATTTCAACAAGGTCGCCGAGCTGCAATACGGCAAGCTGCCCGAGTTGGAGAAGCGCCTCAAGGAAGCACAGGCCAAGGAGTCGGCCAAGGGGCAGGGCGGGGTGCCGCAGCTGCTGCGCACGATGGTCGGCGCAGAAGAGATCGCCGAGGTGGTGTCGCGGGCGACGGGCATCCCGGTGTCCAAGCTCATGCAGGGCGAGCGCGACAAGCTCTTGCAGATGGAAGGCAAGCTGCACGAGCGCGTGGTGGGGCAAGACGAGGCCATCACCGCGGTGGCCGACGCCATCCGCCGCTCGCGTGCGGGCCTCTCTGACCCGAACCGGCCGCTGGGCTCCTTCCTCTTCCTTGGCCCCACGGGCGTCGGCAAGACCGAGCTGTGCAAGGCGCTGGCGACCTTCTTGTTCGACAGTGCCGACCACATGATCCGCATCGACATGAGCGAGTTCATGGAGAAGCACTCGGTCAGCCGCCTGATCGGTGCGCCCCCGGGCTATGTGGGCTACGACGAAGGCGGCTACCTGACCGAAGCCGTGCGTCGCAAGCCGTACAGCGTGCTGCTGCTCGACGAGGTCGAGAAGGCGCACCCGGATGTCTTCAACGTGCTCTTGCAGGTGCTCGACGATGGGCGCCTGACCGACGGCCAGGGCCGCACCGTCGATTTCAAGAACACCGTGATCGTGATGACCAGCAACCTGGGCTCGCACCTCATCATGCAGATGGCGGGGCAGGACAGCGAGTTGATCCGCGAGGCGGTGTGGGGCGAGGTGAAACAGCACTTCCGCCCGGAGTTCTTGAACCGCATCGACGAGACGGTGGTGTTCCACGCGCTCGACATGCAGCACATCGAGGCCATCGCGAAGATCCAGCTCAAGGGCCTGGAGCAACGCCTCGAGAAGATGGAGATGAAGCTCGACGTGTCGCCCGCCGCGCTGGTCGAGCTGGCCAAGGTCGGCTTCGACCCGGTGTTCGGGGCGCGGCCACTCAAGCGGGCCATCCAGAGCCGCATCGAGAACCCGGTGGCCAAGCTGATCCTCGAAGGCAAGTTCGGGCCGAAGGATGTGATTCCGGTGGTGGTGCAGGACGGCGAGTTCGTCTTCCACCGCGTGGTGCACTGAGCCGCAGGCCCCGCCCGGGGCCTTCAACGACAGGGGGCGCATGTGGCGACGCATGCGCCCCGATTCTTTTGTCGGCCCCGGCACGCATTTCGTCGTGCGGTGCTGCCGTTCGTCGCAGGCCGCGTGTGCGGCGTGGGTGTGTTGGGCATGCTGGCGCCTTCGGATCGGACATGGCCGACATGACCGAATCAACAACACCTGCAAGGGAGTGACTTCATGACGACGATGGCGAACGCAGGCCCGCTCAAGACGGGCCCAGGCAAGGCGACGACGGGGCGCGTGTGGCGCGTGTGGGGGCAGGTGGCCGTGCTGGCTGCCGCGAGTGCCGGCGCGCAGGCCCAGGTGGGCCTTGCCGACCTGAAGTTCGGCGAGCTGCCGGTGACCATGGTCTACCCGACGGCCGAAGTGGGCAAGGCCGAGACGCGGGGCCCCTTCGAGCTGCGCGTGGCCGTCGATGCCGCCCCCCGGCCCGAGGCGCGGCGGCTGGTGGTGATGTCGCATGGCACCGGCGGCAGCCCCTTGGCCGACCACTTGCTCGCCAGCATGCTGGCACGGGCCGGCTTCGTGGTGGCCCAGCCCCTGCACCGCGGCGATAACTTCAACGACACCTCGCGCGCCGGCCCCGAAGCGTGGAAGACTCGCCCAGCCGAGGTGATGCAGGTCGTCGAGGGCCTGGCCCAGCACCCGCGCTGGGGGGCGCAACTGCGGTTCGACCGCTTCGGCGTGCATGGCATGTCGGCCGGTGGCATGACGGTGCTCACGCTCGCAGGCGGCGAGTGGCGCACGCTGAACCTGGTGCGCCATTGCCTCGACAACACCGACGCCGATGCCGGCGTCTGCTTCCAGGGCCTCACCACGTCCGAGGCCCAGGCCGCGCGCCGCGCGAGCTACGAACGCGCGCGGGACGTGCCCGTGGCGTACCTGCCCGGCGAGTTGACGGCCGTGCAGCGCGTGACGCGCGACCCGCGCCTCGCTTCGGTCACCGTGGCTGTGCCACTGGTGGCCGCGCTCAGCGCCGAGAGTCTGGCGACCATCCAGGTGCCCGTGGGGGTGGTGCCGGCCGGGCGCGACGGCATGCTGCTGCCGCGTTTCCATGCCGAGGCCCTGCTGGCCACCTGCAAGGCCTGCACGCGGCTGGCCGACGTGCCCAGCGCCGGCCACATGGACATGCTCTCGCCCTGGCCGGCCTCGGTGGCCCAGGCCGTCGGCGCGCGCCAGGCGCGCGGCGGTTACCCCAAGCCCGGCTTCGACCACGCCCAGCTCGTGGCCGCCTTCGAGCGCATCGTGGCCTTCCACAAAGAGCGCCTGCCGAATCCGTGACCGAAAGCCGGGGCAGGGGGGGCCGGCTCCTAGAATCGGTCGCTTCTTCGTCGATGCCGTCGTGCACGGTCGATCCATGTCCGCCACTGCCCCCGCCTCCCTCCCCGTGGTCATCGTCGGTGCCGGCCTTGCGGGCCTCACCGTGGCCCTGCACCTGGCGGCCGAGCGGCCCGTCGTCGTGCTGGCCAAGCGGGGCCTGAACGAAGCCGCGACTGCCTGGGCGCAGGGCGGCATCGTCGGCGTGCTGGGCACCGACGACAGCATCGAATCGCACGTGCGCGACACGCAAGACGCTGGCGCAGGCCTGGTGGACGAGCACGCCGCACGCTTCATCGCCGAGCGCAGCGCCGAGGCCATCGAATGGCTGGTCGAGCGCGGCGTGCCGTTCTCACCCGACCCGCAAGGCCCGCTCGGCCTGCACCTCACGCGCGAAGGCGGCCATGCGGTGCGACGCATCGCGCATGCGGCCGACGCCACCGGCAAGGCCATCCACGAGGTGCTGCTCGACGAGGTGGCGCGCCACCCGAACATCCGCCTGCTCGAACGCTGGATGGCGGTGGACCTCATCACCTCGCGCCACCTCAAGCGCGACGAGCAGCCGCGCTGCTACGGCGTCTACGCGCTCGACATCGAGAACCAGCGCGTCGAAACCTTGGCGGCCTCGGCCGTGGTGCTGGCCACCGGCGGGGCCGGCAAGGTGTACCGCTACACCACCAACCCCGAAACATCGACCGGCGACGGCATCGCGATGGCCTGGCGTGCGGGCTGCCGCGTGGGCAACATGGAGTTCATCCAGTTCCACCCGACCTGCCTGTACCACCCGCAGGAACGCAGCTTCCTGATCACCGAAGCGCTGCGAGGCGAGGGCGGTCGGCTCATCCTGCCGCCGGGCGGCCCGGGCGTGCCGGCCGGCAAGCGCTTCATGACCGACCACGACGAGCGCGGCGAACTTGCCCCGCGCGACATCGTGGCCCGCGCCATCGACTTCGAGATGAAGAAGCACGGCGTGGACTACGTTCTGCTCGACGCCACGCACCTGGGCGAAGCCTTCCTCAAAGAACACTTCCCGACCATCTACGCGCGTTGCCTGACGCTGGGCATTGACATCTCAAAGCAGCCCATCCCGGTCGTGCCGGCAGCGCACTACACCTGTGGCGGCGTCGTGACCGACCTGAACGGCCGCAGCGACCTGCCCGGGCTCTTCGCCGTTGGCGAGACCACCTACACCGGCCTGCACGGCGCCAACCGGCTGGCCAGCAACTCGCTGCTCGAATGCGTGGTGCTGGGCAAGACCTGCGCGCAAGACATCCTGACGCGTGACGCGGGTGACGCGCCCGTCGTGCCGGCCTGGGACGAAAGCCAGGTCGAGAACGCCGACGAGCAGGTCGTCATCTCGCACAACTGGGACGAGCTGCGCCTGCTGATGTGGAACTACGTGGGCATCGTGCGCACGACCAAGCGGCTGGAGCGCGCGTTGCACCGCATCGCGCTCTTGCGCAGCGAGATCGACGACTACTACGCCAACTTCCGCGTCACGCGCGACCTGCTGGAGCTGCGCAACCTGGTCGATTGCGCCGACCTCATCGTGCGCTCGGCGCTGATGCGGCAAGAGAGCCGCGGGCTGCACTACAGCCGCGACTTTCCGCAGACCTTGCCGGTGAGCTTCCCGACCATCCTGATGCGGCCGACCGGGCGCACGCGTCGGCAGCCGCAGCCCCTGGGGGCGGGGCCGACGGGGCTGTGGCGTTGACGGGGTCTGGGCTTCGGCCCGCGAGGGCAGCCCGGCCGCGTTGAGCCCGGCTTTCGTCCCGGCGCCGTCATGGGGGGCGAACGAAGGCCATTCCGCCTGTCACCCGTCCGCTCGCACCGGGGTATAGACGTCTTCGCTCTGTGGCTGCCAGAAGCGGGAGTTCGACGCGGCGCGTCCTTGCTAGCGCGCCTCGTCGTGCGCCGACTCGTCCTGCACCGGCACGGTCGAGTACTCCTTGAGCCGGTTGTAGAGCGTCTTCAGGCTCACCCCCAGCGTCGCGGCGGTTTTCTCTTTGTGGCGGCCGAAGTATTCGAGCGTGGCCAGCGTCACCTGACGTTCGATCTCCGACAGCGGCGTGCCCACGCGAATGGTCAGCACCGGTGCGCCGGTCATCGCGGGCAGCGGGGTCTCTTGCGTCGGCAGGCATTCGTCGACGATGACCGTGTCAGACGCCATCACGTAGGCGCGGTGCACGATGTTGCGCAGTTCGCGCACGTTGCCCGGCCAGCGGTAGGCCTGCAGGCGGGCCAGGGCCTCGGGGGCGAAGCGCTTGACCTGGCCTTCGCGGCGCGAGATCTCGCTCAGGAAGTGCTCGGCGATCAGCGGAACGTCTTCCGCGCGGTCGTGCAGCGGGGGCAGATGGATCGGGAAGACGTTCAGCCGGTACAGCAAGTCTTCGCGCAGCTTGCCCGAGTTGACGGCCGTCTGCGGCGCGCGGTTGGTGGCGGCGATGATGCGCACGTCGGTCTCTTGCACTTGCGAGGAGCCCACGCGCATGAAGGTGCCAGTCTCGAGCACGCGCAACAGCTTGACCTGCAGGTCGAGCGGCATCTCGGTGATTTCGTCGAGAAACAGCGTGCCGCCGGTGGCGCGTTCGAAGAAGCCGTGGTGCTGGCGGTCGGCGCCGGTGAAGCTGCCCTTCTCGTGTCCGAAGATTTCGCTTTCGATCAGGTGCGGCGAGATGGCGCCGCAGTTCACCGCCAGAAAGGGCTTGGAACGCCGGCGGCTCAGGTCGTGCACCGTGCGGGCGACGACTTCTTTGCCGCTGCCGCTCTCGCCGGTGATGAACACCGTCACCGCCGTGGCCGACACGCGCACGATCTGTTCGTAGATGCGGCGCATCGGGGCCGACTTGCCCCACAGTTGCCCGAAGTGACCTTCTTTTTCGAGGCCCTCTTGCAGGTCTTGCGCCTCGGCCCGCAGCGCCGAAGGCTTGGTGACCCGCGACAGGATGCCGTGCAACTGCTTCATGTTGATCGGCTTGACCAGGTAGTCGGCGGCCCCCAGGCGCAGGCCCTGGATCGAGGTTTCAAGGCTGGCGTGGCCCGTGATGAGCACGACCTCGGTGTTGGCCAGCGAGGCCTGGTCTTCGAACAACTGCATGCCGTTGCCGTCGGGCAGCATCAGGTCGAGCAGGACGATGTCCGGCTCTTGCAGTGCGAGTTGGCGGCGCGCCTCGCGCAAGGATCCGGCGGTGGCCACGGTGAAGCCTTCGGTCGCGATCAGCGCGGCCATCATTTCTGCCGAGTCGGCTTCGTCGTCCACTACCAAGGCATGGGGCATGCAGGCTCCTTATGGGGCTGGGCGGCAGGCGCGACAGATGCTTCGCGCGTGCACTAGGGGGAAGGCCGCCTTCTCGGTGAGGCGACATGCCGGTACGCTGCCGCACGTGGTGACGCGGCGAGGTTCCGGGCCGCGAATTATGGGCGAGTGCCCCTTGCCGAGGGCCCGAAGCCCGCAGTTCCCGAGGCGGGCGGCTGGTTTCCAGGCGCTGCACAAAAACCCTGCCAGGGGGCGGGCACACCGATTGCCAACAGCTCTTTCACCACGACCGGAGCCGAGGCGACCCGGTCCGTGCCGACATGCGCGAACACAACGAGGGGACCCACGTGTCAGCTATGCAAGAAATTCCGCTCCCGCTCGCCGCCGAGCCGGAGGCGCCGCGCAGACGCGTGCGCACGTCGTACTTTCCTCCGGCCTCGGCAACCGACTGGCTGCGCGTGCTCATCGCCTTGGGCATCGTGGTGCCAATCGTGTACTTCGCGGTGTTCGCCTGGGCCAGCCACCGCGCCGAGTGGGAGGCCGCACGTGAGCGTGTGGAAAGCCCCAACCGCATCGCCGCCGAGCATGGCTCGAAGGTCTTCGAGACCGCACAACTGCTCGCCGGGCGCATTCGCGACCTGATCGGCTCAGCCGCCTACCGGCCTTCGGACGAAGGTGCGATGCACCTGGCCCTGAAGAACATCGTGGCCGAAATTCCCCAGGTGCAGGGTGTTTGGGTGTGGAACGCGCGGGGCGAACCCGAGGCCAGCAGCCGTTATTACCCGAAGCCACAGGTATCGATTGCCGACCGCGAATACTTTCGGCGCCTGCGCTTGGGCGAGCGGGCGTTCATTTCGGAGTCCATCGAGGGCCGTGCGAGCGGTGCGCGCCTGTTCGCCTACAACGAGCGTCTCACCGGGCCCAGCGGCGAGTTCGCCGGGGTTATCACGGTCGGCCTGCATGTGGACTACTTCGAGACTTTCTACGCCCGTCTCGCTGCGAGCCAGCCGGGGCTGGCGATGAGCATCGTGCGTTCAGACGGTGTGGTGGTGTTGCGCAACCCGCCACTGCCGCCCAAGGTGCAGGTGACGGTGATGCCCGACTCGCCCTTGATGGACAACATGCGGCGCGGCGTGGCCGAAGGCGGCTTCCGGGGCCAGGGCCCGGTGGACGGTGCAGAGCGCCAGGTGGCCTTTCGTGCCCTGAGCCCCTACCCGCTGTACGTCGTGGCGAGCCTCGAGTCGGGGGCCGTGATGTCGGCCTGGCGCGAGCGGCTGCTGCGCACGGGGGCGTACGTTTTCCCGGTCGCGGCCGGATTGGTGGGCATCGCCTGGCTGGCCATGCGCAAATCGCGCGGTGAGGTGAGTGCCTTGGCCCGGTTGGCCGAAGAAGAGCGCCGCCGCGCGGCCGCCGAAGGGGCGCTGCGCCACTCGCAGCACCTCGAAGCCCTGGGCCGTCTGACGGGGGGCGTGGCGCACGACTTCAACAACCTGCTGATGGTGGTCAACAACCAGGCCTACATCCTGAAGAAAAAGCTCGCCGGCACGCCGGCCGAGGCGCACCTGCTCGCGCTCGAACGGGCCGTGAAGACGGGTGAGCGCCTGACCCGCCAATTGCTGGCCTTCGCGCGTCGCCAGCCGCTGCGGTTCGAGCGCGTCGAGTTGCAGCAGAAATTGCCCCAGATGGAGCAGATGCTCAAGCATTCGCTCGCGCCCGAGATCAAGCTCATCCTCAACGTCGATGGCGACACGCAGCCCATCAACGTCGATGGCAGCGAACTCGAGCTGGCCTTGCTCAACGTGGCAATCAACGCGCGTGACGCAATGCCCAAGGGGGGCGTGTTCACGGTTCTGGCACGCAACGCGACGCCCGAGGAAGCACCGCAGGCCGCTGTGCCCTGCGTGGTGATCGCCATGAGCGACACGGGCCATGGCATTCCGCGCCAGACGCTCGAACGCGTGTTCGAGCCCTTCTTCACGACCAAGGGTGTGGGCGGCGGGGCCGGCCTCGGACTCAGCCAGGTCGAGGGCTTCTGCGGGCAGTCGGGTGGCAGCGTGAAGATCGAGAGCACCGAGCAGGTGGGCACCACCGTGCGCATGTTCCTGCCGGCCGCGCAGGGCGAGCCGCAGCAAGACTTCGTGAGCGGCGACCCGCAGGTGCGAGCCAGCGGCTTCGGTGAAAACGTGCTGCTGGTCGAAGACAACGAAGAGGTGGCCCAGACGACGCTGGCCTTGATTCGCGCGCTGGGCTACCAGGGCCACCGCGTGTCGAATGCCAAAGAGGCCTTGCGCTTCCTGGGCGCGGGCAAGTCACTCGACGTGGTGCTGTCCGACGTGATGATGCCGGGCGCACTGTCGGGCATCGACCTCGCCAAGCTGATCAAGGAACGCCACCCGCGTTTGCCGGTGGTGTTGATGAGTGGCTACACGCAAGACCTCGCCGCGGCTGACAAGGCGGCCTTCCAGGTGCTTGCCAAACCGGTGTCGCCCGACACGCTCGGGGCGGCGCTGGCGACCGCCGTGCGGCCCCGGCACACGCCGCTGCCGGGCTAGGCCCTGGGCGCGCTGCTCAGTCGGCGCGGGCCACCGGTGCCGCGGGTGCGCTGGCAACCGGCTGGCCGGCCTGGTCCCACTCGGGCAGGCCGCCCCGGAACCAGTACACCTGCTTGAAGCCGGCGGCCACGGCCGTCTTGCTGGCCTTGTAAGACTTCCAGCATTCGGCGCCGTTGCAGGCAAAGATGGTCGGGCGGTTCTTGTCGAGCTTGGACAGGCCCGAAAAATCGTCGAGCTTGCTGTCGAAGGCCACGTCTTTGAGGCTCTTCTCGCCATAGGGCACGAAGATCGCGCCGGCCACGTGCTTGGCGTCGTATTCCTTCTTCGTGCGCGTGTCCACGAAGAGCGCGCCACTGCTGGTGAGCTTTTGCACGTCGCGCCAGCCCACCACCGTGGCACCCGGCAGGTAGGTCGGCGTGAACAGGCCCAGCTCGGCGACCGACTTGTAGTGCGGCAATTCGAACTGCGTCGCCAGCGGTGTGAGGCCGGCGACCGAGGTCGATTGCGTGAACCACTTGGCCATCTTCGTGCGCAGGTCGTTCGGCAGGGATTTCTTCACGACGACCGACAGGCCCCCCGGCACCGGGGTCGAGGTGCCCAGCGCACGGGCGACGCCGGGGTTGTCTTTCACCCAGTCGGCCCAGTCACTTTGGCGCACCACGGTGGCGTCGGCCAGGCCGAGGCTGACGGCGGTGAGGCCGGCCTGGGGGTAACGGCCGTAGTGCACCGAGCCCAGGTCCTTGAACGACAGGCCGTTCGCATTGAGCATGCCCCGCGCCATGTACGTGTAGAGCGAGTCTTGCTGCGGCAGGAAGAGCTTGCGTCCGCGCAGGCCGTCCATGCGTTCGAAATGCGTGCGCGCGATCAGCACGTACTGCTCGGGCTGGGCTGTCACCCCCAGCAACTCGTAGCCACGCTGCATGGCCGAAGCGGCCACCTGCGCCGGGGCGATGAACACGTCGTAACCTGAACTGCGGGTTGCACGCATCACATCGGCGAGGTCTTCGCTCATCGACACATCGATGGACTGACCCACCGCCTTGCCGAAGCCGGTCTTGAAGGCGGTGTGTGAAATGGTGGTCGCTTCCTTGCGCGAGGTGGGCTCGACGGCCACCACGGCGGTGAGCTGTTGTGACTGCGCCAGCAGGGGAATGCCGGCAAGCGCCATGGCCGCGAACACGCGGCCCATCGGGATGGAAAAGTCCCTGATCAAGCGAACAGTGCTCAAGATGTTCCTCCTCGATACCCCGGCGACGACTGCGCCGTGGTCGGAATATCGTCCGAAGTGCACTGCGGGCAAGCACTGATGTGCGACGGGATGTAAACGCAGTTGCAAGCCGCAAGTGCGCGAGCGCTGCGTCAACCGGGTTCGTGCACACCCACGATGGGCAGGATCTGGCTCAGCTCGATGGGTTTGACCAGGTGGTGGTCGAAGCCGGCGGTGCGCGCCTTTTCGCGATCGCGTTCCTGGCCCCAGCCGGTGATGGCGACCAGCACCAGGTGCTCGCGCTCGGTGCGCTCGCGCAGCAGCGAGGCCACCTCATAGCCGTTGTGTCCGGGCATGCCGATGTCGAGAAAGGCCACCTCGGGACGGTAATGGCCGGCCAGCCGCAGGGCTTCACGCCCATCGTGGGCGACGACCGTTTCGTGCCCCAGCGATTCGAGAATGTTGGCCAGGCTGGTGGCGAAGTCGATGTTGTCGTCGGCGACGAGGATGCGGCGCGGCAACTCGCTGCGCGGCAGGCTGCCCGGGTCGGGCGGGGGCGCTTCGGTGGTCTGGCTGCCAGCCAAGGGCAGGCGCACCTCGAAGCTGCTGCCTTGACCCAGGCCATCGCTGTGAACGGCGATGCGCCCGTCGTGCATCTCGATCAGCTGGCGGGCCAGCGACAGCCCGACGCCGAGTCCGGCCTTGCCGCGCTCGAGCGACTGGTTGACCTGCACGAACATCTGGAAGATGCGCGCCTGCATCTCGGGCGCGATGCCCATGCCGTTGTCGCTGATGCGCACCACGGCCTCTTTGCCGGTTTGCGTGAGCGACAGCTCGATGCGGCCGCCGATGTCGGTGTATTTCGACGCGTTGTTGAGCAGGTTGGCGAAGACCTGCGCCAGCCGTGTCGAATCGCCTTGCACGTGCACGGGGGCGTCAGGCAGGCGCAGCACGAGCTGGTGCTGTCGCGCCTCGATGCCGGGGCCGGCGATCTCGACGGCGCTGCGCAGGGCGGCAAGCAGGTCGAGCCGTTCCATGTGGAGCAGCAGCTTGCCGGTCGTGATGCGCGACACGTCGAGCAGGTCGTCGATCAGTCGCACCATCTGGCGCAGCTGCCTCGTCATGATGTCGAGCGCCTTGCCGCGCAGCGCGGGTTCGCCGTCGCCGATGCGCCGCAGGATCTCGACGGCATTGCCGATGGGCGCGAGCGGGTTGCGCAGCTCGTGGGCCAGCGTGGCGAGGAACTCGTCTTTCGCACGCGCGGCTTGCTTGAGCGCCTCTTCGGCCTTGCGGCGCTGGGCCATCTCATCGAAGAGCTGTTCGTTCGATTGCTCGAGCGCGTCGGTGCGCAGTTCGACCTCGGCCAGCATGTCGTTGAAGGCCTCGACCAGCACGCCGACCTCGTCGTTCGTCGTGCGCGGGGCGCGCAGCGAGAAGTCTCGCCGCTGCATCACCTCGCGCGCGACCTGCGTCACGTCGAGGATGGGCGTGGTGATCGTGCGCTGCAGCCGCGCGGTGACGAGCGCGGCCACGGCCATGCTGGCGAGCATCACACCGCAAAGAATCAGCAAGTAGGCGGGCAGGCGCTGGCGCAGGTCGTAGTCGGCGCGCAGGTACACGGTGCCCAGCAGTTCGCCGTCGCCGCTGGTGGCGCGCACGGGGTGGTACAGCTCCAGCCGGTCGCCGCTGAAGGCATGGCCGGGCTCGGCCGGGGCGACCGGCAGCATGCCGTCGGGCGCGGTCGGGCTCAGGTAGCTGGCAAACAGCCCGCGGTCGGCGCGAAACACGGCGGCCGCACCGATTTGCGGGCGCACCTGCAGCAGCGAGAGGTTCTCGTTGGCGGCCTTGGGGTCGTCAAAGGCGAGCGCCGGCGCGCTGGCGCGGGCGATCAGTTCGGCCTGCGTGGTGAGGTCTTCGACCCAGGCCTGGCGGTAGCTGCGCAATTCGTAGATCAGCAAGGCGGTGGCGCTCATCAGCAGCGCCATGCCCGTGATCACCAACACCACCAGCGTGACCTTGAAACGGATCGACCGGCGCAGCGCGCGCTGCATGCCCCTCATGGGCGCCCTCCGACCACGCGCTCGGCCACACCGAGCACGCGCGAGCTGACCTTGATCGACGCGCGTTCGGCCGCGTCGAGCGAGACCTCGAAGCGCACCCGTTGGCCGATCAGCAAGAAGTTGATGACGCCCCCCAACGCAAGCCCATCGGCCGCGTCAGTGACGAGCATGAGGCGCTGCGCCTTGGCGGCGTTGAAGACCGGGCTGCGTGCCAGGTCGACCTGCGGCCCGAGGTACAGCAGGTGCACGCCGGGCAGGGCCTCGACGCCGTCCACCCGCCGCCCTTGAACGCTGCGCTGGTTGACGCTGCGACCCGCCAGCACCGCACCCAGGTCTGCCAGCACGTCATCGGCGCCGTTGACGCCGATGACGATGGCGCTGTCGGGCTGCGCGAAGCTGCCGGCCGGCCAGTCGAGGTAGGCGAGAAACTTGTACAGAAAGGCCGCCTTCACGCTGCTGGCCGTGGGCGCGGCATCGTTCTGCGCATGGGCGGGCGCGACGCCCAGCACGCAGGCCATCGACAAGACCGCGAGCATCGCCCGGCGGATGGGCAAGGGCAGGGCGTTCACAGCGTCCAACGCAGTTGAAGCGCCGCCTCACGGCCGAACGCGACGCGACTGGCTTGCGGCCCCCACTCGGTGTGCTTGTCGTCGAGCAGGTTGCGCACAGCCAGGGCCAGTTCGAGCCGGGGGCTCATGCGGTACGTCCAGCGTGCGTCGAGTGCGGTGTAGGCCGGCACCTCAGGCGAGGGCCGTTTGCCGATGCGGCGCAGCGCGAGCCACACGCCATGGTGGTCGCTGGGTTCGTACGCGGCACTCAGCGTCAGGCGCTGGCGCGGGTCGTTGCCCGAAAGCGCCACGCTGCCGAAATCGGCTGCGGCCGGATCGACCGCGAGGCGCTTGCGCAGCCACGCGAAGCCGGCGTCCAACCGCAGGCGCTCGCTCGCCTGCCAGCTGCCCCAGGCCTCGACGCCGAGCGCATGGCCCTCGACATCGTTGCGAAAGGCCAGCCCAGCCGGCGTGAAGACGACGCTGCGCAGCCGGTCGAAGCGATGCGCAAACAAGGTGGCCGAGTAGCTGATCGACTCGCTCGCCTGGCCGCGATGGCCGACTTCGAGCACGCTGGCGACTTCGGACTGGAAAGCCTCGCCGCCGCCCACGAAGCCGGGTTGCGTGAACTCGCGGTCGATGCGCGAGGGCGCTCGCACCGCGCGCGACAAGGCTGCCCAGAAGAACGCGGCGTCGCTCGCACGCCAGCCCAGTCGCAGGTTCGGCAGAAATTCCCAACCGGTGTAAGGGTTGCGTTCGAGCGCGGCACCGGCGCCGAGCGCGGTGTCTGCGTCGAGGGTGACTTCATCTTGTGCAAAGAACCGGGCCCAGGTGAGCCCGCGGTCGGGCGGTGTGAAGACGATGGCGGCCGAGTTCTGCACGTCGTCGCGCGCATGGCGCAGACTCGCACCCGCCACCACGTCGTGCCCCGCGAGGGGCGCGAAGCGGTGCTGGCCGGCCAGATCGGCCAGGAAGAGTGTTTCGTCGAGGGCGCCGGGCTGCTTGCGTTCGCTGTGCTCCAGCACCGCCTGCACCAGCGATTGCCGGTCGGCGCCGTGGTCGCGCGTGAAGCGGCCGCGCAATTGGGTGCCGGACACGTGCCGCACCGAGCCGGCGCCCTGGTCGATGCGTGTGCTGTGGCTGTCGGCACTCAGGATCCAGCCGTCGGCCCCCTGGTAGCGGTCGAAGCGCAGGCCGGCCTGCGCACCGTGGGCTGAGTCGAGCACGGCGCTGCCGTCGCTCACGTGGCTGCTGTCGCTCACGTGGCTGCTGTCGCGCTCGAAGGCTCGCGCATGCGCGCGCCACTCGCTGTTGCCACTGCCGCTGCCGTGGCGCCAGGCCGCCTCGCGGCCGTCGGTGCCGGCTTGCACGGTCACTGCGGTGCCGGGGGTTTGCTGGGCCCGCTTGGTGATCACGTTGATCACGCCGTTGAAGGCGTTGCCGCCCCACAGCGTGGTGTGCGGGCCGCTGGCCACCTCGATGCGCTCGACGTTGTCGAGCATCAGGGGCTGCGCTTCCCAGAACACGCCCGAGAACAGCGGTGAATACAGCGTGCGCCCGTCGACCATCACCAGCAGCTTGTTCGACAGCACGTCGTTGAAGCCCCGCGCGCTGATGGCGTACTGGTTGGCGTCGGCGCGCGCCACGTCGAGGTTGGGCGCGAGCCGCAAGGCCTCGGGCAGGCTGGTGATGCCGGCGCGGCGGATGTCGCTCGCGGTGATGACGAACACCGCCCCCGGCGTGCGCGCCAGGCTCTCGCGCTTGCGCGACACCGAGGTGACGCGCACATCGACCAACTGTTCGAGCGACAGGTCGGCCAGGGCACCGGGTGTGTTGGCCTGCGCGGGCCAGGCTGCCAGCAGGCCCAGCCACAAGGGCAGGGCCCAGGCCACCGGGCGGCTGTGTCGGCGCGAGCGGCCCGTCTCGTTGCGCATGTGTGCCCTGAAAGATGAAGGGGGAGTGACCATCGCGCGGCGCAGTGTAGGGTCCGCCATGGCCTTCACCGTGTGGGCCGCCGCGTGCATGCGTATCTGAAGGTACGTCGCCTCGGGCGACGGCGAATGCCCGCACGGCGCAGTCGCCTATCCGGCCCACGGGGCGGGCGTGCGTGGGCACATCAACTGCCTGGAGCTGCCACCCCCTGCTCACAGGCGCACCCAATGCCCGATCAAGACACCCTCACTGAAGCCATCGGCTGGCTCAGCGCCACCCTGCTGCTGACCACCATCGTTCAGCAGGTCTACACCCAGTGGGCCAGCGGCAAGACGGCCGGCGTTTCGCCGTGGCTGTTCGCGGGGCAGACGCTCGCCTCGCTGGGTTTTTCGATCTACAGCGTGATGACGGGCAACCTCGTGTTCACTGTGGTCAACATCGCCTTGCTCGTGAGCGCGCTCGTGGGCCAGGGGCTATACATGCGCAACAGCCGGCGTGAGGCCCGGACGCGGTCGCACGCGGGGGCGAAAGCCGCGCGGGCCGGCTGAGCCGCTTGCCTTCAGCCGTGCTTGCGCCGCCGCTCGACGGCGGGCACCTTTAGCAACTGGCGGTACTTGGTGACCGTGCGGCGCGCCACCGTCAGGCCCTGGCGTGCGAGCAGGCGGGCAATCTCGGCGTCTGACAACGGGGCGGTGGGCTTTTCACCGTCGATCATGTCCTTGATGACCCCGCGGATCGCGGTGGCCGAACATGCGCCGCCGCTGGCCGTGGGCATGGCACGCGAGAAAAAGAACTTCAACTCGAACACGCCGGCCGGCGTGGCCATGTACTTGTTGTTCGTGACGCGCGAGACGGTGGACTCGTGCAGGCCCACCTCGTCGGCGATCTCTTTCAGGCCGAGCGGCTTCATCGCCAGCGGGCCGAACTCAAGGAAGTGGTGCTGCCGCTTCAAGATGGCCTCGGCCACGCTGAGGATGGTCGAGAACCGCTGCTCGACGTTTCGCACCGTCCAGCGGGCTTCCTGCAGGTGCGCGGCAAGCTCCGCGTGCTGCGATTCGCGGTGGCGCTGAAACAGCTCGGCATACACCTGGTTGAGCCGCACCTTGGGCACGATGGCCGGGTTGAGCACGGCTTTCCACTCGCCACGCACCTTGCGCACGATGACGTCCGGGGTCACGTACTGCACATCGGGCGAGCCGAAGCGCCAGCCGGGTCGTGGGTCGAGCCGGCGGATGCGCTCGACGGCTGCTTCGGTCTCGGTCACGCTGCACTTCAGGGCCTTGGCCAAGCCGCTGATGTCGTGTTGCGACAGTCGGTGCAGGTGCTCGGTGACGATGCGAAGCGGCAGCTCGCGTTCGTCTTCCGGCAAGGCGGCGAGCTGCAACTGCAGGCACTCGGCGACGCTGCGCGCGGCCACGCCGCAGGGGTCGAGCGACTGCACGAGCTTGAGCGCCGTGCTCATTTCGCAGGCTTCGACCTCCGGGTCCAGTTCGGTCAGCGTGGCCAGCTCGTCGAGCTCGCAGCGCAGGTAGCCGTCGTCGTCGAGTGATTCGATCAACGTGGCGCAGAGCACGCGGTCGCGCGGCGAGAGGTGGCGCACGTTGATCTGGCGATGCAGGTGCTCGCGCAGGTTCTCGTCGGCCGCGACCATTTCCATTGCGCTCATGTCGCCGTCGCCCGAGGCGGCGCGCTGGCCGTTGCCGCCCCCGAGCGTCGCCCAGCTCTCGCGCTCCCAGGCCGGTGACTCGCCTGGCGTGGGGGTGACGACTTCGATGCGGCCGAAGCTGTCGTCGGCATTCGCGGTGTCAGCGGCCTCGGACTGAGCGCCGTCGCCGGCGGGTTCGTCCACTTCGAGGAAGGGGTTCTTGCCCATCGCCGCCTGCACTTCTTGCGCGAAGTCGAGGGACGACAGTTGCAGCAGCCGCACCGCATGCTGCAGGCGGGGCGTGAGGGTCTGGTGTTGCCGGTGTTCGAGGCGGTTCGCCGGTGCGTTCATTGAATCGGGTCCAAGGCTGGGTGCGGGCGCGCCGGTTGCGGCGCGGGCCGTGAGCCCGCTTCTTTCGCAACCCCTGTGCCGGCCGTGTTGGCGACGGCTTCGGCACGCCGCCCGCGTGCTCGCCCTCGTCGCAAGTGCTTGTTTTTGCTGGGATCCGGCCGCTTGTCACCCGATCGGACCATGCCACCCAGCGTGCCGCCGCGGGGGCGCAACTTGCCGCTGGCCGGTCCGCTTTGCGGTAACAAATTCTGAGTCGCCAGCAGGGGAATGCAACTTTTACCGACGAAGCCGGCGCTGCTGGGTCTTCACGGCGCGTGGCGCGGGCACGTCGTTTGCCCGATCTCACCTATTAATGCTTTGCGAGACTGCCATGAAACCCCTGAGCCATGCCCAAGCCCTCGTGCTGAGCAACCCCGAGCGACCGGGTCGCGAACGCAGCGACCACGCAAACCTCGACCCCCGCCGGCGCGCCGTGCATCCGCGAAGCGACCAGACCCGCGACACACGGGTGGCGTCGCGCTCGCCGTCGCGCGGCGAGCGGCCCACCTGACTGCTGCGGGTGCGCAGCGCCGCCGCCGGGCATGCGGCCTGCCGAGCAGAAGCTCCCGGGCCAGGCCCGTCAACCGAAAGGACAAGACCATGACCATGAGCCATGACGACATCGTCGACACCTTGAACGACCTGATCGAAACCTGCAAGGACGGCCAGTTCGGCTTTCAAGCCTGCGCCGAACACGCAACCTCGGCCGAGCTGCGCAACCTCTTCACGCTGCGTTCGCGCGAGTGCGAACAGGCCGCGGCCGAGCTTGCGCCGCTGGTCCTGCAGTACGGCGGCAAGCCCGACCAGGGCGGCAGCGCCACCGGGGCCTTGCACCGGGGATGGGTCGCCGTGCGCGGCTCGCTGGTGGGCTACAGCGACCAGGCCATGCTCGAAGAGTGCGAGCGTGGCGAAGACGCGGCCTTGGCGCGCTACCGCAAGGCCTTGAAAGAGGACGTGCTGCCCGAGCCCGTGCGGGCGATCGTGGCCCGCCAGCAGTTGGGCGTGCAACGCAATCACGACCAGATCAAGCTGCTGCGCGACCGCTTGAAGGCCACCACCTGACTGCACCGGCCTCATTGATGACCCAGCGCGCGGCCTCTACAACAGGCCGCGCGCCTTCGCTCGTCCGTACGGGGCAAGCCGAGGCCACCGCAGCGCAGGCGGTGCCCGAAGGCCTGGTGTACGTCAGCGACGACGGCCCGGGCATCCGCCGCGTCAAGCGCGGGCAGGGCTTTGCCTACCGGCGACCCGATGGCCGCTGGATCACCGACGAAGCCGACTTGGCGCGCATCCGCCGGCTCGCCATTCCACCGGCGTACACCGACGTCTGGATCGCCCCGCAGCCCCACGCGCACCTGCAGGCCACCGGCCGCGATGCGCGCGGGCGCAAGCAGTACCGCTACCACCCGCAGTGGCGCGAGGCACGCGACGCTGGCAAGTTCGAACGCATGCTCGGCTTCGGCCGCGCGCTGCCCCGCATTCGCCGCCGCGTGGCGGACGACCTCGCTGCGGCCACTGGCGCCGTGCCTTCGCGCTTCGCCGTGCTGGCGGCCATCGTGCGCCTGCTCGACACCACGCTCGTGCGCGTCGGCAACGACGAGTACGCCCGCCAGAACGGCTCGTTCGGCCTGACCACGCTGCGCAACCGGCATGCCGAGGTGCAGGGTGGCGTGCTGCGCCTGCGTTTTCGCGGCAAAAGCGGCGTGCGCCACGAGGTTCGCCTCGACGACCCGCGCGTTGCGCGCATCGTGCGCCGCTGCCAGGCCCTGCCCGGGCAAGAACTCTTCCAGTACGAAGACGAGTCGGGCGACATGCGGGGCATCGGCTCGGCCGACGTCAACGAGTACCTGCGCGCCTGCAGTGGCATCGACGTCACCGCGAAAGACTTTCGCACCTGGCATGCCACCGTGCACGCACTCGCCCTGATGTGCGAACGCTGCCGCGCGGGCGAGGTCGGCGCTCGTGCGGTGAACGAGGTGCTCGGCGAGGTGTCGTGCCGCCTGGGCAACACGGTGGCGGTGTGCCGCAAGTCTTATGTGCATCCCGGGGTGCTCGATGGCGAGGCTCTGGCCCAGACGCTCGCCACGCACGACACGCTGCCGCGCGGCCATGCGCAGGCGCCGACTCGTGGCCTGGTGGCCGACGAGCGCCGCCTGCTGAAGTTTCTGGCGACGGCCGGCGGCACCCGCCCGCGGTCCGGGCGCCGCGGCAAGACGCCGCGCGAGTCGACCCGTCGCCTGTCTCGACCATCACCCCCACCCACCCACAGAGGAACCGCATGAAGACGATCGACCACAGCGCACTGGGAGAACTGCTCTCGCGCAAAGAAGACGCTGTGCTGCAGAACTGGTCTGCCCAGCAGGCGGCGCTCGGCGTGAGCCGCGGTGGCGTCGCCGAGGCGCGCCGCCTGTCGGCCGATCTGCTCGCCGCGCTGCGCCACGCCCTGCAGCAGGCGCCCGGCGGCGACATGCAGAGCGCGGCCTGGCAAGACCTCAAGCGCCTGCTGAGCGACCTGGCCACCGCGCGTGCGCGCCAGGGAGTGAACCCGAGCGAAACCGCGACCTTCGTGTTTTCGCTCAAGCAGGTGCTCTTCGCGCTGTTTCAAGAGGAGTACGCCACGCAGCCCGAACGCCTGGCGAGCGAGACCTGGGCCGCGACGCTGCTGCTCGACCGCCTGGGCCTCTACACGGTCGAGCTGCACCAGAAGAGCCGCGAGGAAATCATCGTGCGCCAGCAGCAGGAACTGCTGGAGCTGACGACCCCGGTCGTGCAGCTGTGGGAAAACATCATCGCGCTGCCGCTGATCGGCACGCTCGACAGCTCGCGCACGCAGGTCGTGATGGAAAACCTGCTGCAGAAGATCGTCGACACCGGTTCGTCCATCGCCATCATCGACATCACCGGCGTGCCCATGGTCGACACGCTGGTCGCGCAGCATCTGCTCAAGACCGTGGCCGCTGCACGCCTGATGGGGGCCGACTGCATCATCAGCGGCATTCGCCCGCAGATCGCGCAGACCATCGTTCACTTGGGGGTCGACCTGTCCGAGGTGACCACCAAGGCCTCGCTGGCCGATGCCTTCACCGTGGCGCTGGCCCGCTCGGGCGCGACGCTCAAGCCGGTCAGCCGCGTGGAGTGAGCACGGTGGAGCGCATCCCGATTCTCAAGATGGGGCGGTTCCTGCTGGTGACCATCCAGGTGGACATGCACGACCGCCTCGCGCTGAGCCTGCAGGACGACCTCACCGAGCGCATCGTGCGCGACCGGGCCAAGGGCGTGCTGATCGACATCTCGTCGCTCGACGTGGTCGATTCGTTCATCGGCCGCATGATCAGCAACATCGCCGCGATGTCGCGCGTGCTCGACGCGCGCACCGTGCTCGTGGGCATGCGCCCGGCGGTGGCGATCACGCTGGTCGAACTCGGCCTCACCCTCGACGGCGTTCAGACCGCCTTGAACGTGGAGCGCGGCATGGACCTGCTGCGCTCGCAGGCGTGAGAGGCACCGGTGCACCCAGACAGCAGCGACATCAGCGCCGAACTCAGCCGCACCATGGAGCTTCAAAACCAGGAGGACGTCGTGCGGCTGCGCCAATCCGTGCGCGACCTTGCGCTGGGCAGCGGCTTCAGCCTCGTCGAGCAGACCAAGCTCATCACCGCCGCCAGCGAACTGGCGCGCAACACGGTCATTCATGGCGGGGGCGGTATGGCCTCGCTGTACCAGATGCGCCGGCTGGGTCGCGCCGGCGTGCGCCTGGTCTTCGAGGACCAGGGCCCTGGCATCGCCGACATCGAGCTGGCCATGAAAGATGGCTTCACGACCGGCAACGGCCTGGGCCTGGGCCTGAGCGGGTCCAAGCGCCTGTGCGACGAATTCGAACTTCACACCCGAGCCGGAGAGGGCACGCGCGTGTCCATCACGCAATGGAAACGATGAACCCCGGCCTCGTGCCCACGCTGCGCATCGAGATCAGCGACACCACGCAGGTGGCCGCTGCACGGCGCTCGGCCATCGAGCGGGCGCGTGAACTCGGCTTCAACGAAGAAGACGTGGGCCGCGTGGCGCTCGTCACCACCGAGGCCGCCACCAACGTCATCAAGCATGGCGGCGGGGGCGAGGTGCTGGTCTCGGTGCGCGACTGGCCGGCGCCCGGCGTCGAGGTGATCGCCATCGACAAAGGTCCGGGTTTCGTCTACGGCACCGCCCTGGCCGACGGTTTCTCGACCGCCGGCACGCTGGGCCAGGGCCTTGGGGCGATGAAGCGCATGGCGACCGAGTTGCAGGTGCACTCGTCGGCCTCGCGCGGCAGCATCGTGCGCGCGCTGGTGTGCATGGCCAAGTGCAGCCCCGAACCCAACGAAGCGAATTTCGACTACGGCGTGATTGCGCTGCCGCACCCCGGTGAGTCGACCTGCGGCGATGCGTGGCATTGCCGCGTCGAAGGCGACGCAGTGCTGATGACCGTGATCGACGGCCTGGGCCACGGCAGCCTCGCGCATTCGGCGGCCTCGAATGCGGTCGAAGAGGCCGCACAGATGCCCGCGTCGCCCGAGCACCTGCTCGATCGCGCCCATGGCGCGCTGCGCAGCACGCGCGGTGCGGCGATGGCCGTCGCCCTGGCTGACTTGCGCGGTCGCCGCGTGCGCTTTGCGGGTGTCGGCAACGTGGCCGCCGTGCTGACCGGGCGCGGCGAGAGCCGCCACTTTCTGTCGATGGCCGGCATCCTCGGCCACAACATGCGCAAACCCCGCACGCACGAGCACGGGTGGGACGAAGGCATGGTCTTCGTCATGAACAGTGACGGCCTGTCCACGCAATGGAGTCTGAAGGACGAGCCCGAACTGTTCGACCAGCACCCGAGCGTGATTGCCGCCGCGCTCTACCGCGACCACCACCGGGGGCGCGACGACACCACCGTCTTCGTCGCACGCCTCGGTGGGCCTTACCACGATTGACCGCATGCACCCCCAAACCCTCATCTCTCTCGACCTGCGCGCCGAAGCCGATCTGGTGGCGGCGCGTCGCAGCGCGCGTGAAGTGGCCCAGGCGCTCGGCCTGGGCGCGCAAGACCAGAGCCGCGTGGCCACCACCGTGTCCGAGATCGCGCGCAACGCGCTGCGGCACGCGGGCGGCGGGCACTTGCGCTACGAACTGCTGCTGGGCGATCGCCCGACCCTGGCCATCTGCGTGCGCGACGAGGGCCCGGGCATCGCCGACGTGCGCGCCGTGCTGGCCGGTCGGGGCGCTGCGCGGCTCGGGCTCGGACTGGCCGGGGCCCACCGGCTGATGGACCACTGCGAGATCGACAGCACGCCCGGGCGCGGCACCACCGTGGTGTTGCACAAGCGCCTGGCGCATCCGGCCTCGCACTTCGGCGACAGCCAGGTCGAGACCATCGTCTCGCAGCTGTCGCGGCGCGATCCCGCCGCCCGCTGCGAGGAAGAGCTGCAGCAGCAGAACCGCGAACTCGTCGCCACGCTGGCCGCGCTGAACGAGCGTCAGGACGAACTGGCCCGCCTCGCGCGTGAACTCGAAGACACCAATCGGGGCGTCGTGGCGCTCTACGCCGAACTCGAAGACCAGGCCCAGCAACTGCGCCGCGCCGACGAGACCAAGTCGCGCTTCCTGTCGAACGTGAGCCATGAGTTCCGCACGCCGCTGAGTTCGATCCGCGCGCTGGCCAAGCTGATGCTGTCGGGGGTCGATGGTCCGCTGTCGGCCGAACACACCACGCAGCTCGGCTTCATCCTCAAGGCCGTGCAAGACCTGTCGGAGCTGGTCAACGATCTGCTCGACCTGGCCAAGATCGAAGCCGGCCACGTGAGCCTGAACTGCGCCGAGCTCTCGCTCGACGAACTGTTCGGCGCACTGCGCGGCACGCTGCGTCCCCTGCTGACGAGCCCCGACGTGGCGCTCAACTTCGACGCCGAGCCGGGCCTGCCGCCGCTGTGGACCGACGAGGCCAAGCTCACCCAGATCCTGCGCAACCTCGTTTCGAACGCGCTGAAGTTCACCGTCCAGGGCGAGGTGCGCGTGAGCTGCACCCGCGCGCCTGACGACCCCTCGCGCGTGCTCTTCTCGGTGCGCGACACCGGCATTGGCCTGGCCGACAAGCACCTCGAATGGATCTTCGAGGAGTTCTCGCAGGTCGAGCACGAGCTGCAGCGCCACCACAAGGGCACGGGGCTGGGGCTGCCGCTGTGCCGCAAGCTCGCACACCTGCTGCACGGCAGCCTGCGCGTCGAAAGCCGCCTGGGCGTGGGTTCGTGCTTCTGGCTCGAAATGCCGATGCGCCAGGGGCAGGGCGCCGGCGAGTCCAACGTGCCGGCGGCATGATCGACATGAAGTCCCTCACCGAACACCGTGCCCGGGTACTCAACGTCGACGACAACGACGGCGCACGCTATGTGAAGTCGCGCCTGCTGGCCCTGGCCGGCTACGAGGTGCTCGAAGCACGCAGCGGTACCGAGGCCCTGGCGCTCGCCCGCTCGCAAGCGCCCGAGCTCGTGCTGCTGGACGTGAAACTGCCTGACATCAATGGCTTGGAGGTGTGCCGCCAGATCAAGAGCGACGACGCGACGCGGCACATCCTCGTGCTGCAGACCTCGGCCTCGCTGGTGGACAGCGCACACCGCGTGAAGGCCCTCGACGCGGGGGCTGACAACTACCTGGTCGAACCCATCGACCCCGAAGAGCTCGTGGCCAACGTCAAGGCGCTGCTGCGCCTGCGCCGCGCCGAAGACGCCTACCGCCGCGCCAAGAGTGCGCTGGGCGAGAGCGAAGAGCGCTTCCACCAGCTGGCCGAAGCCATCACCGACGTGTTCTGGGTGCTCGACGTGCTGGCCGATCCGCCTCGTTTCCTGTATGTCAGCCCCGCGTATGCACAGAGCTGGAAGCGCGACACCGCCGAGCTGCTGCTCGACCCCGACGTGTGGTTCCAGCGCATGCACGCCGAAGACCAGGCGCGCATGCGCGCCCACTGGAATGCCCCCGTGGCCGGCTACGAGGACGAATACCGACGCGGCGAATGCTGGATCGCCGAGCGGGCCTTTCCGGTGCGCGACGCGCGCGGGCGCACCTACCGGCTGGCCGGCGTGTCGCAAGACATCACCGCGCGCAAGCGGGCGGAGCTGCTGCTGGTCGAGGCCGACCGCCACAAGAACGAGTTCCTGGCGATGCTGTCGCACGAGCTGCGCAACCCGCTGGCGCCGATCCGCAACGCGGTCGATGTGCTGGCCCACGGCGGCGACCTGCGTGACGACGTGCACCAGAAGGCCGTGCGCATCATCGCCCGCCAGGTCGAGCACCTGGCGCGCCTGGTGGACGACCTCTTCGACATCTCGCGCATCAGCCAGGGCAAGATCGCCCTCGACCTGCAACCGGTGCAACTCGACACCGTGATCGCCGCGGCCATCGAGACCTCGCGCCCGCTGATCGACGCCAAGCGCCACGTGGTGCGCGTGCACCTGCCCGAGCCGCCGGCCACGCTGCGGGCCGACGGCGTGCGGCTGGCGCAGGTGTTTGCCAACCTGCTCAACAACGCGGCCAAGTTCACGCCCGCGAACGGCAGCATCGCCATCGAAGGCGTGCTGCGCGGCGCGACGGTCGAGGTCGGCATCATCGACAACGGCATCGGCATTGCGCCCGATGTGCTGCCACGCGTGTTCGACCTGTTCGCGCAGGCCGACCAGACGCTCGACCGCTCGCAGGGCGGCCTGGGCATCGGCTTGTCGCTGGTGAAGACCATCGTTGCGCTGCACAGCGGTTCGGTGCGCGCGGAAAGCGGCGGGCCCGACCGGGGCAGCCGCTTCACGCTGACGCTGCCGGTCATCGAGCACGTCGAACCCTCCGCGGCGGACGAACCGTCGGCGGGCGCCCCGCGCGCGTTGCGCGTGCTGGTGGTGGACGACAACATCGACGCGGTCGAGACCATGGCCTTGCTGCTCGAATCGCAGGGGCACGAGGTGTTCACCGCCACCAATGGTCCGTCGGCCATCGACCGCGCGGCCAGCCTGCGACCGCAGGTGGTGCTGCTCGACATCGGCCTGCCGGGCATGAGTGGCTACGAGGTGGCACGTGCCTTGCGAAAGCGAGAGCAGCCGGGCGAGGCGCCGGTGGTGCTGGTCGCCATCAGCGGCTACGGCCGCGAGAGCGACCGTGCCAGCGCGCGCGAGGCCGGTTTCGATCACCACCTCGTGAAACCCGCTGATCCCGAGCGCATCTTCGAGATCATGGGGACGGTGTAAAAACGGCGGTCCCGCTCCGGACACCCTTCGGGGCCCGGCGTAGTCATTCCCAACGGCGCGTGCCTTGCCGCCTCCTTTACCGTGCGATTGCAGTCCTTCCGCTTTCTGTTGCGCTGGCCCACCGCCTCGCTGCGGGCGTATTTCATGGCCGTGATCGTCGTCGCCACCGTGCCCATCAGCGCGCTGGCGGCCTACCTGATTGCGCTGCAGATCCTCGATGGCCGCGCGCAGCTCGAAGCCACCTTGCAAAACACCGCGACCGGCTTTGCAGTGACGGTCGAGCGCGAGATCGTCTCGTCGATCGATGCGCTGTACATCCTGTCGTACAACGACCGGCTGCAGCAGGACGACACCGCGGGCTTTTTCGGGGCCTTGAGCGCTTTGCCCACCTTGCGCAGCACGTGGAACAGTGCCTACCTCGTCGACCTTGACGGGCACATGGTCTTCAACATGCCGCAAGCGCCCGGCCAGCCGCTCGGCCGCCTGCAAGACGTGGCGGCGCTCAAGCGCCTGAAAGAGACCCGCCGCCCGGTGCTCACCGACGTGATCCGCGGGGCCAATGGCGAGTTCACTACCGGCATCCTGGTACCGGTGGAGGTGAAGGGACAGCTGCGCTACGCGCTCGGCGCGTGGATCGACACCGCGAGCTGGCAGCGCCTGATGGCCAGCGCCACGGTGGGCCCGGGTGGCTTCGTCTCATTGTTCGACTCACGCTTTCGGCTCATCGCGCGCAGCCGGGAAGGTGAGCGCTTCGTGGGCCGTGAGATCCCGCGCGAAGCGCAGCGGCCCATGGTGGGACGCGGCCGGGGCATGCAAGAGGCCGATTCGCTGAACGGTGGTTCGAACTACGTCGCCTGGCAGATGATCGACACGGCCGGCTGGGGGGTGGCGGTGGGTGTGCCATCGGACCCGATCAACCGCGCCCATGCGCTGTCCTTTGCCACCGCCCTGGGGGCGGGCTTGCTCTCCCTGCTGTCGGGCTTGGCGCTCGCGTGGCTGGTGTCGCGCCGGGTGGCCTCGCCGCTGCATGCGATGGCCACGCAAGGGGCCGAGGCGCTGGCCACCCGCAGCGAGGTGCTCGAACTGGCCTGGCTGCAAGAAGCCCTGCACGTCGCGCATGCGCAGCGCGAAAGCGCACGCGAAAAGCTGCAAGCCAAGGCGGATGAATTCGAAGCCCTGTTCCACAGCAGCCCCATCGGGTTGGCGGTGGCACAAGACAGCGAGTGCCGCCAGGTGCTGCGCAACCCGGCGCTGCTGGCCATCTTTCATGCCGCACCCGACGGCGAACTGCCGCCGCACCGCACGTTGGTCGATGGCGAAGAGCTGCCGGTGCACGAGCAACCGCTGCGCCGTGCGGCGCGGGGCCACGTGGTGCGCGACGTCGAGCTCGAAATCGTTCACCAGGACGGCCGCCGCACCCGGCTGATCGCGCACGCCGTGCCGCTGTACGACGCGGCGGGCCTGCCCCGTGGGGCCATCGGTGCCTACACCGACATCTCTGAGCGCAAATGGGCGCAAGACGCGCTGATCCACACCGAGCGGCGCCTGCGCGAGAGCCAGCACTTGGTCGAGCTGGCGCAGGCGGCGGGCCACGTGGGGTTCTTCAACCACCAGTTCGCGGCCAACGCCGTCACCTGGACCTCGGGCCTCGCGCGCCTGTTCGGCATGGACCTGTGGGAATTCGAATCGGGCTGGGACGCCTGGCTCGAGCACATCGACGCCCAAGACCGCGACAACGTTCGTCGCGCCGTCGAGACCGCCCGCCGGCGCGGCCACGACCAGGCGACCTTCGAGTTTCGCGTGCACCACCGCGATGGGTCCGAGCGCTGGCTCTCGGGACGTGGCGTGCTGATCTACGACGGCGCGCAACACCCGCTGCACATGATCGGTGTGGTGGTGGATGTGACGCAGCAAAAGAACGTCGAGCGCGAACGCGCCGAGTTCGTTGCGCGCGAGCACATTGCCCGCGTCGAGGCCGAAACCGCCAACCGCGCGAAAGACGAGTTTCTGGCGATGTTGGGCCACGAACTGCGCAACCCGCTCGGTGCCATTTCGGCGGCCTCTGAAGTGCTCAACCGCGTGGCCTCTGAGCACGACGCGGCGGTGCGGGCGCGGCTGATCATCTCGCGCCAGACGCGCCACCTCGCGCGCCTGATGGACGACCTGCTCGACGTGGCCCGGGTGATCGCCGGCAAGATCACCCTCTCGCGCCACCCGCTCAACATGGCCCAGGCGGCGCAGCGCCTGGTGTCGACGCTCGAAGTCGCGGGCATGCTCAAGCAGCACAAGCTCACGCTGCAACTGCAGGACGTGTGGGTCAACGCCGACGGCACGCGGTTGGAGCAGATCGTCAACAACTTGCTCACCAACGCAATCAAGTACACGCCCGAGGGCGGCAGCGTGACGGTCAGCGTGAGGCCCGAGAACCATGAAGCCGTGCTCGAAGTGCGTGACACCGGCGTGGGCATGACGCCTGCGCTGCTGGCACACGTGTTCGACCTCTTCGTGCAGGGCGAACGCTCGCTCGACCGGCGGCAGGGCGGCCTGGGCATCGGCCTCACGCTGGTGCGGCGCCTGTCCGAGCTGCACGGCGGCACCGTCAGCGCCGCAAGCGACGGGCCGGGGCAGGGCAGCGTCTTCACCGTGCGGCTGCCGCGCGTCAAGGAAGTGGCCGAGGTGCCTGCACCCGCACCCAGTGCGGGCGCCGAGGAGCAGGCTCAGCGCCGTGTCGTGGTGGTCGAAGACAACGAAGATGCGAGCGAGGCGCTGCGTGCACTGCTCGAACTTGCCGGCCACGAGGTCTCGACCGTGCCCGACGGTGAAGCGGGCGTGAAAGAGGTGATGGCGGTGGGCCCCGACATCGCGCTCATCGACATCGGCCTGCCTTCACTCAACGGCTACGAAGTCGCGCAGCGCCTGCGGCAGGCCGGCCACACGGGCTGCCTGGTGGCGCTGTCGGGCTACGGGCAGCCGCAAGACGTGGCGCGCGCCATCGCCGCCGGCTTCAATGCGCACCTCGTGAAGCCGGTGGACCCGGAGGCGCTGCAGGCGCTCGTCAACGCGGCCTGAGCGCGGGGTCACCCCGGGTCATCGGCGGCTCACTTCTTCTTGGGCACCGCGAAGCGCACCGTCACGACCTTTTTGTCGGCGAGCGTGACGGTCGCCACGACCTTGGCCCCGGGCAGCAGCTGAATGCCCTTGGCTTCGAGCTTGTTGGCCCCGGCGGGCTTCAGTTCGGCCTCGCTCTTTGTGGCCCCGTTCAACACCGACAGCTTGCCGCTCGCGCCCTGTATCGGCAGCGGCTTGTCGTGGTCTTCGAGGTAGAGCGCCGCGCCGTCGGGCTGCGCGACCAACTCGAAGCCCAGGTCGCTCGCACTGCGGGCGATGCCGCCGTGCTTGGGTTCGGCCGATCCGTGCGCTTGAGCGATGGCCGTGGCAGCCAGCGAGCAAACGGCCACGGCCGCGATCAACAGTTTTTTCATGGGTTTCATCTTTCGGTGAAGGGCAGCGGACGACGCGTTGGAGGCGCCACCGCAGCGTTTGGTTCGCGTGGTCGGGTTGTTCACAAGGCTTCGTCGTCGGCCACTTCGAGCAGCCGCTCGGTGGGGCGCCGGCCGACGGCGGCGTACACCAACGGCGTGATCAGCGTGTCGAGCAGGGTCGAGCTGACCAGCCCGCCGAAGATGACCACCGCCACCGGGTGCAAGATTTCCTTGCCCGGCGCGTCGGCCGCCAGCAGCAGCGGCGTGAGCGCGAAGGCCGCGACCAGCGCCGTCATCAGCACCGGCGTCAGCCGCTCCAGCGAGCCGCGCACGATCATCGGCACACCGAAGGCCTCACCCTCGAACTTGCACAGATTCACGTAGTGGCTGATCTTGAGGATGCCGTTTCGCGTGGCGATGCCCGCGAGCGTGATGAAGCCCACCATCGAGGCGACCGACAGCTCCACGCCGGCCACCCACATCGCGATCACGCTGCCGATGAGTGCGAGCGGAATGTTCGCCATCACCACGCCGGCCAGTACCGCCGACTTGTAGCGTGAGTACAGCACCAGGAACATCAGCGCCAGCGACACCAGCGACAGGCCGGTGATCAACCGCGTGGCCTGCTCTTGCGCCTGGAACTGGCCTTCGAGGCTCACGAAGTACCCGCTGGGCAGACGCGTCTGGTCGAGCACACGGCGGATGTCGGCGACCACACGGCCCATGTCGCCGCCCTTGGTGTTGGCGTAGACGACGATTCGGCGGCGGCCGTTTTCGCGGCCGATCTGGTTCGGCCCGTCGCCTTCTTCAACGCTGGCGAAGGCCGACACCGGCACGCGGCCGGCCGGCGTGTCGATCACCAGGTTGGCCAGGTCTTGAGGGCGACGGCGTTCGTCGGGCAGGCGCAGCACCAGGTCGTGGCGGCGCGCGCCATCGACGATCTGCGCGACGTGCGCGCCATCGGTCAGCGTCTGCAAGGCCTGCACCGCCTGGCCGGGCGTGAGCCCCAGCTGGGCCGCCTGGCGGTGGTCGATCCGCAGCTTGATCTGCGGGATCAGCACCTGCTTCTCGACCGTGAGGTCCACCAGGCCCGGCACGCCGCTCAGGCCCTGGCGCAACTGCTCGGCCAAGCCGCGCAAGGTGTCCACGTCGTCGCCGTAGACCTTGACCGCAATCTGCGCGCGCACGCCAGACAGCAGGTGGTCGAGCCGGTGTGAGATCGGCTGGCCGATGGCCACCGCGCCCGGCAGCACCGCCAGCCGCGCGCGGATGTCGGCCATCACCGCTTCCTGGTGGCGGTCTGAGCGCTTCAGGTCCACCTCGATCTCGGTCGAGTGAACGCCTTCGGCATGCTCGTCCAACTCGGCGCGGCCGGTGCGGCGGCCGACCTGCACGACCTCGGGCACTTCGGCGATCAGGCGCTCGGCCACCTGCCCCATGCGGTTGGCCTCGGCCAGCGAGGTGCCGGGGTTGAACAGCAGCGACAGCACCAGCGAACCTTCGTTGAAGGGGGGCAGAAAGCTGCGCGGAAAGAAGGGCACCGTGGCCGCCGCGATCAACGCGGCGACAGCGGCCGAGCCGATCAGCCACCGCGCACGCGGAAACGACCACTGCAGCAGGCGTTCGTCGTGCCGCTTGAGCCAGGCCACGAGCGGGCTGTCGCCGTGGTCGAGCCGCTTCATGCGCGGCAGCAGCCAGGCCGCCAGCGCGGGCGTCACCGTCATCGAGACGAGCATCGACGCCAGGATCGACACGATGTACGCCACGCCCAGCGGCGCGAACAGCCGGCCTTCGATGCCCGGCAGCGCGAACAGCGGCACGAACACCAGCACGACGATGGCCGTGGCGTAGACGATGCCCGAGCGCACCTCGACGCTCGCGCGTCGCACCACTTCGAGCACCGGCAGCGGCGCATCGGCGGTGCGGTTCTGCTTGAGGCGGCGCACGATGTTCTCCACATCGACCACCGCGTCGTCCACCAGCTCGCCGATGGCAATCGCCAGGCCGCCCAGCGTCATCACGTTGATCGACTGGCCCATCAGCTTGAACACCAAAGCCGTGACCGCCAGCGACAGCGGAATGGCCACCAGCGAGATCAGCGTCGTGCGTGCCGACAGCAAAAAGGCGAACAGCACGATGGCGACCATGACCGCCCCGTCGCGCAGCGCCTCGGCCACGTTGCCGATCGAGGCGCTGATGAAGTCGGCCTGCCGAAACAGCACCTTCGGCGCGGCCAGGCCCGGCGGCAGGCCGGGGCCCAGCTCGGCCAGGGCGGTCTCGATCTGGCGCGTGAGCTTCACGGTGTCGGCATCGGGCTGCTTCTGCACGCTGACGATCACCGCCGGGCGGCCGGCATAGCCCGCGTCACCGCGCTTGAAGGCCGGCGCATGGCGCACTTGGGCGACCTGCTCCAGCAGCACCGGTCGCCCGTTGGCCCACGCGACCGCGACGCCCTGCAGGTCTTCGAGCCGGGTCGTGCGCGCCAGGTGGCGGATCAGGTACTCGCGGCTGTTGAGGTCGGTGAAGCCACCGCCTGCGTTGCTCGCAAAGCCCTTGAGCGCCGCCTCGACCTGGCTGAGCGACACGCCCAGCTGCGCCATGCGCACGGTGTCGGGCTCGACGCGCAGCTGCCGCACTTCGCCACCGATGGGAATGACCTGCGACACGCCGGCGATGCCCAGCAGGCGCGGGCGCAGCACGAAGTCGGCGTACTCGCGGGCCTGCATCGGCGTGGCAGGCGTGAGCTGGCCGTCGGCCGGTGCCGCGATCGGCAAGGCGATCAGCATGATCTCGCCCATGATCGACGAGACGGGCCCCATGATCGGCGTGACGCCTTCGGGCAATTGCTCGCGCACCAACGACAGCCGCTCGGCCACGAGCTGGCGGTTGCGGTACACGTCGGTGCCCCAGTCGAACTCGGCGTAGACGACCGACAGGCCGACCCCTGAGGTCGAGCGCACCCGTGTCACGCCGGGCATGCCGTTGAGCCCCGTCTCGATGGGGAAGGTGACGAGTTGCTCGACCTCTTCGGGCGCCATGCCGCCGGCTTCGGTGAGCACCGTGACCAGCGGTTTGTCCAGGCCGGGGAACACATCCACCGGCGTGCGGCTCGCGGTGAGTGCGCCATAGGCCATCAGCAGCAGCGCCACGGCCAGCACGAACAGGCGGTTCGCCAGGCTCGTGCGAACGATCCAATTGAACATCGTGCCCCCTCAGCGGATCTGGCTGACCAGCGCCGCGCCTTGCACGACCACCCGGTTGTCGGGCGAGAGCCCGCGCGTGACGACGACCTGGCTTGCGTCCAAGGGGCGCAGCTCTACCGGCTGCGGCACGAAGCGCTCGGCGCCGACCTTGATCCACACCACCGGCTCGTTGGACGCATTGCGCGCCACGGCCGAGGCCGGCAGCACGATGCCGGTCACCTTGTCTTTCAGGCGCGCGATCACCGTGACCGGCTGGCCGATCGCCAGCGGCGCGGCCCCGGGCTCGGCGCGCACGCGAAAGACCAGCGGCAGCACGCCATCGCGCAGCACACGCGCCGCGCCCACGAGGGTCAGCGTGTGGCCGGGCAGTGCCGCGTTGTCGATGCGCGTGGACAGGCCGGGGTCGGACGTGGTGGCCTCGACCACGACGCGGGCCGGGTCCACCACCTCGAAGAGCACCGTGCCGGCCTCGACCACCTGGCCGACCACCAGGTCCGCGCGCGCAATGACGCCCGACACCGGCGCAGTCAACGCCTCGCGCGAACGCAGGCTGGCCCCGATGCTGCGCTCGCGCGCGGCCAGGCCCTCCAGTTCGGCGCGGGCCGCGTCGATTTCCTTGCGCGGCGTCGTGCCTTCGAGCGATTCGAGCCGCCGCAGGCGCTGCTCGGCGATCTTGCGCGCGGCGCCCAATTCGGCGGCCTGCGCCTGCTGGTTGGCTTCGGCAAAGGGCTCGGCGTGGTGGCGCAGGTAGGCCAGCACCTGGCCGCGTTTCACCGCCTGACCGGCCAGCGGCAGGCCGCGGGGCCCGGCTTCGACGATGCCGCCATGGATGGCCTGCACGCGCCCACCGGCGTTCGGGTCCATGCCGACGCGGCCGTTCAGCTCGACCGTGGCGGCGGCTTCGGACTGCGGCGCCAGCAGCGTGCGGATGCCCATGCGGCGCTGGGCCAGCTTGGGCACGTTGACGCTGCCGTCGGGCAAGCGGGCCAGGCCCGAGGCGTTCAGGCCGGTCGTCGGCGCATCGAGGTGTTCTCCGTTGGGGCCGTGCGCCCCCGGGCCGGCTTGTGCAACGGCGAGCGACAGGCCCAGACCCAAGACCGCGGTGATGTGACGGGCGCTCATGCGGCGGCTCCTTGTCGTGTGCGGCGCAAGCGCCAGAAGGCGAACGCGGCCAGCAGCAGCGCGGCGAGCCCTCCCGCAGGCCAGACCCAAGGCGGCGTGTGGGCGTCGCCGGGCTCGGCGTGGCCCTCGGGCTCGACCCGCAGCTCGCCATCGAGTAAATCGCTCTCATTGCCGGCCTGCAGCGTGAAGACCAGCGCATGCTGACCCGGCTGCGCGAGCGCCTTCACGAAGGCTTCATCGGTCACCGCGTAGTCGCCGTGTTCGGCGTTGAACTTGGCGACGGCCTTCAGCGTGCCCGCTTCGACCTCGACGCTCGCGCCGAGCACCGGCTCGTTGGTGGCGTAGCGGTCGATCAGGATTGAGAGCTCGCCGTCGGCCAGCGTGGCCACCAGCTCGAAGTCGTCGGAATGAGCTTCCAGCTTGGGCGCGTGGGCCGAAAGGGTGTGGGTGTGGCCGGGCTCTTCGAGGTGCTCGCCGTTCGGGCCATGGGCGCCGGGCCCGCCGAGGGCCAGCCCGGTGCACAGGGCCGCCGCGAAGGCAAGCACCGGGCGCAGGGCGCGACGCCTGGCATGGGACAGGAAAGATCGTTTCATGGGGTGATTCCTTGGGCTTGGGCGAGACGCGCGCGGGCCAGACCGAGGGCGGCCTGGGCGCGGGCGACGTCAGCTTGCGCGGCAGACGCCGCAGACAGGCTGCGCAGCAATTCGGGCAGGCCCATGTCGCCGGCATCGAAGGCCTTCTTCACGAGCGCCGTGCGCTCGGCCACCAGGGCATGGCGCGCCTGGTCGGCGCGCCAGCGGGCTTCAGCCGCCAGCATGGCTTCTCGCGCCTGGGCTTGCTCGCTTTCGAGCCGGGACCGGGCCAGCGCCAACTGGCGCTCGGCCACCTTCAGCGCGCCCGAGGCCTGCGCATCGAGCGGCCTGTTGCGGGCCTCGCTGCCGAGGGGAATGCGCAGGCCGACGCCCACGCTGTTGCGCTGGGCTGCGCCGGTGTCGCCTTCCTGGCGGTAGCTCAGCAGCAGCTCAGGCGCGTCGCGCCGCGTCGCGCGCACCTCGTCGGCCTGCCGGCGGGCCTGCTCGAGGCTGCGTTCGGCGAAGAGCAATTCGGGCGAGCCCGCGCTGGCCACAGCAGGTTCGGCGAGTTGCGCGGCCCCGGGGCTTGGCAAGCCCGTCAGCAGCGACCAGCGGCGCTCCGCCTCGGCCAGCCGCTGGCGGGATTCAGCCGCTGCGGCGTCGGCGGCCAGCCTCTCGGCCTGCGCGGCCAGCGCGTCGGCCCGGGCCAGGTCGCCGGCGTGTACGCGCCGCGCCACATCGGCGGCCACCCGGTCGAGGTTGTCGCGGTGGGCCTGGGCCTGAACGTGTTCGGCCTGCGCCGCGATCACGGCCCACGCGGCCTCTCGCACCTGACCGGCGACCTGCCAGCGGGCGTGCTGGCGCTGGGCCTCGGCCAGATCGACGTCGGCCTGGGCCAGCGCCTGGCGCGCCCCGCGCTGCCCGGGTTGCCACAGGGGCAATGCGGCCGCGAGTTCGGTTTCGCGGTCGGTCGCCGAGCCGGGGGCCCAGCGGCCGTTGCGGTGTGAGATTTCCAGTGCGGGCGGCGCCGGCAGCCAGCCGGCGGCCACGTCGCGCGACGCGGCGGCGCGCTCGGCGCCGGCCTGGGCTTCGGCCTGGGCCTGGGCGCGCAGCCACGCAGCTTCGACCGCCGCCGCCAGCGCGGGCGGGGGCTCGGCCTGCGCGGCCGCGTCGAGCGCGCAGGCCACGAAGAACACCGCTGCGAACGGCGCAGCGGCACGAAATAAGAAACGCATTGCAGGGTTCCATGCAAGGCCGGCGGCACGACGACCGGCAAGCGGTCGCCATGCGCGGCGCGGCGACTCAGGACACGCCACGACCCGGCAGGGTCACGGCGGCTCAAGGGTCAGGCGGCGATGGAACGAGGGGGGCGCTTGAGCCCCTTCAGGTAGGGGTCGGGGGGCGGCGATTCGCTGGAGGTGCGCATCGCCTGGAACACCGGGGGCGCGACCGCCAGCGTCAGGCTGCTGACGATCAGCGCCGGACTGCAGATCCAGTCGCAGGCGTGCAGGTGCTGGGTGGGTTCGGTCGACTCGTCGGGGTGGTCGAGCTGGAACGAACCGTCGTCGTGGTGGTGGTGCGGTTGACCGATCAGGTGCGCCGCGACGTGGCCGTCGTCATCGAGCGCCACAGCCAGTGACTGCCCGACCGCGGCAAAGCCGTAGCAGGGCATCAAGAGGGCGAGGGCAAAGGCGACGAGCCAGCGGGGCATGGGGCGCAGTGTAGCGGCGCGGTCAGACCGCCACGGGGGCTGGCGCTATACCGCGGCGCGGTTTTGCAGTCGCGGCGCACTGCGCGGCGGTGCTGCCACGCGCGTGGGTTCCAATGGCGGTTTTCACTCGGCCGCGCCCCGCATGCTGCTCTGTCTCGACTTCGACGGTACGTACACCGAAGACCCGGCGTTCTGGAACGCCTGCATCGAACTTGCCACGCGCCACGGGCACGAGGTGATCTGCGCGACCATGCGCCATGAGCAGAGTGAGGGCGACGCCGTCAAGATCGCGCTCGCAGGCCGCGTGCAGGCGATCTACTTCACCGCCCGGCAGGCCAAGCAGCCCTACCTGGAGCAGCGCGGCGTCTTCCCCGACGTGTGGCTCGACGATTCGCCGCACTGGTTGCTGCACGACGCGCGCTAAACCCGCCTGCTGCGTTCAGGGGTTCGCGTCGGCCGCGGCCTCGGCGTCGCGCTCTTCGTCCGTCAGCTCTTCGTCCGCGAGGTCTTCGATGGCGAGATCGGCGTCGTCGTCGCCGAGCGTGTCGTGGATCGAGGTGATGCGGTCGGGCGAGATGTCGTCGGCCTCTCGCGCGTCTTCACCCGGCACGGCAGCGCCGCGTTCACCGGTGCCGCCCGAGTCCGAATCGCTGCGCAGCGAGGTGTTGGTCGCGCCGGTGGTGTCGGCGAAGAGGTCTTCCTGCACCGGCGATTCGAAGCCCACGCTGCCTTGGATGTCGCTGCCGCTGTCGGAGCTGTCGCTCGGGCCGAGTGCGCCGGTGTCGCGGCCGGCGGCCTGGGTGGCGGCGCGTTCACCGCCGAGGATGCTGCTGGTGGCCATGGGGTCTCCATTCAAGATGTCGATGCCGAGCTCTTGGCAAACGGAGTGCCTCGGCGTGCGCGGGTGGCGGTGCGCGTCAGGCGTGTTCGACGAAGGGCACCAGAAAGCAGCGCGAAGGCCCTTTGGCAAAGGCCACGGTCACGGTGTGGGCGTCGGCCGCGGTGACGGTGCCGGGGCCGTAGCGCGGCACGCGCACGGCGTGACCCGGGGCGAACACGGGGCGGGGCGATTCAGCTGGCGGTACGGCGATGGCGGGGGCCGGTTCGGCAGGGGCACTGCTCGCGGGTTGCTCACTCGCAAGCGCTGCCATGCGCCGACAGTTGTCGCAGGTGCCACAGCGCTCGAAGCCCTCGGCCTCTTCGAAGTGCTCGAGCAGCACCTTCCAGCGGCAATAGCCGGTCTGGCCATAGAAGATCATCTTGTCGAGCTGGCTGCGGTCGTGCTCTTTGCGGTCGCGGTACTCGGTGAGCAGGCGCTCGAAACCCTCGGCCGTGAGCGCGTCGTGCAAGAGGCGCAGCTCGCCGTGGCGCGTCTGCTGCACCACGTGCTGCTCGCGCAGCAGGCGCAGCGCTACCTGCAACTTGGTGCGTGGGCGGTCCAGTTCTTTCTGCAGGTGCTCGAGCGTCCACCCGCCGTCCGGGGGCTCGCGCAGCAGGGTGCGAAAGAGGCCCTCCATCTCTTCGAGGCCGGGGTACTTGCCGACCAGGAAGAACTGCTGCACAGCCTTGTCGCTGTGCAGGTAGAGCAGGGTGCATTCGGCGGTCTCGCCATTGCGGCCGGCGCGTCCCGACTCCTGGTAGTACGCGTCAAGCCCCGAGGGCATCTGGTAATGCACGAGGTGGCGGATGTCGGCTTTGTCGATGCCCAGGCCGAAGGCGTTGGTCGCCACCATGATCTGCGCCTGGTTGTTCATGAAGGCGTCCTGGTTGGCGCGCCGCTCGCTCGCCGACAGGCGCCCGTGGTAACGCGTGGCCGACATCCCGGCGGCCAGCAGCGCCTCGTGCACGGTCTCGACCGCCTTCACGGTGGCTGTGTAGACGAGCGTCGGTCCCGTGGCCGCGCGCACGAGCGCCAGTGTGCGTTCGAGTTTCTCGTCTTCACGGGTGACTTGCTCGACGCGGTAGTGCAGGTTGGGCCGGTACACGCCGGTGTTGACCACCGCCAGGTCTTGCAGGCCCAGCTGGCGCTGCACGTCATCGATGACGGCCTGCGTGGCCGTGGCGGTGAGCGCGAGCACGGTCGGGTGGCCGATGCGTGGCAGCAGCCCGCCGATCTCAAGAAACGCCGGGCGGAAGTCGTGGCCCCATTGCGAGATGCAATGCACCTCGTCGACCACCAGCAGGCTCACCGGCCGCGCAGCGAGTTGCTCGACGAAACTGCGGTCGCCCAGGCGCTCGGGCGTGGTGAAGAGGATCTTCGCGTCGCCCGACAAGGCCGCACGTTCGGACTCGGCCGTTTCAGCCGTGGTGAGCGCGCTGTGCAGCTGCACGGCCGCGATGCCCATCGCGCAGAGCTTGTCGCATTGGTCCTTCATCAAGGCGATCAGCGGCGAGACGACCAGCGTGCGCCCGGGAAGCAGCACCGCGGGCAATTGGTAGCACAGCGACTTGCCGGCACCCGTGGGCATGACCGCCAGCGTGGGGCGCCCCTGCATCACGCGGGTCATGACGGCCTCTTGCCCATCGCGCAGGCGTTCGAGGCCAAAGGTGTGGCGAAGCGTGCGCTGCAACAGCGCCCGCCAACCGCCGCGTGGCGCGCGCGCCGACGTGGGTGGTGTGGATCTCATGCCCGCACCAGGGGCAATCGGCGCGCCCGGCGAGGCGGCTCAGGGCCTCGTCAACCCTTGGCGTCGCGGGCGATGACGGTGACCTGCCCATCGCTTTCCATGTAGGCCGACTTCACTTTCGAGAGGTCTTCGATGCCTTTCTCGCGCAGCTTGGCCATCAACTCGTCGGTGGTCACCATTTCCTTGCGCAGGTTGTGGCGCAGCAGGCGGCCCTTCAAGACGAGCAGCAGCGGCGGCGGCTCGGCGAAGCGGCGCATGGCCTCGAAGCGGTAGCTCGCCCAGTCGAGCGCGTAGTTCCAGGCGACGATGGTGGCCACGAGGATGAAGCCTTCGCTGATGGTCTTGTAGTCGCCTGACAGCGCGTTCTGCGAGGCGTCGGCAATGATGACCAGCAACAGCACGTCGGCGATGCCGAGCGAGCCCACGTCGCGCCGCAGCAGAAAGCGAAAGATCACGAACAGGAACCAGTAGATCGCCGAGCCGCGCAGCACGATCTCCCACACGGGCATGTGCACGGCGAAAAGTTCGGCAACGTCACCCCAGGCCATGCACCAGGCTCTCGATGACGGCCGGGTCCACGGGCTTCACGAGGTGCAGGTCGAAGCCGGCTTCGACGCTTCGCATGCGGTCGCGCGCCTGGCCATAGCCGGTGAGCGCGGCGATCAGCATCTGCGGACCCCCGGGCATCTGGCGCAATTCACGCGCCACATCGAAGCCGCTCATGCCGGGCAGGCCCAGGTCGCACAGCACCACCTCGGGGTGAAAGCTGCGGGCGATGTCGAGGGCGGTGGGGCCGTCGGCGGCGGTGCGCGCGTCGTGGCCCGACATCGCCAGCAGCTGGGCGAGCGATTCGGTCGAGTCGGTGTTGTCGTCCACGAGCAGCACGCGGCGCGGTTTGGTGGGTTCGGTCATGGCGGCAGATTTTGCAGCAGGGGTGGGCGTGCAGGCGCGGCCCGCGCGTCGTGTCCGTGCTGCCACATTACCGCCCGGCGCTGGCCGCGTCGGGTCACCGCAGGGCTTTTTCGAGTTCGGCCTTGCTCATTGACGAACGACCCTTCACGCCGCGATCGCGCGCTTCGTTGTAGAGCTGCGTATAGGTGCGGCCACCTTCGCCCTGGTGCGAGCGCAGCCCGCCGCGCCGGCCCGACGAGATGTCGTCGGTGGACGAGCGGCTGGCCTCGCGCGCTTCGCCGTGGCGTGCGCGCTCTTTGTTGACGGTGCGAGCGGCGATCTCTTCGGCGAGCTTCTCGCCCTTGCCGCGCGATTCGAGGCTGTCCTTGATGTGTTCGTACTGGCGCTCGCGCTTGTCGCTCCATGAGTTGCGGGGCATGGCGTCCTCCTGTTCGGATGGTCTCGGGCACGCCCGGGTCAGGGCCGACGGTGGTACGTGACCGGTGGCACGATGGTCGCCATCGGGTGCGGCTGCGTCGGTGGCTCGCGCACGGGCACCGGGTGTTCGAGCGGGGTCGGGTCGTCGATCTCGGGCGGCTGGATGTCCGGGCCCGGCGGCGGCGGCGGTGGGGTCTGCGGCGGCAGCGGCTCGGGCGTGGGTGGCCCGGGGTGCGGTGTGTTCATGGCAGAAAGGGGGGAGCCCGGCGCGACCGAGGCGTGAGCACGGGGCCGGGTGGTGGGCTGGGGCCGAACGGCCGCGGTGGGTGGGCGGCCAAGCGGCCGCCCCATGGCATCAGAGCTTGTCGATGCTCTTCTTCACGCGCTCCTTGGCGTCGCCCAGGCTGGCCTGGGTCTTGCCGGCGGCCTGGTCGAGCCGACCTTCGGCCTTGAGCTTGTCGCTCGCCACGGCGCGGCCAACGACTTCCTTGGCCTTGCCCTTGGCCTGCTCTGCGCGGCCCTTGACTTGGTGCTTGTTCATCTGTGGCTCCTTGCTGGGTGGTGCGGGTCGGTTGTGACCCGTGGTCCTGAACCGGCAATCGGCGCGCCTGGGCTGACCAGCGCCGGTCAGGGGCTTTCGCCGAGCGAGACGTAGCGCTCGGCACGGGCGGCCTGGATCACGGCCGTCACGTCGTCCTTCATCGCATCGACCGGCGTGCGTTGCGCGAGCCACGCGTTGGGCTTGGCGAACCAGTTGGCCAGCGCCCAGCCATCCATCACCGGAGCGAGTTCGGTGGCGATCTGGCGCACGGTGTCGCGCAGGCTCATGTCGGCCAGCTGAAACTGGAACAAGGGCAGCCAGCGCTCGCCGCGCCACTCGAAACTCACGACCTCGCGCGTGGCGATCTGGCGCGCCAGCCGCGAGATGCTTTGCGCGGCGTCGGCCCGGCGGTGAAAGCTGATCAGCTCAGACACCTCGTCGCCCCGCAACAGTCCACCGGTGGCGCGAAAGGCGCGCAGCATGCCGACGAACCGGCGGTCGCGTTCAGCGCTGATGTCGGGCTCCACCGCGGTGGGGTGCACGTGCGGCGCCATCAGGCCCGGGTGGGGCGGCAGCGAAGGGGACGGAACGAACGGGGTGTGCATGGCGGCTCCTGAAGGCAGGGCGGTGGGGCCTCAGCCCCGTGCGATGTAGCGGTCGGTGCGGGCAGCCTGCAGCACCTCGGCCGCGTCGGTGTCGAGGGCAGCCAGGGGTGCGCGGTCTTGCAGCCAGCAGTTGGGCTCGACGAACCAGCGCGCCAGCTGCCAGTTGTCGAACACATCGCGCAGTTCGGCGTTCACGCGCTCGAACTCGGGCTTGAGCGACATGCCAGGCACGTCGAACTGGAACCAGGGCACCCACAGCTCGGAACGCCATTCGATGCTGATGACGCGGCGCTCGACGATCCATCGGGCCAGCAGGCTCAGGTCTTGCCCGCAGGCCACAAAACGTTCGGCCACCTCATCGCCCCGGCCGATGCCGCCCAGCGGCTTGCAGCCGCGCAGCAGCGCCACGAAGCCTCGGTCGGCGTCCAGCTCGTAGGCATGTTCGGCCGCCAGCGTGGGCAACTCGGGCCGCAGCGCCGTGGCGGGACGAAAGCGCAAGGGGGCGTGGCAAGGCGCAGCGGACAGGGTGCGATCGGGCGAGGTGGTTTGCATCGGCGTCTCCAGCAAGCCGCCGACAGGCGACGTTCAGACATTCAATGGCGTCACGATACGAATCGCCTGCCGCGCCATGCAGCGGGCAGGGCCGCAACGGCCTGTAGGACAACTCCCCGTGGCCGGTGATGGACCGCGATGACGCCTCGTCAATGCGGATGACGACAGTGGGCCCCTCCGGCGCCTAAAACCCCGGCAGGCTTGGCCATGTCGGCGCAAGCCTCACAGCGGGGGAAAAATGAGCAGCACCCATTTGCCGACCACCACCCTGGCGCTGCCTGAGCCGGCCGCGCGAGGCCGCAAGATCATCCCGCCGCTCTTGCTGACCGGCTTGGTACTGGGCGTCGTGACGCTGGTGTTCCTTGCGCAGCAGTACCAGATCGTTTTCTCGACCTCTCTGGTCTGGGGACTGGCCCTGTACGTGACGGGTGCGTTGATCGGCTTCCTGTTCGGGATACCGAAGGTCCCGGACCGCGAAGTGAACAACCCGCCCGCCGATGGGCCGCCCAGCAACGGCAATGGCGCCGCAAACGGCGCCAGTGAACCTCAGGGCCTGCAGCGAGCCGAAAGGGCGACGTCGAAACGTGCAACCGGCATCAACTCCAACCTTGTCGAGGTGTCCGACTGGTTGACGAAGATCATCGTCGGCGTCGGCTTGGTGGAGCTGAAGAATCTGCCGGACCACGGCGAGGCGCTGGCTAGCTTCATGGCGCGCAGCCTGCTGCCGCACACCGCCGTGCAAAAGCCGGCCGCCGACGCGGCCCTGGTCTCGGTGGCCGGCGCGGTCGCGCTCTTTTTCGGGGTGCTCGGGTTCATCACGGGCTACCTGATGACGCGCATCTTCCTGGCGATCATCATGAACGACGCAGACCGCAACGCTGAAGAAGCTTCGGGCTGGCGACTGCCGGCCGGCGAGGTCGTCAACACGCGAACGATGCTGGGCGGGCTGATGAGCGCGGTGACCGACCTGCAGGGCAAGGTGGTGCAGATGCTGGGTGGGTCTGCGGGCGCTGAAGGCCCCGCCAAACAGGCGACTGCCGTGGCGTCGCCGCCCGCCACAGCGGCGCCTGCACCGAACATCGCGCGGCCCGATGCCGTGCCTTCGCCCGTGGTTGTGGCGGCTGGGGTGCCGCCCCTTCAGGCAGGGGCGCCAGCGCCGGATGCGCGGGGCCAGGGCGGGCCGATCATCAGCCCCGCCGCATCGAACACAGTGCTGTGGGTGGATGACCGCCCGAGCCAGAACGCGCTGATCGTGGACCGGCTGCGGGCGGCGGGCATCCAGGTGCAGCAGGTGGTGTCCACCGCCGAGGCGGTCGATTGGCTCGCGCGCAAGGACTGCGAGGTGGTCATCACCGACATGCACCGGGGTGAGAAGGCGGGCGATGGCCTGCCTTCGGGTCTGCGTCTTCTTGGCGTGGTCCGCAGCATGTTCGACGACAGGACGCCGACGCGTCCCAAGCCGATGGTGGTGATGTACTGCTCACGCAGCAGCCTCGACAAGTACCACCGCCAGGCCTTGGACGGCGGTGCCGACGTGGCCACCAGTTCTGAGGTCGAGCTGCTGGCCGTGCTGGCGCGGCGCTTTCCGAGGCTGGCCTGAGAACGAAGCGACTGCCCGGGTCTCAGGCCCCACGCGGGAGCAAAAACTCGAAGACCGTGCCCTCGCTCGGGCTCGACCGGCCGACGATCGAGCCGCCATGGGCACTCAGGAACTGGTCGACCAGCGCCAGGCCGGCGGTCAGGCTCGACTGCGGCATCGTGCCTGGCGGGGCGACGCGGATGGGCTCGAAGAGTCGGGCCTGCGCCTCGTCGGACAGCACGGCCGGGGTGGCGATGCTCACCGCGATGCGGTCCTTGTGCAGGCCGTCCAGGCGGATGGTGATGGGCGCGCCGCCGCTGTGCTCGATGGCGGTGCCGATCAGGTTGCTGAAGACCTGCGTCAGCCGGTCCGAGTCGAACACGCCTTCGAGGCTGCCTTCACATTGAAGGTCCAGCCGCACGTCGGGCTGCGCGAGCTGGATGTCGGCGATGGCTGCATGGCACACCACCGACAGGTCTCCCGGCTTGGGGGCGATGCCCGGCGTGCGCTCGCGCACGCGCGAGAAGTTGAGCAGGTGGTCGATGGTGCGCGCCATGCGCGAGCTGCTCGACTTGATGCGCAGCCCCGCCTTTTGAATCGGCTCGTCGTGGCCGCGCCGGTGCACGATCTCGGCGCTGAGCGCGATGGCCATCAGCGGCGTGCGCAGGTCGTGCGTGAGCACGGCGGTCATCATCTCGTTGAGCCGGCGCAGGCGCTGGGTCTCGTCGATCTGCTCTTGCAAGCGCTGGCGCTGCACGTACAGGTCAACGAAGACGGACACCTTGCTGCCCAGCACGTGGGCCTCGACCGGCTTGTAGAGAAAGTCCACCGCGCCGGCCTCGTAGCCACGGAACGTGCGCTGCTGGTCTTGCGCGGCCGCCGTGAGAAAGAGGATGGGGATGTGCCGCGTGCGCACCGCGCCGCGCATCAATTCGGCCAGCGCGAAGCCGTCCATCTCGGGCATCTGCACGTCGAGCAGCGCGAGCGCCACGTCGTGGTTCAGCAACAGTTCGAGCGCTTCGGCACCCGACGAGGCCTTGAGCACGCGCACGCCGGGGCGCGCAAGCAGGGCCTCCATGGCGACCAGGTTCTGCGACATGTCATCGACGACCAGGAGGTTCACATCGGGCGGGCTGGTGTGCGGCATGGCGGTCTCGTCAAAAGGTAGGAAATTCTGGTCGTGAAAATTCTGAGGCCGCTCAGGCCCGAGCGAAACACTCGGCCATGGTGTTGAGCGACAGCACCGCATCGGCCCCTGCCCGTGCCAGCGCTGCGGCCGGCATGGTGGGTGAACTGGCGTGGGCCGGGTCTTGCACCCAGGCCATGCCGCCCTGGCGGCGCACGGCCACGAGGCCATCGCTGCCGTCGTCGCTGCCACCGGTCAGCACGACGCCCAGCAGCCTGGGACCATAGGCGAGCGCGGCCGACTCGAACAGTGGGTCGATGGCCGGGCGCGAGTGGCGCACCGGTTCGTCCAGCGACAAGGCGAGCGTGAGGCCCGGCTCGACCAGCAGGTGGTAATCGGGTGGGGCGATCACGACCGTGCCGCGTTCGATGGGCTGCTTGTCTTGCGCCTCGGTGACCGGCACGGCGCAGCGCGGGGCCAGCAGTTCGGCCAGGCCGCTCGGCCGCCCGGGCGGCAGGTGCAGCACCACCAGAAACGCGGCGCGCGCCGTCGCGGGCACGCGGGGCAGCAGGGTGAGCAGGGCCTCGACGCCGCCTGCTGAGGCGCCAATTACCACAGCGTCGACATCGGGAAAGGCAAGGGTGCTGGGCATGGCGGTGCTCACAGCCGGCGGTAGATGCGCTCGCGCTGGGCGATGGCCTCGAAGGCACGGGCGTGGGCGCCGAATTGCAGCGTCTCTTTGCTGCCCAGGCCCAGAAAGCCGCGGTGCACCAGCGCATCGCGGAAGAGCCCGATGGCGCGGTCTTGCAGTCCGGCGTTGAAGTAGATCAGCACGTTGCGGCACGACACGAAGTGCACCTCCGAAAACACGCTGTCGGTGGCGAGGCTGTGGTCGGCGAAGACGATCTGCTTCTTGAGCTGCCGGTCGAACAGTGCACCGCCGTAGGCGCTGACGAAGTGGTCCGACAGCGATCCCTTGCCGCCCGCCTCATGGTAATTGCGGCTGAACAGCGCCATGCGATCGAGCGGGTACACGCCGCCCTCGGCCTTGCGCAGCGCCTCGGGGTTGATGTCGGTCGCGTAGAGGATGCTGCGTTCGAGCAGGCCTTCTTCGGCCAACACGATGGCGAGCGACCAGACCTCTTCGCCGCTGCTGCAGCCGGCCACCCACAGCTTGACCGATGGGTAGGTGCGAAGCACCGGCACCACGTGCTCGCGCAAGGCCTTGAAGTAGGCCGGGTCGCGGAAGAACTCGCTCACCTGCACGGTGAAAAACTGCAGCATGCGCGCGAAGACCTCGGGCTCGCGCAGCACCCTGTCTTGCAGCTCGGCCAGGCGCTGGCAGCCGAACTGCGTCATCGCCTGGCGCATGCGCCGGCGCAGCGAGGTCACGGCGTAGTCGCGGAAGTCGTGCTGGTAGCGCAGGTACACCGCTTCCAGCATCAGCTTGACTTCGATGTCGAAGAGGGCGGTTTCTTCGTCCATGGGAGGGCGGGCAGGTGCACGCGGCGTGGTGAGCGCCTGTCGTGCGGACAAGGGCGCGCAGGTGTACCCGAGCCGCGCGCAGTGCGCTTCAGGCCGCGCCAATGCCCTTGACGAGCCCCGGCTTCTGCGTCACGGCGGGGTTCGCCTTGACGAAATCGAGCATGCGTTCGATGCAGCCCAGCGCCTGGCGGCGGGTGGTCTCTTCGACGGCGATCTCGCCGGTGCCGCGTTCGAGGCAGGCCACCACCCCTTGCAGCGCGTTCATCGCCATCCACGGGCAGTGTGCGCAGCTCTTGCAGGTGGCGCTGTTGCCGGCGGTGGGCGCTTCGATCAGCACCTTGCCGGGCGCCAGCTGGCGCATGCGGTGCAGGATGCCGTTGTCGGTGGCCACGATGTACGCCGGCGCGTTGCCCTCGATCACCGCGTTGAGCATCTGCGAGGTCGAGCCCACCACGTCGGCCTGCTCGACCACGCTCTTGGGCGACTCGGGGTGCACCAGCACCATCGCGCCGGGGTGCTGCTTCTTCAGCAGTTCAAGTTCGAGGCCGCGGAACTCGTCGTGCACGATGCAGGCGCCGTTCCACATCAGCATGTCGGCGCCGGTTTCTTCCTGGATGTAGCGGCCGAGGTGGCGGTCGGGCGCCCAGAGGATCTTTTCGCCCTGGTCTTTCAGGTGCTTGACGATGGCCAGCGCGCACGAACTGGTGACCATCCAGTCGGCGCGGGCCTTCACGGCGGCGCTGGTGTTGGCGTAGACGACGACCTTGCGGTCGGGGTGGGCGTCGCAGAACTTGGCGAAGTCGTCGGGCGGGCAGCCGAGGTCGAGCGAGCAGGTCGCGTCGAGGTCGGGCATCAGCACGCGCTTTTCGGGGCTCAAGATCTTGGCTGTCTCGCCCATGAAGCGCACGCCGGCGACGATGAGCGTCTGCGCGGCATGGTCGCGGCCGAAGCGGGCCATCTCGAGCGAGTCGGCGACGCAGCCGCCGGTTTCGAGCGCGAGGTCTTGCAAGTCGCCATCGACGTAGTAGTGGGCCACGAGCACGGCCTTGTGCTCTTCGAGCAAGGCCTTGGCGCGAGCCTTCATCTGGGTGCGGTCGGCGGGTGTCAGCGGCTCGGGCACCTTGGCCCAGGCGTGGGCGGTGCAGCTGGCGCCGCTGGCGTCTTGCCGGGTGTAGTCGAACAGCACTTGGCTCATGGCGAAATCAGGCGGACACCGGGAAGAGGCCGATGGTACCCGCGTGAGTTGTCGGCTGTTCGTGGGGGATCAAGCCCCGTACCGCGCCCCAGGGGCGTCAGGACGAGAGCTTCTGCTCGGCTTCCATCAGCTTGTAGCGGGCCAGCGCGAGGTTGCTGCGCTGCTTGTCGAGCAGCGCGAACAAGAACAGGCCGCGGTGGCGGGCGCAACTGCGCAGCACGTGGTGCCGGTCGCCGGCGCTGGTCATGACCTCGTCGACGTGCTCTGGCAGGCCCATGTCTTTTGCTGCGTGGCGGTGGGCCTTCAGCACCTGCGTGCTGGCGGCCGCGGCCAGGTCGAGCTGCAGGCCGGTGTCGTCGCGGGCCTGGCGGGCCAGCACCAAGCCGGTCGAGGCATCGACCACCGCGCAGCCCAGCACGCCATCGACCGAGGTCATGCCCACGAGGGCGCGTGCGGCCTGCTCGGGGTCGAGCGCAACCCGCTCGGGTGCGGCCCGGGTGGGCGTGGCCGTGGCGGCGCTCGCCACCGGCGAGGTGAGGTCGGCGACCTTGATCGAGCCGACCAGCCCATTGAGCGACTGCAGTGCCACGGGTGGGCCCCAGGTGGGCTCCATCTTCACGCGGTTCCACATGCTGAGCAGCGCGTTCCAGACCGCCGACGCGCTGGTGAGCGCCTCGTTGAGCACCTGCACCCGCAGGCGCGTCGGCCAGGGGGTGGTCTTGATCTTGTTGGCGATCCACACCGCGTTGGGCGGCAGCATGAAGAGCAGGGTGGGGCAGCGCCAGTTGGCGTCGTTCACCGCGCGGTGCACGGTGGTGAGCATGTCTTCGACGGCGTGCGGCGGCATGGCGCCCACGATCACGGCGGTCATGTTGCTGCGCTCCATCAGCGCCAGGGGCACCTGCGCATTGGCCGCGCCCGGCGCGCGCACGTCGGCGTGGTAGATGCGCAGCGGCTCTTCGTGGCGCCGCAGCAGCGTGGTGCGCTCGATCATCGCCAGCGTGCGCAACGTGCCCTGCTCGCGCAGGTGCAGGCGCTCGATGGGGCGGCCGCTGGCGTCCGACAAGGCCTTGACCACCGAGGCGGCCCACACGCCGGTCGGGTCGAACAGGGCGATCAGCTTGTTGGCGGTGTCAAGGTCGGCGCGCGTCGAGGCGAAGTGGTCGCGGATGGCCTGCGCGGGCGAGCCGGTGACCACCAGGTCGTGCAGGTGGCGATCGACCATCTGCCCATGGTCATTGACCTCGGTGGCCACGGATTCGAGGATGGCGGTGGCCGCGAAGCCCTGGTCGGCTTCTTCGGGCAGGTGCCCCGGGTCTTTGCGCCCGGCGGGGTTGGACCGCAGATCACCGAACAGCGAAGACAACATGGCTCTCTCCCGTCAAAGGGGCCTCGAAACGTAACAGGCAGTCTAGGCGCGGGCGCCCATGCCCGCACGGGGCGCTTTGCAACCATTCGTTGGCGTGGGGACATGCACGACGGCGCGGCCCTGGCGCCGGGCCTGCCTTTCAGTTGAAGAAGCGGCTCGGCGGTGCGCCCACCGAGCGTTTGACCATGGCCGTGAACGCGCTCGGGCTTGCATAGCCCAGCTCGGCGGCGATCACCCCGAGCGGCACCTTGCGCGCCGCCATGGCCAGCGCCTTGGCCAGCAGCACCTGCTGGCGCCACTGGAGGAAGGTCGTGCCCAGCTCGCTGCGAAAGAGCCGCGCCACGGTGCGCGGGCTGGCGCCCACGCCCTGGGCGCAGTCGTCGAGCGTGGCCCAGCGCGTGGGGTCGGCGAGCACCGCTTCGCACAGGGCGAGCAGGCGCTTGTCTTGCGGCAGGTCCACGCCCAGCGGCACGGGCTGGGCGCGGCGCAGCTCGTCGAGCACCAGCGCGCTGAGGTGGTGTTCGCGCGTGGGGTCGTCCGGCGGCGCGGCGAGTTGCGTGACCAGCTCGCGCATCAGGCTCGACACCTCGACCACGCGGCATTCGCGCCACGCCGCGGCCTCGCTCGCCTTCACCGGCCAGGGGCCGATGACGCGGCCGGCGTCCTGGTGCAGGTACAGCGTGCGCAGCTCGGCGTCTTCGACCACGTGCACGACGTGCTCGACCTCGGGCGGGATCCACACCGCGCGCGAGGGCGGCACGATGTAGGTGCCCTGGTCGGCCGTCACACGAACCACGCCGGTGACCGAAAACGCCAGTTGCCCCCAAGGGTGGTGGTGCGGATCGACCTGCGTGTGCGCCGCGAGGTGCCGCGTCTTCACGCGCACCGGGTGATCGCTGCTGGGCGCGTAGCGCTCGGGGTCGATGGGGGGCACGCTGCGCCGCGTGCGGCGAATTTCGGTCATGGCGAGATCTCGACAGAAGTTGACGGATTATCGTCACTGCGACGAGGGGCGCCGGCCTAAATTCGAGCCCCGATTCATTGCCCGAGTGCTGCATGACCACCGCTTCCGCCGTCCCCTTGCGGCAAGACGCCCAGACCATCGCCCTGATCGGCATGGCGCACGGCACCTCGCATTTCTTCCACATGCTGCTGCCGCCGCTGTTCCCGATGTTCATCCGGGACTTCGGCCTCAGCTACTCAGAACTCGGCCTGCTGGTCAGCACCTTCTTCGTCATCTCGGGCATCGGCCAGGTGTTGTCCGGCTTTCTGGTGGATCGGGTCGGTGCTCGGCCGGTTTTGTTCCTTGCGCTGTTGTGCTTCATCGGCGCAGCGCTGGCGACTGCAAATGCGCAGGGCTATGCCGATCTGATCGCAGCAGCGGCTTTGGCAGGGTTGGGCAACGCGCCGTTTCATCCGGTGGACTTCACTATCCTCAACAAGCGTGTCTCGCAACCACGCCTGGGACACGCCTTTTCGGTACATGGCATCAGCGGGAACCTGGGTTGGGCGGCGGCACCGGTGTTTCTGGTGGGGCTGACGGCGTTGACGGGTTCCTGGCGCATCGCCGTGAGCTGCGCAGCAGCTTGGGCTGCTCTGGTGCTGATGGTGCTGTGGTTCAACCGTGCCGCCATTGACGACCGCGCGGGACACTGGGCACACGAGACGAAAACCGGCGCGGTTGAGGCCTCGCGCGAGCATCCACTGGCCTTTCTGCTCCTGCCGTCTGTGTGGCTGTGCTTCTCGTTCTTCTTTTTCACTACCTGCGCGCTGTGCGCCATTCAGAGTTTTGCCAGTCCTGCGTTGCACCAGATTTACGGGTTGCCACTGTCGGGCACGGCGTTCGTCGTCACGGGCTACATGCTGTTCGGTGCCGCCGGCATGGTGGCTGGCGGATTTCTGGCCGCCAAAGCAGATCGGTTGGAGCGACTGATTGCGATCTACCTCAGTGGGGCGGCGGTGGTGCTGGCGCTGGTCGGCACCGGACTGCTCCCGGGTATGTTGGCCGCCATCGTGGCTGCGCTTGCCGGGTTCGGCACCGGGCTGGCTGGCCCCTCGCGCGACCTGCTCATCAAGCAGGCTGCACCGGCCGGTGCCACAGGACGTGTCTATGGCACCGTTTACGCGGCGCTGGATCTGGGCTTTGCGGTGTCGGCCAAATGGTTTGGCCACCTGCTTGACCTGGGGCAGGCCGACCGTGTGTTCTATGGCGCGGCTCTGGCGCTGATCTTGGGTGTGGCTTCGGCGGGTCTCGTGGGCCAGGGCGTTGCGACACGGAGGGCTGCGGGCCGTAAAGTGCCCGCATGAAACTCACCCCACGGCTGGCAGGGCATGCGCTCGTCGAAGCGCTCGTTGAACAAGGCATCACCACCGCCTTCGGCGTGCCTGGCGAGAGCTACCTCGCCGTGCTCGACGGCTTTCACCAGCACCGCGAGCGCATCCGCTTCGTCGCCTGCCGGCAAGAGGGCGGTGCGGCCTTCATGGCCGAGGCGCAGGGCAAGCTGACCGGCCGGCCGGGCATCTGCTTCGTCACGCGCGGGCCGGGCGCCACGAACGCCAGCATCGGCGTGCACACCGCCTTTCAAGACAGCACGCCGATGGTGTTGTTCGTCGGCCAGGTGGCGAGCGACCAGCGCGACCGCGAGGCGTTCCAAGAGATCGACTACCGGCAGATGTTCGGCCCCGGCACGCTGGGCCTGGCCAAGTGGGTGGCCGAGGTCGAAAGCGCCGACCGCCTGCCCGAATACGTCGCACGGGCCTTCCACACCGCGATGCAGGGCCGCCGCGGCCCGGTGGTGCTGGCCTTGCCCGAAGACATGCTGACCACGGCGACCTCGGCCCCGGTGCTGCCGCGCGTCGAACCTGCCCGCGCCTGGGCCGCACCGGGTGCGCTGCGCGACCTGCGGGCGATGCTGGTCGCGGCCGAACGGCCCTTCGTGATCGCCGGAGGCTCTGGCTGGACGGCTGCTTCGTGCGAGGCCTTGCAGCGCTTTGCCGAAAACTGGCAGCTGCCGGTCGGCTGCTCGTTCCGCGCGCAAGACACCTTCGACAACCGGCACCTCAACTACGCCGGTGACGTGGGCATCGGCATCAACCCCGCGCTCGACAAGCGCCTGGCCGACGCCGACCTCGTGATCGCCGTCGGCGCCCGCCTGGGCGAGATGACCACCGGCGGCTACACCCGCCTGGCCGTGCCCCGGCCGAAGCAGAAGCTCGTGCACATGCACGCCGGGGCCGAAGAGCTGGGCCGCGTCTACGCCGCCGACCTGCTGCTGCAATGCGCGATGGCCGACGCCGGCAAGGCGCTCGACACGCTGGCCGCACCCGCGACGGTGCGCTGGGGCGAGTGGACGGCCGCCGCGCATGCCGACTACGAGGCCAGCCTCGCATCACCCGCCATCGAGCCGCTCGACATGGCCGAGGTGATTCGCACCGTGCAGCGCCTCGCGCCGGCCGATGCGGTGTTCACCAACGGCGCCGGCAACTTCGCCGGCTGGCTGCACCGCTTCTGCCGCTACCCCGGCCTGCAGCACCACGGGCGCACGCAGCTCGCGCCGACCTCGGGTGCCATGGGCTACGGCGTGCCGGCGGCCGTGGCCGCGTCGCTGCTGTACCCCGAGCGCACGGTCATCAACGTGGCCGGCGACGGCGACTTTTTGATGACGGGGCAAGAGCTCGCCACCGCCACCGGCCATGGCGCCGGCCGGCTCATCAGCCTCGTGGTGGACAACGGCAGCTTCGGCACCATCCGCATGCACCAGGAGCGCGAGTACCCCGGCCGCGTGAGCGGCAGCGACCTGTTCAACCCCGACTTCGTGGCGCTGGCCCGGGCCTACGGCTGGCGCGCCGAAGGCATCGACACGACTGCCGCCTTCGAGCCCGCGTTCGCCGCCGCGCTCGCCAGCGGCCGGCCCACGCTGCTGCACCTGAAGCTCGACGTGGACGTGATCACGAGCCGCACGCGGCTCGCCGCCATCCGCGACGCAGCGCTCAAGCGCTGAAGACCGGCCCCTTGGCGGGATGGGCGGGCCCTCGGGGCGCACGCCAGAATCCGCCCACCTCCACGGATCGACCCGGCCGCATGCGCCTGCTTGCCCTCGCCGCCATCGGCCTTTACCAACGCTACGTCTCGCCCCACAAGGGCTTTTGCTGCGCGTACCGCCAGCACACCGGCGCGGCCAGTTGTTCGGCGCTGGGGTTCCGCGCGATTCGCCGGCATGGCGTGGTCGGCGGCTGGCAGGTGTTGCGCGAGCGGCTGTACCGCTGCGGCGTCGTGCACCGGCGCCACCGCGCGCCGGCACCCCGGGCGTTCAACCCCCAGCGCGGCGACTGCGACCTCGGCTGCGACCTGCCCGGCGACGGCTGCGACACCCCCGGCGGCAAGGGCCTCTTCTCGCGCGCCTGCGAATGGCTGAGCTGCTGCGATTGCGGCGGCGGTTGCGACTGGCCCGAGCGGCGCAAGCAGCGGCGCGCGCAAGAAAAGTACGTCTACATTCCGCCCTCGCGCCGCGGCCGGGACCATGGCCGGAATGCTTCGCGCCGACCTTGACGCGGCACTGCGAACCTACAAATCCAACTCGACAGGGAGATCACATGAAACGCTGGGCGCTCATCACGCTGTGCACGCTGGTGCTGGCCGCCGGGGCCGGCGGCTGCGGCAAGAAGCCCGAAGCCGAACCGGGGCCGGCCCCGCAAGCCGCGACCGAGGCCCGCAGCACCGAAGCCGCGCCCGCTGCGGCAGCGGCGGCCAGTGCGGTGCGCCGCCGCCAGCTTGCCTATGCGCACGACATCCACATGGACGTCGAAGAAGCCCAGGTCGGCAGCGTCTTCGAGGCGACCAAGTCCGCCTGCGAGCAAGCCTCCGCGCAGGGCTGCGAAGTCTTGTCGGCGCGCCTCTCGACTTCGGACGCGCCCTCGGCGCGACTGCAGCTGCGCGCCCCGGCCGCGGCCATCGCGCAGCTCAAGGCCGGCCTGAAGGCGCAGGGCGGCATCACCCTCGACATCACCACCGCCGAAGACCTGGCCGGGCCGATCAGCGACGGCAGCAAGAAGCTCGCGATGCTGAAGGACTACCGCAGCCAGCTCGAAGCGCTGCGCCCGCAGGCCGGGCGCGACATCGACACGCTGCTCAAGATCACCGCCGAGCTGGCCAAGGTGCAGGGCGAGCTGGAGGCCCTGGCCGGCCAGCAGGCGCACCTGCTCGAACGGGTGGCGACCGAGACGCTCGACCTGTCGATCCAGTCGCGCAGCCACCGTTCGTTCTGGCGCCCGGTCGGCCGTGCGCTGTCGGGCTTCAAGGACGACCTCGCCCAGAGCACCGCCGCCGCCGTGACCTTCGTGGCCTATGTGCTGCCGTGGTCGGTGCTGCTGGTCGGCGGGGTGTGGGCCGTGCGCGCTTTCACCCGGCGGCGCCGGCCCCGCCCCGTCGCGGCCCCGGCGGCCGACTGAGCCCGGCCATGCGCGAGACCACCCACACCCGCGAGGCCGGCGTTGGCGACCTCGACGCACTGGCGGCCCTGTTCGACGCCTACCGCCAGTTCTACGAACAGCCGGCCGACCTGCCGCGTGCGCGCCGCTTCATCGACGCGCGCCTGAGCCGGGGCGAGTCGGTCGTGCTGCTGGCCGAAAACGCGCAGGGCCGCGCGCTCGGCTTCTGCCAGATCTACCCCAGCTTCTGCTCGGTCGAGGCCGCGCCCATCGGCGTGCTGTACGACCTGTTCGTCGCGCCTGCCGGCCGCCGGCGCGGCGTGGGCCGGCAACTGCTGCTCGCCGCCGAGGCACTGGCCAGCGAGCGGGGCTTCAAACGGCTCGACCTGACCACCGCCCGGACCAACTTCGCAGCGCAGGCCCTGTACGAATCGCTCGGCTGGGTGCGCGACGAGGTGTTTCATGCCTACAACCGCCGCATCGAGGGGCCGCCGTGCTGATGAAGGTCGGCGAGCTGGCCCGGTACGCCGGGGTGACGGTGCGCGCGCTGCATCACTACGACGCCATCGGCCTGCTGGCCCCTTCGGGCCGGTCGGACGCGGGCTACCGCCTCTACAACGATGCCGACGTGGCGCGGCTCCACGCCATCCAGGCCCTGCGCCACGCGAACATGCCGCTGGACGAGATCGCCCGGGTGCTCGACGGCGCCTCGGGGGCCGAGGGCGTGGCGGCCATCGACCGGCACATCGGGGCCCTGGAGCGAGAAATCGAGCAGGCCCAGGAGCTGCGGCATCAGCTGGTTGCGATGCGCGACAAGCTGCTCATGGACGCCCGCGCACCCAAGCGCGAGACGCTGCTCGAAGCGCTGTCGCTGATGACCATCTACAGCCAGCACTTCAGCCGGGCCGAGTTGCAGAAGATCGGCACCGGCTGGGCCGAGGTCGAGTCGGACTGGCCGCCGCTGATCGAGGCTTTGGCGCGCGCGATGTCGAACGGCGTGCCGCCCGATGCGGTCGAGGTCGCGCCACTCACGCGCCAGTGGCTGGCGCTGATGAACCGCTGGATGGCGGGCGACGCCGGGCTGATCCAGCGCTGGGGCCAGATGTACGAGCAGGGCAAGGGGCCGGTGAGTAGCCTGGGGCCGTCGCGCGAGATGTCGCGCTATGTGGTTCAGGCCTTCGACGCCCAGGTGGCGATGCTCAGAAAGCACTTCTCGGACGAAGAGATCGCATATCTCGAAAGGGCGGACACGACCGCGCTGGCCGACCTGGGCCGCGAGGTGCAGCAACGGGCGCAGGCCGGCCTCGCGCCTTCGAGCCCGGCGGCGCTCGAACTGCTGGACCGCGTCGGCCGACTCGCGCACGCGTTCGCCGGCGGCAATCTCGACTTTCGACAACGCCTCGAACAGGCCCGGGCCAACGAGCCGCTCTTTGCCGCGATGGCCCCGGTGGGCCCGGTCGCGCAGGACTTCCTTCGGCGGGTGGCGGAGGCGCACGGTCCCGCCCGCGTGTGAGACCGGCTGACCGGTCGCTTGACCCTCACGCAGCGTGAGGGTTCAAAGTCGCGCCATGCATTCAACACCCCGACTCCACGCGCTCGACAACCTGCGCGCGCTCATGATGTGGCTCGGCATCGTGCTGCACGTCGTCATCCAGCACGTCACCGTCCCCTCGCCGATGCCCTGGCGCGACCCGCAGACGACACCCGTCGCCGACCTGTTGCTGGCGTTCATCCACGCCTTTCGCATGCCGGTGTTCTTCGTGCTGGCGGGCTTCTTCATGGCCTTGCTGGTGGCGCGGCGCGGCCCTGCGGCGACGCTCAGGCACCGCATGCGCCGGCTCGCGCTGCCCTTCGTCATCTTCTGGCCGCCGGTCTTTCTGGCAATGGGGATGCTCGCGCTGGCGTTCGTCCACCGGGTGACCCTCGGCACATGGGGCCTGGAGCCGGCGCTCTTCGTGCCCGTGCCGGGCGCGCCCATGGTCAGCACCGCGCACCTGTGGTTCTTGTACCTGTTGATCTGGTTTTCTCTGCTGACCTATGCCGCCGCGCGGTGGGCGCCGCGAATCCCCGAACGGGCGCGGGCCGTGGTGGCCGCCGCCTTCGGCCTGCTCGGGCAGCGCAACTGGGGCGTGCTGGTGCTCGCGCTGCCGCTGGTGCTGGCGGGTGTGTCGTACCGCGACGGTCTGCTGATGCAGCACGGTTCGTTTCTGCCGCCCTGGCAAGAGTGGCTGCACAACGGCGTCTTCTTCGTCTTCGGCTGGTACCTCTTCGGCCACCGCGAGCGGCTCTTTCGCCGCTTCATGGACCGCTGGGCCGTCTACGCGGTCGCCGGGCTCGCGGCGTTTCTTGCGACTGGCGCCGTGCTGGGCCTGCCGGCGGCGCACCCCTTGCGCCACCCGGCGCTGATCGCCTTCTGCTACGGCGTGGCCTCGTGGGCATGGAGCTTTGCGCTGATCGGCCTGTTTCTGCGGCACGCTCCGGCCCGCAACCGGGTGCTCGGCTACCTGGCCGACAGCTCGTACTGGGTCTACATCGTGCACATGATCGGCACGATCGGCATCGGCGCGCTGCTGGTCACGGCGCCGCTGCCGGCGCTGGGCAAGATCGCCATCAACATCGTGGCGACCTCGGCGCTCGGGCTGCTGAGCTACCAGCTGTTCGTGCGGCACACCTGGGTGGGGCGCTTGCTCAATGGCAGCGAAGCCGAGCGCCAGAAGTCGCTGGATTCCGCCCGCGCGCAGCCAGCCGATGCCGTTTCAGCGGCCCGGTGACAGCGCGGCTCAGCGCGTGCCCGCCACCCGCCAGACCACGTTGCCCACATCGTCGGCCACCAGCAACGCACCGCGCCGGTCGAGCGCCACCCCGACGGGGCGGCCGCGCGCCTGGCCCTCGGGCGTCAAGAAGCCCGTGAGCACGTCGAGCGGTTCGCCCGTGGGCTTGCCGTCGGCGAAGGGCACGAAGATCACCTGGTAGCCGCTGTGCGGTTTGCGGTTCCATGAGCCATGCTGGCCGATGAACATGCCGCTGGCGAAGCGGGCCGGCAGCGTGTTGCCGCCCGCCCACGCCAGCCCCAGCGAGGCGGTGTGCGCGCCGAGGGCGTAGTCGGGCACCACCGCCCGGGCGACGAGGTCGGGGCGCGGCGGCTGCACGCGTTCATCGACGTTGCGGCCGAAGTAGCTGTAGGGCCAGCCGTAGAAGGCGCCGTCTTGCACCGAGGTGAGGTAGTCGGGCACGAGGTCGCTGCCGATCTCGTCGCGCTCGTTGACGACCGTCCACAGCGTGGGCGCCTGTGTGCCGCTGGCGGGCGTCCACGCCATGCCGACCGGGTTGCGCAGGCCGGTGGCGAAGAGGCGCTTTTGGCCGGTGGCCGCATCGACTTCCCAGATGGCGGCGCGGCCTTCTTCGATGGCCAGGCCGTGTTCGGCCACGTTGCTGTTCGAGCCGACCGCCACGTAGAGCTTGCGGCCGTCGGCGCTGGCGATCAGGCCCTTGGTCCAGTGGTGGTTGATGCCGGCGGGCAGGTCGGTCACCTGGGTGGCCGGCGCGGTGATGCGCGTCGCGCCGGCCGCGTACGGAAACTTCACCAGCGCATCGGCATTGGCCACGTAGAAGTCGCTACCGACCAACGCCATGCCGAAGGGCGAGGCCAGCCCTTCGAGAAAGGGCGTGCGCAACTCGGCCCGGCCGTCGCCGTCGGCGTCGCGCAGCAGGGTGATGCGGTTGGCGCTGGGCACGGCGGCACCGGCGGCACCGAGCACCTTGCCGGCCACCCAGGCGCGCAGGCCGCCGCCCGCGGGGGCCGGCGGGCGGTTGGTTTCGGCGACCAGCACATCGCCGTTGGGCAGCACATACAACCAGCGCGGGTGGTCGAGCCCGTCGGCAAACGCAGTCACCGCCAGCCCCTCGGCCGCCTGGGGTTGGGCACCTGCCGCCCAGCCAATGGGCTTGGCGATGTTCACCGTGGGGATCAGCGTCTTGTTCGGCGGCGGCAGCTGCGGCGTGGGGCCGAAGCCGGCCGAGGACGGCAGCTTGGCCGTGTCGCCACAGGCCGCGAGCAGGCCCACGGTCAGCGCGGTGGCCAGCACGGCTCCCCGTGACGTGCCGCGTGGCGGGGGCGAGACGGATGTCGGTCGGGGCATGGGGCTTCTCCGGAGCGGGTGAGGTGGGGGCGGGCCGGCGCGGCCATGATGTCGGCCGCCACGATCAGGTCGTGGCGATTCTTTCGCAGCGGCGCGTGCCGCGTGGCCGAGCCGTCCGGAGACCCTTCGCTTCATGCCTGAGTTCATTGCTGTCGATCGTTGCTGCTGGCCCCGCATCACCTGGTGGGCCGCGTGTCTGGCGTCTGCGTCGGCTGCGGCCCAGACGCCAACCGTGACGCTGGCGCCCATCGTCGTCACCGGCTCGCGCGGCGAGGTGCAGGCCTTTCACGCGCCGCACGCGGTGTCGGTGGTCGATGCGGATGCGCTGCGTGCCGGCGGGCCGATGGTGAACCTGTCCGAATCGCTCGCGCGCGTACCCGGCCTCACGGTCAACAACCGGGGCAACTTCGCGCAAGACCTGCAGATCAGCTCGCGCGGCTTTGGCGCGCGGGCGAGCTTCGGGGTGCGCGGCCTGCGGCTCTACACCGACGGCATTCCGGCGACCATGCCCGACGGCTCGGGGCAGGTCAGCCATTTCGACATCGCCGGCGCGCAGCGCGTCGAGGTGCTGCGCGGGCCGTTCTCGGCGCTGTATGGCAATGCGTCGGGCGGCGTGATCGCGCTCTACACCGCGCCGGCCAAGAAGCAGCTGCAGTGGTCGCTCGACGCCGGCAGCCACGGCATGCGGCAGTTGCGCGGTCAACTCGCGCTGCCGCTCGAAGACGGCCACGAGCTGCAGGCCACGGTGAGCCGCTTTCGCACCGAAGGCCACCGCCCGCACAGCCACGCGCGGCGCGACCTCGCGCAACTGCGCTGGGGCTGGACCGGCGAGCGAGACCGCCTCGTCGTCATCGGCAACGCGCTCGACCAGCCCGCCGACGACCCGCTGGGCCTGACGCGCGCGCAGTACGCGGCCGACCCGCGCCAGACCACGTCGCAGGCGCACGACTTCGACACGCGCAAGCTCGCGCGGCAGCAGCAGCTCGGCGCGAACTGGGTGCGCCTGCACGAGGGCGTGCTGAAAGAGACCGCGCTCACGGCCTACCTCGGGCACCGCACGGTGACGCAGTGGCAGTCCATCCCGCCCGGCGTGCAGACCGCGAGCGCCAACCATGCGGGCGGGGTGATCGACTTCTCGCGCCTGTACGGCGGGCTCGATGCGCGCGCTACCTGGCGGCTCGCCCCTAGCGCGCGCTTGGTGGCCGGGGCCGCGCTCGAACAGCAGCGCGACGAGCGCCGGGGCTTCGAGAACTTCATCGGCGCCCAGCTCGGGGTGATCGGTGCATTGCGCCGCGACGAAGTCAACCGTGCGCAAACCGCCGACGTGTACGCGCAAGCCGAGGCCGACCTGACGCCGCACCTGTCGCTCAGCGCGGGCCTGCGCCACGGCCGGGTGCGCTTCGAGTCGAACGACGCCTACCTGTCGAACGGCGACGATTCGGGCCGCGCGGCGTGGTCGTCGAACACACCGGTGGCCAGCCTGCTGTGGCGCGCCAGCCCGCGTCTCAACGCCTACGTGAGCCTGGGGCGCGGCTTCGAGTCGCCCACGCTCAACGAGGTGGCCTACCGCAGCGACGGCCTTTCGGGCTTCAACGGCGAACTGCGCCCGCAGACCAGCCGGCAGGTCGAGGCTGGCCTCAAGTGGCGCGACGACACCGGCCACGCCTCGGCCGACCTCGCGGTCTTTCAGGCCGACACCGAAGACGAAATCGCCGTGCGCAGCAACACGGGTGGCCGATCGAGCTTCGCCAACGTCGGCCGCACGCGCCGGCAGGGCGCCGAGCTGGCACTGCAATGGCGACCGTTGCCCGTGCTGCGCACGCACGTCGCCTGGACCTGGCTCGATGCGCACTACCGCGACGGCTTTCTCACCTGCAGCGGCACGCCGTGCCTGGCGCCCACCACGCCCGTGACTGCCGGCAACCGCATCGCCGGCACCTCGCCGCGCAGCCTGTTCGCCGAGGTCGCGTGGCGGCTGCGCGAGAACCGCGAACTCGCGCTCGAATGGCGCGCGCAGGGCCGCGTGCCGGTCAACGACACCAACACCGACTTCACCGAGGGCCACGGCCTGCTCGCCCTGCGCGGCGAGGTGAACCTGGCGGCCAAGCCCGAACGGCTGGGGGCCGTCTCGCTCGTGGGGCGCATCGACAACCTGCTCGACAAGACGCACGCCGGCAGCGTGATCGTCAACGAGGGCAACGGCCGCTTCTTCGAGCCCGGCGCGCCGCGCAGCTGGTTCGTGGGGCTGCGGCTGAAGCTTTGATGTGCGTGGTCAGCCGCGCCGCAACAGCAAGACCACGCCCACCAGCACCACGCCCGCTGACAGCCATTCGAAGGGCGTCACCACCTCGCCCAGCACGGCCACGCCCAGCAGCAGGGCGATCACCGGGTTGACGAAGGTGTAGCTCGACGCCAGCGCCGAGCTGGTGCTCGACAGCAGCACCATGTAGGCGTTGAAGGCGATCAGCGAGCCGAAGACCACGAGGTAGATCCACGCCGCCACAGCCTCGGCGCGCGGCGGCCACGCCGGCTGCTCTTGTGTCAGCGCCGACAAGGCCAGCAGCACCAGGCCGCCGCAGAGCATTTCGCTCGCGAAGCCGACGGCGCCGGGCGCGAGCGGCAGCTTGCGCTGGCTCAGCACGCTGCCCACCGACCAGGTGGCGCACGCGATGGCGATGGCCGCCAGCCCCGCCGGCGAGGCCTGGAAGCCCTGGCCCTGCGTGAGCATCAGCACGCCCGCGAGGCCGACGCCGATGCCCCAGCGTTCCATGCGGCCGGGGCGCACGCCCCACAGCAAATCGAGCCCCGCGATCATCAGCGGCACCACCGCGATGAAGGCCACCACCAGACCCGAGCCCACGGTCTGCTCGGCATAGGCCGTGCCGCCCATGCCGCCGCCGAGCATCAGCGTGCCGACCACCAGCGCGTTGCGCCACTGCGTGCGCGAAGGCCAGGGCGCGCCGCGCCAGCGCATCCACGCCATCAACACCGCGCCCGCCGCGAGAAAGCGCGTGCCCATCTGGAAGAAGGGCGGAAAGCTCAGCAGCGCGAACTTGATGGCGAGGTAGGTCGAGCCCCACACCAACCAGGTCGCGGCCAGGCACAGCCACACCGTGGTGGACAGGCTTTGCGTGCGTGGGTGAGAGGCGGGCAGGGGGCTGGCAGACACGGCGACATCCTTTCTCGACGGCTTGCCATGCTAGAAAGCCGGTCGTTCGAGGTGAATGCGACGCTGAAGGAATCTGCCCACATTCGCCGTTGATTTCAACGTTTGCCGAGGGCTTTGCCTTGACTGCCGAACTCGATGCCCACGACACGCGCATCCTCGCCGAGCTGCAGGCCGATGCGCGCCTGACCATGGCCGAGCTGGGGCGCCGCGTGCACCTGAGCCAGCCGGCCGTCACCGAGCGCGTGCGCAAGCTCGAAGCGGCGGGTGTCATCACCGGCTACCGCGCCACGGTGAACCTGCAGAAGCTGGGCTACGGTATCCGCGCGATCATCCGCGTCGGCCGCGCAGAATATGCGCGTGTGGTCAAGCTGATCCAGCAGACGCCCGAGGTCGTCAACGCCCACAACGTGACCGGTGAAGACAGCTGGATGCTGGAGATCGCCGTGATCGACGTGGCGCATCTCGACGCCGTGGTCACCAAGTTCTGCCTGCTCACCGAGACCTCGACCGCCATCATCCTGAACGTGGCCCGCGAGCATCAACCCATGCTGCCCGCGCGCCGCGAAGACGTGAAACCCCCGATCAAGAAAGTAGGAACCGCATGACCACCCCAGACTTCGCCACCTGCGACCTCTGCGACGCGAACAAAGGCAGCACCGACGGCAGCTTTCGCGTGCTGCCGCCCGTGTTCAACAGCTACGGCGGGCGTGAGAAGTTCGCCGGCGAGGTGGTCACGGTCAAGTGCTTCGAAGACAACTCGTTCGTGAAGACCACGCTCGACTCGCCCGGCCACGGCCGCGTGCTGGTGGTCGATGGCGGCGGCTCGCTGCGCCGCGCGCTGGTCGGCGGCAACATCGGCGCCGCCGCGGCCAAGAACGGCTGGGCTGGCGTGGTGGTCAACGGCTGCGTGCGCGACAAGGCCGAACTGGCGGCCTGCGACGTGGGCATCCGCGCGCTGGCGCTGATGCCCTGGCCGACCGAGAAGCGCAACGAAGGCCAGAAAGACGTGCCGGTGCTGATCCAGGGCGTGTGGGTGCGCCCCGGTGACTGGCTCTACGCCGACGAAGACGGCATCGTCGTGATGGCCGCCAAGGCCTGACCGGCAGGCAGGGGCGCGGCGACCGCCGCGCCTGGGAGGCACGCGGCCCGCAGCGGTCGCGTGAAACACCAGAACAACAGAAGTCAGACTGGCATGAAGCAGCAGTTCAAGCTCGCCGTGAAGGTGAGCACCATCGTTCTCGCGCTGATCGGCGCCCTCATCGTTGGCGCATTGCTGGTGGGGCTGGGCCTGGAGTGGTACCGCAGCCCGGCGCGCCACGCCCCCGAGACCATCCAGCGCCTGCACGAGGTGTACGGCGGCACCGTGGTGCGAGACGGCGTCCTGCTGCGGCAGGTGAACAAGTCCGACGCCGGGGTCACGGCGAGCTACCTGTTCTTGCAACCGATGTTCGACCACACGGTGGACGAGAAGACCCGGCTCTTCGTCGTCGGCCTGCGCGAGGTGCGGCCTGAGCTGGTCGAGCAGTTCGAAAAGGGCGAGCTCGATGTGGCCAAGTTCGGCGCCAAGGAGTCGGTGGAGTCCTTCGTGAACGGCGACCTGGCGTTCGCCACCAACGCCGGCGTGATGCGCCACGAAAACCAGGGCTGGGTGTTGGGCCCGACGACCGGCGACTTCGTTCAGATGTCGGCTGACGCGACCGACCGGCCCGACTTCGAGGCGATCCAATGGAGCGCCAAGCAGCCCGGCATTGCCGTGCTGCACCCGAGCGAACGCACGTACTTCGTCGCGTTCGACAACAACTTCAAGCAGGTGCTGAGCCTGACCACGGCGCACGACGACCTCGACGACTGCCTGGCCGCCGAGAACGAGGCCCTGGCCTACCAGCAAGAGCGCGAACGCCTGCAGGCGGACCGGACCGAAGCGGCGGCGTCCTCTGCGTCGTCGGCGGCCAGCGCTGCCTCCGCCCGGGCCTCGGGCGCCCAGGCTGAAGCGGGTGACCAGGAAGACGGCAACCGAGAAAACGACATCCCCGACGAGGAGGCCTACAAGTAGCAGTTCGTGTGCGTGCGGATGAAAGCGGTGCTGAGCGTGTTGCCGTCCGAACACAAAGGCTTCAAGGATCTGAAGGTCACGGTCGAAGGCCGCGGCCAGAACGAGGGCGACTACCGCCGAGAGATCGTCCTGCGCTACCAACCCGGTGCGCGCGCCTACCGCCATCGCCTCCAGGACGGCAGTTGGGCTGTCGAGGATGATCTGTTCAACGCGATGGTGGCCGAGTAGCAGGCGTCGAAGAGACGCGGGGGCGGTGGCTGGCCGGGGCGGCCCGGTGGAGCGAGCGCCGGCGCGGCTTTCCGACACTGTGCAATCCGCCCGCCCGCGCCGCGCCTGGCGCCGAGCGAATGGCACCACGGGGCCATCGGCGCTAGACTCCGTCCATTCGCAACCGCGAAAAGTCACTCCGAGGCGAGTTGTTCATGTCCTCCCCCGCACGCAAGACCATCGAGCTGTCCGTCGGCCAGGGCGAAGCCCAGGTCACCCGTGGCAAGAAAGACGCGCGAGTGATCTCCACCCCCCGCGCCGACCTGTACCTGCTTCGCCTGGGCGACCGCAAGCCCAAGAAAGACGCGGTGCGCCCCGGTGAGATGGCCTCGACGATGCTGCCCAAGCTGGGCCGGGCGCTCAACAAGCCCGGCATCGACCGTGAGAAGATTTTCCGTGGGGCCTCGGGCCAGGTGGTCTACGCCTATTCGGCCCACCCGCAAGACCCGACCCTCTTCGTGCGCGAAGATGCGAGCGGCAACCGCACCGTCGGTCGCCTGGTGAACGGCCGCTTCCAGGCCGCCTGACCCGGCGTTGAGCACGCCGCCCCCGGGCCGCCAGCGCCCCCCGAGCCCCGAGCAGCTGCTGCGGGAAGTCACCGCGATTTCGGACCGCCCGGTCGCGGTGGTCGTCGCCGGCCACAACGGCTCGGGCAAATCGACCCTCTGGTACGACCGCATCTCGAAGCTGATGAAGATGCCGCTGGTCAATGCCGACCGGCTGATGCTTTCCATCCTGCCCTTCGCTGACCGCGAAACCCAAGAATTACCCACCTGGGCACAAGCGCTGCGTGACCACGACGAGCGCTGGCAACGCCTGTCGCAAGAGGGCGTTCAGCTCTTCCTCGGGCTGATCATGAACCAGGGCATTCCGTTCGCGTTCGAGACGGTGTTCTCGCACTACGTGAAGCGCCCCGACGGCAGCATCGACACCAAGATCGACCAGATCCGCCGCCTGCAGCGTGCGGGCTACTTCGTCGTTCTGCTCTTCGTGGGGCTCGAATCGGCCGAGATGTCGGTGCTGCGCGTGCAGACGCGGCGCAGCCAGGGCGGCCACGACGTGCCGTACGAGAAGCTGATCGACCGCTTTCCGCGCACGCAAAAGGCCATCGCGCTGGCCGCGCCCATCGCCAACATGACGCTGATGTTCGACAACAGCCGGGGCGCGAAAGAGGCCTTCACGCTGGTGCGGGTGCAGCGCCGGCGCACGGTGCTGTACGACTGCCGCGACCCCAGCTTCACGCAAGACAAGGCCTTGCTGCACGTGGCGATGCGCTGGCTGCCGAAGGTGGCGCCGCATGGCCGACGCTCGCGCCGGGCGCTGTCGAAGGTGCTGCCCAAGCCCGGCGGCGAACCTCAACCCTGAGCGCTGTCGCCTGAGCGGCGGTAGCCGCGCATGAAGGGGGTGGCCGAGGCGCCATGCAGCAGCACCGACAGCGCAATGGTCACCAGCACCGCGTCGGCGAGCGGCCGCATGTCGGACGCATTGCCGCTGTGCGAGATGGCGAACGCGAGGTAATACATCGAACCGATGCCGCGAATGCCGAACCACGCCGCCAGCCAGCGTTGTGTGGGCGTGAGGCCCAGGCCGAACGTCGTGATCCACACGGCGAGTGGCCGGGCAACGAACAGCAGGCCGCCCGCAACGAGCAGACTCGTCGCGTGAAAGGCTGTGTGGCTCAGCAGGCTGCCCACCACCAGCATCACCGCCAGCTCCGCGATGCGTTCCACGTCGAGGGTGAAGTCGAGCACCGTCTTGGCCATGTAGGTGCAGGTGGGTTCTTCGCGGCTGGGTGAGGCGAGGGCAGCTTCGGCCTGGTCGGCGCTGTCGCGGTATTCGACGTGCCGCATGGCCAAGCCCGCCGCGAACACCGCCAGAAAGCCGTACAGCTGCAGCTTCAGTGCGGCACCGTAGACGAGCCCGATCAGCCCCAGCGTGAGAAAGCTTTCCATGCCCAGGGCCTGATGGCGCTCGCGACGCAGGTGCACCACCGCACGGCTGAAGCCGAAGCCCAGGGCCCAGCCCAGCAAGAGGCCGCCGGTGACGGCCCAGAGCACGTCCACGCCCAGCCAGCGCAGGCCGCCATCGCCCAGTTCGTGCAGGCCCAGCAGTCCGAGCGCCAGCATCACGAAGGGAAACGCCGCGCCATCGTTCAACCCGCCTTCCCCAGTGAGGCTGAAGCGCAGGGCGTCGCGGTCACGCACGCTGCGCACCTGCACGTCCGAGGCGAGCACCGGGTCGGTCGGTGCGAGCACGGCCCCGAGCAGCAGGGCCATGCCGAGCGACCAGCCGAGCGCCAGGCCCAGCAGCGTCAGCAGCGCGATCGTCACCGCCATGGTGAGGGTGGCCAGCAGTACCGGGGCGCGCCACAGGCGGTCAGACAGCCGCACCCGCAGCCGAAGCCCCACCGCGAACAGCGACACCAGCACCGCCACCTCGGTGAGGATCTCGATCAGCGTTGTGTCTTCGCCGATGAGCGCGAGGTTGATGAGCCCGAAGACCTCGGGCCCCAGCAGGTAGCCCACCACGAGGTACAGCGCGGCGGCGTTGACCGGCAGCCGCTTGAGCAGCGTGTCGGTGACGCCGACCAGCACCAGCAAACCGCCGATCAACAGGCACCAGGTGGCAAACATCAGGGGGTGCCCGGTGCCTTGGCGCCGTCAGGCGGGGTGAAAGATTTCCAGCAGCCGGTCGAGCCCGCCCTCGTTGATGGCGACCATGGCTTTCTCACGCACCTTGGGCTTGGCGTGGTACGCCACGCTCAGGCCGGCGGCGCCCATCATCGGCAAATCGTTGGCCCCGTCGCCGACCGCAATGGCTTGAGAGGGAGCGCAGCCGGCGCGTTCGCAGGCGGCGAGCAACTGGCGCTTCTTTTCTTCGCCATCGACGATGTCGCCGACCACGTGGCCGGTCAGCAGGCCGTCTTCGATGCCGAGCACGTTCGAGCGCGCGACGTGCATGTTCAGGCGGCCACGCACCTGGTCGGCAAAGAAGGTGAAGCCGCCCGAGACGAGCAGGGTGCTCAGGCCGGCGGCGTGCAGGGCGTCGAGCAGCTCTTGCGCGCCGGGGTTCAGGCGCAGGCGACGGGTGTAGACCTCGTCGAGCGCAGCGGCCGGCACGCCCTTCAGCAGGGCCACGCGGCGGCGCAGGCTGTCCTTGAAGTCGGTGATCTCGCCGCGCATGGCCGCCTCGGTGATGGCGGCGACCTCGGCCTTCTTGCCGGCCGCATCGGCGATCTCGTCGATGCACTCGATGTTGATGAGCGTCGAGTCCATGTCGAACGCCGCGACCTTGAAGTTCGACAACGACAGCGGCGGCGTGAAGCCTTGGACGACGAGGCCCGGGGCGTGTTCGGTGGACATGCGGATCAAGGGAGCGAGAAGGAGGCGCGATTCTAGGGAAAGGCCTGCCCAAGCCGCGGACGCCCGATCTTCGCCCTTGCCGCGCGGTGGCTCGCGCAATCGATTGCGCAAGGCCGCGCGAGGGCGGTCGATCGGTTCACTCCTCGGCGTCGGCCCACATGCCGTTGACGTTCGCGAGCGTGCATTGCGCTGTGTAGGGCTCGCGCCGCTCTTCGCATTTCGCGAGGGCGCCGCGCACCGCTTCGCGCGGGCTGGACTTGCCCGACACCCAGCCCCAGGCGCCGCGGTCGGACGTGGCAAACGCCTTGTGGTTGGGTTCGCGGGCGTAGACGTCCGTGTACGCGTCGCGCGCTGCCTGCGAGCGCAGCAGTTGGCTGGCATTCGGTGGCAGGGCCTGGGTTTCGGACACTTCCTCCTCGTCGTCCATGCCGGCTTCGAGCTTGTTGACAAAGCCCTTGTACGAACTGAGCGCCACCCCCACCCCGATGAAGAACACCACACCCGCCACGATGGTGAGCAGCATGTTGCCGCGCCGCGGCTTGGGGCCGTAATCGTTCTCTTCGGCATTGCCGGGCCACAGCATCAACACCAGCCCGAACACGTTGCCGACGTAGGGCACCAACATGAGCAGCGACCACCAGCCTGTGCGGCCCACATCGTGCAGGCGCAGTGCCGACAGCCGGATGCTGAGCAGAAAAATGGCCACCAGGCCCAACGCCAGGGGGACGAACAGCAGCATGCTGCGCATGGCGGTCGCGGCCACCGCGAGCAGCGTCACCAGCACGAGCATGAGGCCCATGATGGCGATGCCCGCGTTGAAGTAGCTGGTGCGCCCCATGCGGCCTTCGAAGCTCATGCTGAGGATGGGCGGCGGATCGACCAGTTCGTCTGAGCCGACGAAGCCCCCCCGTTCGCGGGCGAGTTCGGCCTTCGGTGGCGCAAAGCGCCCGCTGCCACCCTGGCGCGCGGCCAGCCGTTCGGCCAGGGCGCGGTCGGACTCTTCTTTCTTCGCGGCGATGGCGCGCGCAATGTCGGACGTGCACGAGCGGCACAGCAGAAAGCGCTTGGGCTGCCGCTCGCCGCAGTTGGGGCAGGTGACTTCTTCTTCGAGCGGCGCCAGCGGGGGAATGCCGTCCGCCAGGCCGGGCGTGGCGGGGCTGAGAACCGGGGCCGAAATGGTTGGCGCCGCGACGGGGGCCGCGATCGGCGCAGGCGCGGGCACAGCCGCCACAACAGCAACCGGCACCGCGACGGGCTGAGGTGCCGGGACTGCGGCCGGCGCTGGTGGCGCTGCCGGCGGGTCGCCCAGCGGCATCAGTTCGGGCCAGTCGCTGATCGGCTCCATCACCACGCGCATGCCGATCTTGCGCAGCCGGGCGACGTAGCGTTCACCTTCCTGCTGTGCGATGGTGCGCTTGAGCACCGTGCGCTGGCCCGAGAACACGGCCGCGAGCCGCTCGCCGTCGAACTTGAACAGCTCGCCGAACGCCCGCTTGACCTCATCGAGCGTGTGCCCCTCGACCAACTCGCCCGCAAACACCAGACGCACCTGCGCTTGGCTCTCCATTCGACCCTCCATCCAGAGTTCCCTCGGTCCACTGCCTTTTATGTGGGGCGGGAGCATACGTGGCTCGCGGCCCGGTCGCGTCGGGCAAAACGAGACCTGTGTGGCAATCGGCGGCGCGGGTGGGGCCGCGCCCCCGCGGCCTGTCATGGCAATGTCACGTTTTGCCTCTACATTTCCACATATTTGGAAATACTGGTCGATGCACGTGCCCACACGTGTGCCCGACCTCCCGTTTCACATCTCTCACCTCAAAGCACCATGCGAGTAGGCATCAACGGAATGGGCCGCATCGGCCGCCTGGCGCTGCGCGCCGCCCTGGGCGCGGCCGAGCGCCCGAACGACGACCCCCGAGCCGGCAACCGGCTGAGCGTCGTCCACCTCAACGAGATCAAGGGCGGCGCAGCCGCCACCGCGCACCTGCTGGCCTTCGACAGCGTGCAGGGCCGCTGGCGCGAAGACATCGCGGCCGAAGGCGACAGCGCCGTGCGCATCGGCGCGCAAACGCTCTCGTTCTCGTCGCACGCCACGCCGGCCGAGGTGCCCTGGGGCGAACTGGGCGTGGACCTGGTGCTCGAATGCACAGGCAAGTTCCTGACCCCCGAGACGCTGCGAGGCCACCTCGACCGGGGCGCCAAGCGCGTGATCGTCGCGGCGCCGGTGAAGGTGGGCGACGTGCTCAACGTCGTCGTCGGCGTCAACCATGGCCTGTACGAACCCGCCCAGCACCGCATCGTGACGGCCGCGTCGTGCACGACCAACTGCCTCGCGCCGGTGGTGAAGGTGGTGCACGAGGCGATCGGCATCCGCCACGGGCAGATCACCACCATCCACGACCCGACCAACACCAACCTCGTGGTCGATGCGCCGCACAAAGACCTGCGCCGTGCCCGCAGCGCGATGCTGAGCCTGGCGCCCACCACGACCGGCAGCGCCACGGCCATCGCGCTCATCTACCCCGAGCTGGAAGGCAAGCTCAACGGCCACGCGGTGCGGGCGCCGGTGCTCAATGCCTCGCTGACCGACTGCGTGTTCGAACTGAAGCGCGAGACCACGGCCGACGAGGTGAACGGCTTGTTCGAGCAGGCGGCGAAGGGAGTGTTGGCGGGCATCCTCGGCTACGAGACGCGGCCGCTGGTCAGCGCCGATTACGCACGCGACACGCGCAGCAGCATCGTCGATGCGCTTTCGACGATGGTCACCGACGGCACGCTGCTGAAGGTCTACGCCTGGTACGACAACGAGATGGGCTACGCCTGCCGCATGGTGGACCTGGCCTGCCACATGCACGGGCAGGGTGTCTGAGATGAATGAGGGCGCATCGCAACCGGGCCGAGCGGTGGGCCGCCCCCAAGCCGACGGGCGAGGGGCGCGCCACTACGCCATCGTCACGACGGCCTACTGGGGCTTCACGCTCACCGACGGCGCCTTGCGCATGCTGGTGCTGCTGCACTTCTACCAACTCGGCTACTCGCCGTTCACGCTCGCCTTCCTGTTCTTGCTGTACGAGGCGGCGGGCGTGCTGGCCAACCTGATCGGCGGCTGGCTCGCCACGCGCTATGGCATCGCCCGCATGCTGGCCGTGGGGCTGGCCACGCAGATCACGGGTTTCTTGCTGCTCTCGGCCCTGTCGCCCACGTGGACGGCCGCGATGAGCGTGGCCTGGGTGGTGGGCGCCCAAGGCATCTGCGGCGTGGCCAAAGACCTGACCAAGACCGCCAGCAAATCGGCCATCAAACTGACCGCCGGCACGGCCTCGGGCCAGCTCTTCAAGTGGGTCGCTTTCTTCACCGGCAGCAAGAACGCGATGAAGGGCGTCGGCTTCTTCCTCGGTGGGCTGCTGCTGCAAGGGCTGGGCTTCCAGGCCTCGCTGTGGGTGATGGCAGGGCTGCTGGCGCTGGTGTTCGTCGGCGTGGTGGCCTTCGTGCCGCCGTTGATGGGCAAGAGCAAGGCGTCGAAGTCGGCCAAGGAACTGTTTGCCAAGAACCAGGGCATCAACCTGCTGGCCGCCGCCCGCGTGGCGCTGTTCGGCGCGCGCGACGTGTGGTTCGTGGTCGGCGTACCGGTGTTTCTGTACGCCTCGGGCTGGACCTTCACCATGGTCGGCGGCTTTCTGGCGCTGTGGACCATCGGCTACGGCGCGGTGCAGGCCCTGGCGCCGATGCTCGTGCGCCGCAGCGACGACGGCCTGAGCCACGAGGTGCCCGCCGCGCGCTGGTGGTCGGCAGGACTCGCGCTCGTGCCCATCGCGCTGGCAGGCCTGGTGATCGCACAGGTCGATCACCTCGAATGGGTCGTCGTCGCCGGGCTCGCGGTGTTCGGCTTCGCCTTCGCGGTCAACTCGTCGGTGCACTCGTACCTGGTGCTCGCCTACGCGGGCAGCGAAAAGGCGGCCGAAGACGTGGGCTTCTATTACGCGGCCAATGCGCTGGGCCGCTTCTTCGGCACGCTGATGTCGGGGCTGCTGTACCAGTGGGGCGGCCTGTCGTGGTCGCTGATCGGCTCGGCGCTGATGCTCGTCGCCTGCTGGCTGGTCACCCTCGCACTGCCGGTGCGCACGTCACAACCCCATCTCAAGGAGGCCAAGCCATGAACGAACCTGCGATGGACGAAAAAACGGCCGTCACCGCGATGGCCGCGCTGGCCCAGCCCGTGCGCCTGCGCATATTTCGCGTGCTGGTGGGCGCGGCCACCTCGGGCATGACGCCCAGCGGCCTGTCGGCCACGCTGGGCGTGCCCTCATCGACGCTGTCGTTCCACCTCAAAGAGTTGATGCACGCCGGCCTCGTGCTGCAAGAGCGCGACGGCCGCAACCTGATCTACCGACCCGAGATCGTGCACATGAACGCCCTGGTGGCCTACCTCACGGCACATTGCTGCCGCGGGCCCGACTGCACCACCGCCACGTCGGCGGCGACCGACTGCAACAGCTGCTGAAGCCGCGCACCTGATCTTGTCTTCGTGAGGTTTCCATGAGTGATCCGGCCTACCAGGTTCTCTTCATCTGCACCCACAACTCGGCGCGTTCGATCATGGCTGAGGCGCTGCTCAACCGACTGGGCGAAGGGCGCTTTCGTGCGCACTCGGCCGGCAGCCACCCCGCCGGCCGCGTGCAGCCCCAAGCCTTGCAGACGCTCGCGCGCTTGCACCTGCCCACCGAGGGTTACCGCAGCAAAGACTGGTCGGAATTCGCCCAGCCCGGCGCCCCGGCGATGGACTTCGTCTTCACCGTGTGCGACCAGGCCGCCGGCGAGGTGTGCCCCCTGTGGCCCGGCCAGCCAATGACGGCGCACTGGGGCGTGGCCGACCCGTCGGCGGCCACCGGCACGCCCGAGCAGGTCGCCCAGGCGTACTGGGATGCGGCCACGATCCTCAAGCGCCGCATCGAGCTGATGCTGGCTTTGCCGATGGCCACGCTCGATCGCATGTCGCTGCAACGCCGGCTCGACGACATCGGCGGGCGCTGAGCATGCTGGGCGTCTTCGAGCGCTACCTGTCGGTCTGGGTGGGCCTGGGCATCCTCGCCGGCGTGGGGCTCGGCCTCGTCGTGCCGGGCGCCTTTCAGGCCGTGGCGTCGATGGAGTTCGCGCACGTGAACCTGGTCGTCGCGGTGTTCATCTGGGTGATGATCTACCCGATGATGATCCAGATCGACTGGTCGGCCGTGAAGGGCGTCGGTCGGCGGCCCGGCGGCCTGGCGCTCACGCTGGTCGTCAACTGGCTCATCAAGCCGTTCACGATGGCCGCACTCGGCGTGCTGTTCTTCGAGCACGTGTTCGCGCCCTGGGTCGATGCGCAATCGGCCAGCGAATACATCGCCGGGCTCATCTTGCTGGGCGTGGCGCCGTGCACCGCGATGGTCTTCGTGTGGAGCCAGCTCGTGAAGGGCGACGCGAACTACACGCTGGTGCAGGTGTCGGTGAACGACCTGGTGATGGTGTTCGCCTTCGCGCCGATTGCGGCCCTGTTGCTCGGCGTGACCGACATCACCGTGCCCTGGCAGACATTGCTGCTCGCCACCGTGCTCTACGTGGTGCTGCCGCTGCTGGCCGGCATGGCCACGCGGCACCTGCTGCAGCGTCGATCACCGCAGGCCGTGGGCGCGTTCGTCGCGCGGCTCAAGTCGTGGTCCATCGCCGGGCTCATTGCGACGGTGGTGCTGCTGTTCGGCTTTCAGGCCGAGACGCTGGTCGCGCAGCCCCTGGTGATCGCGATGATCGCTGTGCCGTTGGTGCTGCAGAGCTACGGCATCTTTGCCATCGGCTGGGTGGGCGCCAAGTTGCTGCGCCTGCCGCACGAGATCGCCGGTCCGGCGTGCCTGATCGGCACGTCGAACTTCTTCGAACTGGCTGTGGCCGTGGCGATCTCGCTCTTCGGCTTGAACTCGGGTGCGGCGCTGGCCACGGTGGTCGGCGTCCTGGTCGAAGTGCCGGTGATGCTGTCGCTGGTGTGGCTGGTCAATCGCAGCGCGGCGGGGGTGGCCAGGCACGCGAGGTGAGGGAAGGGTGAGGCCACCCCCGCCCCTCAGGTTTCAAGCCACCGCCAGCGGCGCCCCCAACTGCTTCAGCACGTCACGAATCAAACGCGCCCGATCGGTCGGCTCGACTGCGTCGCGCTCGATGCGCAGCTTGTCGTTGCCGGCCAGCTTGATGTGCTTGTTCTTCTGCACCAGTTCGATGATGCGCATCGGGTCCACCGGCGGGTTGGGGCGGAAGTTGATGATCGTGAGCTTGGGCGCCGACTCGATCTTCTGCACGCCGTAAGGCTTGGCCAGCACGCGCAGGCGGTGCACGTCGAACAGCGTCTGCCCCTGCGGCGGCAGCTTGCCGAAGCGGTCGGTGATCTCCTCCAGCATCGCGTCGATCTGCTCGGGCTTGTCGGCCGTGGCCAGGCGCTTGTAGAGGCTCAGGCGCGTGTGCACGTCGCCGCAATAGTCGTTGGGCAGCAGCGCGGGCGCGTGCAGGTTGATCTCGGTCGTGGCCGCCAGCGGTGACAGCAGGTCGGGCTCGCGCCCGGCCTTCAGGGAGCGCACGGCCTCGCTGAGCATGTCGTTGTACAGCTGGAAGCCGACCTCCATCATGTTGCCGCTCTGGTTTTCGCCCAGCACCTCGCCAGCGCCGCGAATCTCGAGGTCGTGCATGGCGAGGTAGAAGCCGCTGCCCAGCTCTTCCATCGCCTGGATGGCATCGAGCCGCTGAGCGGCTTGCTTGGTCAAACCCTCGACATCGGGCACCAGCAGGTACGCATAGGCCTGGTGGTGCGAGCGGCCGACACGCCCACGCAACTGGTGCAACTGGGCGAGGCCGAACTTGTCGGCCCGGCTGATGACGATGGTGTTGGCGCTGGGCACGTCGATGCCGGTCTCGATGATGGTCGAGCACAGCAGCACGTTGTAGCGTTGGGCCACGAAGTCGCGCATCACGTGTTCGAGCTGGCGCTCGGGCATCTGGCCGTGGGCGACGGCGATGCGCGCCTCGGGCATCAGCTCTTGCAGCTTTTCGCGCCGGTTCTCGATGGTCTCGACCTCGTTGTGCAGGAAGTACACCTGCCCGCCGCGCTTCAACTCGCGCAACACGGCCTCGCGGATGGTGCCGGTCGTTTCGCTGCGCACAAAGGTCTTGATGGCCAGGCGGCGCTGCGGCGCGGTGGCGATGACGCTCAAGTCGCGCAGGCCTTCGAGCGCCATGCCCAGCGTGCGCGGAATGGGCGTGGCGGTGAGCGTGAGCACATCGACCTCGGCACGCAGCGCCTTCATGGCCTCTTTGTGGCGCACGCCGAAGCGGTGTTCTTCGTCGATGATCAAGAGCCCCAGGCGCTTGAACTTCACGCTGCCGCTGATGAGCTTGTGCGTGCCGACGACGATGTCGATGGTGCCGTCTTCGATGCCTTCCATCGCGGCCTTGATCTCTTTGGCCGAGCGAAAGCGCGACATCTCGGCCACCTTCACCGGCCAGCGGCCGAAGCGGTCAGAAATGTTCTGGTAGTGCTGCTCGGCCAGGAGCGTGGTGGGCGCGAGGATGGCCACCTGTTTGCCGCCCGTTACCGCGACGAAGGCGGCACGCAAGGCCACCTCGGTCTTGCCGAAGCCCACGTCGCCGCAGACCAGCCGGTCCATCGGCTTGGGCGAAATCATGTCTTGGATGACGGCGTGGATCGCGGCTTTCTGGTCGGGCGTTTCTTCGAAGCCGAAGCTCGCGGCGAAGGCCTCGTAGTCGTGCGGCGAGAAGCGGAAGGCATAGCCCTCGCGCGCGGCGCGGCGGGCGTACAGGTTCAGCAGCTCGGCGGCGGTGTCGCGCACCTGTTCGGCGGCGCGGCGCTTGGCCTTGTCCCACTGGCCGCTGCCCAGCTTGTGCAGCGGGGCTTCGTCGGCGCTGACGCCGGTGTAGCGGCTGATCAGGTGCAGCTGCGCAACCGGCACGTACAGCGTCGCCTTGTCGGCGTATTCGAGGTGCAAGAACTCGGATGGCCCGTCGCCCAGGTCGATGTTCATCAGGCCCACGTAGCGGCCGATGCCGTGGTTGCTGTGCACGACTGGGTCGCCGACCTTCAGCTCGGACAGGTCTTTGATCAGCGCGTTGACGTCACTGACCTGCTCTTGCTTGCGGCGGCGGCGCGCGGTGGGGCTGGTGGCGAAGAGTTCGGTTTCGGTGACGAACTGGATCGCCTTGTGCTCACCGGGCTCGTGCCAGAAGAAGCCCTCGGCCATCGGCGCCACGGCAATCGCGAAGCGCTCGTCGCCGGCTTCGAACTCGGCCAGGCTGGCCACGCTGGGTGGGTCGATGCGGTTGTCGCGCAGCAGTTCCAGCAGGCTTTCGCGGCGGCCGTCGCTCTCGGCGACGATCAGCACGCGGTGCGGCGTTTGCGTGACGTGCTCTTGCAGGCGGCGCAGCGGCTCGGGGGCACCGCGGTCCACGCTCAGGTCGGGCAGAGGGCGGGCCCACTCGACAGCCTCTTGCCCGCGCACGGCCAGCACGGGGTGCGCGCCGGCCAGCGTGAAGAAGTCGTCCGGCTTCAAGAACAGCTCTTCGGGCGGCAGGATCGGCCGCTCTTTGTCGTGCTGCAAGAAGCGATGGCGCTCGCGCGTGTCGGTCCAGAAGCGCTTCAGGGCTTCGTCGGTCTCGCCGTGCAAGACGACGGCCGCGCTGGTCGTGAAGTACTCGAACACCGTTGCCGTCTGGTCGAAGAACAGCGGCAGGTAGTACTCGATGCCGGCCGTGGCGATGCCGCTGCCGATGTCTTTGTAGATGCGCGACTTGGTCGGGTCGCCGTCGATCTTTTCGCGCCAGCGCGCGCGGAAGGCGGCCCGCGCGTCCTCGTCCATCGGAAACTCGCGCCCCGGCAGCAGGCGCACTTCGGGCACGGGGTACAGGCTGCGCTGCGAGTCGGGGTCGAAGGTGCGGATCGAATCGACCTCGTCGCCGAACAGGTCCACCCGGTAGGGCACCACCGAGCCCATCGGAAAGAGGTCGATCAGGCCGCCGCGCACCGCGTATTCACCGGGCGACACGACCTGGCTCACGTGCGTGTAGCCGGCCAGCGTGAGCTGGGCCTTGAGCGCGGCTTCGTTGAGCTGCGTCTTCTGCTTGAAGTGGAAGGTGTAGGCCGCCAGAAAGCTCGGCGGGGCCAGGCGGACGAGCGCGGTCGAGGCGGGCATCAGCACCACGTCCACCTCACCCTGCTGCACGCGCCACAGCGTCGCCAGCCGCTCAGAGATGAGGTCTTGGTGGGGAGAGAAGGTGTCGTAGGGCAGCGTTTCCCAGTCGGGGAAGACGGCGATGCGCAGGCCCGGCGCAAAGAAGGCCAGCTCGCCTTCGAGCCGCTGCGTGTCGGCCGGCTCGGCGGTGACGATGGCGGTCAGCCGCTTCTGCGCCGCTTGCGCCTGCGCGAACTTCGCCAGCAGCAGGGCGTCGGACGAGCCGACGGGGCGGGGCAGGGTGAACTTCTTTCCAGGCGCGAGAGCGGGAACTTGCATGAAGACGCGGACCCAAGTCGAGGTGCCAAAGCAAATCGCCCCGAAGGCAGATCCTGCGGGGCGATGAGAGGGCGCGATTATAGAATTCGCGACCCTTTTGCCGCCCGATGACGCACCCACATCCCCCGTCGCTGTACGCCCTTGTGCCCTGTGCTGGCGTCGGTGCGCGTTCGGGGGCGCCTGGGCCGAAGCAGTACGAAGCCCTGGCCGGGCAAAGCCTCGTCGCCCACACGCTGCGCGCGCTGTCGCAGGTGACGCGGCTGACGCAAACGCTCGTGGTGCTGGGCCCCGACGACCGCGCCTTCGAGCAGCACGCGCCCGGCTTTGCCGGCTGGGTGGCCCGCGTCGGTGGCGACACCCGCGCGGCCACCGTCACGAACGGGCTCGATGAACTGCGGCACCGAGGCGCACAAGACGACGACTGGGTGCTGGTGCACGACGCCGCGCGCTGCCTGCTGCGGCCCGAGTGGGTCGATGCACTGATCGACGTCTGCCTGTCCGACCCCGTGGGCGGCCTGCTGGCGCTGCCCGTGGCGGACACCCTGAAAGACGAGCGCGCAGGCCGCGTGACGGCCACCGTGCCGCGCCAGGGCAAATGGCAGGCGCAGACGCCGCAGATGTTTCGCCTCGGGCTGTTGCGCGACGCCTTGCAGCACGCCGGCGACCAGGTCACCGACGAAGCCAGCGCCATCGAAGCGCTGGGCCATGCGCCCCGCCTCGTGGCGGCGTCGATGGAAAACTTCAAGATCACCTACCCCGGCGACTTCGCGCTCGCCGAACGACTGCTGAGGACACGCTGATGAACATGCCGCGATTGGCGCCCAAGTGGCGCGTGGGCGAGGGCTGGGACACGCACGCGCTGGTCGAAGGTCGCAAGCTCATCCTCGGCGGGGTCGAGATCCCGCACACGCACGGCCTGCTGGGGCATTCGGATGCCGACGCGCTGTGCCACGCCATCACCGATGCCTTGCTCGGTGCGGCGGCGCTCGGAGACATTGGCAAGCATTTCCCCGACACCGACCCGCAGTTCCAGGGCGCCGACTCGCTGGCGCTGCTGGCTGAAACCGCGCGCCGCGTGCGCCTGGCCGGCTGGCAACTTGGCAACGTGGACAGCACGATCGTCGCTCAGTTGCCGAAGATGGCGCCGCACATACCGGCCATGCGCCAGCGCCTGGCCACGGCGATGGGCATTCCCGTCGACCAGGTCAACGTGAAGGCGAAGACCGCCGAAAACCTCGGACCGGTCGGCCGGCGGGAGTCGATCGAAGCGCGGGCCGTGTGCCTGTTGCTGAAGGCCTGAAGGGCCGAGAGCCTTTGAACGCAGTCGCGCCGTGTCGTTGTTCGCATTCCGCTCACCGCGCTCGATGCGTGGCGAAGCCAGAAGCGGCTACCCTCGCGGTCTGAACATTCGCAGGAAGCCGTCCGTCATGGCCGTTCATGTCGAAGGAACCCACCGCCACAAGGTCGATGGGCACACCTACAGCTACCGCGTGTCTTACACCGTCTACCCCGAAGGGCCGGATCACCGCGGCGCCATCACCATCCTCGGGTTCATCCGACGCGCCGGCAAGGAATGGCCGGTGTCCACCCGCATCCTCGACTCCGGTCCCGACCTGCAAGGCCGTGCGCCTTCGGTCGTGTGCCACGCCATCGACGCGCACATCGACGAGACCGCGTTCGACAAGGATTGAGTCGTGCCGCAGCGGTCGCTGCGGTGACCCTGCGACCCACCGAACACCCCTCAAAAGGCCCTGCATGCACGTGCAGGGCCTTTGTTGTTTTGGGGCGCACCAGACGGTGCGGCAGGGGGCCCGGAGGGGGATTGTTCCGGCCGCCTCGGGCCGGACCGGTCTGCGATGCAGAACCGATGAAACTGATGGCTACATTTTGTGAAGCCCTCTTTTGAGATTTGTCATTTTCTGTCGTTAGCATCGGCGGCGTTCAAGATTCGCGGTTGTCGAGCGTCCGCCACGCGGCAGATTTCTGCTTGACCACCATCCCCGCAAGGTTATTCCAGACTGATCGGTCTATCGGTGCTAGGCCGATGGTTATTCATTTGCGAAAATGAACATACTGACTGTTCTAGGCGAGTTTTCTGAATCACAGGCGTATAAGCCCGCATACGTTTTCCTGAAGGATGGGGAAAACGAACATTCCACGCTGAGCTTCGGGGCGCTCCGGGTCGCGGCGCTTCAGGTCGCGGCGCACCTTGAGGGCCGGTTCTCGGTAGGCGACAGGGTGTTGCTGGCCTTGCCCGACGGCATGGATTTCGTGGTCACGTTCCTCGGCTGCCTGTACGCCGGCCTGGTGCCGGTGCCGGTGAAACCTCCGCAGAACCGCGAGTCGTCACGCAAGGTGCTGGGCATCTTTTCAGACAGCGAAGCGGCCGCCATGGTGAGTGAGGGCGGGACGCTGCAAAAGCTCATGACCTTCTTCCCCGAAGACCCGGCAGTCCGCGGCATCTTTCACGTCGACGTGCAAGAGATCTCGGCGTGCATGGGCCAGGGCGAGCGGGCGGCAGAAGACACCTCGGCGTTGATCCGGCCCGAGACCCTGGCCTTCCTGCAGTACACCTCCGGCTCGACCGGGGCGCCCAAAGGGGTCATGGTGTCTCACGGCAACCTCATCGCCAACGAAGACATGATCCGCACGCGCTGGCGCGCCACCCGCGAGGACGTCTACGTCTCGTGGCTGCCGATGTTCCACGACATGGGGCTGATCGGCGCCGTGCTGCAGTCGCTGTTCATCGGCGCGACCTGCGTTCTGATGCCGCCGATGGCGTTCGTCCAGAAGCCTTCGCGGTGGATGGCGGCAGTTTCGAAGTACCGGGCGACGATCACCGGCGGACCAAACTTTGCTTTCCGATCCATTTGTTCTGACCGAATCACGAAAGATATCTCTGCGCTCGACATCTCGTCGCTAAGAATCACCTACTGCGGGTCCGAGCCAATTTCATCCGAGGTGGTGTCAAAGTTTGCCCGTGAGTATTCACGCTGTGGCTTCGACGCCCGGTCATTCAGTGCGTGCTATGGCATGGCAGAAACCACGTTGATGGTCTCGGCGGGCGGAATTGGCTCGGAACCCATATTCGCCCGAACGGCCACTCCGAATATCTCTCTCGAATCCCTCGATGCGATTCACGAGAAGGGGGGCGACCGCACCGTCATCAGCTGCGGCGAGTCGGTGCGGGGGCAGAAGCTGCGCATCGTCGATCCGACCCGTCTGCAGGGGTGTGCCGAGGGGCAGGTGGGTGAGGTCTGGGCCCACGGGCCGCACATCGCGCAGGGATACTGGCGCCAGCACGAAGCCACGCGCGCCACCTTCCAGGCCTGCATCGCGGGTGAAGGCCCCGAGCACTACCTGCGCACCGGCGACCTGGGCTTCATGTGGGGCGACCAGCTGTTCATCACCGGCCGCATCAAAGAGCTGATGATCTTCAATGGCAGCAACCACTACCCGCAAGACATCGAAGAGTCCGTCGCGGGGTGCCATCCGGCCATCGAAGGTGTGCGCACCGTGGCGTTCAGCCAGTGGGTCGGCGGCGCCGAGACGCTGACGATCGTCCAGGAAGTTGACCGCGAGTTCATGCGCCGCATGCCGCGGGAGCTGGCCGACGACATCGCCTCGGCCATCAAGTCGGTGATTTATGCGCAGCACGGCGTGCCGGTGCGCGACCTGGTGCTGGTGCGCCACGGGGCGATCCCGCGCACCACCAGCGGCAAGCTCTGCCGCGTGAGCTGCAAGCAGCAGGTGCTCTCCGGTGAGCTGGAGCCCTTGCCCCTGGTCGATGCCACGGCGGCCGCGGAGGCGATGGCATGAACACCACCGAGCAGGCCATGGGGTGGATCGAGCGCTTTCTCGTCGAGGCCGGCATCGCGTTGCCGGCCGGTGGCCTGAGCGCGCGCGACACCTTTCACGACCTCGGCGTCGATTCGACGCTGGGCATGGAGCTTGTCTTCGCGCTGGGCGAGCAGTTGGGGGTCGAGATCGACCCGACGCTCATCTTCGACGCGCGAACCATCGAAGGCTTTGCCGAGCGCGTGCAAGCCCTCGTCACCACCCCTTGACGAAGATGCCAGGAGCGCCGCGATGACGTCCTTTTCCACACCTTCCTCCACGTCGGTACAGCGCCGCATCGACATTGCGACCGACTTCAACCTGCTCGGGTACCCGAATGGCGGCTACCTCGCCCAGCTGGCGAGCGAGCAGATGGCTGGCGCCGTCGAGCACCCCGACCTGCTGACCTTGAACGCGAGCTTCCTCGGGCATCCGGCGTCGGGGCCGGCCGATGTGCACATCGAAGTGCTCGACGTGAAGAAGAGCATGTCGCGCGTGGCCTTGACGCTCGTGCAAGACAACGAGAAGAAGGCGTTCTACGTGGCGACCTTCAGCGAGTTCGCGCGCAGCACCGGGCTCACGCACAACTTCGGGCCCGAGGCGCAGCCGGTGCCCTTCGATGCCTGCGTGCCGAGGCACCAACTGGGCCTGCCGGCGATCCCCGGCCCGTTCTTCGAGCGCTTCGACATGCGCTTCAAACCCGGCATCCTGAGTCGGCCGGGCCCGACGCAGCCGGCTGAAATCGAGGGCTGGATCGCGCTCGCCGATGGCTCGGCGCCGCAGCTTTCGACGCTGGTGCTGTACGCCGACGCCTTCCCGCCGCCGATCTTCAACGCCGTCGATCCGAGCCAATGGGGTTCGGTGCCCACGGTGGATTACAGCGTCCACCTCAAGGCCCAGCCGGCCCCCGGGCACATCCACGGCCGTTTCTGGTCGCACCACCTCGTGTCGGGTTACCTCGAAATCGACGGTGAGTTGCGTGACAGCCAGGGGGCGCTGGTCGCCGTCTCGCGCCAGATCGCCAAGTTCCGCGGCCGCTGAGCCACCTTCCGACCGTCCACCGGCCGCGCGCCATGCGGGGCCGGGGCCACCTTTTTCGCTTGCTCCATGCCCCACTCCCGCAGTGACGTCGCAATCGTGGGTCTGGCCTGCCGTCTGCCGGGGGCGGACGACGCCCAGGCGTTCTGGCAACTGCTGCTCAGCGGTGACTGCGCCGTGCGCCAGACGCCCGCCGAGCGCTGGAGCAACGAGGCGCTGTACGCGCCGGCCGCCGGCACGCCCGGCAGGCTGAACAGCGCCGAGGGCGGTTTCATCGCCTCGCACGACCGCTACGACCACGCCTTCTTCGGCATCTCGAAGACCGAGGCCGAGGCGATGGACCCGCAACAACTGCTCGCGCTGCAGGTGGCCTGGCACGCACTCGAAGATGCCCGCCAGCGGCCCTCGGCCCTGGCCGGCCGCGCCATCGGCGTGTTCGTCGGCGCCACCTCGAACGACTTCGAGAACCTCGTGATGCGCCGACGCGAGCACATCGGCGCGTTCACGCCGACCGGCATCAACGGCAGCGTGATCTCGGCGCGCATCTCGTACGCGCTCGACTGGCGCGGCCCGTCGATGACGGTCAACACCGCCTGCTCGTCGTCGCTGGTGGCCGTGCACGAGGCCTGCCTCAACCTGCTGGCCGGGCATTGCGAGATGGCGCTGGCCGGTGGCGTGAACCTGATGCTGGCACCCGAGGCCACCATCGCCGTGTCGCAGGCCGGCATGATGGCCCCGGACGGCCGCTGCAAGACCTTCGACGACGCGGCCAACGGTTACGTGCGCGGCGAAGGCTGCGGCCTGGTCGTGCTGAAGCGGCTCGACGACGCGCTCGCGGCCGGCGATCGCATCCATGCCGTCATCCATGCCACTGCCGTCAACCAGGACGGCACGACCAACGGCCTCACCGCACCGAACCGCGAGTCGCAAGAGGCCCTGATCCGCCACGCGCTCGACCAGGCCGGCCGGCGTGCACAAGACATCGGCTGCGTCGAGACCCATGGCACCGGCACCAAGCTCGGCGACCCGATCGAGGTCAACGCGCTGAAGGCGACCTACGGCGGCAGCGCGGGCGACGCACCGTGCTACCTCGGGGCCGTCAAGGCGCAGATCGGCCACCTCGAACCCGCGGCCGGCATCGCCGGGCTGATCAAGGCGGTGCTGCAAATCCGCCACCGCACCATCGTCGCCCAGCCCGGCGTCAACCAGCAGAACAAGCTCATCAAGCTCGACCGCACGCGGCTGCGCATCCCCACGCAAGCGGTCGCGTGGGACGCGGCCGTGCCGCCGCTCGCGGGCGTCAGCGCCTTCAGCTACGGCGGCACCAATTGCCATGTGATCCTCGGGCCGGCCCCCGCCGCGGGCGGGGTGCGGCGCGCTTCGGCCGCGTGGCCGCTGGTGCTGCCCCTGTCGGCCCGCTCGCCGGCCTCGTTGCAGGCCTTGCTGGCCGCACATGCCGCCGGCCTGAACCCGCCCGGCGCCCCCGACCTCGCCGCGTGGTGCGCGACCACCGCCCTCGGGCGCGACGCCCACGCGCTGCGCAAGGCCATCGTCGCGGCCGACGCCGACCAACTGCGCCAGCGCCTCGCCGAGGCGCCGTCGTCGAGAGAGACGCCCCCGGCCGTGCGCAAGCGCAGCCCCGAACCGGTCTTCATGTTCTCGGGGCAGGGCTCGCAGCAACCGGGCATGGGGCGTGGGCTCTACGAACGTTTCGCCGTGTTTGCGCAGACGCTCGACAGCGTCGATGCCGCCTTCCGTTCGCGCCTCGGCGTCGGCGTGCGCGACCTGCTCTGGGGCGAACACAGCGCGCGGCTCGACCGCACCGACCACACCCAGCCCGCGCTCTATGCCCTGCAAGTGGCCCTGCTGCGCCTGTGGGCCAGCCTCGGCGTGCGGCCCCGCGCGGTGGTCGGCCACAGCATCGGCGAATACGCCGCAGCGCACGCTGCCGGCGTGTTCGGCTTCGAGCAAGGCCTCGAACTGGTCTTCGCGCGCGGCCGGCTGATGCAGGACCGCGCACCCGACGGCCACATGGTCGCCGTGCGAACCCCGGCCGACGCCCTCGACGCCTTGCTCGCCCCGCTGGGCGGCGCGGCGCACATCGCCGCACGCAACGGCCCGCAAGACCAGGTCGTCGCCGTGCGCACCGATGCGCTCCAAGCCCTGCTCGGTGTGCTGGCCGCGGCGGGCTTGCAGCACGTCAAGCTGAAGGGCTCGCGCGCCTTCCATTGCCCTGGCATGGCCGAGGCGGCCGACGAGTACCGGCAGGTGCTGGCCTCGCACACCTTCGCCGCGCCGCGCATCCCGCTGCTCGACAACGTCAGCGGCGGCGCCGAGCCCGGCCTGCCCATCGACGCCGACTACTGGGCGAGGCAGATCGTCGCGCCGGTGCGCTTTGCCGACGCCATGCACCACGCCTGCGTGGCGCGCGCCGAAGCCTTCGTCGAGATCGGTGCCGGCAGCACCCTGCTGGGCATGGCCTCGCGTGCCGCCGAACTGCGCGGACGCGTGCTGGTGCCGTCGATGCTGCCCGGTGAGACCGGCTCTCTCGGCCTTTGCCGCGCGGTGGGGGCGCTCTTCGAGGCCGGTGTCGATGTGGACTGGGCCGGGCTCTACCCCGACACGCCAGACACACCGGACACGCGTGAGTCGCTCGACATCGACCTGCCGCTGTACCCCTTCGACGCCCAGCCGGTGTTCGACGCCGGCCGCTACGCCCGCCCGGACCCGGCCGATGCCGACGGCGCACCGACGGCCTTGCGACACGCGCTCACGCTGGCCTGGGAACCCCTGGCCACCGCTTCACCCGGCCGGCCCGGCGAGGCCGCCACCTTGCTGTGCGTGCGCCGCCCAGGCCGCGCATCCGACGCGATGGCCGGCGCGGTCGTGGCCGCGGCCGGGGCGGGCGCACAGGCCCTGCCGGCCGAGGGCGCCGCCGCCACCGGGGCGGCACTGGCCCAGGCGCTGGCCGCGCAGGCCTCGCCGGTGGACGTGCTCGTCTTCCGCGACGCGCTGGCGGTGCGCACGGGCGACCTCGCCGAGTCGGCGGCGGCGTTGGCCTGGGCCTTCGTGCAGATGTTGCAAGAGACACTGCAAAAGACACTGCAAAAGACGCCGCAAGCCCTGCCCGAACAGCGCACCCGTTTGCGCGGCCTCACGGTGGTGCTGCCAGACGACGCGCCCGAGGCGCTCGATGCCGCGCTGCTCGGCGCCTTGAAGTCGGCGGCGCTCGAACTGCCGGGCGTTCACCTGAAGGCCGTGCGCGCCGCGGTCGGTGCCGATGCGCACGCCTTGATCCACCTGGCCCGGCTACCCCGCAGCGGCGAATACCGTCTCGATGCGAGCGGCCGAGTGCATGAGCCCGTGCTCGTGCGGCGCTTGCCCACGGCGACACCGGCGGCGGCCGCCCCGGCACCGGCCATCCGCGGCGACCGGGTCTACCTCGTCACCGGCGGCACGGGCAGCATCGGCCTGCATGTGGCGCGCGGCCTGGCACGGCGCGGCGCGAAGCACCTGGTGCTCGTCAGCCGGCGCGGCGGCGACGCCGCCGCCGTGCACCGGCGGTGCCCCGAACTGGCGGCCGCCGGGATCGACCTGCGCATCGAGCCCGCCGACGTGGCCCGAAGCGAAGAGGTGAGGGCGCTGCTCGCCCGCATCGCGCAAACCGGTGTGCCGCTGGGCGGCATCTTCCACGCGGCGGGGGTGTCGTCGGTGACACCGCACCCTCAACTCGACGAGGCCGCCATGGCCGGCGCGCTGGCGGTCAAGCTGCATGGCACCCAGTGGCTCGACGCGCTGAGCCACGACCTGCAACCCGAGTTCATCGTCGCGTTCTCGTCGATCTCGGGCCTGTGGGGGGCGGCAGGCCTCACCGCCTACGCAGCGGCCAACCGCTTCACCGATGCCTGGGCCGAAGCCGGGGCACCGGCCGGCACGCGCCGCCTGGCGATCGACTGGGGGCCCTGGCAAGACAGCGCGATGGTGAGCGCCGAAGACGCCGACGCGATGCGCCGCGTGGGCATCGAGACCCTGCCGCCCGACGAGGCGCTGGACGCGCTCTTCGCGCTGCTCGATGCGCGGGCCCAAGGCCGCGTGGTGGTTTGCGCGGCCGACTGGGCGCGCCTGAGCGAGCTGTACGCGGCCACGGGCCTGGGCGGCATCTTCCAGCGCCTGGCACCCGCGGCGGCCAGGGCGCATGCGGCGCCTTCGCCCTCGCCATCGACCGCCAAGCAAGGGTCGGCAGCGGGCATGGCGGCCCTGCGCGAAACGCTCGCCGGCCTGCTGAACCTCGCGCCGCACGACATCCCGCTCGACGAACCGCTGCATGCACTGGGCATCGATTCGCTGAAGGCCATCGAATTCAAGAAGGCGATGGAGTCGCGCACCGGCCGCGACATTCCCGCCACGGCGATCTTCGACCACCCGACCCTGCGCGAGCTCGCCCGCTTTCTTGCGCCGCAGGGCGACCCGCAAGTCGCCGGCATGACCACGGCCGACGCAGCGCGCCACCCCGCCGATGCGCAGCGCGACATCGCCATCGTCGGCCTGGCCTGCCGCCTGCCCGGCCACAGCGATTCGCCCGAGGCCTTCTGGCGGCTGCTGCTGTCGGGGCGCAACCCGGTGCAAGACGCCGCCGGCCGCTGGCATTCGCCGCTCTTCAACGACACGGACGCCGCCGCAGCCGCCGGCCGCTTCGGTGCGGCCTTCATCGACGGCATCGAGCGCTTCGACGCCCGGCTCTTCAACATCAGCCCGCTCGAAGCCCGGTCGATGGACCCGCAGCAGCGCCTGGCCCTCGAACTCGCCTGGCGCTGCTTCGAGCACGCCGGCCACCGCCCCGCCGACGTGCACGGGTTGCGCGTGGGCACCTTCGTCGGGGTCGCTGCCAACGAGTACCACCGCCTGTGCGACCTGCGCGCCGAGGGCCGCGAGTACCTGGCCACCGGCAACGCGCTGAACGTCATCGCTGGCCGCGTGGCCTACCACTTCGGCCTGCGCGGCCCGGCGGTGGCGGTGGACACGGCCTGCTCGTCGTCGCTCGTCGCGCTGCACCAGGCCATGGCCGCGCTGCGGTCCGGCGACTGCGATTTCGCGCTGGCCGGTGGCTTGAACGTGCTGCTCGCCGCCGACACCTTCGGCACGCTCGGCGAGGCCCGCATGCTGTCGCCCGCGTGGCGCTGCGCCACCTTCGACGCGGCGGCCGACGGGTATGTGCGGGGCGAGGGCGGGGCGATGTTCCTGCTGCGGCCCCTGGCCGACGCCTTGCGCGACGGCGACGAGGTGCTGGCCGTGCTCAAGGGCTCGGCCATCAACCAGGACGGCCGCAGCGCCAGCCTCACCGCGCCCCACGGCCCCTCGCAGGTGGACGTGATGCAGCGCGCCCTGCACGACGCGCGGCTCGCGCCCGCCGACATCGACTGGGTCGAGGCGCATGGCACCGGCACGCCGCTGGGCGACCCCATCGAGCTGCAGTCGATCGACACACTCTACGGCGACCCCGGCCGCACGCTGGTGGTCGGCGCCGTGAAGTCGAACGTCGGCCACCTCGAATCGGCCTCGGGGGCCGTGGGCTTGCTGAAGGTCGTGCTGTCGCTCCAGAACGAGCGGGTCGCCCCCAACCTGCACTTCAACACGCTCAACCCGCACGTCGCGCAACTGCGCTGCGGCGCGCTCGTGGTGCCCACCGAGCCCCGGCCCTGGCCGCGCACGCAGGGGGCACCACGCCGCGCCGCGATCAGCTCGTTCGGCTTCAGCGGCACCAACGCGCACCTGGTGGTCGAAGAGGCGCCGAGTGCCTCGGCACCACGCCCGGCCGCCGAGCCCTGGGCTTCGCCCTCGACCTGGGTCTTGCCCCTGAGCGCGCACACCGAGACCAGCCTCCACGCGCTGCATGCAGCACTGCGAGCCCTCGACCGCGACGAAGACCTGCTGCACGCTTGCCGGCAGGCGCAGTGGCTGCGCGAACCCATGCGCTGGCGCGCGGTGCTTGTGGCCGGTTCGGCCGACGAGTTGCGCCAGCGGCTGCACGCCGCGCTGAAGCCGGTGGACACCCGCAGCGGCCGCCGCCCACGCGCAGCGCTGCTCTTGAGCGGCCTCGACGCGCAGGCCAGCGAATCGCTGCGCCTGGCCGCCACGCAGCCCGCCGTGGCCGCGGCCTGGCAGGCCTGCCGCGAGGCGCAGCCGGTGCTCGCCGCCTCGGTGGGAGGGCGCGCCGACGGGCCATCGCGCCGCGCGCTGCAGTACGCCTGGGCGCGCCCATGGTTCGACGCCGGCCTGGCGCCCGACTGCATCGGCGGTGAAGACCCGCACGGGCTGCTGGCCTGCCTGAGTGGCGAGCTGCCCCTGGCCGCCTACCTCTCGGCCGCACCGCAAGCCGCGCAGGCGCCCGAGGCCACGCACGAAGCCGTGCACCGCTTCGCGGCGGGCGGCGGGCGCTACCTCTTCGGTGTGGGCTCGCCCACGGCCGACCTCGCCGGCCTGCCGCTCATCGACCTGCTGCAGGCCGCCGCGAACGAACGGCAATGGCTGGAGTTGCTGGCCGCGCTGTACGCCCAGGGCTTCGACGTGGACTGGCGCCGCGTCACCGGGGCCACCCGCCGGCCCACCCCCGAAGCGCTGCGCTACCCGATGGACAAGGTCACGCACTGGGCCGGCCCGGTGCTTCGGGCTCGCGGGGCCGCGTGGGCCGCTTCGCCCGTGCCCGCCGCCGGCACCGGCTCCACCGATCAGATCCTGGCCCTGCTGCAAGCACAGGCGCAGGCCATGCACGACCAACTGGCGATTCTGGAGAACCTTTGATGAACACCGTCACCGACCTGCCGCGTGCTGCGAGCGCTGTCGAATCGACCATCGTCGCGAACTTCTCGCGCATCCTCGGCCTGCCCGCCGACGAAGCGGTGCACCGCGACGACTCGTTGCTCGACCTGGGCGCCGACTCGCTGGCGCTCATGAAGTGCATCGACTTTCTGAAGGACCACTTCGGCATCAGCGTCTCGATCACGCAGGCCTACCAAGACTTCGCCACGCTGGGCGACATCGTCGATCACGTGCAGGCCGAGATGGCGCGCGCCCCGCGGGCCCCGGTTTCGGCGCCGGCCGTGGCGGCCGCCGTGCCTGCCACCGTCCGCCCGAGCCTGCCCCAGCCCCTGGCGCCTGCGGTGGCGCCGGTGATGCAGGCCCCCGCACTCGCGGCAGCCCCGGGCCAGGGGTCGGGCGAGTGGGTGCAGAGCCTGCTGCTGTCGCATGTGGCCCTGATGGACCGCCACCTGCAGCTGCTGGATCGCTTCTCGGCGGCCCCGGGTGCGCAGCCCATCGCCGCACCGGCGGCGCTGCCGGGCGCGTCGCCCCGCGCGGCGGCGGTTGTGCCGGCCGCCGTCGCGTCGCAGAGCGCCCCCGCACCGGCGCCCGCCGGCGACGACGAAGCCCCGGTCGATCGTTTCAACGTGTTCGCCTCGCGCGCGCGCCAGACGCGCGGGCTCACCGAGCAGCAGGCGCAATACCTCCAGGGCTTCATGGCCGCCTACAGCGCCAAGCACCGCCTGTCGAAAGAGATGACCCAGGCCGCGCGCCGGCGGCTGTCCGACAACCGTGCCTCGGCCGGCTTCAAGCCCCACACGAAAGAGGTGCTGTTTCCCATCCTCGCCGACCGTGCGCAAGGCGCGCACCTGTGGGACGTGGACGGCAACCGCTTCGTGGACATCACGATGGGCTTCGGCGTGCACCTGTTCGGCCACAACCCCGATTTCATCCGCGACCGCGTGATCGAGCAGGCCCAGGTGGGTTTTCCCATCGGGCCGCAGTCGCCGCTGGCCGGCCGCGTGAGCGAGATGATCTGCGAGATGACGGGGCACGAGCGCGTCGTGTTCTGCAACTCGGGCACCGAAGCCACCATGACGGCGTTGCGCATGGCCCGTGCCCACACGGGTCGTGCCAAGGTGGTGATCTTCCGCGAGTCGTACCACGGCACCTTCGACGGCTTTCTCGCCCGTCCCGATGGCAGCGACGCGCCGGTGCCGGTGTCCACCCCGGTGAGTTCGGGCGTGATCAGAAGCTCGGTGGACGACACCGTGGTGCTCGAATACGGCGAAGACAGCGCGCTGGCGCTGGTCGAGCAACTGGGTGACGAGCTGGCCGCCGTGGTGGTCGAGCCGGTGCAAAGCCGCCGCCCGTGGCTGCAGCCGCAAGACTTTCTGCGCAAGCTGCGCGACATCACGCGCGAGCGCGGCATCGTCTTCATCTGGGACGAGGTCATCACCGGCTTCCGCATGGGCAGCGGCGGCTCGCAGGCGCATTTCGGCATCCGCGCCGACCTGGCGACCTACGGCAAGATCGCTGGCGGCGGCCTGCCCATCGGCCTGGTGGCCGGCAACGCCCCGCTGCTGGACCTGATCGACGGCGGGCACTGGCAGTACGGCGACGACAGCGTGCCCACCTCGGACCAGATCTTCTTCGCCGGCACCTTCACCAAGCACCCGCTGGCCATGGCGGCAGCGGTGGCCACGCTCGAAAAGATCCACACCGAGGGCGAGGCGCTGTATGCCGAACTCGACGCCAAGACCGAGCGCCTGGTGCAGGCCAGCAACGCGATCTTCCGCGAGGCGGGGCTGGCCATACAGCTCGAACGCTTCGGTTCGCTGTTCCGCTACGTGTCGCGCAAGAACATGGACCTGTTCTTCACGCACCTGATGATGGAAGGCGTCTACATATGGGAGGGGCGCAACTGCTTCCTCAGCACCGCGCACACACAGCAAGACATCGACTTCATCCTGCGCGCCACGCGCAACGCGATTGCGCAGTTGCAGGGCGCCGGCTTCTTCGAGTCGAAGCCGGCCGTGCAGAGCGCCCCCGCCACGGCCTGGGAACAGCGGTTCTGCGCGCTGTGGACGCCCGAGCGCGCCCGTGCGCTGAACATCGGCGGCGGCGTGCTGCTGCGCGGCTTCGAGGCGGCGGCCGACCTGGAGTCACTCGAAGCGGCCGTGGTGTCGGCGCTCGCCGGCTGCGCCAGCCTGCATGCGCGCTACGACGAAGCGGCCGGGCTCTGGCGCGCGTCGGGTGAGCGCCTGCAGGTGCTGCGCTCGAGCATCACGCTCGACGCCAGCGACTCGGTGGACCTCTTCGTGCAACGCCAGGTCTCGGCCGACATGGCCACGCCCTTCCAGAAGACCGAGGGCGTGCAGTGCCGGGTGGCCGTGACGCGCATCGTCGGCGTGGGCGCCTTGCTGACGGTGATCGCCAACCATGCGGCCTGCGATGGTTACTCGTACGCCCTGGCCATCGACGCGATCTTCTCAAACCTGCGCCAGCCGGCCCATGCCCGGCGCGCGCTGACCACGCCCCTGGGGCTCGCCGCGGCGGCCGAGTCGGCCTACCGCAGTTCGGCCCGCTTCGAGCAGGACCGCGCCTACTGGCAACGCCGCTTCGACGAACGCAAGCACGCCAGCGCGGCGATGCAAGCCCTGCCGGCCGGCGGGGCGTCGAAGCGCCGCCAGTTCGACGTCGATGCCGCCTCGCTGATGCGGGTGGCCAAGTCACACAAGGTGACGCCCTTCGTCGCGCTGCTGGCCGGCTTCCACCAGGCGCTGCAAGACACGCAGGCACTGGCCACGCGTGGTGTGGTGGGGGTGCCGGTGGCCAACCGTGCCGTGCTCGACGAGGTGGCCCATGACCAGCCGCAGGTCGTGCAGGTGACCAACCTGCTGCCCGTGCTGCCGCGCGTGCCCCAGGCCCAGAGCGGGCAAGACGCCATGGCGTACTTCAAGGCGGTGGCCGAAGCGCTGCGCGAGGCGTCCGAGCACGGCGCGTTTCCGATCGGCCGCGAGGCGGGCGTGGGCCCGGTGCCGCCGGTGCTCTTGAGCGTCAACCTCGAACCGTCGAGCTTCGACCTGTCGAGCCACGGCGTCGAGGCCGAGGCCATCTTCGGCCTGCGCCCGGCCACCGAGTACCCGATCGAAATCAACATCGTGCGCCAGGGCGAGTCATACCGCGTGCTGTGCGACCACCAGGACCACGGCCTAGCCGGCGCCGACGTGGCCCATCTCCTGTCCAGTTTCGAATCCCTCATCACCACCTGGAGCCAACATGCATCCTGACACCCTGCAACGACCGAGCGTGAACCTGCGCTTCGTCTTCGTCATCGCCGCGATCTGCGCGGGCGTCTTCGCGTTCAACTATTCGCGCCACGGCTTTCACGAGGACAGCTTCCTCTGGACGATCCGCACGGTGGTGAAGATGGCCTTCACCTTCTTCGCGGCCTCGTACATCGCCAGCCCGCTGCACCAGTGGCGCCCGAACGCGTTCAGCGCCTTCCTGATGAAGCACCGCGCCACGACCGGCGTCGCCTTCGCGGTGTCGCAGCTCACGGCCGGGGCATGCGCCACGACGATCTGGATGAACTGGCCGCACCTCATCCATGCCATCTCGACGCCCGTCGAGCGCGTGCTGGGCGTGATGGTCTTCGTGTGGATCTTCGTGATGCTGGTGACTTCGAACCGCGCCTCGATCGACGCACTCGGCCGCAAGCTGTGGAGCGGCATCCACACCTACGGAATGATCGTGATCTGGATCGCCTACCTGCTCGACTACGGCCGCCGCATGGTCGAGTGGTCGCCGGTGTACGGCATCTTCGTCGGCACGCTGTTCGCCATCCTCATGCTGCGTGCACGCGTGCTGTTCACGCGTTCCGGTACCTCGGTCGCACCGGCCGGCCTGTGAGTTTCTGAAGGAGTTTGTCTGATGACTGCAACCGTTTCGCAAGACGCCCGCGCCCTGGCGCGCGCCGCCGTTCGCCAGAGCCTGCCCGCCGCCCAGTGGCAGGCCAACGAAGAGTTCACCCGCACGCTGCTGGCCGAGCTTCAGCAGCACCGCTTCGCGCAGCACCCGCTGATCGCCGAGATGAACGCGGGGCACGGCTCGCTCAAGTGGCTGCGCAACTTCTACCTCGACACGGTGCACGCGCTGTCGGGCCGATTCATCGACTACGTGCTGCAGGCAGCGGTCAACTGCAACCAGATCGAGCCGAGCGTGGGCCTGCGCGGCGTGGCCGCGGCGCGTTGTCTCATGCAGATCAACGCCATCGATGAACTCGGCTTCACGCCCGGCGCCGTGGAGGGCAACTTCATCGCCGACCCGGCGAAGGCCCACGTGGTGCAGCTCTACGACGTGATGGAGCAGATCGACCTGCCCGAGGCGGCCGTGCAGCGGCACCAGCCCTCGACCCGCTCGCAGCACGTGGCGTCCATCCTCGAGGTGAACCGCCACGACCACCTGCGACTGGCGCTGGTGCTCGCCGCGTTCGAATCGACGCTCAACCCCTGGACCGAGTGCTGGGCCGTGGCCACCAAGGCGGTGACCCGCGTCAACACCGACGAGGGCTACCACGCCATCCACGTCGAAGACGACGACGGCCACGCGGTGGACGACGACCACTCAGAAGACAGCTGGTACATCGTGCGCCAGGCCCTCACGCCCGCCCGCTACGCCGAAGCGCGCCATCTGGCGCTGCACCTGATGGACACCTGCGCCGCCTACGTGGACGAGCAACTGCAACTGCTGCGCGAGGCGCCGCGCCAGCCGGCCTGAGCCTCGCCCCGGCGGCGTGGCGCCGCCGACGCACCCCGGCAAGAAAAGACCAAGAAGCACCAGGAAGGAGCCAGGCCGACATGCCCGACAAGAGTCTCGACGTTCTCGCGCAGGTGGCGCGCTGGGCGCAAGAAAAGCCCGAGGCCATTGCCTGTGCCGACGCGCACCGGCCCTGGCGCTGGGTGGACTTCCACCGCGCTGTCGAAGAAGCCGCCCTGGGCCTGCGGGCCCAGGCGGCGCTGATCCCGGCGGAGCGGCCGGTGGTGGGGGTGCTCGCCCGCAACCACGCGGGCTTTGCCATCGCCACCTGCGCGGTGGCGGCCTCGGGTGCGGCGTTCGAGCTGTTTCCCGCAGACCTGCCCACCGGCGTGCTGCATGAGCTGATCCAGCGCAGCGGGGTGTCGCTGGTCATCGCCGACGCCGAGTTCCTGGCCCTGCAGCCTGGCAGCGTGGCGCGCCTGACCACGCTCGACGCCCTGCGCGTGGCCGGCAACCTGGCCATGGCTCCGCTGCCCGACTACGTGCCCGAAGCGGGCGTGTTCAGCGTCGTCTACAGCTCGGGCACGACGGGCATCCCCAAGGCCATCGTCCACCCGGCGAGCGGCCGCGCGGCGGTCAACCAGGCGGCGGCTGCGCTGGGCATCGGCACCTCGGCGGTCAACGTGGTCGCGTTGCCGATGTTCAACAACCTGTCGCTGATCACCTGGTTGCCCGCGCTGTGCAACGGCGGCTGCAACGTGATCCTGCCGCGTTTCGAGCCCAGCGCCTTCTGCGAGCTCGTGCAGTCGCGGCGCGCCACCCACGTGGTGATGAGCCCCGCGCAGTACCGCGAACTGCTGGCCTTCGCCGACCTGGGCCGCTTCGACCTGTCGAGCCTGCAACTGCACCTGTCGTCGAGCTCGCGCATGAGCGCGGCCGAGAAGGCGGCGGTCGTCGAACGCCTGCCCGGCCGCTTCTGCGAAATCTACGGCGTGACCGAAGGCGGTGTCGGCACCCTGCTCGACGGGGCCGACGTGGCCAAGCGGCACACGGTGGGCAAGCCCATGGCCATGTACGACATGAAGGTCATCGACGACGAAGGCCGCCCGCTGCCGACCGGGCAGACCGGCCGCATCGTCGGCCACAGCGCCTTCATGATGAGCGGCTACCGCGACCCGCGCCACCAGCCGGTGTACTGGCAGAACCCCGACGCCCCCGAGCGCCGCTACTTCGTGCCCGGCGACCTGGGCCACTTCGACGAAGACGGCTGCCTGGTGGTGCTCGACCGCGCCGAGGACACGCGCCTGCTCGGTGACGAGCGCCTGTACCCGAGCCGCATCGAGGCCGACCTGCTGGCACTGAGCGACTGCCGCGATCTGGCCGTCACGCTCGGCGGGCGACCGCCGCAGCTGAGTGCCGTCACCGTGCATTGGGTCGGCGACGACGCCTGCCAGGCGCGCCTCGAAAGCGCCCTGGCGAGCGGCCCGCATGCCCGCCTGCCGTCGGTGCGCCTGCGCCGCCGCGAGCGATTGCCGCGCAACGGCATGGGCAAGCTGCTGCGGCGCGAGCTCGACTAGGGCGAGGGCAGGGCGGCATGGGTGCCGCGTGCAACCTCGAAGAGACGCGCCGGACGTTCCATCCGGCACCCACGACGGGCCACGCCGACGGGCCCGCGAAGCGACAAGAAAGAGGAGACCATGCAGCAGACACGCCGCTCACCGTTTCTCGATCCGCAGGCGCGAACGCGCTACCTCGCGGTCACGGCTGCAACCTTCCTCACCTTCACGACCGGTGCCTGCCTGTCGTACCTGTCGAAGGTGCTCGCGACCGTCGGCTTCGACCCCGCCGAGACCGGGCTGTTGGTGGCCGCGGGCTCGATCCCGGTGGTGTTGTGCAGCCTGCTGGCCGGGCGCCTGCTGCTCTCGCTGCGGCCTCGCACCGTCGTGGCGCTCGGCATTGCGCTGCTCACGCTCGGCTATGGCTCACTGGCGTGGACCAGCACCGCCGGCGGGGTGGGGCCGGCCTTCGTGTCGCTGGCGGCCATGATCGGCGGCGTCGGGCTGTTCATGCCGGCGGCCTTCCTGATGGTGCGCTCGTGCCTGGTGCCCGAGCGCCTGATGCAGTTCGTCGGCATCTACGGCGCGATGCAGCTCATGCCCTCGATCTTCGGGCCGATGTGGGCGCAAGGCGTGCTTGAGCAGCACGGGCTGCGCGACTACTTCCTGATCACCTCGCTGCCGGCCGTGGCCGGCTTGTGCGTGCTCTTCATCGGGCGCGACAGCCAGGCGGCGCCCGTGGCGGCTCCGGCGGGCTCGCCGGCTGCCGGCGAGGGCTACGGCCGCCTGCTGGCCCAGCCCAAGGTGGCGTTGCCGTGCCTGGGCGGCATCGTCTCGGGCGGCGTGTTCGGTGCGGTGAACATCTTCGTCGTGCTGCTGCTGTCGGCCGCGCAGACGCCGATCCACCACTTCTTCGTGCCCTTCGTCCTGGCCTACCTCGTGACGCGTTTCTTCCTGCTGGGCCTGTTCAACCGGCTCGACAAGGCGGCGGTGGTGGGCTGCGGCGTCGGGCTGATGGCGCTGGGCGTGGCCGTGCTCTGGGCCTGGGGCGCGGGGCCGACGAATGCGCTCGCGGCGGCGCTGCTGTTCGGCGTGGGGTTCAGCATCACCTACCCCGTCTCGGTGGTGTGGATCTCTGAACTCTTTCCGCCCGAAGGCCGGGCCAAGCCCGTCGCGCTCTTCAACTCGGTCTACACCTTCGGCATGTACGCATCGCCGCTGGCCGCCGGTGCACTGCTGCGCGCCGGTGGCGAGAACGCGTTCTACGTCAGCGTCGTGAGCACCGGTCTGCTCGCCACGGCCGTGCTGGTGCTGTTCCGCGCGAAGGCTCGCGGGGCCTGACGAACCGGGCCCGCGGTTCATCCCTACGAATCCGACAACGACAAACAAGGAGTGTTGACATGGCAAGTCCGCAAAGCTTCAAGGGGCAGGTGGTGATCGTCACCGGCGCGTCCAGCGGCATCGGGCGCGAACTGGCGCTGCAACTCGCCGCGCAGTCGGCCCACCTGGTGCTCGTGGGCCGCGACGCCGCACAGCTGGAAGACACACGCAAGGCCTGCCGCCAGCGCGGTGCGGGCGAGGTGAGGGCGGTGATCGCCGACCTCGGCGGCGAACCGGACTGCCTTCGCGTCGTGCGCGAGACCACGCAGGCGCACGGCCGCATCGACGGGCTCTTCTGCGTGGCGGGTCAGGCCATGAAAGGCGCATTCGCCGAGGCCGACAACGCCACGGCGACCGTCGCGGCCATGCGCGTCAACTTCGATGGCCTGGTCTACCTGTGTCACCACGCGCTGCCATCGCTCGTGCGGCAGCAGGGCCGCATCGTCGTTGTGGCGGGGCTCGTGGGCCACGTGGGCGTGCCCGGCTACAGCGCCTATGCGGCGGCCAAGCACGCCGTCGTCGGCTTCAGCCGCAGCGTGCGGCGCGAACTGGCCGGGCAGGGCGTGTCGCTCACGCTGGCCAGCCCCGACACCGTGCGCACGGCGGTGCGCGAGCGCATGCGCGACGCCTCGGGCCGCCCCGCCGCAGGTGGCTACGAAGCCGCCGAAGCGCCGATGGCCGCCGCCGAATGCGCACGGCGCATCCTCGACGCGGCCCAGGCCCGCGCACCCGAAGTGCTGATGGGGCGCACCCGCCTGCTGCAGAGCCTGCAGGCGCTGGCCCCCGGCCTGCTCGACAAGCTGCTGCGCAAGGCCACACCGCCTGCCCCAGCCAAGGCCGACAAACCGGCGGGCGCCTCGGCGGCCTGATTCCCCATGAAGAACCAACGAAGGACGCTGCCATGAAGGCCGATGCCGCCAGCTTGTCGATTCCGATGATCCATCGGATGCAGCAACGCCACTTCCTCATCTTCGATGTGGTCCCGCACGTGCTCGTGCTTTCGCTGCCGCTGTACTGGAGCCACATCTACCACGGCCCTGCCGAGTGGGTGCTGTTCTTCTGCACCTGGCTTTTCACGAGCCTGGGCATCACGGCGGGCTTTCACCGCCTGCTGGCCCACCGCTCGTACAAGCCGCATCCGGCGCTGTTGCGCGTACTGGGCATCGCCGGCTCGATGGCGGCCCAGGGGGCGGTGACCTCGTGGGTGGCCATCCACCGCGTACACCACGAAAAGAGCGACGTCGAGGGCGACCTGCATTCGCCCAACCTGCACGGCTCCGGCTTCTGGAACGGCGTGCGCGGCATGTGGCACTCGCACTGGGGCTGGATGCGCCGCCACCCCTATCCGAACACGCTGCGCTACGCGCCCGACCTGCTGCGCGACCGCGTGCTCTCGCAGATCAACCGCCAGTACCACCTGTGGGTGGGCGTGGGCCTGGCCGTGCCCACGGCGATCGGCTTTGCGCTGCATGGTGACCTGCGCGGGGCTGTCTCGGGCTTTCTGTGGGGCGGCGTGTTTCGCATGGTGCTGCTGGGGCAGATCATCTGGTCGATCAACTCGTTCGCCCACAAGATCGGCTCGCGCCGCTACGACACGCGCGAGCACAGCCGCAACATGTGGTGGTTCAGCCTCATCAGCCTGGGCGAGTCCTGGCACAACAACCACCACCGCTTCGCCAATTCGCCGAACCTGGGCCTCGCGTGGTATCGCCCCGACCCCGGCTACTGGTTCATCCGCAGCATGAACCTGCTCGGGCTGGCGACCGACCTGCGCCTGCCCACGCCCGAGCAGCGGGCCCGCTTCGACGCGCTGCCCACAGACATCGCCTCACCGACACCGCAGCCGGCGGCGGGTGTGGCCGCGACCACCCCGAACCCGTCCTCCACCCCTGAAAGAGAGACCGCATGAAGACCCGAGACGAAATTGCCACCTGGTGCACCGACTTCATCGCCAACACCTTCGAGATTCCCCGCGCCGAGGTGCAGGGCGACGCCGACCTGCAATCCTTCGGCTTCGACTCGACGGCCCTGGTGAGCTTCGCGGTCGAGATCGAAGGCTTTCTCGGCTGCGAGGTGTCGCCCTCGGCCTTGTTCGAGCACCCGACCATCGACGGCCTGTCGGCCTACCTCGCCACTGTGCAGGGGGCACCGGCATGACGAACCCACCGCTCACCGCGCCGTGGCTCGCGTCGTACCCGGCCGGCGTTCCGACTTCGGTGCAGACAGACGCCTTCGGCTCGGTGGGTGAGATGCTCGAAGCGGCGTTCCGCGAGCATGCGGCGTCCACCGCCTACATCTGCCGCGAAGAGTCGCTGACCTTCGCCGAGGTGGACGCGCAGTCGCGTGCCGTGGCCGCGTGGCTGCAGGCGCATCACGTCGCCAAAGGCACGCGCGTGGCGGTGATGCTGCCCACGCTGCTGTGCTACCCGGTGCTGCTGTTCGGCATCTTGCGAAGCGGTGGCGTGGCCGTGTGCGTGAACCCGCAGTACACCGCCACCGAACTGAAGCACGTGCTCGACGATTCGGGTGCCGAAGTGCTGTTCATGCTGCGCGACCACGCCACGCTGTTCTCGCGCATGGGCGACGCCTGCGGCGTGCGCCAACTGGTGCTGGTGGGGCGCAACGGCGAGTCTCGGGTCGATTGCCCCGACGGCATCGGGCCGGTCTGTGACCTGGCCACCGTGCTCGAACAGGCCCGCGACCTCGCGCCGAGCCCGCTCCGCGTCGTCGCCGAAGACCTGGCGCTGCTTCAATACACCGGCGGCACGACCGGGGCATCGCGGGGCGCCGAGCTGACACACGCCAACCTGGTCACCAACGTCTTGCAGGCTCACGCATGGATCGCGCCCGCGCTGCGGCAGATCCCGCACGAGCCGCCCTATGTGTTCGGCTGCGTGCTGCCGCTCTTCCACATCTTCGGACTCACGGCCTGCTGCCTGCTGGGGGCGCACCTCGGTGCGGTCAACGTGCTGGTGAGCAACCCCATGGACATCCGCGGCACGGTGGCGCAACTCACGCCGCACCGCATCAACCTGCTGCCAGGCGTGAACACGCTCTACAGCGCCTTCATGGCCGACCCGAAGGTGCGTGAGATGGACTTCAGCGCGCTGCGCGTTTGCATCGCCGGCGGCATGAAGCTGCAGGCCGCGGTGGCCGACCGCTGGTTCACGATGACCGGCTGCCCCATCGTCGAGGCCTACGGCCTTTCGGAAACCTCGCCCCTGGTGAGCTGCAACCCGCTCGACGGGGCGGCCCGCAGTGGGTCGGTGGGCCTGCCGGTGCCGGGCACCGAAGTGGCCATCCTCGACGACGAAGGCCACCCGCTGCCGCTGGGCGAGGTGGGTGAGATCGCCGTGCGCGGGCCGCAGGTCATGTCCGGCTACTGGCGCAATGCGGCCGAGACCGCGCGCGTGTTCACCGCCGACAACTTCTTTCTCACCGGCGACATGGGCACGATGGACACGCAGGGCTACGTGCGCGTCGTTGAGCGCAAGAAAGACCTGGTGCTCGTGGGCGGCTTCAACGTGTACCCGACCGAAGTCGAGGCCGCCGCGCTGACCCACCCCCAGATCGCCGACTGCGCGTGTATCGGCGTGCCCGATGCCAACACCGGCGAGGCCGTCAAGCTGCTGGTCGTGCGCCGGGCCGACAGCGATCTCACCACCGCGCAGGTCCTCAGCCACTGCCGCACCCGGCTGGCCGGCTACAAGGTGCCGCGCCACGTGGCCTTCGTCGAGTCCATCCCGCGCACGCACGTCGGCAAGGTGTCACGCCTGCAACTGCGACAGATGGACGCAGCGGAAGCGCAGCCATGAACCCGCTGGCCGAACCCAAGGTGCGCGTGGGAGGCGAGGGCGGTTTCAGCGGCATCCCCGAAGCGCGGCTGTTCCTCACCGATCCACGCCTGCAAGCCGGATCGCGCAGGAACGCGAGCTGGGTGCTCGGGGGCTCGGCCTTCGCCACGCTGCTCGCGCTGGGCGAATGGGTGTTCGTCGGCGTGACCCCGGCAGCCCTTTTGGTCGCGCTGGGTTTCTATGTGCTGGGCATGGTCGGCATCGGCGTGGGTTTCCATCGCCTTTTTGCCCACCGGGCCTTCACCGCACCGACATGGCTTCGGGTGGGCCTGGCCATCGCCGGGTCGATGACGGCACAGGGCCCGGTGACCTACTGGGTCAGCAACCACCGCCGCCACCATGCGTTCACCGACCAGCCGAACGACGTGCACTCGCCCCACTACCGTGGGCGCGAGCGCCTGTCCGGTTGGGCGGGCTTCTGGCATGCGCAGTGGAGCTGGGTGTTCTCGCATGCGATCTCGAACCCGCTGGTGTTCGGCAAAGACCTGCTGCGCGACCGACCGATGCAGCGCGTGAGCCAGCTCTACATGCTGTGGCTGGTCGGCGGCATCGTGCTGCCCGGGCTCATCGCAGGCAGCATCGACGGCAGTTGAGGGTCAGCCGGGAATCATGTGATTTCACGCCAAAAGTGACCTAACCTGTTGTCCGCCGGGAGGAAAACGGAAATCCGCCCCACCCTCCGAACGGTCTCGTCTAGCCCTGTAGGAGTTGCGCCAAGAGAGGCGCGAGGACGAGTTCGGCGAGACGCCGTCGCCGGTCTACCGCGTAGTCGCCGAGCAAGTTGATGTGCCCCAGCCTGTAGGGGTTGAGCTGACCCAGCAGCTCGGGAGTTATCGGGAAGCCCTCGTCCCTCAGCTCCCGGATGACGCGCTCCATGTCGTGCACGGTGTAGAGCATCAGCATGTTCGCCACGAGGTTGGCGAACTTCATGACCTTCTGCTGCTCGTGTCGCAAGTTTTCGGCGATCACGCCACCGTTGCCGAAGAAGCTGAGCTTGAGGAAGCCGTTGAACTGCTCGGTCTTGTTCGTCTCCGCATTGATGAGCCGGCGAAGGTCGACATCGCCGATGTACTTGAGCAGGAAGATCGTTCGCATGACCTTGCCCAGTTCCTGAAACGCGAAATACAGCTTGTTTTTGCGACTGTGCGTGCCCAAGCGGCGCAGGATCGTCGAAGGCGTCAGCCGTCCCAGCTTGATGGACACACCGATCCTGAACATCTCAGGCAAGTGGGTCTCGATCAGCTTCCAGTCGATCGTGCCCTTGAAGATGCCGTCGATGTTCTGGAATTTCACCGACTTGGTAGGTCGGAAGAAGTCGAGGTTGTGAATGGCTTTGATACGCGGCATTAGTTGCACGCCGATGAGCTTGGACATCGCGAAAGCGGCGTAGCTCTGCTGGTGGGTGTCGCCGTGCAGCTTGGTAGGCCGGAACGCCGAGTCGTCGACGTTCAGGTGGTCAAAGATGAAAAGCCCCTCAAACGTGCCGCAGCTGATGAAGTGGCTGAACAGCGCGATGAAGCGGTCCGACACGCGGGTGTACTGGATGCCCCCATAGGCGCCGTAGCGGATGTGAAACTCGCTCATCAGATTGCGCTCATAGAGGTTGAACCGCGTGCCGTCGGCCGACGCATGCTCGCCGGTACCCCAGTAGCTCGGCAGCTCGAACTCGCTGAACTTGTCGATGACCTTGGCTGTCACCTTTTCCAGCAGGTCCTCGGTGACGTACTTGAGGTTAATCCAGGCCAACTGCTTGGCGCTGAGGCTGCGGATCGACCGCGACAGCTGGGCGGGCCCAAGATTGCAGCCATAGCAGAACAGCACCATCACGACCCGCACGCGCAGGTCCTCAAGGCGGCTCTCGGTACCGGCCAGTGGCTTGAACATCTTGTGCAGGTCGAGCCACTTCACGACAGCCATCAGCAAGTCAATGATGCCCACCGGCCGCAGGCGCTTGTCGAGTTCCTCTTTTAGCCGTGCAGCGTCGGGATGCGGGGCGATCTTCGGCGGTTTCTTCAGCGACAAGCGCCCGTCGACGATCTCGGCGTGGGTGTTCTCGGGCCAAGCCTTGTCGAGTTTCCAGGCCTCGGCCAGCATCTCGTTCTTTAGGGCCTCGCAGAAGGCGGCCGGATCGGTTTCCAGCTCAGTGACTTCCGCGTAGCGGGATAGTTCGAGCTCATACGTTTCGTCGTCTACCAGTTGCACGCGGTAGTCGTCGAACTGCTCGCCGAAACGCACGATCAAGTCGGCGGATTTCAACTCGTCGCGGATCAGCTGCAGGACCGCGATCTCAAAGAAGCGCCGGTTCAGCACGTCAGGCTTGCCAGCCTCAGCCGATTTCACAAAAACCAGCTTCTTCCACTGCTGCGACATCCACGCGAAGTCGCGCTTTTCTACCAGCTGCAACTCTTCCAACGTGACTCGTTCGGCTCGGCTCGGTTTGAGCTGGCGCAGCGCCGCAAGTAGCCGGTCGGTGACGCGGTCGTTGCTGCTGGACCGCGGGTCCGCGACCAGCAGGCAGTTCAGCAGTTGGGCACGCACGAACCTGTAGGGCTCTGCCATGAACGGCAGGTAGTTCTTGCCTGAATAGGCCAAGTGGTCAAGGCACTCCTTGATGACGACATTGGCATCCCAAGTCAGGGTGCTGTCGATGGCGTCCACACGCTGATCGGCCGTGCCGTCAATCATGTAGGCCTGAACGATGTTCAAAAGCAGCTCGACCAGGCTGTCGACCGTGTCCGCCCGCCCTTCCTGGTGGAGCAGTAGCTTGAGGCGCGCCAGGTTCTCCAGGCGGCCCAACATTTTGATGAACAGGAGCGCGGCGTCGTCGAGCGATTTGGCGTACTGCGACCGGATGAAGACCACGGCGAGCGCGTACCGCTTCTGGGGCTTCAACTCGGCCATCTCCGAAGCATCAAGCGCCCGCGCCATCAACTGGAACTGGCGCATCTTGGGAATCGGAATGTCGGGCTTCGGCAGTGTCTCGACGATCGCCTTGAGCATCTCGATGTGATGCAGGTAGATGCGGGTCTCCTTGTCGGTCGGCTTCTTCGGCTCGCGCTTGAGCGAATGCCAAGCGCTTGTTTTGGAGCCGGCCTCGACCTTCATCAGCTTGTCGATCTTCGCCTTGGTTTGGGCATCGAGCTGAGACGCAATGGCGTTGAAATACTGTTCGTTGGTCTTTTCCCGGGCGGCGATCGCAGCCCGCCTAAGGGTTTCGAATACCGGTAGTTCGTAGCGGTGCCGAACCAGCTCCTCCAACATCACATTGATGATGTCGGCCACAGAGTGTTGGATTTCGGCGGCTTCCTCGGCGACGTGCTTGAGCCAGGCGAAGCCGTCCTCTTGCAAGGGCCGGATGTCCAGGAACTCGCGGAGCCTTTGGATCTTGATCGCGCGGTTGCCTCCGAGCTCGAAGCGCCCCATTTCCTTTAGGCTGGGTGACCGCGCAAAGTTTAGGCACCGCGCAATGTGGTCACGGATCACCTGCGGCACATCGGGCAACCTCACGACCCGGCCCATCACCTGCATCATCTTCAGGTGGACCATCATCGCCGTCTGCGGTGCCGGACCTTTTACCAACGCCTGTATGAATGTCGTCTCCGCATCCGTCGGTGTGAAGTTGCGTTCAACTTCGGCCGTCGAGAGCTCGGGCCTGAAGTACGGATAGGCGGTTTCCTTGGCGGAGACGGTCATGCGACCGCCCCAAATACCGTGGCCCGGCGATCAGTTCCAGGTGCTGTCGGTTGCGGGCTCGTGCAGCGAAGCTTCGAGCAAGCATTCGCAGGAGAGAGCGACGCGATACAGCTCGTCAAGCAGTTCGAGCAGCGTGTCGTCCAGGTTGTCGCGGTCATGAAAAGGCACTTGGAGTTCGAATCTTTTGCCGTCGCGGTCGATCTGGCGCACACCGAACTTCGCGAGGTGCACCGCCTCGATCTGCTTCTGTGCGCGTTCCGCGCCGCGCCGCGACCCGCCGGGCTTGGTCAGGAGCAAGCGCAGGTGAACGGTGGCGACTTGCCGGTCCGCGGCCGGCACCGGCTCCTCGACAGGCGGTGCGGCCTGAGGCGCTGGAGGTGCTGGCGGCACGCTGGCAGCAAGGCCGCGCTCGAATTTCGCCTTCAAGGTGTCCTGCGACACGTCGACGTAGCGCAAGGCGGAGCTGACGTCTCGCCAGCCCACGTGCTCCATCAACTCCTTCAGGTCCCAGCCGTTGCCGCTGGCCCAGGTGGCGAAGCCGCGGCGCAGCGAGTGGCTGGAATAGCTGGCGGCTTCCTCCGCGCCGGCCTCGTGCAGGATTCGCCGCAGCAGCGGCAGTACGGCCTTGGTCAACATGTGCTCGTCGGATACATTGCCCCAGCGATCGATGGCTGGGAACACCGGGCCGGCTTTTCGGCCACTGAGTTCGATCCAGTCAACGTAGGCGTCCACTGGACACAGCCGTGACAGCGCCGGACAGTGGAACGCACGGTCCTCTCCCTCGTCGGTGGTCTTGGTCTTGCGCGGCCTGCACGTCAGCCCCTCGCCGCGCTTGGCTTGGACCTCGTCGACGCGCATGCTGCTCAGTTCGTCGGACCGGAAAGCACGCCAGAAACCCAGAAGGAGCAGCGCTCGGTCTCGGCTGCGGCGCAGCTGCTCGGCCTTGCGCCCGTGCTTGCGCGCCGACGCCTGCGCTTTGAGCAGCCACTCCGACACCTGCTCCAGCACGTCGAGCTGCAGCGGCCGGGCCCGCTTCTGCGGCACCGCGTGCTTGGCCCGAATACCGCGAAGCACCTTGTGCACCAGCGGCGACCGGGTCGGATCGGCAAAGCCGTTGTCGGCATGCCATCGCGAAAGCGCCGCCAGGTGCAGGCGCAGCGTGCTGATGCGGTAGACCTCGGCATGCTCGGCCAGATAGCGTGCCACCGTGTCGGCGGTGGACGGGAGCAGTCCCTTCCAGACCACCTCGAAGTTGCGCAGTGCCGCTGCATAGCTCTTGACCGTGTTGTCCCGGTCGGCCGCGAGAACGTACTGCTCAACGGTGGCGCTCATGGCCCAGCGCTCGCTTGCAACCGCGAGTTCGAACGCGTGGCCCCATGCCGGCGGCTAGCGGCGCGTTGCAGCGCAGACGCGGCATCCCATGCTGGCGGTCGGTCGTGCTTGGCAAGGGAATCCGGCGAAGCGAAGGACAGCAGCACGTCCATCAGGCCGCCACGGGTCTTGATGGTGCGCTGTGCTTGCCGCATGCCTGCGACTCAGGCGCCGGCGATTTTCCGGAACCTGCCACCGACCACGCGGCCGATCGTCTTCGTGCCGTCGAAAGCCTCCCGCACGATCTTCGTGGGGTCGCTTGGCAAGACCGAATAGGCATAGATGGCATAGCGACCGCCTTTGGGGTGCGTCCCAAAGATCGACTTTCTGCTCAGGCCTGGCTTGCTGAGGGCCTTGCCTGCTTTTTCGGCCAACGCCTGGGTCGACTCGCCTGGCCGCAATGCGCGCTTGGCGGCGGGGGCGACGGTCTTCTTGGCAACGGCGGTTGCAGCATTGGGAAGCGTGGATGCCATGGGTCGATTTTGCCACCGGACCCGTTCTCGGCAGCCCTTCGACCAAGCGCATCGAGGCAGGCCCCGCGCGGTGCCGAAACGCTGGGTCAACGGCCAGCGGGGGGAGCCGCTGGAACAGCCGACGGCCGGTGCTGGATCGGACTGAAGCACCCCTTTGAGGGGCCACCCTGGGGCGATGGCCGCAGAGCCGGCTGGAGCGAAGAATTCCTGCTTCTGACGGAGGTAGGAAATGAATGAATGGCTCAACGAAGCCACTCGACTGGCGCAGCAACGTGGCCCAGGGATGTCGCCCGAGCTGGCCCATGAGGTCGCCCACGATCTCTACAACGCTTGGCCCGAGAACACGCCGGCCGAGGCCGTGGCTTGGTTCTTCGCGCTGGAGTCGCCGGCCTGGAACGCGGAAGTTCGTGAGGCTGCCGCGTTTCTTGCGGTGTGACGGCGCGGATCGTGCCGCGCGCAACCGGTGGGGTTACTCCGGCCGCGGCCCGAACATGATGATGGCCATGCCGGCCAGGCACACGGCGACACCGACCCAATCGCTGGCCGTCGGTCGAACCTTGTCGACCACCATCAGCCAGACGATGGCAACGCCGATGTAGACCCCTCCGTAGGCCGCGTACACGCGACCGGCGGCCGTGGGATGCAGGGACAGCAGCCAGGCGAAGAGCGCCAAGCTGCCCGCCGCCGGCAGCAGCAGCCACACTGAGCGGCCTTCCTTCAGCCAGAGGTACGGCAGGTAGCAGCCCACGATCTCGGCGACCGCGGTGATCGCAAACAGCGCGAAGGTCTTCAGGATGTCCATCCGGAATTCTCGCGCGAAGCCTTGACCCTCAAGCTGCTTGAGGTCCTACCTTCTGGGTGTGGGCGTCGTGCCCACGCATCGAAGACATCACATGAAACCTTGGAAAGCAGCCGTGGGCGTCGGAGCGGCGTGTGCCGCATGTTGTGCGGTCCCGCTCTTGGGCGGCGTCGCGGCCCTCACGGCGGGCTCGACGGCTCTCGCCGCCGCAGGCTCGGCGCTTCTGGCTTGCGCTGACGAACTCCTGCCGTTGGCGGGCATCCTGCTGGCGCTGGCTGCGGCCGGGGGCGGATGGGTTTGGTGGCGTCGGCGATCCGCTCGCAAGGCTCAACAAAACGTCTGCGGCGGAGAATGCAATGCGAAATGAGACTGCCTCACCCATCGCATGCGCGCTGCCATCTGATGAGCTGCAACAGCGGCTGCTGCGGATCCAGCGTGTCACCGACCGAAGCCTGCTGAGCCATCGTCTCGAAGCGACCGTCCTTCGGCTGGAGTACCGAGCCGAGGCGCTCGATGAACTCGGGCAACTCGTCGCCCTGGAGCGAAGCTGCTGCGCCTTCCTGTCGTTCGACCTCCAGCCTTCTGCGACCTCGGTGTGGCTGACCATCTCAGCCAGTCCGAGCGCTGATGCGGACGCACAGTGGCTCTTTCAGCCGTTCCTGCCACGCGCCGTTGCGCCGAAGAAGGCCTGCGGCTGCGGTCCTGGGGCCTGCGGTTGACCTAGGATGGTGGCATGAGAGCTTCGAGCATTTCCATTGGCGTGGTCGCCAAGCGGACGGGTTGCACCGTTCCGACCATTCGGTATTACGAGGAAATCGGGTTGCTGCCGCCGGCGGTTCGGAGCGAGTCGGGCCAGCGCAACTATGGCGAAACAACGTTGCGCCGGCTCACGTTCATTCGGCGCTGCCGGGACTTCGGCTTCTCCATCGAGCAGGTTCGAGAGCTGGTCGGCCTGGTCGACCAGCCAGGCCGGCCTTGTGTCGAGGTTCGAGACATCGCGGCCGTTCATCTTGCCGAAGTGCGCCGGAAGCTGGCCGAACTCAAGGAACTGGAGTCCAGCCTCAACGCCTTCGTGGGCAGCTGCGACACCGCATGCGCCGGGGGAACCGCGCACGACTGCACCATCCTCGAGGACCTGTCGCTGCCAGCGGCTACCGCCCTGGAGCGACAACAGGCCGGCTGCTGCTCGGAATAGCGCAGCCGGCACCAGCCTCAGCTGCTGCGGGTTGCAGCGCGCCGTGTGGGTGTCTTTCCAGCCCGGGCGACCTCTTGCTCGACCTGGCTGATCAAGTCACCCCCTTCGATTCCGAGGGCAGCCGCCACCTTGAGCACGACGAACAGCGTGGGTTGGCTCTGACCACGCTCGATGCGGCCGAAATAGGAACGTTCGACGTTGGCCGTGTGGGCCAGTGATTCCTGGGAAACCCCAGCAGCCTGCCGAGCCTCGCGCACGATCGAGCCAAACGCAGCGGCCACGTCGGCGTCGAAGCTTCGAGCGCCGCGTGGTCGACCGGGTTGTGGCTTGGAAAGTCGCGAGGACATCCGCCGGAGGGTCCGGCATCCGTCCTATCGGCACCACGTTATAAATAACTCAGATCAATTGCCCGGCAACCCGCTGGGAAACTTGGTCGGAAGGGATCCTGCTGGCCCTGAATCCTCGGTCGGCGCTTGCAGCCTGCGGTCGAGCTCCGAGACGAAGGAAACGAAGTCGACTTCCAACGCGCGCAACCAGGCGCGCAATTCGATGAGGTCGAGCCGGCGGTCACCCCGCTCGACCTTGCTCACGATGGATTGGCGCTCGCCGAGCCGCTCGGCCAAGTCAGACTGCCGAAGGCGGACCGACTCCCGCGCCGCACGCAGTTGGTTCAGAAAAACGTCGTTTTGATGGGTGTAAAGCGACTTCAGCATGGTGTCGGATGTGACCCTAGCCGAAGTTATGCCGTATTCCCAATGGGAATATGACGCCTCGCTGCATCACCGGAATTGCGGCAATTGAGCTTGCGCGAGGCAAGATGACCGGTGTTTAAAAAACGCAGCAGCCCGGAGGCAGACGGTGTTCGTGACCAACCCCTCGTTCCAGTTTGATGCGCCGCCGGCACTGTCCTTGCCGGGTGGCCGCTACTACCGGGCTGTCGAGCTGACGGGACGCATGCCCTGGTTCCTGCTCACGCTGCGGGTCAACCACGAGGACTTGCCGTTTCTCCACACCGTGGCATGCCACTGGGAGAACGACCTGGCGGAGTTCCTACGCAGCCTTCCCACCGGTGACCTCGCGTCCCTCCAGTACGTCGAGCCCGATCCGGAAAGATTCGAGGACTGGCGGTTGCGGCAGATCAAGCGCGTGTGGGAGACCGAGAACACGGAGACCGGTGGGACCGCGCTTGTGTTCGAGGGCCCCGACTCTGAGCTGTTCATGGGGCCGTTTGGGGATCCATCCGTCACTCCAACAACCCGCTGCAAGGTGCTGGCACAGGTCCAGCCGCTCAAAGACGGCCCCCGCTGGAGGCCCGAGCAGAGATGAGCGACGCAGACGAACTTCGCCGGCGCAGCGTCGACGCAGTGCTGGCGAGTTGGGCGCTGAGCGGATTCGAGCCGGGAGCGGAGTACCGCGCGCTGCTTGAGGGCTACGGAGCGGGCGGATTGTCCTTGGCCAGGCTGCGGTCCCTGACGCGCAGGCAATCGTTCGGTCAACAGGAATTCTCGGCCGGCATCGCAATGCTCGAGAAGCACGTGCCGCTGTCGCCCATGATGGACATGCAGATCGCGGTTTCCGCGGCCGAGCTCGCCCCGTACCTTGGCCTGTCTCGAGAAGAAGATGTGCTGGAACGCGACCGTGCGGGTGAACTGGTTTCCGTGGCAAGCCGGGACTTGCCGCGGCGTCGGCTCTACCCGCTGTACCAGGTGCTGCCTGGCATCGTCGATGCGCCCTTGCAGAGCGTCCTGCGCCTGCTCAAGAACGCAGACCAGTTGGACCAAGCGAACTGGTTCCTCACCAGCGAGAACCCGGAACTCGGTCGGTTGACCCCCTTGGAAGTCCTGCTCGGCGTGCAGCAGGGCAAGCGGGAACTGCTGGAAGGTGCGACCGAGTTGCTGCAGGAGGACACCTCGACGCGGCTCAAAGCGGTTCTCACGGCGGGCCAGATCTACCTGGACATCGTCAACGGCTGGTGAGTGACACCGTCTGTGCTTGTCATTTACGAAGAGGTAACAATGGTGCTCGATTCCACGAGCGCCGCAATGAATCCAGCATCGCCCACCGGCGCCACATGCGTACTCGTCATTGACGACAACGTCGATTCCGCGGAGTCGTTGGCCACACTCTTGTCGATGGATGACTACGAGGTCATCGTCGCCTTCGACGGGCAAGCGGCCTTGGCTGTTGCAACGGAGCGTCAGCCCGCCATCGTCATCTCTGATGTCGGCATGCCCGGAATGTCTGGGTACGACCTTGCCACTGCCGTTCGTCGCATGCCGTGGGGGGCGAACGCGTTCCTGGTGGCTGTCACGGGATACGGGCAGGCACAAGATCGCGAGAAGGCTGAACAAGCCGGTTTCGATGTCCATCTCACCAAGCCGGTGGACCCTGCGCATCTCATCGACATCTTGAAGAGCCGAGTCGATCCTCTTCTCGACTCTCTTTGACCGTCGAGGCACCGTTGGCGCACTGCGGGCCGGAACAGATCGACAGATCACGCCGTTTCGCTCTTGACTTTGCCATGATGGGAAGGTTCATGATGCCAACGAGCTGAGTTCCGAGCCACGCTCGACATGCCGCGAGAACTTCCCATGACCGCACTCAACATTGGCGACGCCGCCAAAGCCGCCGGCGTCACGCCCAAGATGGTTCGGCACTACGAGGCGGTAGGCCTGTTGCCGGCGGTCAATCGCACCGATTCGGGCTACCGGAAGTACTCGCCCAGCGACGTGCATGTGCTGCGCTTCATCCGTCATTCGCGCGACCTGGGCTTTTCGCTCGACCAGATCCGCGAGCTGCTGGGCCTGTGGCAAGACCGCAGCCGCCCGAGTCGCCAGGTCAAGGCTCTGGCGCAAGCGCACATCGACGAATTGGACAAGAAGTTGCGCGAGATCCAGGCGATGAGGACCACGCTGCAGACGCTGGTGGGTTGCTGCCACGGCGATGAACGCCCCGACTGCCCCATCATCGAATCGTTGGCAGCGCAGGATGCCGCTTCTATGCCGGACACCCCAAGTTCCATCGCCCGTCTCGGGCTTCCACCCCACGCTTGACCTTGTCACTGTGGCAAGGTTTAGACTGCCTCCGCCCTCGAACAATCCCCGATGAAACCCCTGCGCTTCTGGTTGATCCTGCTGCTTGTCGCGCTGCTCCCGCTGCGCGGCGGGTTTGCGGCCGCCATGTTGTGCGGCCCTGCTGCAGGGACGTCGCCGGCGGTCGTTTCGGCTTCCCAACATGGCTCAGCGAATGACCATGCGGCACATGATCACGGCAGCCACGACCACGGCAGAAGTTCGGATCACTCACACCATGCGGCGTCCGACGTCGCACCTTCGGCGACAGGCGAAGCCGCTCACCACTCGAGCGCCGCGGCAACAGCTCACGACAGGTGCAACATGTGCTCGGCCTTTTGCTCTGCCGCGCCGCTGCTGACGGAGGTGCCGGCGCTCGTCGCGCCGGTCTCTTTCTCCACGGTCGCCTTCGAGGACTTCAGCGTCCAGGCACCGTCATTCATCTCGGGCGGTCCCGAGCGTCCTCCCCGAAGCATCTGACCCCTCGAGGCCTCTGCGTGAGGCCGGATGGGGCTCGTGCCTGCCGGCACGGGTGATCTGCCGATCCACACGAATCGGCGACCAGATGACTTCGAACCATGACTTCAACCTTCTTGCGGGCGGCACTGCCTTTGGCACTGTGCTGGCCCTTCGTGGCGGCAGCGCAAGCCAGCGCAAACACCCCCCGGTCGGACGCGCTGCGCTACGACTCTGCTTTTGCCGACTACAAACCCTACCGTGACCTCGAGGCGCGAACCTGGCGCGAGGTCAACGATCAGGTCCGATCCTCAGCGAGCGGCCTTTCGCATGGCGGCAACCACGGAGCCGTTGCCCCACCTGCTCCGGCGGCGGCGTCTGCGCCGGCGGGCGCACCGCACCCGCAACACCAGCACCACCAGGGAGGTGCTCGATGAAGAGCCTCACCGTCGTGGCCGCCGCGGTCGTGCTCACGGGTTGTGCCTCGTTTTCCGCTGACGGACGGTTCGGCCCCGTGGAAGAGCTGACCCGAGAACGCACGGGCCAATCCCCGAGCTACCCACGCACGCCCTCGGAAGCGGACAGTGCCCAGGCGCGCATCAAAGAACTGCTCGGCCAACCGCTGACCCCCGAAAGCGCGGTCGAGCTCGCTTTCTTGAACAACCGGGGACTGCAGGCCAGCTTTGCCGAGCTGGGCATCGCCGAGTCGGAGCTGGTTCGAGCCGGGCGACTGCGCAACCCGGTTTTCGCCTTCGGCCGCCTTCGCGAGGGAGGCGGCATTGTCGAGACCGAACGCTCGCTGATGATCGACTTGCTGGGTCTCTTGACGATGCCGGTCACGCGCCAGATGGAGCAGCGCCGCTTCGAGCAGGTGCAGCACCAGGCGGCCAGCGAAGCAGTACGCACCGCTGCCGAAGCGCGCCAGGCCTTCTACACGGCGGTTGCTGCTCACGAGCTGGTCCGCTACTACCAGCAGGTCAAGGAAGCCGCTGACGCCTCGAACGAGCTGGCCCGTCGCATGGTGCAGGCGGGCAACTTCAACAAGCTCGCCCAGATGCGCGAGCAGTCGTTCTACGCCGATGCCACGGCCGATCTCGCCCGGGCGCAGCACCGTGCGGTGGGCGAACGCGAGCGCCTCGTGCGAGCCCTGGGGCTGTCGGGCGACCAACTGGCCTTCCGACTGCCGGAGCGCCTGCCCGACCTGCCAGACGCGCCGACGACCCCGGCCGATGCCCAGCAGACCGCGATCGAGCGACGGCTCGACGTGCTGGCGGCTCGACGCTCCACCGAATCCACCGCGCGTTCACTGGGCCTGACCAAGGCCACCCGGATGATCAACGTGCTGGAACTGGGCTACCAGAACAAGAGCGTGACCGGCGAGCCGCGGGCCAATGGGTACGAGATCGAACTCGAACTGCCGCTCTTCGACTTCGGCTCGACTCGCCTGGCTCGCGCCGAGGCGGTGTACATGCAGTCCCTGCATCGCACCGCCCAGGTGGCAGTGAACGCCCAGTCGGAGGTGCGCGAGTCGTATTCGGCGTACCGGACGGCCCACGACCTGGCCAAGCACTACCGCGATGAGGTGGTGCCGCTGAAGAAGCGCATCTCCGAAGAGAACCTGCTTCGCTACAACGGGATGCTCATCGGCGTGTTCGAACTGCTGGCCGACTCGCGCGACCAGGTGCGAAGCGTCACTGCTTACGTCGAGGCGCTGCGGGACTTCTGGGTGGCCGAAACCCAGTTGAAGACCGCCATCACCGGCCAGTCACCCGGCAGCAGCACGCTGTCGGGAGGTCCCTCTGCTCCCGCCGCTGCCCCGGGCGGCGGCCACTGATCCGATCCATCATGTCCAACCGCAGAAATTTCATCCGCACCGCTGGCGCAGTGGCGCTGGGTGCCACCGCCGTCAGCCGGGTCGGTGCCGCCTCCTTGCCCGAAGCGGTGACCCAGACCTCGGCGACCATGCAGCCACCGGTCGCTCCGACGACCGGGCGTCCCTTCAACCCCGTGGCCACGCTCAACGGCTGGTCGCTGCCCTGGCGCATGAACAACGGCGTCAAGGAGTTCCACTTGGTGGCCGAGCCCGTGGTGCGCGAGTTCGCGCCCGGCATGAAGGCCAACCTGTGGGGCTACAACGGCTCCAGTCCCGGCCCGACCATCGAGGCAGTCGAAGGCGACCGCGTCCGCATCTTCGTCACCAACAAGCTGCCTGAGCACACGACCGTGCACTGGCACGGCGTGATGCTGCCCTCGGGCATGGACGGCGTGGGCGGCCTGACGCAGCCGCACATCGCGCCCGGCAAGACCTTCGTCTACGAGTTCACGCTGCTGCGCTCGGGCACCCACATGTACCACCCGCATGCGGACGAGATGACGCAGATGGCGATGGGCATGATGGGCATGTTCATCATCCACCCGAAGGACATCCGCCAGCAGAAGGTGGACCGCGACTTCGTGTTCCTGCTCGCGTCCTACGACATCGAGCCTGGCAGTGCGACGCCTCGCACCTCCGAGATGACGGACTTCAACCTGTGGACCTGGAACAGCCGGGTCTTCCCCGGCATCGATCCACTGGTCGCCCGCACGGGCGAGCGGGTGCGTGTGCGCGTGGGCAACCTCACGATGACCAACCACCCGATCCACATGCACGGGCCGCACTTCGTGGTCACTGGCACGGATGGGGGCTGGGTGCCGCCATCCGCGCGCTGGCCGGAGGTGACCACCGACGTGGCCGTGGGTCAGATGAGAGCCTTCGAGTTCGACGCGGTAGCGGGCGACTGGGCGATCCATTGCCACAAGTCGCACCACACCATGAATGCCATGGGCCACGGCCTGCCCAACATGATCGGCGTCGACCACCGCGGCGTGGCCGAGCGCATCACCAAGCTCATTCCCGACTACATGGTGATGGGGGAGCGCGGCATGGCCGACATGGGGTCGATGGAGATGCCGCTGCCCGACAACACACTGCCGATGATGACCGGCACCGGGCCCTACGGCCCGCTCGAGATGGGTGGCATGTTCAGCGTGGTCAAAGTGCGCGACGACGTCAAACCCGGCAACTACGCCGACCCGGGCTGGTACCGCCACCCGCAAGGCAGCGTGGCCTACGAGTTCACGGGCCAACTGCCCGAACCCACGCGTCCACAACCCACACGCGCGGACGCAGGAACCCTGCGCGTGCGCAAGCCCACCGGTGACCACTCCGGCCATTGAGCCGCAAGGAGAACGTTCATGAGATTTGAGATTCTTCCGCGGCTCTTGATCGGCATGCTCGGCCTTGCCGTCTCCAGCCTCGCAACCGCCCATGGCGACGGACACGAGGCCGCGCCTCGCACCTACGACGCCAAGCAGGTGGAAGGCACGCCGTTCGGGCGCCAGGGCGATCCGAAGAAGGTCCGCCGCACCGTGCGCATCGACATGAGCGACGCGATGCGGTTTGCGCCGAACCAGTTGAACGTCAAGCGCGGGGAAACCGTGCGCCTGGTGGCAAGCAACAAGGGGCAGGTGCTCCACGAAATGGTGCTCGGCACACCCGAGGCGCTCAAGAAGCACGCGGAGGCGATGCGGCGCTTCCCGGAGATGGAGCACGACGAGCCGTACATGGCGCACGTCAAGCCGGGCAAGTCCGGCGAGATCGTCTGGCAATTCACCCACGCGGGCACGTTCGAGTTCGCCTGCCTGATTCCGGGCCACTTCGAGGCCGGCATGGTGGGCAAGGTGGTCGTCAAGTGATGCGCAGTGTTCTCTGCACAGTGCCGGGCCAGCTGCCCGTGCGTGCGCGATCCTCAACCCAATCAGGAACCCACATGAAGATTTTCCAAACCGCCACCACCATCCTCGTCACCTGCCTTGCCGCGGGCGGTGCTTCAGCGCAGACGCCGACAGACAAGACGGACCACAGTGCCCATCACCCACCTGCGGCAGCGTCTGCTGCGGCGAGCACCGCGCTCACCGAAGGCGAGGTGCGCAAGGTCGACAAGGAGCAGGGAAAGATCACGCTGCGCCACGGCCCGATCGTCAACCTGGACATGGCACCGATGACGATGGTGTTCCGTGTAAAGGATCCGGCGGTGCTTGACCGCTTCAAGACCGGCGACAAGGTTCGCTTCGCCGTCGAACGCACCCAGGGCGCGATCGTCGTGACGCAGATCGAACCCGCCAAGTAGCCGAGCCTGGATCAGAGAGCCAACAGGAGATGTCGCACCGCATGTAGTTCGAACCGGCTTGCTGCAAGGGCTTCTGTGGACCGCGCGCACAACCCCAAAAAGCGCGGTGCGCGGGGCATGCCTGCGCAGGTCATGAGCGCCAAGCCGGCAGCGTGGCAGGTGCGAGAGTTGCCCTCGAGAGGGCGGTGCCGAGCGTTTTCGGTACCGCTTCATCGTCGTCAAGGAGAACACCATGAGCCACGAACACTACGCTTCCTGCATCGAGGCCTGCAACCAATGCGCCGCGACCTGCAACCACTGTGCGACCGCCTGCCTGCAGGAGGAGGACGCCAAGATGATGGCGCGATGCATCGCCCTCGACATCGACTGCGCGGCCCTCTGCCAGCTTGCCTCGGCCGCCATGGCCCGGGGCAGCGAGCACGCCCAGGCCATCTGCGCGCTGTGCGCCGAGATTTGCGACGCCTGCGGCGAGGAGTGCGGCAAGCGCCGGACCGACCACTGCCAAGCCTGTGCACAGGCCTGCCGTCGCTGTGCGGACGCGTGCCGCCGGATGTCGAGCGGCGCAAGCCAGGCACCTTCGGCAACCAGCGCGCACGCCCACTGAAACTCCGGCACGAAATGCTTGACCTTCCCACGATGGCAGGGTTCACAGTGAGCCCATCGCATAAGGAAAGGCGTCCACCGTGATTGCATTCGACGTTCAAGACATGACCTGTGGCCACTGCGTGAAGGCGGTCACCCAGGCCCTGCGCCAAGCAGACAAGCAGGCGACGGTGTCGATCAACCTCGACACGAAGCGTGTCCAGATCGGCTTGCCTGCGAGCGATGCGGCCACGCTCAAGGCCGCCATTGAGCAGGCGGGCTATCACCCGGTCGATGTGGCAGATGCATCGGTGAGCCGCGCCGAAAGAACGGGTGGCTGTTGCGGAAGCTGCCACTGAGGCGTTTGCTTGATGGCGGTCAATGGGCCTGCGGTGTTGTGAACTGAGGATGTGGAGATGCACACCATCTCTGCCTCACGTCGCATGCGACGCATCTTTAAGCACCGGCATGGCCATGGCGGCCATGACAAACGCACGGTCCACCGCGATGAGTGACCCATGGGGCGTCCAGCTGCGCTGAAAGCGGCCGAGCTGCTATCGCCCCTTGCCGCGCTGGGTGCGGCTTTGGCCGCCCAGGCCGTGCTCGCTTGAAAGGACTTCCATGAATCACCAGCACCACGCGCACACGGCGCACAGCGCGCCTCTCGCGCATTCGAAGCCCGCCGGCCCCGCGATGGCTGGCACCGTCGAGGCGGGTGCACCGCAGTACACGTGCCCCATGCACCCGGAGGTGCTTTCGGCCCAGCCCGGGCAGTGCCCCGAGTGCGGCATGAACCTGGTGCCGACCAGCAGCACCTCAGCGCCTGCCTGCTGCAGCGGGCATGGGCATCACCATGCGCCGAAGCCAAGGTCTTCGACGGCCGAGATTCCAGGGGTGCAGGAACACACCCATCCAACCGGCCAGGGGACCACCTACACCTGCCCGATGCACCCCGAGATCCGGCAGGACCACCCGGGGAATTGCCCCAAGTGCGGCATGACACTGGAGCCTCTGATTCCGGAGGCCTCGGCCGATGACGACAACCCCGAGTTGCGCGACTTCTCGCACCGCTTCTGGTGGACCTTGCCGCTGACGGTCGTCGTCACCGTGTTGGCGATGGCCGGGCATCGCCTCGGCTGGATGGACCCTGCACGGCAGAGCTGGCTCGAATTGGTGCTCTCGATGCCGATCGTCCTGTGGGCAGGGTGGCCGTTTTTCACGCGCTGCGCCCAGTCCTTTCGCAACCGCAGCCCCAACATGTGGACGTTGATCGGCATTGGCACGGGCGCGGCGTTCCTCTACAGCGTGGTGGCCACCGTAGCGCCCGACGTATTCCCGGCCAGCTTCGCCGCGCATGGGCGCATCGGGGTGTATTTCGAAGCGGCGGCAGTGATCATCTCGCTCACGCTGCTGGGGCAGATGCTGGAGCTGCGCGCCCGGTCGCAGACCTCGGCGGCGATCAGGTCGCTGCTCGGCCTCGCGCCGAAGACCGCTCGTCGCATCGAGGCCGACGGGTCGGAGTCGGATGTGCCACTGACCCATGTCCACGTCGGCGATCGCCTGCGCATCCGCCCCGGCGAGAAGGTGCCGGTGGACGGCGTGGTGCTGGAGGGATCCAGCGCCATCGACGAAGCCATGCTCACCGGGGAACCTGTCCCGGTGACGAAGCGCCCTGGCGACAAGGTGATCGGTGCCACGATCAACACCTCGGGCACGTTGGTGATGCAGTCGGAGAAGGTGGGCTCGCAGACCATGCTCTCGCAGATCGTGCAGATGGTGGCCCAGGCCCAGCGCTCCAAAGCGCCCATGCAGCGAATGGCCGACCACGTGGCGGGCTACTTCGTGCTCGCGGTGGTCGGCATTGCCTTGCTGTCGTTCTTTGCCTGGGGCTTCTTCGGCGGCGACCAGGGTTGGCAGTACGGACTGATCAACGCGGTCTCGGTGCTGATCATTGCCTGCCCGTGTGCGCTCGGCCTGGCCACGCCGATGTCGATCATGGTCGCGACCGGCCGCGCGGCTACGCAGGGCATCCTGTTCCGCGACGCTTCGGCGATCGAGAACTTCCGGCGGGTGGACACGATGATCGTGGACAAGACCGGCACGTTGACCGAGGGCAAGCCCGCCTTCGAACGTGCCGTGGCGGTCCAGGGCACCACCGACGATGAGGTGCTTCGGCTGGCCGCGAGCCTCGACCAGGGCAGCGAGCATCCGCTGGCGCAGGCGATCGTGGATGCGGCCAAGAGCAGCAAACTGCCTCTCGTCGAAGCAGTCGATTTCGAGTCCTCTACCGGCATCGGCGTGCGCGGCCAGGTCGAGGGGCAGCGACTGGTGCTCGGCAACACTGCCTTGATGGAGCAGGACGGCGTGGACGTCTCGGCGCTGCGCGACCAGGCGGAGGATCTGCGTCAGCGCGGGAGCAGCGTGATGTTCCTCGCCCGTGAGGGACAGGCAATGGGGCTGCTGGCGGTGTCCGACCCGGTCAAGGCCAGCACGCCCGAGGCGCTCCAGAGCCTGCACGATGCCGGCATTCGGGTGGTCATGGCCACAGGCGACGGACTCACCACAGCGCGTTCGGTGGCTCAGCGACTGGGCATCGACGAAGTGCACGGCGAAGTGAAACCGGCCGACAAGCTCGCCCTGGTGGAACGCCTTCAGCACGAAGGTCGCGTCGTGGGCATGGCTGGCGACGGCATCAACGATGCGCCGGCACTGGCCAAGGCCGATGTCGGCGTGGCGATGGGTACGGGCACCGACGTCGCGATGAACAGCGCCCCGGTGACATTGGTGAAAGGCGACCTGCGGGGTATCGCACGGGCACGGGAGATCTCCCAGAGCACGGTGGCCAACATGCGCCAGAACCTCGCGTTTGCGTTCGTCTACAACGCGCTGGGCGTGCCGCTGGCCGCGGGCGTGCTGTACCCATTCACGGGCTGGCTGCTGTCGCCCATGATCGCCGCGCTGGCGATGAGCCTGTCGTCGTTCAGCGTGGTGGCCAATTCGCTTCGGTTGCGGGCCCGAGACTAGGGAACTCCTCACGGAGTCGCCGAATCGATGGTTCCTCTCGTTCGTATCATTGCCACATGCGCCGCGTCCTGGTTCTCCTGATGATCTTCCTTCTGCCCCTGCGGGGCTGGGCGGGCGACGCCATGAGCCTGCAGATGGCGATGAAGGATTCGACGCCTGCGGCTGTCCATGCCATGCCCCCTGGCTGCCCGATGCACATGCAGGCTGCCGACGCGGCCCAGGAACCGGCCGGGGAACACATGCCAGGCGGGATGGAGAAGTGCGCATCGTGCCAGCTCTGCATTCCCATGGCCGCGCTGGCCGAAACGCCGACGAGCGTTTTGGCTCACGCGGTGCATGCCAAGCCTCTTACCGCCGGTGCCGAGTTCATCAGCGCGTCCGCGATGTTGGCGTTGAAACCGCCTATTTCCTGATCTCCACGCCCAAAGTGCGTCCGCCGATCGCTGCGGACACCTGAAATGTGGCTCACCGAGCCACTGCTGGAGATATCCATGAAAAAGCTACTTCTGGTCGCAGCTTTGCTGTGCGCCAATTCCGTCTGGGCCGCCACCGAATGGGTGGACGGCGAAATCGTCAAGCTCGACCCCGGGCGCTCCAAGATTGTCCTGAAGCACGCACCCATCAAGATGGTGAAGATGGCTGCCATGACGATGCCGTTCCGCGTCGAGGATGCGGCGCTGCTCGCGCCCCTCAAGGTGGGCCAGAACGTTCGCTTCGAGGTTCTCGAACAAGGCGGCGAACTGATCGTGCAACAGATCGAGGTGCGCCCATGAAGCGCCTGGTTGCCTCCATGGCGCTGGCCATCGCCAGCACCGCCGGTGCTGCGCCGATGGGCTTCAAGGACAGCGTGATGACCATGGCTGACATGGGGCCGAACTGGCGCGAAGCCTGGGTCAACTATGCCGTCACTGCGCGCGATGCCATCGGTGCCGGCGGGCTGTACATGCGCTCGGACGACGAAATGAAATCCCGCACCCTGGCCGAAGTGAACTACACCAGGCTCGTGAAACGCTGGAACCTCCCGGAGGCGCAGGCCAATGTTTGGTTCTTCGCCGGTGCCGGCTCGATCACCGGCAACGATTTCTCGGGGTCCAGATTCGCCGTCGCGCCCGGGCTGCAGGTGGACTACGAGACCACTCGCGTCTACCTCGCCGCCACCGGACGGCTCTACCGCGCCGAGGGCCTCAACCACGACTACGGATCGCTCCGCGCCGGCTTCTCCTTCTACGAGGTCGACTACGACGAGATCCAGCCCTGGCTCGTGCTCGAGGCCCGGCGCATGCGGGGCCTGTCGGAGAAGACCGAGATCACGCCCATGCTGCGCCTCATCCACAACCGCTACTTCGTCGAGTTCGGCGTCAACAACGCCAAGCAGGCTCGCGCGAACCTTATGTACACGTTCTGAAGGAAGACCATCATGAACAAGCTCTCTCAACTCATCGCGGCCGTGTTGCTCGCCGGCACCGCCACCTCCTCGTTTGCTGCCACCAGCATCAAGGCCACCGTCAACGGCATGGTCTGTGCGTTCTGCGCCCAGGGCATCGAAAAACGCCTTTCAGCCTTGCCCGCGACGCAGGCCGTCTTCGTTGACCTGAAGCAGAAGGTCGTGATCGTCGAGGTCAAGCCGGGACAGACGCTGGACGGCAAGCTCATCACCGCCGAGATCACTGATGCCGGCTACGACGTCACGAAGCTGGAGACGGTCGAGCAGTCGGTGGCCGACATCAAGGCCGGCCTGAAGGCGAAGAAATGAGCGCCGACGGCATCGCCGAAACCCGATCCAGCTTCTGGACCTCGATGCTGAGCCTGTTCGCCAGCTCCAGTACCTTGGTCTGCTGCGCGTTGCCAGCGCTGCTGGTGGCGCTGGGCGCGGGGGCGGCGCTCTCGTCGCTGGTCTCGGTGTTCCCGCAGGTCGTCTGGCTCAGCGAGCACAAGGTGGGCCTCTTCGTGTTCGCGGGGCTGGCCATGGCCGGCAGCGGCTGGCTGCAATGGCGCAACCGGACGGCCCCGTGTCCCACGGATCCGGCGCTGCGCGACGCCTGCCTGAGGACGCGTAAAACGTCCTGGCGGCTCTACGTCTTCAGCCTGCTGGTGTACGTCGTGGGCGGCTGGTTCGCTTTCGTGCAACCTTCGCTGTCGGGGGCGTTCGACGGCTGAGTGCAGTGCCATCCGGTGTCGATGTCGTTTCCAATCCAGAACGGCGCGACCCGGATGTTTCGCGGCAGCGAGCTATCGCTCGCTGCCGTTCAGTGTTCGAGGCGGCACAGGCAGTACGTGAACTGCTGCTCCGAGCCCCAGGGGGTCGTATGCTGATCGAGCCGGTTGTCCACGAGCCGGAAACGCGCCCCGAACTCCGCATACAGCTCTGATGCCGCATACCGCGCGACCGTCAGGCCGCTGCACTGCAACGGCCCCTGTGGCCCGAACGTGGCCACGATGGCAAAGCCGCCAGGCTTAAGGGCGTGCAGCACCGTAGGCGCGTCGCTGGGCCTCTTCGGTTAGGAAGTGGAACACCGCCCGGTCGTGCCAGACGTCGACCGAGCGGGGCTCGAACCGATGCGCCAGGGCATCGGCCGCAATCCACTGCACCGACCGCGCCTGCTCGCCCAGCCGATCCTGCGCTACCTCGAGCGCCTTGGTCGAGATGTCGAGGACCGAGATCGCGCTGTAGCCCGACGACAGCAGGTCGTCGACCAGCGTGGCTTCGCCGCCGCCCACATCGACGACAGAGGCGGACTTCGATACGCCGGTGCGTTCGATGTACGAGAGCGAGGTGCTCAGGTGCGGCGCGTACCAGCTAACGGCGTCGGGTGCCTTGGTCGTGTAGACGGATTCCCAGTGTTCTCTGCTCGGCATGTTCGGTGTTCAGCGGTTAGGAGAGAGACGTCAGTGCGTGCCGTGAACGTGCGCGTTCCCGCCCGTTTGCCCTTTGACGGTGCCGGTTCGGACAGCTCCCGAAGGATGCGGCACTCAGCTGCGGCCGTCGACTGCGTGCAGCGCTCGCGCAATTGCTGAAGCTGCTTCTCCAACGCTCGGAGTTCCTTGATGCGACGGGCCACATGCCCGATGTGTTCGTCGAGCAGCGCGTTGACGCCCGAGCAGTTGTCGTCGGGCGAATCCTTGAAGCGCAGCAGCACGCGCACCTCGTCCAGCGTCATGTCCAGCGCCCGGCAATGCCGGATGAAGCCCAGCCGCTCGACATGCTCGGGCCCGTAGACGCGGTAGTTCGACTCGGTGCGGGCAGCGACGGGCAGCAGTTCTTCGCGCTCGTAGAAGCGGATCGTCTCGACCGGGGTGCCGGTCGCCTGGGCCAATTCGCCGATTTTCATGGGGTCTCCGGAGGGCGCTTGACTCTACACCTGCTTCAGGGTTTCCAATGGCTTCATGGAATCTCGAACCAACACCGACACCTTGACCGAAAGCTGCTCGGCGCATGGCTGCGGCAGTTGCGCCGCGCCAGCCCCTGCCGTTGCCGCCATGCCAGTCACCTCTTCCGGCAGCAAGAGCGTGTTTCGGATCTCGAACATGGACTGTGCCAGCGAGGAAGCCGAGATCCGCCGCGCGCTGGAGCCGGTCGCCGGCATCCAGTCGTTGAGCTTCCAGCTGACCGCCCGCACCCTGACCATCGGCGCGCCGGCCGGTGTGCTGCCCCAGGCGGTCGAGGCGATCACCCGGGCCGGCTTCAAGCCCGAACCGCTGAACCGGCCCAAGGACGCTGGCCGAGAGGTCGCCGCCGACGTCGAGCACGCCGTCGGCACGGGCATCGCGCGCCTGCTGGCGGCGCTGGGCTTTGCCCTGGCGGCCGAGCTGGTCGAGTTCTTCGCCCCGGAAACGCGCCTCACCCAAGGCCTGGGCATGGTGCTGGCCGTGGTCGCCATCTGGCTCGCCGGCCTGGAGACGTACACCAAGGGCTTCGCCGCGGTCCGACGCGGCAAGCTGAACATCAACGCGCTGATGACGGTCGCGGTGACCGGAGCGTTCCTGATCGGGCAGTGGCCCGAAGCCGCGATGGTGATGGCGCTCTACGCAATCGCCGAGCTGATCGAGGCGCGGTCGGTCGATCGGGCACGCAACGCGATCCAGAGCCTGATGGCGCTGACGCCGGATGAAGCGCTCGTGCAGCAGCCAGGCGGCGGCTGGGCCACGGTGGCTGCGGCCGATGTGCCGCTCGAGGCCGTCGTGCGCGTCCGCCCGGGTGAACGCATCCCGCTGGACGGCCTGGTCGTGCGCGGTGCCAGCGCGGTCAACCAGGCACCGGTGACCGGCGAGAGCATCCCGGTCGAGAAGGACCTGGGCGACCCGGTCTTCGCCGGCACGATCAATGAGACCGCGGAACTGGAGTTCCGCGTCACCGCTGCCGCGTCGAACACGACGCTGGCGCGCATCATCCATGCCGTCGAGCAGGCGCAAGGCACGCGGGCTCAGACGCAGCGTTTCGTGGACCGCTTCGCCGCGGTCTACACGCCTGCCGTCTTCGCTCTGGCCCTCGCGGTGGCGGTGCTGACGCCCTGGGCGCTGGGTTGGACCTGGCTCGAGGCGCTCTACAAGGCGCTCGTGCTGCTGGTGATCGCGTGCCCTTGTGCGCTGGTGATCTCCACGCCAGTGACCGTCGTCAGCGCGTTGGCGGCCGCCGCCCGCCGCGGCATCCTGGTCAAGGGTGGTACCTACCTGGAAGACGCCCGTAAGCTGCGCGCGATCGCGCTGGACAAGACCGGCACCATCACCGCCGGCAAGCCGAAGCTCGTGGACCAGCAGGTACTCACGGGCGACCCCGCGCGCGCGCAGCAGCTCGCCGCCAGCCTGGCGGGTCGATCCGACCACCCGGTGTCCAAGGCGATCGCCGAGGGCCTGAACGCCCAGACCCTTGCCGTGGATGCCTTCCAGGCACTCGCCGGCCGGGGCGTCCAGGGTCGAGTCGAAGGCCAGACCTACGTGCTCGGCAACCACCGCCTGATCGAGGAACGCAAGCAGGGCAGCCCGGCGCTGGAAGCCGAACTCAAGCGGCACGAGGAACGCGGCCGCACGGTGACCCTGCTCGCCGGCGACGAGGGCGTGCTGGCTCTGTTTGCCGTGGCCGACACGATCAAGCCCACGTCCAAGGCGGCGGTCGCCGAGCTGCGCGCCCTGGGCGTCACGCCGGTGATGCTGACCGGCGACAACCAGGCCACCGCGCAGACCATTGCCCGCGAGGCCGGCATCGAGCAAGCCCGGGGCAACCTGCTGCCCGAGGACAAGCTCAAAGCCGTCGAGGAACTGCAGCGACAGTTCGGGCCCACGGCGATGACCGGGGACGGCATCAACGACGCGCCGGCGCTGGCCCAGTCCGACATCGGTGTGGCGATGGGCGGTGCCGGCACCGACACGGCAATGGAGGCAGCCGACGTGGTCGTCATGAACGACGACCTGCGCCGCATCCCCGAGCTGATCCGCCTGTCGAGAAAGACCCACGCGGTGCTCTGGCAGAACATCTCGTTCGCCCTTGGCGTCAAGGCGGTGTTTTTTGTGCTCGCCGTGTTCGGCTCGGCCACCATGTGGATGGCCGTTTTTGCCGACATGGGCGCGAGCCTGGTCGTGGTGGCCAACGGGCTGCGCCTGTTGAAGCCGAGCCGTTCGTCGTTTGAAGGAGCCTCGTCATGAGCCGTTTCGCAAGCCGGATCCGCCCGCACGTCGACCAGGAGCTGGCGGCCGCCCAGGCCGCACGCGGGCCCGACAGCGCCTTCCACCACCTTGAACGCGCCCACGTGCTCGGACAGGCCTCGACCGTCCACCACGTCCGGGTCCACGCCCGGATGCTGGTGTGGGGCCTGCGCCAGCGTCGGCCGCGCGAGGTGCTGGGCCAGCTGCTGCGCATCGTCGGCGCGGCAACCAAGACCGTGTTCTGGATCCCCGTCGGCAACACGGGCGGCGCGAACGTCAGCGCCTTCCGGCCGATGCCCATCCCGTCCGACCTGGCACAGCGGATCACCGCGGCACGTCAAGGCCAATGAGTTCACGGACACCCCGTCGATATACTGAATCCATGCGCCGCTGGCTGCTCGTCCTCCTCGTTGCCTTCTTGCCGTTCCAGTTCTCCTGGGCGGCCGTGGCCGCCTATTGCGGGCACGAGCAGGTGCCTGCCGAGGCACGTCACTTCGGGCACCACGAGCACGATCATCAGGATCGCCACGACACGAACCACGCCACGGCGGACGACCAGGACCAGCACGGCAAGAAGAACGCGCTGGACGTCGACCAGGACTGCGCGTTCTGCCACCTCGGCGGCTCGCCACTTCCGATCACCGCCGCGCTCACGGTCTCGGCCGGTTCCAGCCACTGGGAAGCGCGCACATCGAACCTTCCTCGCTCTCACATCCCCAGCGGCCTCGAACGCCCTGACAGGCAACCCGCCTGATCCGGCGAGCGCTGCTTCTTTCTCCCTTCCCTCAAAAGCCAAGACAAGCACGCCTCGCCGGACTGCCCCCCGTTGCCTGAACAACCACGGAGCGTTCGATGCGAGATGCACTGCTGCCATTGCTGGCGGCTCTTACCCTGTCCCTTTCCTGGGCGTCCGCTGCCTGGGCGCAGGTCGGTCCCACCGCGGCACCGCCTCCTGAGCCCACGTCCCCACAACCCGCGCCCGCGCTGACCCTGCCGCAAGCAGTGGCGCAGGCCCTGGCCCGTCACCCCGATCTGGCTGCCGGTCAAAGCGAGCTGCAAGCCGCCGAAGCGGCGCGTCAGCAAGCCGGCGTCTGGCCCAACCCTGTCCTCGACGCCGAGTTCGAAGACAACCGCCGCGAGACCCGCACGACCACCGTCATGCTGACCCAGCCGATCGAGCTGGGCGGCAAGCGCAGCGCTCGGCTCGAGGCTGCCGAGCGCGCGCAAGACCTGGCGCGCAGTCAGCTGGATATGCGGCGTGCCCAGCTGCGCGCCGAGGTCACGGCGGCGTTCGTTGCTGCGCTGACCGCGCAGGAGCGTGTCAGTGTGGCCGAGGCCTCGCTGCAACTGGCAGAACGGGCCACCGACGCTGCTTCACGCCGCGTGGCGGCGGGCAAGGTGTCGCCGCTCGAAGAAACGCGAGCCCAAGTCGCGCAGGCCAACGTGCGCGTCGAGCTGGCCCAGGCCCGCAGCGAGCATCGCGTCGCCTTGCTGACACTCGGCGCGCTGGTCGGCCGCACCGCGCTCATCGGACGTGTGGAAGGCACGGTGTCGCTGCCCGAAGTGCCTGGCGATCAAGCCGTGCTGGACCGCCTCTCGGGTGCTCCGGCGCTGCGCCAGGCCGCGCTCGAAGTCGACCGCCTGGGCGCGCTGGCCCGCCTCGAGCAGGCCAAACGCGTGCCAGACCTGGGCATCGGCATCGGGGCCAAGCGGTCCCAGGAGCTGGGTCGCACCCAGCCGATGCTGGTGCTGTCCGTGCCGCTTCCGCTGTTCGACCGCAACCGCGGTGCCGAGGTCGAAGCCCTGCGCCGGCAGGACAAGGCCCGCTACGAGGGCGAAGCCGCCGCGCTGCGGCTTCGCACCGAGGCTTTGCAGGCCCACGAGCACCTGAAGGCCGCCGTGGCCGAAGCGCAAGCGATGGAGCGCGACGTGCTGCCCGGCGCGCAGACCGCTTACGACGCGTCCACCAAGGGCTTCGAGCTGGGCAAGTTCGGCTTCCTGGACGTGCTCGACGCCCAGCGCACGCTGCTCGAAGCCCGCACCCGCCACCTGCGCGCCGTGGCTGAAGCCCACCGCGCCGCCGCCGAGATCGAGCGCCTGCTCGGTGACGGCCGCGCCGAACCCCAAGACATCACCGGAGCCGCACGATGACGCTCTCGAAGACATCCATCACCAAGAAGCAGTGGATCGCCATCGCGGTCCTGATCCTCGCCGGCCTGGTCGGCGGTGCCGTCATCCTGACGTCCGACCGCGCGAAGCCTGCCGACGAGCACGGCCACAGCGAAGGCCACGGCGAGAAGGAAGGCGACGACCACGGCCATGCACACGGCGAAGGCGAGTCGCATGACGAAGAAGTAGCCAAGGGCCCGCACGGCGGCCAGCTGCTCACCGAGGGCGATTTCGGCCTGGAAATCCAGCTCGCCGAAGAAAGCGGCAAGGCGCTGCTGCGCGCCTGGCCCTTTGAGAAGACCCAGCCACTGCCGCCTGCCAACACCCAGGTCACCGTCACGCTGACCCGACCCACGGGCGAGCAGCAGACGTTCAAGATGGCACCTGCCAAGGATGGCAGCCTGACCAGCGCCGAGCCGGTCGCCGAGCCCCATGTGTTCGACGCACAGATCGAGGTGCAGACGCCGAAGGAGCCGTACCTCTTCGCCTGGAGCCAGCAAGAGGGCCGCATCGCCCTGTCGGACGCCCAGCTCAAGACGGCCGGCGTGACCGTCGAGGCCGCCAGCGCGGCCCCGATCCGCTCGTCGCTGCAATTGCCCGGCGATATCCGCTTCAACGAGGACCGCACGGCGCACGTCGTGCCGCGCGTGGCCGGCGTCGTCGAATCGGTGGCCGCCACCCTGGGCCAGCGCGTGCGCAAGGGCCAGGTGCTGGCGGTGATCAGCAGTGCTGCCGTGTCCGACCAGCGGGCCGACCTGCAAGCCGCGCAGAAGCGCCTGCAACTGGCGAAGACGACCCACGAGCGTGAGAAGAAACTGTGGGAAGAAAAGATCTCGCCGTTGCAGGACGTGCAGGAAGCCGAGCGCGCGCTGCGCGAAGCCGAGATCGCCGTGGCCAACGCCCGGCAGAAGCTGGAGGCGATCGGCGCTGCCGCCGGCGGCGGGCTCAACCGCTACGAGCTGCGCGCGCCGTTCGACGGCACGCTGGTCGAGAAGCACGTCACCCTGGGCGAACTGGTCAAGGAGGACACCAACGTCTTCACCATCGCCGACCTCGCCACCGTCTGGGCCGAGGTCCAGGTGGCGGCGCAGGACATTGGGCAGGTCCGCGTGGGCGAGAAGGTCAACGTCCGCTCCACGGCCTCGCAAGAGACCGCCAGCGGCACCGTCGCCTACGTCGGCGCACTGCTGGGCGAGCAGACCCGCACCGCGAAGGCACGCATCACGCTGGCCAACCCCCAAGGGGCCTGGCGGCCTGGGCTTTTCGTGACGGTCGAACTCATCACGTCGGAAGCACCGGCGGCGGTCACCGTGTCGCGGGAGGCCATCCAGCAGGTGGACAACAAGCCGACGGTCTTCCTCAAGGTGCCGGGTGGCTTCGTGCCGCAGCCGGTCGAGCTGGGCCGAAGCGATGGCCAGCGCGTCGAGGTGAAGAGCGGCCTGAAGGCCGGCGCACAGCTCGCCGGTACTGGCAGCTTCGTCGTCAAGTCCGAAGCCGGCAAGGCCTCGGCCACCCACACGCACTGACGGAGCGGCCATGTTCGAACGCATCATCCGCTTCGCCATCGAGCAACGATGGCTGGTCATGCTCGCCGTGCTCGGCATAGCGGTCCTCGGCGTCTTCAGCTACCAGAAGCTGCCCATCGACGCCGTGCCCGACATCACCAACGTGCAGGTGCAAATCAACACCCAGGCACCGGGTTATTCGCCGCTGGAGACCGAGCAGCGCGTCACCTTCCCGATCGAGACCGTGATGGCCGGCCTTCCGGGCCTGCAGCAGACGCGGTCGCTCTCGCGCTACGGCTTGTCGCAGGTGACGGTGATCTTCCGCGACGGTACCGACATCTATTTCGCTCGGCAGCTCGTCAACGAGCGCATCCAGTCGGCGCGCGACCAACTGCCGGCCGGCATCGGTCCGGTCGTCGGTCCGGTCTCCACCGGACTGGGCGAGATCTTCCAGTGGACGGTCGAAGCCGAGCCCGGCGCGAAAAAGGCCGACGGCTCGCCGTACACCGCAGCCGACCTGCGCGAGATCCAGGACTGGATCGTCAAGCCGCAGCTGCGCAACGTGCCGGGCGTGACCGAGATCAACTCCATCGGCGGCTTCGAGAAGGAGTTCCAGGTCTCGCCGCAACCCGAGCGCCTGTCGGCCTTCGGGCTGACGCTGGCCGATGTGGTGACCGCCTTGGAGCGAAACAACGGCAGCGTCGGTGCCGGCTACATCGAGCGCCAGGGCGAGCAGTACCTGATCCGTGCACCCGGCCAGGTCGCGTCGATGGACGACATCCGCAACGTGATCCTCGGCAACGTGGGCGGCACGCCGGTGCGCATCCGCGACGTGGCCGCGGTCGAGATCGGGCGCGAGTTGCGTTCGGGCGCGGCCACCGACAACGGCCAGGAGGTGGTGCTCGGCACCGTCTTCATGCTGATCGGCGAGAACAGCCGCACAGTGTCGCAGGCGGTGGCGAAGAAGATGGTCGAGGTGAACCGCACGCTGCCGGCCGGCGTGCACGCGATCACTGTCTACGACCGCACGATCTTGGTGGACAAGGCCATCGCCACGGTCAAGAAGAACCTGCTGGAAGGCGCGGTGCTGGTGATCGCGGTGCTGTTCCTCTTCCTCGGCAACATCCGTGCGGCGCTCATCACGGCACTGGTGATTCCGCTGTCGATGCTGTTCACCTTCACCGGCATGGTGGGGCAGAAGGTCAGCGCCAACCTGATGAGTCTGGGTGCGCTGGACTTCGGGATCATCGTGGACGGTGCCGTCGTGATCGTCGAGAACTGCGTGCGGCGCTTGGCGCATGCGCAGGCCCACCACGGGCGACCCTTGACGCTTCGCGAGCGGTTGCACGAGGTGTTCGCCGCGTCGCAAGAGGCCCGCCGGCCGCTGCTGTACGGCCAGCTGATCATCATGATCGTCTACCTGCCGATCTTCGCGTTGGCCGGCGTCGAGGGGAAGATGTTTCACCCGATGGCGTTCACCGTGGTGATCGCATTGCTGGGCGCGATGATCCTCTCGGTCACCTTCGTGCCGGCGGCCGTGGCGCTGTTCATCGGCAAACGCGTCGCCGAGAAGGAGAACGCGCTGATGGGCGCGGCCAAGCGCGCCTATGCGCCGCTGCTGGACAAGGCGCTCGCTGCCCGGCCTGTGGTGGTCACCTTCGCGGTGGTCGCAGTGCTGCTGTCCGGGCTGCTGGCCACGCGCATGGGCAGTGAGTTCGTGCCCAGCCTGAACGAAGGGGACTTCGCGGTGCAGGCGCTGCGCATGCCGGGCACCAGCCTCACGCAGTCGGTGGCGATGCAGCAGCAGCTCGAGAGCACGCTGAAGGCCAAGTTCCCCGAGATCGAGCGCGTGTTCTCTCGCACCGGTACCGCCGAGATCGCGGCCGACCCGATGCCACCCAACATCTCCGACGCCTACGTGATGCTCAAGCCCACCGACCAGTGGCCGGAGCCGCGTCGAACGCGCGACGAGCTGCTGGCGGCCGTGCAGGCCGAGGTGGCGAAGCTGCCGGGCCAGAACTACGAGTTCTCGCAGCCGATCCAGCTGCGCTTCAACGAGCTGATCTCGGGCGTGCGGTCAGATGTCGCGGTCAAGGTCTTCGGCGACGACATGGATCAGCTCAATGCGACCGCCGAGCGCATCGCGGACGTGCTGCGCGGATTGCAAGGTGCCGCCGAAGTCAACGTCGAGCAGACGACCGGTCTGCCGATGCTGACGCTGGCGATCGACCGCCAGAAGGCGGCGCGCTACGGGCTCAACATCGGCGACATCCAGGACACGGTGGCCACCGCCATCGGCGGCAGGGAAGCCGGCACGATGTTCCAGGGCGACCGGCGCTTCGACATCGTCGTGCGCCTGCCGGAGAACCTGCGCTCCGACCTAGAGGCGATCAAGCGCCTGCCGATCGCTTTGCCGAAGTCCAACGGAGACCGCACCAGCTTCATCCCGCTGGCCGAGGTGGCCGAGCTGCAGCTCGCGCCCGGGCCCAACCAGGTCAGCCGCGAGGACGGCAAGCGCCGCGTCGTCGTCAGCGCCAACGTGCGCGGGCGTGACATCGGCTCGTTCGTTGCGGAAGCTCAGGCCGCGCTCGCGAAAGTCGAGGTGCCGGCCGGGTACTGGACCACCTGGGGCGGGCAGTTCGAGAACCTGCAATCGGCGGCCGAGCGCTTGAAGATCGTGGTGCCGGTGTCGCTCCTGCTGGTCTTCGCGCTGCTCTTCGCAATGTTCGGCAACGTGAAGGACGGGTTGCTGGTTTTCACTGGCATCCCGTTCGCCCTGACCGGTGGCGTGCTGGCACTGTGGCTGCGCGACATCCCGCTGTCGATCTCGGCGGCGGTCGGCTTCATCGCACTCTCAGGCGTGGCGGTACTGAACGGCCTGGTGATGCTGTCGTTCATCCGCAGCCTGCGCGAGCAGGGCCTGCCGCTCGACCAGGCGATCCGCGACGGCGCGCTGACCCGGCTGCGCCCGGTGCTGATGACCGCGCTGGTGGCGTCACTGGGCTTCGTTCCGATGGCCATCGCCACCGGCACCGGGGCCGAGGTGCAGCGCCCGCTGGCCACCGTGGTGATCGGCGGCATCTTGTCGTCCACCGCCTTGACGCTGCTGGTGCTGCCGGTGCTGTACCGGCTCATGCACCGGCGCGACGAAGACGACGAATTCGCTTCGGCACCCGACCCCGAGCCGCTTGCGCCGCACGGGTCGGGCCTTTCTCCCGCTCTAAAGGAGTCCTCATGAAGATTGATCAGATTTCACGGCGGCTTGGCAGCGGTGCTGGTGCCTCACGCCGGCGACTACTAGCCGCCATCGGTGTCGTGGCCCTCACGGGGTGCGGCGTCCTGGAGAAGCCACGCGGCAGCAATGCGCAGGGGCAGTACTGCTACCGGCCAGCCAAGCGCGGTATGACCACCTGCACGGCCGAGGCTGTCCCCTCAGAGCAGGTGGAGCAGGACATCAAGCGGTTCGAAGCCGATCCGCAGCGGCTCACCGTGTTCGTGGTGCGCCAGCGCTGGGCCGACACGCGCAACACCATCGACTTCCAGGTCGATGGCAGCCCGCCGATTTCGACCGTCCCTGAATCCTTCGTGCGCGTGCGCCTGTCGCCCGGTGAGCACCACCTGGCGCTTCGCTGGGACGACCAGGCCGCCTCGACGGTGGTGCGCGGCAAGGCAGGCGAGGTCCGGTTCGTCGAGATCGTCGGCAACGTCTGGGCCGGCGGCACCCACTACGGCTGGCGTGCCGACGACGAAGCCGAGGCGCGCCAGCGTGCCCTGAAGAGCCGCTTGATCGGCCTGGTCGATCGGTCCTGAGACCAGCCCCATGCTGGCCGTCGGCTACGCCGCCTTCGGCCTGCTGACCATGCTGATCTTCAACGCAGGGTTTTTCCTCAACGACCTGCACTACGTGCCAGGCATGTGGAGCGTCGTTGCGCTCGCACCAGTGGCCTGGTGGGGGATGGCGTGGCTCGGCAAGGGCTGAAATGCAGGTCGGCGATGGTGCAACGTCAACATGGGCGCGAACCAAGGCTTTTACTCCGCCGCATCATGGAATCTGTGCCGCATAAGCGCGAACATCCAACATCGGAACCGTGCCGAGTTCCTGCAGCCTGGCAAGCAACTCGAACAGAAACCGCGTTGCAGCACGAGGCCCCGGCTGCATGGCGTAGCCCTTGTCATCCCTGACATACATGCCGGCGTCGGCGATGCAGCCGACATCAAGCACGCCGTCACCTCGGTCCTGTTCCAAGTGCCCGGTCAACGTCTCTCCCAGAGGCGGCTTCCAGACGCAGCTCAAGGTGAGCAGCCCGGCCAGGATGTGACCTGGCTTCTTTGCCGGCCGCAGTCCATCGACGGTAGGGACCGGCACACTGGTGCGATGCAGGCATCGCACGCTTGCGGCCTTTTTCTGCGCATAGCCCACGGTATCGCTGGAGGCGTCTTGTTTCGCTTCGAACACCGCATAAACGCTTTCTGCAGGCACGAACAGCGCTTCCTTGAACTTGAAGACCAGCGGTGAGTACTGGCGGTCGTGCACCACAACGTCGATCTGGTCGCTGAAGCATCCCTTGCTGTCTACGACATGGGCCTTACTCACCACGTATCGGCTTGGCAGGTACTGGCGCAAAAGTTCGATCCAAACCGTTTCGCTCGCGTCGCCTTTGTCCGTGGGATGGTCCAGCGCGCGTCGGGCCGTGATGAGTTCGGCCTCGACTTGCCCATGCAAGTGCTCCAGCAGCGTCGGCAATGAAGGGTTGCTCATTTGACGATTTCTTCCCAGGTCTTGGCCTGCAGCGCGCTCTGCGCCGCCGTCTTGATGGCAGCCTTCTCGGCCGCCGTCAGGTCATCCGAGATGACGTTGTTGCCATTGGCCGGATCCACGAAACGACTGGTCGCAAAGCCGCCTGCGAGGTACTGCAGAGCTGTCCAGACACGAGAGGACAGGCCGCCCCCGTTGCTGTTGTTCAGCGCCTGGATCACAGCCAACTCCAGGTAGAACGACGGGAAATCAAGCCCCTTCTGCGCCCGCCAGAGCTTGAGGATGCGCGACTCCATCAGGCGGTTGTGGGCCAGAACGTGGTTGATGTGCGTCCGCACGTTGGTCTTCGTCCACGTGTCGGCCTTGCGCCGATACAGGCTGTGATCGAGCGTGAGGAAGGTCTGCTGTTTGCCGGGCACCAGGTCGACATCGGCACCACCGACCCTGACGCCGATCGAGACGTTTTGGCGCCTCGGCTCGTGGCCGGCCGCCCTGAGCGCGGTATAGAGGCTCTCGTAGATTTCCTTGAGCGGCTCACGGGTGTCCGGCGACAGCGAAACGAAGAGGTCGATGTCGGTCCCACTTCGGTTGGCCGTGCCTTTGGCGAAAGATCCGCTCGGGGTCACACCCTGCAGGTATGAGCCTGCCCACTGCTGAATGACTGGCGTCAGGGTGTCTTTCGCTCGCCAGACGGGTGAGCTCGACGAGGTGTCGACGTTCTCCCTCGCCAGAATTTCGAACAGGTAGTTGTCCGCCGTCATGGGGCAAACCTCACAGGCGCACCGACAGGTCAACGGCCGGAACGAGCGCCTCAAGCTTTACATGCGCGCGCAGGATGTCCTCGTACAGATAGAGATGGCGCGGCGCTTTGACGCTGATGATCAACGCGTACGGGATCAACTCGGCACCGGTCGTCGGAGCGCCGGCGTCGCGCGCGTTGTAGTGCACGTCGAAGACCGAGTCCTTGAGGCTGCTGCCTCGGAAAGTGTGAGAGGCATGGAGCACCGTCTCCCACTTGCCCAAGTCCGCCCGTTGCTCGGCCTCCGTGCGCCACTCGTTGGATGGGAAGAAGCTGTAGCTGGTGGCGTGCTTCGCCTTGCCCTTGCGCTTCTCGGCATGGGGCCTGAACGTGATCCCGAGGCCTGCCTTCGTGTATGCACTGGCATCTTGAGGATCGACCGGGCTCGCGAAGCAGAAAGTCGCCGTCAGCGTGACGTTGCCCTCGAGGGCCGTGCGAGGCAGCGGCACGGGCGCGCGCAGGAACTTGCCCGGCGTGAGGTCGCCCTGGTAGACGATGCGGGCGACACCGTCGCCACAGGTGATCAGCTGGCGCAGGTCCTCCGGGACCTTTCCCCAACCGATGGCCCCCGCGTCCTCGACATCATGGGGCTCGCAGCCATGGATCAGCAGCGCCTTGGTCGTGAGGGGCAGCACCTCGCTGCCCAGGATGGCACGGATGCCCACGGCCGAGCGCAGCGCCAAAGGTGCGGCGAAGCTCGTGCCCAACGTCGCATTCAGATTGCGACGAGCCCCGGGCGCGACGACGTGGAAGTACTCCTTGCCGGACCCGCCGAATGCCACCACGTCCGGTTTGCGTCGCCCGGGGCTGCGGCCGGGGCCGATGGCGCTGTAGTCGGCCCGCCGCCAAGCCGTACCGGTGTGGTCGACGGCACCCACTGAGAGCGCGTTCACGCAGTCCGCCGGAACCTGGATCCGGTTCAAGTTGGCCAACGCATCGGCCTTGCCGTTGTTGCCCACCGCCACGCTCAGCAGCGTGCGCCCGCCGCTCAGGATGCCGTCGATCACGGCCGTCCAGGCATGGACTTCGTGGTCTTCAACGCACAGGTCGGGGCCCATGCTCAGGTTGACGAACTCGTAGGAGCGCGACAACAGGATGGTTTCAACGTGCGTGAGCGTGCGATAGAGCTCGTACGGGTCCTCCTGGTCAGACTGCGCGTCGAGCACACGGTGATGGTCCACCAGCGAATACGGGCGAGGCGCCTGTCCACCGGGTTCGATCGCGCCAAACAGCAGCGCCGAGGTCACGCCGAGCCCGTGCTCTTCGTACTCGGTCACCGACTCGGAGAAGAGGTCGGCGAGGAAGTACTTGCGGACGAAGCGGCCCAGCACATGGTGGTCGGGCAGCCCGCCATCAAGAACGGCGACGCGGGGCTCGCGCGAGATGACGTCGCCCTCGGGCAAGTCGAACGAGACCGGCACCGGATTGCTCCGCATCATCGGTCGAGCCGCGCGCAACCGCGGCATGGGACGCACGACCCGCACGAGCGTGAACTTCGCCAAGTCACCCAACCCGTCCGGACTGCCTTCGACCGGCACGAACAGCAGGCGCCCCGCATCGAACCGGAACGACGGGTTCAACGAGAACCCGCAAGTCTGCGCATAGGCCGCAAAAACCGCGCGCAGCCGATCGGAGGTAGCACCGGCCGGCACGTGCAAGCCCACTTCAAAGACGTCCTCCTCGGTGCCACGCGGCGGGCGCAAACGATCGCCCGCCACCAGCGGCTCGAAGCTCTCGATCTGCGCGAACTCGGCCCCTTCCTGGGTGTCCTCAGAGAGCCCGGCGGCCAGCGTGTGAAACGCGCGCAAGGCAGCCCGCTTGCCAGCGACGAACAGTTGCGTGGTCTCGGACTCGTCCGGGGCCCCGGCAGTGGCCTTCTTGCGCGGCCGGATGCGTTCGGTACGGCTGCCGAGCGACTCGAGCCCGGCGGTTCGCAGCAGTTGGCGTGGGAAGTAGGACTTGGCCAGGTAAGCCGGATGCAGCGTGACCAGGGCCACCGCGATGTCACCGGGGCAGGCTGCGTTTGGCAGCGTTGCGAAGGCAGCGTTCGCGGCCTCGATCTGCGGCAGCAGCGCTTGCTTGGCCTCGGCGAGGGAGTAGGGATGCGCCTTCTCGCCCGGGTTCTTCTTGGGTGCCTCGATTGCGTAGGTAAGCAGCTCACCCCTGCCGATGATGTAGCGCGTTGCCATTTACTTCATCCCCCTTCCTCGCCGTGGCGACGGCCCGGCGTGTTTTCGAATCGTGTCGCGGGCGACCCCCGTCAGGCGGTTGATCTCCTGGTGGGAGTGCTTGCCTGAACGGGCCATCTGCAGCGCCAGTTCAAGTCGCTGCGCCTTGCTGAGGGCCTGGGCACCATCACCCACCACCTGGCCCACCAGCTCGGCCAGAGGGCGGTGGTGCAGGGCATGCGCTCGCCGCAGGCTCGCCACCGCGCGCTCGACATCCGACAAGGATTGCCCCTGAAGGCCGATCGCGAGCGTCATGACCCATTCCTCAAGGTCTTTGAGATCTGCCCCAAGAAAGCGTTGGATGGCCATTGCGGTCGTCGCCGCATCCGGAGCGCCGAAGGTCAGCACCGCGTCAAAACGACGCCACAGCGCCGGATCGACGAGTTCTGGATGGTTGGTTGCCGCGAGCAGCAGACCCGTGTCCGGCCACTGATCCACTTCCTGAAGGATCACCGTCACGAGCCGCTTGAGCTCGCCGATGTCCGACTCGTCGCTGCGTCGTTTGGCGATGGCATCGACCTCGTCAAGCAGGAGAACTGCCGAGTGAGCCTTCGCATGGTCCAACGCTGCGCGCAGGTTGCTCCCGGTCTTGCCCAACAGGCTGCTCATGACCGCGGTCAAGTCCAGCACCCAAAGCGGCTTGCCGAGCTGATAGGCGATCCATCGAGCCGACAATGTCTTGCCCAACCCAGGGGCACCGACCAGGATGGCCGAGCGAGTCGGCGCGATGCCTCGAGCCAGCAAGGCCTCGCGCTGTTGGCGCTCCTGCACGATCGCTTCAACCTGGTGAGCGAGCATGGCCGGTAGAAGCGGGGCCTCCATGCCGCCGAGGTCGTCAAAGACCTTGATCAGCGCGAGACGAGAGTCGGCATCTTCGGGCGAAGCGCTGTTGATCGAAGGGCCGCGCCGGAGCGCGCTTCCTCCGACAGCCCGCGTCTGCGAGGCCTTGAGGCTCTGATCGAGTTGGGCAGCCAGTTCCGGCAGCTGGTGGCGGTACTTCCTGACGAGACGCGCCAGCAGCAGGCGGAGGTCGTCATAGGACTGCGCAGACGCGAGCCTCGCCAAAGTGGCGAGATCGGCGCTAATTTCGTCAATTCTGTCTTCGACCGGGTTCATTGGAACTGTTTTCCTAGGGGCGCATCGCGTCCGTGAATTGACGAAGTTTATGGCGAAAATCTTTTGTGGGGAAGCGATTTCTCCAGAAGCTTCGATGGCACTCCGCCGCCGGGGCGACCTGGTTTGCACCGATGGCTGTGTATTTGTACAGCATCCCTGCTGTGTCGCGGTGCTGCGCTGCTGACGGCAGATGGCGGCAACCGACCGCGCCGTTCCAGTCTTCCCTCCAGCAAGGGGTATTCAAGGGTTTCGTGCGGCCTCAGGTCGCTCCCATGCTGCCTGGATCCGCCTCGGAGGGAATAATTCGATATTAAGAATTCTGAGAAATTCAATGTACGCCGCTTCTTGACCGTCGTATTGTGATACGTAATACTTGCGTTACGTAACACATACGAAATTGGTGGCAGACATGGCACGAGCAGGCGTGACGAAGTTCGATGTCCAACGCGCTCGACTGGCGTTGATGAAGGCTGGGAAACACCCCTCGATCGATTCCATCCGCATCGAGCTGGGCAACACTGGGTCGAAGGCGACCATCTTTCGGCATCTCAAGGAAATCGAGGCAGACGAAGGAGGCACGGGGGTTCCCCAAGGGACCGTCAGCGACGAGTTGCTGGCCTTCATCACCAGTCTGGCCGGGCGCTTGGAATTCGAGGCGCAGGAGCGCTTTGACGCTCTCAGGTCAGGCCATGCCGAAGAGGTGCGGGGCCTGAAAGAGCAGCTGGAGAAGGCTCGCACCGAAGCGCGCTCAGGCCGCACCGAGGCAGAGCGCAGCCAGGTGGAACTGTCGGCCGAGCGGACCGCGCGTCAAGGTGCTGAGGCTCAATTGGCCGCGCTGCGCCTGGAGCATGCCCAGGTGGGCGCGCAGCTCACCGCGCAGTTGGAGGCAGCCCAGGATCAGCTCAACGCGACCAAGGCTCAAGTTGCGTCGCTGGAGGAGAAGCACACCCACGCACGTGAAGCTCTGGAACACTTCCGCAACGCGTCCCGCGAGCAGCGCGACCGGGAAGCCCGTCAGCACGAACAGCAGCTGCAGTACCTGCAGCGCGAGGTGGCCAGCTCCGCAGAAGCGTTGACGGCTAAGCAGAGCGAGTTGCGTTCCGCGCTGAAGGAAAAGGCGGACGCTTTGGAACTCCTTGCCGCGGCCCGTGCAGAGCGGCGTCAGGTAGACGACCAACTTCGAGAGCTCAAGCATGCTGCCGAGCGCCTTGCTGTGCAGAACCAGCTCGTCGAGGACATGCGCGGCCAAGCCCAGCAGGCGGCGCAGCAGTACGAGACCCTGCGTGTGCGCGCCAGCGACCTTCAGCAGCGCAACGTGGAACTGGAGCGGCTATTGGCGAGTTCCAGTGCGACAGCCCAGACCCAGACGGACATGGTCAAGGAGCTGTTGGCGCGAATCGGCCAGCCGCTGCCGGATGGAAAAGCCAAGGCGAAGCCTGCGCCGGCTGGTTGAGAGCAGGTGCTGCATGCCGGCCCATGCTGGTCGGCAAGTTAGCCACAAAAGAATTTGCGAATTTCCTTACGCCCACAGTGACTTAAGCTCGTTTTGGCGTGAAATTACATGATTCCCGGCTGACCCTCCAGTTGGCGCGCTGCGTTCGACGGCATGCTGTGGGGCGGTGGGGTGCGCCTGTTCGCCGGCATCATGGCGTCGAGCCTCGTGAACTCGCTCGGGCACCTGCATGGCGCACGCGACTTCGACACGGCCGACCACAGCCGCAACATCGCGTGGCTGGCCCTGCCCACCCTCGGCGAGTCGTGGCACAACAACCACCACGCCTGGCCGGCGTCGGCCCGCTTCGGCATGCGTTGGTGGCAGATCGACCCGGGCTGGTGGTTGATCCGTGGACTCGAAGCCCTGGGCCTCATCACCGACGTGCGGCGCACGGCGCCCACGAAGAGCACGCCCCCCACGGCGACAGACCCGGCGCCCTGATCAGGCGCCTGGGGTTGCCCAGAGGTCGCACAAGAACCTGGGCACGTAAAGCTGCGGCTGCTTGTGAAAGAAGAAGTGGCCGCCAGGGTAGGTCTGAAGCCGGAAGCTCGAGCGCGTGTGCTCGCGCCACAAGGCCATCTCGTCCACGCTGCACAGCACATCCGCGTCTGGGGCGATCGCCGTGATGGGGCAGCCCAGAGGCGGCGCCGCGCGGTGCGGGTGCGAGCGATGCATCAGCAGGTCGGCCCGGATGATCGGCAGAAACAAGCGCATCAGATCGGGGTTGTCGAGCAGCATCTCATCCACCCCGCCAAACCTCTGCAGCGATTCGATCATCTCGGGTTCGCCGAGGTGATCGATCGGCGGCATGCGAAAAGGCAGTTGTGGTGCCATGCGCGCGGCGACGAAGAGGTGCGCAGGCCCCGGCAATTGCTCGGCCGCCAGCCAGCGGGCCATCTCAAACGCCCAGATCGCCCCCATGCTGTGCCCGAAGAACGCGAACGGTCGGCCATCCAGCCGTGCGCGCAGGACGTCTCCCAGCACCGGAATGAGCTGCGCGTCGGCGTTCGTCAGCGGCGCTTCACGCAAGCGAACGCCGCGCCCCGGCAACTGCACGCCGATGACCTCGATGTGCGGCGGCACCCACGGCACCCAGTTCATGAACGCACCCGCATTGCCACCCGCGTGATGGAAGCAATACAAGACGTGCTCGCGCGTCGCGCTGCCAGGGCGCCGCATCAGCCAAGGGGTCGAAGGGGACATGTTCTCGGATGGGGTCAATTCGTACCGCATGAGCGGCGCGAGGCAGTCGATGCAGCGGGCCAGGAAAAACAAAAGCCTTAGCGACTGACGCCGCTAAGGCTTTGCTTTTCACGCTGTTTTTGGCTCCCCGACCTGGGCTCGAACCAGGGACCTACGGATTAACAGGCGTCCGGGGGCATCACTTGGAACGTTGGATTCGACTTGAGCAGCACTGCCGCCACGCGGATCCCAAACTCCACTGGGTGCATTATTGCTGTGCAATTTTCCCGGGTCAAACATGGTGAAGCCTTAAAGCAACTCCGTCGCTTCGCTCAGCTCGGCGAGGTTGACGTGCACATAGCCCAGCGTCGTCGTGATGGACGTGTGACCAAGCAGTTGCTGGACCACTTTCAGGTTCTTGATCTTCGGGTTGTTGGCCAGCATGGTCGCGGTCGTGTGCCGCACGCGATGTGCGCTCAGTGTCGGCATCGACGCGGGAACGGCGGCAACAAGGCGCCTGAAGAAGTTCACCACGTTGTCGCGCTTCATTCGACCACCCACGAAGTTGGCCTGCCAAGCACTGAACAGGGGGAGACAGAAGACTTGCTCCCAGGGCATAGGGGCGCGTCGACGAGACGTCGTCGTCTCTCCGAGAAGAAGCCGCAGATGTGGCTCCAGCCTGCTCGAAATGGGCACGTCCCATTCGCGGCGCGTTTTGCTGGTTTCGGCCTTCAAGGTGATCTTCCGATTGGCGAGGTCGACATCGGCCCAGTTGAGGCCGACCAACTGGCTGATGCGCATGCCGGTGCAGTAGAGCGTTTCCAGCAGTGCAAGCCAGAACCACTGTGGAGGCAGTGCCTCGACCTCGCGCCCATAGCGGCCGACCTTGCGCGCAACCTTGAGGAAGTCGATGTACGCGGCGAATGAGTCGCGATCAATCGCCTTTGCCTTGCGCTGTATGACGGGCGCAGGGCCGACCAGCGTGACCGGATTGAGCTGGATCCAGCGCAAGCGCACGGCCAGATTGAACAGCGCGATGAGGTGGCGCCGGTCGGTGTTCCACGTGACCGGCGAATTGCGCTTCTCTTTGAGGGTGACGACCTTGAGGCGAGCAACGTGCTCTTCGGTGACCTCGTCGACAAGAACTTGACTCTCCGGCCGCCCCATCGAATACGCGAGGTTGCGCATCGAGAGTTCATACCGCGCGGCTGTGCACGGCTTGATCGATCGGAGTCGTTCGTATTTTTCGCAAAGCGCTGCCAGCGAGCGCTCAAGTGGCTCGGAGTATCCACATCCCATCCCTGAAATCCTGGAAACGCGAAGGTCTGAGCCTTCGTCCTGCGTTGGTCCGACGCGACACGGTGGTCGAGCCGGGGCGTGATGATTCCCACGACACTCCCTAATTCACAAATACTTTTTGTAAAAGCATGCTTGAAGGCGTAACAAAACCCCGCATCCCAGGGCCAGGGGCAATGCCACCAGAGCTGGCTGTGGTAGCGCGGGAAGGGCCAGCACGATCAGGTAGCCCGTGATCAACACGAAGCTCAGCCCGAGCTTGGCGCGGTGGTACAGGCTGGCCGACTCACGTGCGGCGTTGGCCTTGCGTTTGGCGCGACCGACCAGCCCATCGACCAGGCCAACGGCCAGCGCCAGAGCGACCAAAGGGAGCAGAGCCAGGTAGAAGGCCGTGCGCGTGGCGAAGATGTAGCTACCGAACACCACGTTGTCCCAGGTCGCACCCGCGATGTTGGTGGCGTGCTCCACGTACTGCCCGCCGGGATCGTCGGTGCGTCGAACTGCGGAGCCGCCCTCGAAGTGGCTGCGCGACTTCAGCGTCGGCGGGTTCATGAAGGCGCGAGCGATGCCCTTGAGGGCATCCACCACGCCGTCGTTGAGGTGGTCTCCCATCCACCGGGCGACTACCGCAGGCGAATACGGGCCCGGCGCCAGCTCGCCGATGGTGTCCAGATCCTGTCGCAGCATCTGCATCTGGTGGGCAGCAGGTGCCTCGGGCATCTCCTTGCGGGCCCACCAGGCCTGAACGGCCAAGCAGTACACCCACAGCCCCACGCCAATCACGCCGATCCAGAAACCCATCCGCAGGGGCCAAAGCCACTGGCGAACCAGCGGCTGGCGCTCGAAGTCCGCGTTAGTAGCCACCGCCGGTGCCCTCCACAGTCAATGAGTCGTCCGGTGTGCGGGCGATGTAGTCGGCATAGACCGCCTGCATGTGTCCCAGCATGGCGCCCCAGGTGGCCGGGATCGAGGCGTCTTCGTGAGGGAGGGGCAGGGGGATCCGCACCTTCTTCAGGTGCCCGCCTTCCAGGAGGCAGAAGGCCTGACCCTTGGGCAAGGCCATCAGCCAGGACGGATCCAGCATCGGCACCTTCTCGGCTGTCACGCGGTCCTCGTTCTTGCTGGAGAACTCCGAGAACTCGGCCGGGTCGTTGGTGTCGCTGGCCGAGCTGGAAAGCACCCGCGTCATCACGCGCACCTCTTCCAGCCGCTTGGTGATCTTCTCTGCCGTTTCCATGTTGATCACGCGCAGCATCACCAGGCTGTTGAGGTTGCCGCCGATCTGCTCGGCCTTGGCGGCACTGCCCACGCGTGTTTCGATGTCCTGGGCGGTCTGGCTGTAGCCGGTGATGTTCAGGCCGGCGCCGCCGCCCTTGTTGGCGCCCTGCACGAACTCGGGGCCAATCAGCTCGTTCAGCTCGTCGCCGTGGAAGCGCACTCGGCGCTGCCCCTCGGCGGTGGACATGCCGAACGTGGAGCCGTGCTTGTAGATGCGGCCGAAGACGCTGACCAGGTCGGCCAGCATCGATGCGCTCACCGCCTGCGCGGCGTCGGGAATCGTCAACGCGTCGAAGCCGCAATAGACGATGCCGCCCCGGTTGATAACGCTCATCCAGTCGAGCACCGGACGCGGGTCGTTCGTGTTGTCGTAGGTCGGCGAGATCAGCTCGCCGATCGAACCGGAGGTGAGCTTTTCCAGCAGGGGGTAGAGGCTGTTCACCAGCTTCTCGAAGTACGTGCGGTCGTTGGCCAACACGGAGGCCAACGCATCTGCCACAGGGTCCTGGTAGCCCTTCGCTTTGACGTGCTGCACCAGCAACAAGACTTCGAGGTCTCGAGCGTTCTTCTCGGCCTTGGCCACCAGGTCCTTCTGTTCCTTGGTGGGAAAGGGCGAGAACTCGGCTTCCCATCCGGGATGCTCACGATTGAGCCACTGTCGCAGGTAGCGGCCGGCCAGCTTGTCGACCGACACACCGTACTCGTAGATCTTCTTGAAATCCGGGCGCTCGCCGATGGCGGCCATCGCCCGAGCGATCACGTTGACATAGCGCCAGGCGAAGGCCTTGAAGGCGGCGCTCTGACCTTCCTCGGGCAGCGGGCCCGTCGCACGTCCGGCCACTTCGGTGATGGACTCGAAGTTGCCGATCGGGTTGTAGCGGGCGCTGATCTCGGCGAAGCCGAGGTGAAAGAGCAGGAACTCGTCGGCGCGGCCGGCGCGCACGGCCGCCGAGTACATGCCGAGCAGCAGATCGACGTCGCCCTTGGGGTCGAAGACGATGACCACGTCGCCGCGGGCGATGTCCTGCTCGATGAGGATCTGCGCCAGGCGCGTCTTGCCCACCCGCGTGGTGCCGTAGACCATCATGTGGTTGTTCAGCTCGGGAAGCGGCGTCCAGACCTCCTCCTCGTCGATTTCGACGCCATGCAGGCGCGGCTGGCCGCCGACCGGCGGCAGCGGCCGCACCGGGTTCCACCAAGCATCCTTGCCCACGAGCCGGCGCAGCCACTCGGCGCTGTGCCGGTTGCGCTCGACGGAGCGGGCCCACTTGTAAGCCCGGCTCGGCTGCAGCAGGTGCTCGTTCTCCGGCTGTCGCAGCAGGTGCATGCGCTGGGTGTGAATGGGGCGCCAGTCGAAGCCCTTACCGAGGAACACCGACGACTTCGACCAGGGAAGTTCGGTCGGCCGCAGCGCGTAGGGCTCAAGGCGGCGCACGGCACGACGGTGCAGCCGGATGCGCCTGGCTTGGTAGGTGCGCAGCCCGGCGAAGGTCATGAGGCCCATGCCGGCCAGCACCGCCTGCGAACTCGACAACAGGAAGAGCTCGGGCCGCGCGATGACGGCGCCGGCGCCGAGCACGGCCGCGGCCACGCTGGCCAGCTCGTAGGGCGGCCGGTACACGTTGAGGATGGGTGCGCTCATGGTTGTGCTTTCTGAGGCGGCTTCTTCGAGCCGGGCGGCAGGCTCAGTGCCTTGTTGCTCGCGGGGCGCTTGGCCTTCTGGATGCGGGCATTGACCCCGGGGACAGGGTTCCACAGCAGCTCAGGCTGTCGCAGCAGGTAGAAGCTCGCAACGCGCGACAAGGCGCCATCGGCCTTGGTGAACTGGTAGTAGTGCAGGTTCTCGTCGCCGTTTCGCAGCGTGAAGCCGCTCTTGGCCAACTCGTTCTGCAGCCGCTTGTAGGCGTTGTCGCCGTGCTCGGCGCGCAGCTCGGCGATCGGCCCCTCGCCGACCAGGCGGTGAACTTCCAGGAAGCGCCGGAAGATCTCGGGGCTCAGCAGCAGGGCGCCTTCGGCCACGAAGTGCACCATGGCCCCGTCCTCGTTGTAGCTGAGCTCGCCGGAGCCGACGGCGGTCGCCACCCAGCCAAGGAAAGCCTGGGCGGCGGGGCTCGGCATCTTGGGCGGTTTCGGATGGCCGTTGTTGCGCTCTCGAGGCCGCAAAGGGGCGGTCAAGGTGAGCGCGGGCGTGGTGGTGGCCACCGGCTGCGCTTCACGGAGATCTGCGGCCTCGTGCGCATCAAGAACTTCGTCGGTGCGCCGCACAGGCGGCGTCATGTCGGGATGGTCCGGGACGGCGGGCGCTGCTCCGACGCGCTCGGAAGCGCGCTGCTGTACTTCGGGGGTGGTCGCCTCCGCGAGTGCTGCATCTGGCGCAGGGCCCGCAGCTGGCGAAGTAACCGGCGGCTGGCTGACGGCTACTGGCGCAGCGACAGGCGCGTGACCGCTGGCTGGGGCGGCACTCGTTGCGGGACCTTGCGGCGCGCTGCTCGAGGCTGCCACTGGATCGGGTTTGATTGGCGCGGGCCGAGGCGCTGCAGGCGCATCCAAGGCGTCAAGGGGTGCCGCTGTCGCGATGGGAGGTGGCGCCCAGGTCGGTTCGATCCGAGGCGGAGCCGGCCGGGCAGCCGGTGCAAACGGCGCCACCAGGGCGGCAGGGGGCGTTGGAAGCGTCGTCGCAGGGGCCCCAACGGCTGTCGCGGGCAGCGGCTTCGAGACGGGCGCCGACGACGCTGCGCCAGCCGCCACGGGCTTCACGGCGCCGTTGAGCGGCTTCGGGTACTGGGCAGGATCTGCATAGAGCTTGTCCAGCGGGAAGCAGAGCACCGTGAAGGCGTCGGGCGGCGCCCAGCCGTCGCACTGCACCTGCACGCGCCAGATGGCGCCGCCATCGGGTGCGGTGCGCACGGCACCGTGCTCCTGCCAGGTGTCGAACAGCCGGTCGTTCTTGTCCTTGCCGGGGATGCCCTGCGCGCTCTCATGCTGCGCCAGGTACTCGCGCACCTCGTCGGCTAGGCGCGCGCAGACGAACCAGACGGCGCCGTCGTGAACCCAGCCGGCTGCGCCAGGTCGATTCAAAGGCAGCTGAGCGCCTTCGGCCAGCATGCGGCGCAAGGCCTCCATCAGCCGCTCGATGAGCGGGCGAACACGCGCGCTCGCAAACCGGGTGCGAGGGCCGTGCATCAGGTTGCGGCGCACCGAGTCACTGTCCGCTCGCTTGACGATCTGTCCCAGGATCCCGTCTTCGTCGTCCCCTGACAGGTACGAGTGCAGCTGCCCCAGGATGTCCCCCGAGCTCGAATCGCTGAGCCAGCGAAGCGTGCGGGAGGGAACCATGGTCTGCATCAGCAGGGCGCCCAGCTTGCTGTGCGCCTTGTAGTCACGCTCCGTGGCGTCCGTGAACGCCACGCTGTACCAGTGGGCGGAAAACGAGCGCATGGAGCCGGCCATCGGCGACCAGGTGCGCCCGCCCCGTGAGTCCTGCTGGAAGAGCGTCACCCGCACGTCGGTGACGGGTTTGCCCACGTCATGCAGCAGCGCGGCGAGCATCACGGCCACCGTCCAGCGGTGCTCGTCTCGCTTGCGCTCCTCGGTGCCTGCGCCCAAGGGGATCTCCATGCCGGCGCGGAAGGTCAGCGCCGCGTCGGCCACCTCGAGGGCGTGCGTCAGCAGCCCGCCAGGCTGGGCGTGGTGATGGGCCTCCGAGGCTGGCAGCATCTGGACGAACTCGCCGAACTGCTCCAGCACCGGCTGGCAGTCACGCTGCCAGTTGCCGGGCGAAAGCTTGGTGCGCCGCTCGATGGAGCGCACGAGCGTCTGGCATGAGGTCTGGGCGACGAGTTCGTCGAAGCCGCGCACCGGGATCTGGTTCGCGGGCCGCCGCTCGGGCGGCGCAACCGATGAGGCGGGGCGCAGCCCGCCGGACGAACCGTTGCGGGCCAGCCATTGCTGGGCTCGCCGCACGACGAGCATGCCGCTCAGGAAGACCATCGCGTAGAAGGCCAGGTCCCACCAGATCGAGGTCGCACCCATGAGAACTCCCTGCCTCAGCTGCCCGACTGGGCTTGCATCCAGGCCACGAGGCGATCGCTCATGCCGGGCGGAAGGTCGCCCCAGTAGGGCTGGGCATCGGGCCAGTCGCGCTTGAACTGCCGATACGGCTGCGTCAGCGGATCCCAGGCGATGCCAGTGCCCCGGTCCACTGCGTGGCGGCACAGCAGATCGCGGTCGCAAAGCGCCTGCGCCAACTGTTCGTCGGACGGCCGCGGTTCAGGCGGAACGCTTTGGACGGCCAGCAGCACCTCGCCGACCGGCCGGAAATCCGGCTCAAGGGATGCGACCAGCTCGAAATCGGCGGCCCAGCCTTGGATGGCCTGGCACAGAGTGAGCAGCGGTTGGTGCCAATGCGAAAGCTGGCGCAGCGCGAGCATCTCGCACAGATCGGGTTCGTCGACGGGCTCCGTGTACGGAAGGTCGCGACCGGGGGCAGGAGTCATGAGGGCCTGGGCAGGGGTGGGTGCGGAGAAGTCGGCCACCTGAGCGCGGACACCCCCGGTGGCCCTTTCGCCCCTCATCCGCAGCCGGCCGATGAATCGCGCGCGGAGCCTATGAAGAAGCGCCAAAAAAGGCACCAAAGAATCGTGAAGCGATAGAGTGAAGGTTAAATTTGACTTGCGCAGCCCTTTGTGCAAGCCCTTGGCGCTGGTGAATGCCGCCATGACGGAATTCACCAGCGCTGCCCTTATCTGGTGTGCCGTTCCCCGTTAGCGGTCACTCTTCACCCTTCAGCCCTTCGTCGCCCGCCAAGCGTCTTTAGCGCCGGCGGGCGACGGCCCTTTGGGTCGGCCCCTTACCCTTGTCGTATTGCGGGTATGAGCCGTTTACAACGCCGTTTCACCCCCGTGTTTGCGGGTGTGCTCGAAAAAGAGGCGGCGTCGTTTGTGAAGCCTTCGCGCGGGTCGTGTCTAAGTTGTTGATTTTATTGACGCGAAGGGCGGTTTTTTTGCGAGTTTTCTGCGCAAAACCTAACAGTATCTCAAGCTGGAAGCCTCAAAGTCAAATTTTTGCTTGCATCGATGCGTGAACGATTTCCGCTAGGTTTTTCTTGACGGCGATTTCAGAGTTCGGCCCGCCAGGTCACCTCCCTCCTGGCAAAGCTCCATGAGCCCCCTTGGGGCCCCGGGTTCGCCCGGGGCCCGTCTTTCTGGGACGAACAGGAAACAGGCCGGTGTACTCGCTATCGGAATTCGTCAAGGCATTGATCGCATCAATGCTCGCGCTGCTTGCTGGCGCGGACTTCGCGCACGCGACGCCGATGGGCGCGCGTCCGGCGTTCGATCATTGCTTCGAACTCCACGGCGCCACCTACGGCATCGAACCCGAGCTCCTGCGAGCCATCGCTCGCACCGAGAGTTCGATGCGACCGACGGCGATGAACCTCGGCCACGCGGCCAACACCGGCAGCGTGGACATCGGCCTCATGCAGATCAACAGCCGCTGGCTCCCCACGCTGGAGCGGCACGGCATCACCCGGGCGTCGCTGGCCGACGCCTGCACCAACATCGAAGTCGGCGCCTGGATCCTGTCGGACTTGATGCGCCGCAAGGGCAACAGCTGGGATGCGGTGGGCGCATGGAATGCGGCCTGCACCCAGTTGAAGGGCGAGGCGTGCAAGAAGGCACGGGCCAAGTTCGCCTGGAAGGTTCACCGCAACCTGCGACGTGAAGCCATCCAGCCGGCCTATGCCGCAGCCCCCCGAGTGCCGACGCTCGCACTCGTTCGCCTCTCCGACCTGTCCGAGACCGGGAGCCCCTGATGCCGTCCTCAACGCCGTCCCTCACCACGCGGGCGAGGCTGCGTTCGTTCGCCGCTCACGCCTTGCTGTTCACTGCCGCAGGCTTGGCCTCTTGCGCGCACGATCACCCAGCACCTGCTCCTGCCGCAGCACCTGCCCGCGTTCACATCCAGCCGCAGCTTGCCGGGAACTCGCAGCGCTTCGTCACCTGTACGCAGTGCGAGATGCCCACGCCCAAGACGATGGCGGTGCGCCCGATGGTGTCGCAGGCCTCGCTGCCTGCCGCGCTCGCCCTGCCAGTCAAACCCGTTGCCGCAGTGGAGACAGTGCCCATGCCGGCGCCAAAGCCGCGCGAACCGCTCAAGACCATCGTGAACTTCGAGTTCGCGAGCGACGAAATCACACCCCAGGCCCGCGAAGCCCTGCGCGCCCTCGCACCGGCCCTGGCCGAAGCCAAGCAGGTGCGCGTGACCGGCTACACGGACAGCGTCGGCCCGGTGGGGCCGAACCAGCGCCTGGCTGAAGGCCGTTCCCTTGCCGTGCTGCGCGAGCTGCGCAAGCACGCACCGGCCGGCCTCATCGACCTGAGCTCGAGCAGCAAGGCGCTGTGCTGCTACGTGGCAGACAACCAGCACGAGCGGGGCCGAGGCCAGAACCGGCGCGTGGAGGTGGACCTCGTATTCGCCGAGCCTGCCAGCACGGTCGAGGCCGGTGGCTTGAAGAAAGGCCGGTCATGAGCGAGCCGGTACATCTCGTCCGCGCCGAAGCCAGCGCACTTCCGCGGGTGACCTCGCTCGACGAGGAGGTGAGGGCGCTTCAGCCGCTGATCGCTCGCATGGCCTCGCCACTGCAGCAGCTCGACGCGGATGTGTACGCGACGCTCGCAACCGTCATCAAGGAAGAGCGCATCAAGCACGGCCGCGACACGACGGTGGCGCACATCTGGGCGCGCTACCAGAAGGGTCGGCTGACGGAGGACGGCGCTTTTGACCAGCGCCTGCTCGACCTGGCCGACCAGCTTGCACCCTACGCCGCACGCGGCGCCTGTGCCCACCACTTTGGGAGCCAGTCATGAGCGAGTGGCTCAAGAGCGCCGACGCGGCGCTGTGCCTGGACACGAGCGCACCGCGCTCGGTCGTTATCGGGATGGGCTCATTCGACGCCTTGAAGCTGATGCAGGGCATGCGTCTCGCGACCCCCCCACGACTTGACATGCGCTACCTCATCGAGGGCGCGATCGGAATGCTGTGCCATCAACCCGATGTGCACTTGCATGACGCCTGGATCGACGCATCGACCCAGGCATTGCTGGATCACGCGAGCGGCTGCAAGAGCGCCGCCGCGCGAGGTTCGATCAGGGAACAGGCAGGGTCTGAGTCCGAGCGCTCAGCCGGTGGGGATGGCAAGTCCATCCAGATCGGCGAAGCGTGCTTCGAGCTCTTGAAGACCAAACAGGGAACCACACGCGACCCGCGTCTCGGCATCCGTTACTTGGTCGATGGGGCGGTCGCCGTCCTCAGCGGCCAAGGCGCACGGGTGCAAGGGACGTGGATCTTCTTGGCCAGGCGCGCATTGGCGCACCACCTGTCCAGCCTGCAACTCGATTCCTCGGAGATCAAACCGTGACCACCCTGACCCTCAAGTCCGCCTCGCCCTTCAACTTCAAGCTGTCGGGCCTCTTCAAGAACAAGACCTTCCTGATGCTGGCCTTCGCGCTGGCCGTCTCGCTGCTGGCAATCCTGAGCGCCACGGCCGCCGGCACCACCGGCGTGGCGCTGCAAGGCGCCTACGACCAGCTCGACGACCTGGCCAACGGCTACGGCAAGCAAATCATGACCCTCATGGGCTTCGTGATCTGCGCCGTCGGCTACTTCGGCGCCAACAGCGCCTCGGCCATCTTCAAGTTCGTCGGCTACGCCATCTTCCTGGGCGCTGGCCTGGGCGCCGCCGTCACCCTCGTGGGTGCGGTGGTCTAAAGCACGAGCTGCAAGGAGGCGAAGCCATGGAAGACAACGACATGCTCATCCTGTCTCGGCTCACGGACCCCTGGAAGTTCCTGATGCTGGACATGGACATCGGCATGTTGGCACTCGGCCTGGGCTTCGCCACCTTGTCGATGGACCTGCACATCTTCGCCGTGGTCGGCATCCCTGCGGGTGTCGCCTACGGCATGCAGAAGCTGCGGCAAGACAAGCCGCGCGGCTTCGGCAATCACTGGCGCTACTGGTACCTGCCTGCGCAGGCGAGCCAGCTCAAGCGCACCCCTCCCAGCCACTGCGAACGCACGCTCGGCTGACGAGCACGAGGACACAGGCACCCCATGGAAACCACCGCACATCTGCGCGACATACAGGAGTTGCGTCGCGCCAACTCGCAAAGCCGCTGGACGTTGCTCATCGTCTCGCTGATCGCGTTGCTGCTGCTCTTCAAGCTCATGGGCAAGGAGCAAAGCGTGATCGTCGAGCCGCCGACCCGCGCCAAGGCGATCGGCATGACCGGCGACCGCATGGACGCGGCCTACCTGGAAGAGATGGGCCTCTTCATCGCCGACCAGATGCTCACCAACACCCCCGGCTCGGTGAACGTCTCACACGGTGTCGTCCTGCGCTGGACGCATCCCGAGCTGCATGGCGATCTGCAGCAGCGCATGACCGCCCACGCCAAGCGCTTGGCGGAGTCCAACGCGACCACCGCGTTCTGGCCGCAGCAAGTGGCACCCGACGCCGACAAGCAGCGCGTGATCCTGCTCGGTCAGCTCGAAACCTTCGTCAACGGCATGCGCACCAGCCGAGAGAACGTGGCCTACCGCGCCGACTTCCAGACCAAAGGTGGCCGCGTGATGTTGAAGGCCTGGGAGCAAGTCCCGACCGACGACCCGTGGCTTGTGAAGCAGATGCAGGCCGAAGAGCGCGCCGAGCAGAAGGGCAAGAAGAAGTAGGGCGCCCCTTCGTCCCGACACCTCGCCTGCACCCCTCGCCCACCCGCATCCAGAAAGGTCCGATGTGAACACCTTCCGTCTCGCCGCGCACCGGCTGCGCGGCCTCCTCGGCGCCGCCCTGGCGTCGCTTGCCCTGGCCGCACCGGCTTGGGCGCTCAAAGAAGTCTCCGTCCGCGAGTCCGACACCGTGGTCGTGCCCGTGTCGATCCGCGATCAGACGCGGATCAAGGTCAGCCACGGTCGCATCGTCGATGTGTTCGGCGACGTGTACGACGAAGCGCGCAACCCGACTGGGCGCATCACCGTCATCCAGGACGAGGACGGTGACCTGTTCGTCAAGCCGGTGATCCACCCGGGCGAGATGCCCACGCGGCCTGCCATGCAGCCGGGTCAGTCCGGCCAGGTGCTGGCCCTGGCGCAGGCGATCAAGCTCGACATCAAGAGCACGCAAGGCGCCTTCGGGCTGCTGCTCCAGCCCATCGACGGGCCGGGGAACACCGTCGATGTGCGCATCTTGGGTGGCAGCCCGCGTGCACAGGCCGAGGCGCCAAAGCTCAAGGGCGCGAGCCACGTCCGCAGCCTCAAGGCGTTCACGCTCGCGCTCGCGGCGCCCGGGTCGCCCGATGCGACCCAGGGCCTCACCCCTCGCGAGATCAACCGCGAAGTGGCGCTGTGGCAGGAGGCGAAGTTCATCCACCTGCGTCAGCACCGGGGCGCCGGCTTCATCGGCGACACCTACGAGCTCACCAACGTGAGCGGTCAGCGCATGGTGATCGATGAACGCGAGTTCTTCACCGACGGTGTTCTCGCTGTCTCCGCACGCAACCTCATCCTGCAGCCGGGCCAGAAGACCGCTGTGTGGATCGTGCGCTCCTCAAGCGCGGAGTGACCCTCATGGCAACCAAACTGCGCATCCCGGTTTACTCGGACCTGCCCCCGAAGAAGAAGCAGTGGGTCAACATGATCGGCGGGGGCCTGCTGGCCCTGACCGTGGTGATGATCGTCAGCGGCTTCATCGGCGATCCCAAGGGCGGTGGCGCTGGCTCTCCCCGCCGCGATGAACCGCCGCGACCGAAACCGCTGTCCTCGGTCCCGGGCCAGCAGCTCGATGCCAAGGACGTGTGGGTGGGCGGCGCCGCCAAGGACGTGGTGGGCATCCGCGAGGACGTCAAAGCGGCCGAAGCGAAGGCACGCGAGCGCGACGAGCGCCAGGACCGCGAGGTGGCTGACCTCAAGGCAAAGCTCGAAGCGCTGACCGCCGAGCGGGGCGCGCTTGAACGCGCCACCAAGGCCGCTGAGCGCGCTGAGCCTGCCGCGCGCTTCCCGACGGCCGCCGGCAGCCCGCCGCCCATGCCGCTGCCCCCGGTGGCCGGGCAGCCGACCGCCGCCAACACGCCAGCTCCGCTGGGCCAACAGCCTCGCACGGGCCGTCTGCCTCAGCCCGGTGGCCCGACGGATTACCCGCCCGGTCAACCCAACGGTGCAGCCGGCACGCCGGCGCCGCTGGCGGTCGCGCCGCGCGCGCCAGGGCCGGGCTTGATCCGGGTGGCCAACAAGGCCGCCGCTTCTGCGGAAGCACCGAGCGCCAAGCCCGCTGCCACTGGTCAGGCCGCCCCACGACACGTGGACAACTTCCTGCCGGTTTCCTACACCCGCGCCGTCTTGCTCGGCGGGGTGGCCGCGCCCACCGGCGGTCAGGCCCAGAGCAACCCGGTGCCCGTGCTGCTTCGTCTGCTCGACAAGGCCGTGCTGCCGAACCACTACCGCGCCGACATCAAGGACTGCCTGGTCGTGGCTGAAGCGCACGGCGACCACTCCTCGGAACGCGCCTACGTGCGCACGACGCTGTTGAGCTGCGTGATGAACGACGGCTCGGTGATCGAGGTGCCCATCAAGGGCGGTGTGTTCGGCGAAGACGGCATGAACGGCATTGCCGGCACGCTGGTGCAGAAGCAGGGCCAGATCCTGGCCAATGCCCTGATGGCCGGCATCGCCTCGGGCATTGGCTCCGGGCTCGCGCAATCCGCCCAGAGCATTGCCACGAGCCCGCTCGGCTCGGTCACCACCCCTTCCACGGACACCACGGCGATCCTCAAGCAGGGCGTCGGCACCGGCGTGGGCAAGGCGCTCGACCGCCTGTCGCAGTACTACATCTCGCTCGCCGAGAAGACCTTCCCGGTGATCGAAGTGCAGCCCGGCCGCAAGGTGGACGTGCTGATCCAGATGGGTGTTCCCTTCGACGCCTCGCCGGCCACGGCCAGCAAGACATCGACCGGCGCACCCAAGGCGGGCGGTGCGGGTGGGGCAGGGGACTTCGGGCTCCCGAACCCGCGCCAGCTGCTGCGCACGGCCCTCGAAAACGACGACGAGTGAGGCCTGCGATGAATCCGAACACCCAGACGGACCAGCCACTTTTCATCAACACCGATGCCGGCCGCAATGTGGTCACGATTGGCAGCACGCGTTCCGGCATGTCGATGCTCTTGCGCTACGTGAACGTGCGCAAGCTGACGCTCGGCCTCGGCTCGGGCGCGCTGACCCTCGGGCTCCTCGTCGGGGGCGCTGCGCGGGCCGACGCGAGCAGCGACATGGAGCAGCGCCTGCGTGGCATGTACCCCGCGCAGCGCTTCGACAGCGTGCGTCCTGCCGCCTTGCCTGGCTTCTACGAAGTGCAGATGGGCAAGAGCATGGCCTACGTCGATCCCACCGGGCGGTACTTCCTGTTCGGAGGGCTCTTCGACATGCAAACGCGCCGCGACCTCACCGCCGAGCGCCGCGCCGAGCTGGAGAAGATCGACCCGCGCTCGCTTCCCGCGAACCTCGCGATCACCTTCGGCAGCGGCGCCCGGCGCGTCAACGTCTTCTCCGACCCGAACTGCGGCTACTGCAAGCAGCTCGAGCGCACGCTGGTCGAGCTGACGGATGTCACCGTGCACGTCTACCCGGTGCCCATCCTCGGCGAGCCCTCGCGCGACCTGGTGGCTCGCATCTGGTGCTCGCCGGACCGGGCGCAGGCCTGGCGTGCCTGGATGACGCAAGGCCGTCGCCCGACCGCGTCGGCCGACTGCGGAGCGCCGCTCGATGCGCTCCAGGCCTTGGCTGAAAAGTCCGGCGTTCAAGGCACCCCCACGCTCGTGAGCGCCGACGGCCGCAAGGCGCCTGGCGCTTTGAGCCTCGTCGAGCTCCAGGCGTGGATCGGCCCGGCGCTTGTGTCGTCGCTCACGCGCTCGGGCAAGACCGCTGCGAGCGCCAGTCGCTGAGCCCCGCTTCAGCCGCCCGTACCGCCGTTTCTTCGCGACCCCTCATCTCTGGAATTCAAGTCATGAAGCTCCACCGACTCGCACTGCTGGGCGCGTGCGCCGCGCTCACCGCCTGTTCCAACCTCTCGGGGCTTGGCGGCACCGACAAGTTCACCTGTACCGCGCCCTCGGGGATTCCCTGCCGCTCAATTTCGGCGGTCGATCATGCGGTGCGGACAGGACAGCTCGACGCCGCGTCGCGAGAAGCGACCGGCCAGGTGGGCGCCGAGGCCGGCCCGGCCCGCAGTGCCTTCGGCGACGGTAGCGAAGGTACGAGCGTTCCCGGTCCCTCGGTGCGCCCGATGTCTCAGCCCACGCGGCCGCGCTTCGTGCCAGCTTCCGGTGCCGGCACCGAGGCGCTGGACGAATCGCTGGGCGCGATCCGCTCGGAGCCCACCGTCATCCGCATCTGGATCGCCCCGTACGAGGACGCCGACGGCGACCTCAACGAGGCGTCGCGCGTGTACCTGCAGATCGACGCCGGCCGCTGGCTCATCGACCACAACCGCGCGCGCATCCGACGCGAGTTCGCGCCCGCCGCCGCCCGCCCCGCGCGTGTCACGCAGGGGATCGCTGCTCCGACCGTGGCGGTGAGCCGCGACGCACCCCGTGAGGAGAAGTGATGCTGGCCGACATCTTCCGGGAGATTGCTTCCTCGCTCAAATCGGCCTTCGTGCCGCCGCGCACGGAGCACCAGATCGCCGACCAGGTTGACCTCGGCGATCTGGGCGCCCGCATGGCGAACTGGCTGCCGTACCGCAGCTACCGGCCGCACGACGAGGTGTTCGTCAACAAGGACTCGCTCGGCTTCGTGCTCGAAGCCTCGCCGCAGACGGGCGCCGACTCGTCGATCGTCGATCGTCTCAAGGGCATCTACACGCGGCTGCCGGCCGATGCCACGCTGCAGATCTCGCTCTTTGCTTCGCCCAATGTCGGGCCGAAGCTGCGTGAGTACGCCGAGCTGCGGCGGATCGACGTGGACTCCGCGCAGCGCTCGGCCGAGTGGGGCGGGCGTCCGGCGCGCAACAACAACGTCTTCCGGCAAATGGCGCGTCGCCGCTATGCGCACCTGCAGCGCGGCTCCAAGCGCCCCCTGATCGAAGGCACCGGCTTCCTGGTGCGCGACTACCGGCTCTTCATCTCGGTCACCGTGCCCGGTTCGATCGAGGACCTCGGGGCGGTGGACCACCTCATCGACGTGCGAGAAGGGTGCAAATCGACGCTGGACGCCGCCAAGTTCCCGAACCGCAGCATGACCGCCTCCGACCTCATCAGCGTCGTGGGCGAACTGCTCAATCCGGCCAAGCTGCGCGGCGGCTCCAAGCTCGAAGTCGAGTACGACCCGATGCTGCCGGTGGCCGACCAGTGTGTGGACCGCGACACCACCGGCGACTGGACGGACCCGACAAGGGTGCTGCTTGAGCGCGCCGGCGGCACCGACGACGAGAAGGTCGAGTTGCGCATGCTCAGCGTCCAGCGCGCGCCCAAACAGTTCGCGCTGTGGGGCATGGGCGGGCTGATCGGCGACCTGTACCAGGACACCCTGCAGGTGCCGTGTCCGTTCCTGATCACGATGGGCGTGCTGGTGCCCGACCAGAAGGCCATGACCTCCAAGGCGACGGTCGAGAAGGCTGCCGCCGAGCGCGACGCCACCGGCGACTTCGCCAAGTTCTCGCCGGCCATGGGCGAGAAGTCGCAGGAGTGGTCGCATGCCCTGAAGGCGCTCGCAGATGGCGGCAAGCTGGTGTGGAACTACCACCAGATCGTGCTCTTCGCGCGCAGCGGCGAAGGCCGGCGCTGCGAGGGCGCCATGCGCGATGTCTGGCGGGCCCGAGGCTTCGAGCTCGTGTCGGACACCTACATCCACCGCACCGCGCTGCTGCAGGCGCTGCCGATGTCGCTTAGCAAGCCTTTTGCGGCCGACCTGACCAAGTTCAAGCGCATGACCCTGCGCACGAGCGGCAACACCATCCACCTCGCGCCCCTCATCGCCGAGGCCAAGGGGACCGGCACGCCGACCATGGTCGGCATCGGCCGCCGGGGCCAGGTCACCTCGCTCGACTTCTACGACAACCGCGACGGCGGCAAGAACGTCTCCATCGTCGGCGACACCGGCAGCGGGAAGTCCACGCTGTTGCAGGAGATCGCCGCTTCCTACGCCTCCAAGAACGCGCTGGTGCGGGCGTTCGAGGCCGGCCGCAGCTTCGAGAAGATCACCAAGCGCGTGGGCGGCCAGTTCGTGGTGTTCGACAACACGGTCTACCTGAACGTCAACCCGTTCTCGATGGTCTCCGAGCCGCGCGAGGTGATGACCGAGGACGGGCCGGTGCTCTGCGGCGGCATCGACGACGACATCGCGATGCTCCAGCCGCTGCTGGCCAAGATGGCCTCGCCCCAGCAGCAGCTCGACCCGGCTGTCTACGCGACGCTCGCCACGGTCATCAAGGAGGAGTACACCAAGTACGGCCACGACACGACCGTCACGCACATCTGGGCCCGCTACCAGAAGGGCCGGCTGACCGAAGACCGCGCGGTTGACCAGCGCCTGCTCGACCTGGCCGACATGCTGGCCCCGTTCGCCAAGAACGGCGCCTACGCCAACTACTTCGAGGGGCGCTCGAACCTCGATTTCAGCAACTCGTTCCTCGTCTTTGAGCTGCAGGAGCTCTCGTCCAATCCGCACCTCAAGGGTGTGGTGCAGATGATCCTGATGTACCGCATCACCCAGGAGATGCTGGAGGAGCGCGAGCGCCAGAAGCTCTTCATCCTCGACGAGGCCAAGGAAACGTTGGTCGGCAATGGCGACGACGACGAAGCCATGGCCAAGTTCCTGGAAGCCCTGTACCTGCGGGTGCGCAAGTACAACGGCTGCGCCATCACCGCCAGCCAGGACGTGGCGCACTGGATGGCTTCGCGCTACGGCAAGTCGATCTGGAACCAGTCGGCCTTCATCCTGATGGGCCGCCAGTCGGACAACTCCATCGAGGCGATCCGCCAGGGCGAGGCCATCCGCATGGACGAGAACCTGCGCCGGCTCCTCGCCTCGCTCGGCGGCGGCGGCGGGCACTTCAAGGAGTGGTACGTGCACAGCCCCATCTTCAAGGGCGTTGTGCGCTCGGTGCTGAACCCGAGCACCTTGCTGCTGTTCTCGAACCGCGCCGAAGACAACGTGCCGCTCGACCGCTACCAGGCGCAAGGGCTCGACATCACACAGGCGATCGACCGCGTGTTGGCCGACCGGGGCATCGAGGAGGCCACATGAGCAGCGTCACCACGTTCACCCATGCGCTGCGCACGGGCCTGCGCTCCTGGCAGTGCGACCTCCAACACAGCCTGGCCGAGCTGCTGGGACAGCACCGGACCCTCCTGGGGTGTGTGGCAGGGCTGTGGAGCTTGCCACCCCTGCTGCTGATTGCAGTCCAGCCAGAACGCGCCGGCTCGCTCCTGGCGATGGCGGTCGCCGCGTGCATGGCTTCCTGGTTCGCGCTGGCCGTCGTTCTGGCTGCGGTCTCCCGACAGGCGCGGGCTGGCGGCGCCGAGCGCTGGACGGTCTACGTCAACGGCCGCGCCGAAGCGGCGCTGTCCACCGCGGAGCTGGTCGCGATGCAGCGCGAGGTGGCGCTCGACTTCCGGACGCACCTTTCGCTCTGGCTCGCCCTGTGGAAGTTCGTGGCCCGCGCCTGCATGGCGTTCCTGCGCTTGCTGGTCGCAGCCTGCGTGCTGGGTGTTCTTGCGGGCCTGCTGTTCCAGCCGGAGGCCGTGGCGATGCTGTTGCAGATGGTTCAGGCCGCGCCGGGGAACGCCGCGGCGATCGGCGCTCTCCAGCAGCTGGTCCAGGCGGGTTTGACGAGTGTGTTCCTGGTCTACGTGATGGTCCGCGCCGTCGCTTGGGTGTTCACGAATGACACGCACGGCTCGCCCGTCGAGTCCGTGTGGATGGCGTCCATCGCGCGCCAGGTGGGCGCGCGCACCAACGCGCACGTCGAGCTGGTCTCGGGCGACTCCTGGCTGGGGAGGCGTCTGGCATGAGCACCTGGCATTCGACCTTCATGCAGGCGGTCGTGGCCGTCGTCGTGGTCGCCTCGGGCCTGGCCGTCTACGACCGCACGGTGCGCGCACCGGCAACGCCGCGCCTCGCGGTGGTGGACGTGAACGCGCTCTACGCCGCGGCGACACGCAGCGCCACGCAAGGTGCGCTCGACCTGGTCGACAAGGCCAAGTCCTCCACCATCAAGCCGGAAGCGGCGGACGAAGCGCTCGGTCGCATCGAGAAAAGCGCGACCGAGTTCGGCCCGCGTCTGGGCAAGGCCTTGGACGGCCTGGCCGACGAGTGCCGCTGCACGGTCGTGGCCATGGCGGCGGTCTACGGCACCCAGAGCGGCATCCCGAACTACACCCAGTTGATGGCTGAACGCCTCGGTGTGGAGCTCGCCCAATGAGCAGCACCTCCATTGAGCTGCACGAACCAGCAGCCCAACCTGGCTGGTGGGCTCGCCTCGGACGGCGCGTCGGCGGGCGTGTGCGCGCGAAGTGGCCGCAACTGCGCCGCACGCTGCCGCGCGATCTCGCCATCCTCTTGCTGCTCTTCCTGATCACGCGCCAGGTCGGCGTGGCCTGGGTGATGACCGACAGCATCCACAAGAGCCTGGCCATCATCCTCAAGGGCTCGGTGCCCCGGCAAGGCGAACTCGCCGCGTTCGCCTACGCCGGCGACGTGGTGCCCAACTACTACGCCGAGGTGCCGTCCACCAAATGGGCGCAGAAGCTGGGCATGAACGTGCGCCTGGACGGCCCAGCCAAGGGCGACGGCTTCATCAAGTACCTCTGGGGCGTGCCCGGCGACCGCATCGAGGTGGTCGGCCGCAAGGTCTACCTGATCAACCGCAAGGGGCGCTTCTTCATGGGCGACGCCAAGGCCCAGTCGCGTCACGGTGCGCCGCTCACGCCCATCAAGTCGCAGACCATTCCCGAGGGCTTCGTCTACATGTGGTCGCCCCACATCGACGCGCTGGACTCGCGGTATTCGGTGGTCGGCCTGGTGCCGCGCCAAAACATCTTCGGCAAAGGGGTGGCGCTTTGGTGAGAGTCCCACTCGCAACCGTCGGCGTCGCTGCCGCCCTCGCCGTGGCTTCGGCCGCTGCCGTCGAGCTCGGCCGCGCCGGGCCCACGTACCCGATCGCCGAGCCGAGCATGCTCGACGACATCCAGGCCATCCTCAAGGAAAAGCAGGCCTCTGGCGAGCTCGCCCGCCTGCAGGCCGGCATGGTCGATCGTGCCAAGAAGATGATCGAGACGCCGACCCCGGTGGCCGGCCTCGCGCGTGCTGGCGTCCGCCGGCAGTTTCATCACGACCCGTCGATCCGTGTCGATGAGGCCCTGGTCGACCAGAACGGCCGCATCGTCGTGCCGGCCGGCACCGTGGTCAACCCGCTCGACTACGCGACCTTCAACCAGGTCTACGTCTTCTTCGACCAACGCGACGAGGCGCAGGTGAAGCACGTCGCGCAGCTGCTCAAGACAGAGATCCGCCAGGTCAAGCTGGTGCTCACCGGCGGCAACCCGATCAAGCTCATGGAGGCCTGGGACCGGCGGGTGTTTTTCGACCAACAGGGACTGCTCACCAAGCGCTTCGGCATCAAGGCCGTGCCGGCGATCGTGCGCCGCGACGGCGCGCTGCTGAGCATCGAGGAGGTGCCGCCGCTATGACGCTTCGCTCCTGCATTCGCTTCGTGGCTGGCATCGCCACCGCCTTGCTACTGGTCCAGGGCGCCTCGGCCCAGGTCGGTCGCGCCACCTGCACGGGCCGCTTCATCAACTGGGCCAGCGACGTGTGCTGGGACTGCATGTTCCCGATCGCGATCGGCCGCATCGCCACGACGATGGGGCAGGAGGACAACGACAGCAACCAGGCGAGTCCGTTGTGCATCTGCCCGAAGGCATCCGCTCCCTGGTTCCGCATCGGCCTGGCATTGGGCTACTGGGAGCCGGCTTTCACGACCGAGTTCGTGCGCACCCCGTTCTGCTTCCCGACGCTCGGCGGCTTCTTCATGTCCGGCTCGCAGCGCGCGGTCTGGGGCGCGCGTGACGGGCGAGGCGAGCACGACCAGGTCGCTCGCACCTCGATCTACCAGGCCCACAACTACGAGACGCCGCTGCTCTCGCTGTTGGGTCTCATCACCACTCAGTACTGCGTCCAGGACAGCGGCTACGACCTCGCGTACATGACCGAGTACGACCCGACGTGGGATGACGACGAGTCGGCGCTGCTGCTGGCGCCGGAGTCCGTGCTTTTCGCCAATCTGCTGACGATCGCGGCGTGCACGGCCGACTGCGTGGCTGCCAGCACGGGTTTCGGCATCCGCGAGATGTTCTGGTGCGGAGGCTGCAACGGCCACATGTACCCGATGAATGGCAAGGTCCAGGTGCACCAGGGCGGCGTCCAGGCCACGGCGCTGCTCACGCAGCGCTTCATGGCCAAGATGCACCGACAGTTCATCGCCTGGCAGACCTGGGGGCAGATGGCCGTGTGCTTCCCGCACTTCGCGCCCCTGATGGACAAGCAGGGCTACAAGACCCAGATCGTCTACCCCCGTGCGATGACCTCGGGCACCGATGGCACGGGGCCACGCCGCTGCTGCCAGCCCTTCGGCCGCACCACGCAGATCTACGGGACGGCTCGCGAGTTTCCCATCCGTGGCGAGGACTTCGCCTTCATGGTCTGGCGCAAGAGGAACTGCTGTGCGAGCGATTAAGGCGCTATCCCCAATTTGCCTTCGGGCGGCATGGACCGCTTCGATGGTGCTTGCCGCAGGCCTGTGCGCAGCGCAGGGCCGATTGAGCGCGTCAGAGCGCGACGCCGCACGCGCCAAAGAGAGCGAGGTACGCAGCCAGCTCCGCATGCCCACGGACCAGGAACTTCGCCAGGCCGCCGGCGGCATCCGGCTGCCCGCCGCCGCGACCGCGCCACAAGGCGTCGACGTGCGCGCCCTGGCCGAGAAGTACCAGCAGATCAAGCCCGGCGCGCAGGCGGTCGGGCAGGGCGCTCAAGCGCCGCTCGAGGGCCTGGTCGTCTTCGTGTCGCTCGGCATGCCCCGCGAGAGCCTGCGGCGCCTGATTGCCGACTCGCAGCGCTATGGCGCGACCCTGCTGCTGCGAGGCCTCAAGAACCGCTCGCTGACGGACACCGCCCAGGCCATCCACGAGCTGCAGGCCGATCTGGGCGAGAAGGGCGCCGCCTGGCGCATCGACCCACGGCTTTTCGAGCGCTTCAAGGTCCAGGCCGTCCCCGCCTACGTGCTGCTCGGCGCCGGATCGCAGGTGCCGGGCGGCTGCCAGGCCGACGACTGCATTGGCGATCTCAAGTTCGCCCGCATCGACGGCGACGTGTCCATCGACCACGCCTTGCGCAGCATCGCCTCCGGCGTTCCGGCGATGCGTGCACAGGTGGACGGCTTGCTGGATGGAGCGCGGCGATGAAGCGCTCGTTCCGATTCATCGTGGCCGTTGGCCTGGTGCTCTGCGCCTCGCTGGGAGGCGCGCAGCAACAGCAGTCCCAGCAACAGCAAACGCACGAGGCCGGCCAGGCGCTCGGCCGGCGCCTGGCTACCTCCGAAAACCAGCGCCTGCGCAGCGGCGAAACCGCCGCTACCCACACGCCCCGCTACAACGATGCGAGCGCCGAGCGCCAGCTCTACAACGGTGGCGGTGCCGGCTTGAACGATGCCCGGGCGGCACAGGAGGCGCGCTGCCGCCAGAACCCGCAGGACGCTTCCTGCGCGGGGGTGCGCTCGGCCACCGCCCAACGCACCTTGCCGGTCGTGGCACCCAGCAACCGCGCCCTCGTCGGCGAAGCCGCCGTGCGCAACCCGACCGCGGTGGTGGGTGACATCTCAAGCGCCTATGGGGCCTGCACGACGAGTACCCCACAGATCATCACGCCGGCGCAGTTCGAGACTCGCGCCTGCACGATGAGCACGGACGGATGGCGCACCGAGTCTTGCACCAAGACCTTGGATGTCGTTCCGCAAACGCGTCAGCGCTGCATGCCGGGCACCCCCCAGGGCCGCGCCACGGCCTCTCCTGCTGCACTGGGGGCCACGCTCACGGTCGAGAACATCTGCGACCCCTCGAACACAGACCAGCTTCGATTCCGGCTGTCCCTCAGCGTCCCGTGGATGGGCACCACCAGTGCAACCGAGGTGGTTCTGCCAGCGGACCGTCCGGTGCATGTCGCCGGCTCGGATCCCCCGCTCGTGTGGCCGCTGCGTGTATTCGAGTGGGAGGGCGCAGTCCTCCAGCTCAACGTCTATGCCACCGGCCCGGCGTGCTCTGCGGGGGACACCTGCAGCGTGACCTTCTACGCATCCAGCGGTTGGGACTGCTCGTGGTGCTCCCCCAACGAGACTTCGCCACCGCCATTCGTGATCGGGGCCCGGGCCTGCCCTCTTCCAAGCGACGTCCTGGGCCACCGGCTGATGATCGGCCGCAACTGCACCGACGTTTACAACTGTCAGTTCCAGCAGGGCACAGTGGACGAGTGCCTGCGACCGCACCTTGACTACTCGGGCGGGCCGATCATTGCCTACCCGGCAGCGGGCTACTCGGGCGACTGGTTCTTCTATACGAGCCTCGGTGCCAGCCAGCGCGTTTCGGGCGTGATGACTGGGCCCGTGGGTGCCGGCGCCAGCCTGGACGTTCTGACCTCCAGTTTTCCCCGGCCGGGACCGCCTGTCGTGGCATCGGAGACCTGGAACAACGGCTGCGAATCGTTCGAGCGCATGACGCCCAACATGCCGCCGGACGGTGTGGCATCGCCAGCGAGCCCGTTGGTGCCCGTTCTCTCCGAGCCCGGCGCAAGCCGGTGTGTCAAGACAGGGAGTGTGTGTGCCGACGGCCCGTCCACGCGCGTGATTGACGGCATCCCGGTCACCCGCGCCTGCTGGCGCTGGGTGAACACCTTCCAGTGCGCCACGGCGTCGGCCGACTCCACCTGCGGCGGCATGCAGGGGGCAGGGTGCGCACTCTCGGAAGAGTCGAACTGCACGCGGTTCGACGACCAGGGGCGCTGCCTCACCCTGGCCGCCACCTTCCAGTGCCAGACCGCCGAGCCCGTCTTCGGGCCGGTGACGAACTGCGCCGGGACGAACTTCTGCGCGGACGGTTCGTGCTGGGACACCACGTCTCAGCCCAACACCAGCATGGCGCTGGCCGTGAGCCAGCTGCAGGCACGGCTCGACGCCGGCGCCGACTTCGACCCCGAGAACATGCGGATCTTCACAGGGCGCTACGGCCAGTGCACGCACCGAGAGTTCGGCGCACGCGATTGCTGCAATGGCAGCCGCGACCTGGCGGAATGCCCCGAAGAAGACCAGGACCTTGTGCGCAGGCGTGACTCGGGCCTGTGCCACTACGTGGGCGACTACTGCTCCAGTCGGAACATCCTCGGATGCCGCACGCGGGTCTACGCCTACTGCTGCTTCAGCGGTGTGCTCGCCCGCGCCGTGCAACAGGGTGGCCACCCGCAGATCGGCAAGAGCTGGGGCGCCCCGCAAGGCCCCGATTGCAGCGGCTTCACGGTTGACCAGTTCACCAACCTCAACTGGGAGCTGATCGATCTGAGCGACTGGTACAGCCGCATCAACCCGGTGCCGCCCGACATGGGTGCCGTGCGTTCGCAGACCGGCGCACAGGGCAGCACCAGCTGCTACTACGGAGGCGGCCAATGCGGCAACTGATCTCCCGAACCCTTCTGGGACTGGCCCTCATCGTGGGCGCAGCGAGCGCCTGGGCACAGCCATCGCCTGTCTCGGCGGGGACGGCCGCCGACGCGCCCGACAAGCCGTTCTGGCGTGCCGCCCGCAAGGGCTGGTTCTGGTACGAGGATCCCGCCCCCGAGCAGCAAGCCAAACCACCGGTGCCGGCAGCGCCGCCGGCGCCAACCGGCATGGACAAGGACGTGGCCGACTTCAATGCGTTCAAGAAGCGCTTTGAAGACGCCATGCACGCGGCCGTCCAAAACCCAACGCCGGAAAACAGCGCCCGGTTCCTCGAGCTGCTGGCCGAGTCCCGCCGCAAGGCGCGCACCTTCAGCGACACCGTGCGCGTGGCCAAGGCCGAGAAGCCTTGGTTGAGCGCGAATGCAGACGGCGTGCGACCCACGACGCCGCAGTCGGCCGCCACCCACGACAAGCTCACGCGCGCGCAGCGGGTCAGCGCACTGCGGGCCCTGGGCACGACGCATGGGCTGTACTTCTTCTTCCGATCCGATTGCCCGTACTGCCACAACTTCGCCCCGCTCTTGAAGCAGTTCGAGATGGAGTACGGCATCACCGTCTTCGCCGTCAGTGTCGATGGCGGGCCGATCCCTCATTTCCCGAACGCGGTGCGTGACAACGGCCAGTTCCTGCAGATCCTGCTCGACGCCCAGATCCCCCAGGACAAGGTCCAGGTGCCGTTCACGGCCCTGGTCTCACCCCGCACGCGCGAGGTGATGCCGCTCGGCTTCGGCGTCATGACCGCCGACCAAGTCGCAGAAAACATCGAGCTGGCCATGCTGGTCAAGCGCCAGCGTGAGCAGGGCGGGTTCACCCCGCCAGGCCTGCATGCCCAGCAATGACGACATCCACTTTGAAGCACTGAGGCTGCCCATGAACCGCAAGCTCAAGTCACTCTTCGTGCGCGGCGTGATCGCGCTCACCTGCGGCGCCACGGCGCTGCCAGTGGCCTTCGCCAACATCAACCAGGAGATGAGCCGCTTCTTCAGCGAATCGTCGATGGCGACGGCGACGCGGCCTGGTGCGTACAAGGCGCAAGGCCTGAACGTTTACGCCGGCGGCGAACTGCAGGTGCGCAACCCGGTTCGAACCTATCAGCTGCTGAGCTGGAGCTTGCCCAGCATCAGCGCGGGCTGTGGCGGCATCGACGCCTACCTCGGTTCGTTCAGCCACATCAACGGGCCCGCTTTCCGCCAGATGCTGGAGCAGATCGGCGACGCCACGGTCGGCCTGCTCTTCAAGGCGGCGCTGGCCGCTATCAACCCGCTGATCGAGTCCAAGCTCGCCGAGCTGCAGGCGATCATCGGCAAGGAGGGCATCTTCAGCCGCAACAGCTGCCAGGCGGCGCAGGCGCTTGTGGGTGGGCTTTCGGGGATGACCGGCGTCAACGTGCAGAGCTCCTGCCAGATGATGGCGCGGCAGATCTACGACGACGACGACGCTGGGGCGGCACGTCGCTGTAGAACCGCAGCACCTGTCGTCAACCAGGATGCCCGCAACTCAGGCAACCGCGACCTGCAGGCGCTGGCCAAGCGCGACGTGAACCTGATGTGGGAGGCGCTGCGCAACACCTCCTACACCCGTGCCGAGAAGGAGATGTTCATGAACATCGCCGGCACGATCATCCTCTTCAACTCCCCGGAAAACGCCGACCCGCGTACGCCGCTGTACATCGATCCGTCGATCGAGTCGCTGAACATCTTCATGGAGGGGCATCAGCCCTCGACCGCGAGCCCCTGGAACGTCGTCATCCGCAACTGGTGGCGCTGCCAGTCCGACGAGTGCATGGCGCCGACCCAGGAAGAGATGGAGATCTTGCCCTTCAAGCGCCGCATCGAGGAGCAGCTCCAGAACATCGCGACCAAGCTGCGCAACCGCGAGCGGCTGGACGCGGCCGACCTCTCGCTCATCAACCGCACGTCGATTCCCGTCCACCGAATGCTCAACGTCGGCTACCAGGCGGGCCTGGGCACGGCCGAGGACATCCAGGGTCTCTACATCGAGAAATTCGCCGACGTGATCGCCCTCAACTACGCCCACGGCTTCCTCTCCAACGCGCTGCGCAACGCCAAGGTCTACCTCGCGGCGGCCGAGACCCTGGGGCCGGCCGAGTTCGAGAAGACCAAGGAAATCCGCGCCAACATCGACCGCATGCTGGACTCGCTGGACCAGGAGCAACGCACGCTCTTGCAGCGCAAGACCGATGTCGAGCGGATCGTGAGCACCATGGAGCGCTACGAGCGAGGCTTGCGCCAATCGCTGGCGGGCCCGCAGCGCACGATGCTCGACTTCGGCGCTCTGATGTCCGGCAAGGCCGGTCGCGGCTGAGCGTAGGACGTTTGGGACGCACAGGAGAACTCCATGCCCATCACCGTCTACGCGCACGGCAACACCGACGCCTTGCACGGCGTCTTCAACGGCATCGCCATGGTCATGGGCGGCACCGACTACGCCGACATGGTCAAGATCGCCGTGATCATCGGCTTCATGTCCGTGGGCGTGATGGCCATGGCGCCCAACGGCATGGCCCGAAGTTGGAACTGGTTCATCTCCGTCGCAGTGCTCAACGGGATACTGTTCGTGCCACGAACAGATGTCGTCATCGTCGACCGGCTCAACATCCAGCCCACCGTGGTCGTGGGCGGGGTGCCGTGGACCATCGGCCTCATCGGCGGCATCAAGAGCCAGATCGGGGTCACGATCACGCAGGCCTTCGACACGGCGTTCCAGACCATTCCGTCGTCCACGCTGGCGTTGCCGTCCGAGCTCTCGTACATGGACACGGGCGTGGTTTTCGGCTCGCGCCTGGTCAAGGCCTCGCGCGAGGCGAGCATCAACAACCCCAAGGGCAGCGCCGATGTCGTGAACTACATGCGCAGCTGCGTCTTCCCTGACCTTCAGTACAACAACCTGGCCGATCGCTTCCAGAAGTCCACCGACTTGCGCACGGTCATCGGCAACTCCAACCCGGCGCTCATCGTCGCCGTCCACGTCGGCAGTGACATCGCGACCGCCAACCTCCAGACGATGTCGTGCGAAGACGCCTACCCGATCGTGGAACGACGGATGGACGAGTGGGGCGACCAAAGCATTCGGTCGCTCGCCGCCAAGAGCTTCCCAGGCCGCGCCATCGGCGACGCGATCACCCAGACCGAGTCGTCCCTGACCTCCTACATGGGTCGCGCGCGACTCATGAGTGCTGCATCGACTGCGCGCGACGCGATGATCCAGAACATGCTGATCAACGCGGTCGCGGACGCCTCGGCGCTGCACGCGGCGTCGATCGACGACCCGGCCATGGTGATGCTCGGTGCCGCGCGTGCCCAGGCCGTCTCGCAGATGAACGCGAGCTACATCGTCCAGGGGCGGATCGCCGAGGAAGCCTTGCCGCTGCTGCGCAATGTGGTCGAGGCGATCATCTATGCGCTCTTCCCGATCGTGTGCCTCATCCTGATTGCCAGCGAAGGACAGGAGCTCAAGAAAGCGATCAAGGGCTATTTCATGGCCATGATCTGGGTGGAGATGTGGGCGCCGTGCTTCACGATCGTGAACTTCCTGCGGACCATCGCCGGCGCTGCCAACCTGGGCGCCGCCGGAACGATGTCCGGCGCGCAAGGGCTTTCGCTGGAAACGGCCGCGGCCGTGTTCGGGACCGCTGTCTCCGACCTGTCGGTGGCCTCGTGGATGGTGACATTCGTGCCGGTCATCGCCGGCGCGGCCGTCTTCGGCATGAACCAGCTGGTCTCGGCCATGGGCGGCGGCAAGCCTGGCTCGTCGGAGGCCAGCTCAGCCACCGCGCAGACCAGCAAGGGCAACATCGCCCTCGGCAACCTGAGCATGGGTCAGATGGCCGTGTCAGACCATGTGAGCGATCCGATGGTGCGGACGGTGGCGGGGATCGGGGGTACCCGGGCAATGAACATGCTGACGGGGCAACAGATATCAACCTTTGCCCAGTCGAGCAACCTCGTGGAGTTCTCCGACTCGGCCGGTTGGAGCAAGCAGATGGGCGAGCAGCGCTCAGAAGCGCTGCGGCGCGGTCGCACGGATTCGCTGGCTTGGACGCAGAGCGTGGACGCGGCCTTCAGCCAGCTCCAATCGCTCACTCGCTCGGGCTCGAAGGCAGTAGATCGATCCACCGCTCAGGAAGTCGGTCGCGTTGCAAGCGATGAGGCGTCGAAGCAGGATGTGTGGAACGAGGCAGAGCAAATCGCGAGGCGCTTTGGCATCCAGGACGTTTCCGCAGTTGCTGCGACGCTTAGCGCAGGCATCGATGGCAAGGCCGCTGGGAAAGGCAAGGGTGGCGCAGTTGGAGCCCTCGCTTCAATGATCGGCATCCAGGGAAGTTCTTCAGAGACTGAGCAACTCGGCTTGGCGGTGGAAAGGGCTACCACGAACCTCCAAAATCGCCAGACCGCCCGAAAGCAAGCGGTTGTTGATAATTTCCGCCGATCCGAGGGCTTCTCGACCCTGCAGCGTACGGACCGACAAGCGGCCGAAGGTATGGACGCGAGCCTGCGCGAGGCGCACGGCTTCCGGAACAGCGCCGCCGAGTCGCTGGACCACGCGCGCACGCTTGAGCTCAACGAGCGCAAGATTGCGGGCTTCGCCCAGCAGGGTGTCGCGAAGTGGGCGAATGAGATCGCCGCGTTCATGCGGGCCCATGGCGAGGACCCGCTGGCCGGTGTCGGCAGCACCGCGCGTCAGAAGGAGCTACTGCGTCAGTTCATCCTGCAGGGCGACCTGGCCGGACCAGGTGGAAGCTGGATGCCGGATCTGGGGCAGGGACCGAACGTTCCGCAAGAGCGTCTTGGCTTCAGTGCTTCTAGCCTTCGTGAGGACTTCGCCGGAATCCCCGTGAAGGACAACGAAGATGCCGTCAGAAGCACCCACACCGCCAACGCTGGGCGAGTCAGACAGGCTCAAGCAGCAGCTGGCGTTTCGCCTCGTCAGCAAGTGGCCGGCAAGCCGATCGAGGCCGAGGTCAAGAAGCAGCAAGGCGCCATTGCTACCGATACAAGCGCGGCTGAAGGAACGCTCAAAGACGGCTATCAGACGGGCGCCGATGCGCTGGCGACGCGTGGGTCCAAGGTGTCGCCAAAGCATGGGCTCGGAACCGGAGGAAATCCGGCTTACGAGGAGGCGCAGACTTACCGCAATGGTCCAGTGCGAATGACTGTGACCGTGATCGACGCGCCGGGTGGTTCGGCTCCCGCGCCGGCTCCTGCGCCCCGGCCCATGACGGAGGCCGAGCGGCAGGCTGCAATCAACTCAATCCCAAGGTGAGTTGGTGAGTTGCATCTCGTCAACGCGGCTCCAGGGCTCAGGTAGTCCACGACGCTCAGCTTCTTCGTTGGTCAGCGCGAAAGGTCGCTGTGCTTCCTCAGACGTGATTCCTGGCCACAGAGGAGTCGAGGCGGCGTTGAGATTGCCCAGCACGCTATTCGACTCGACATGCGCTGGCCCGAAACCATCTCGTACCGCCGACGACACCAGATCGCCCAGCAACTGGAACTGCATCGACACCCAACCGCTGACCTGTTGAAGCAAACCGTTCTGAATCATTTTTTCCTCCGCTTTTCCCCGAAATCCTACTCCTAACGCCATGAAAACGCTTTTGAGCTTCGCGCGCAGCTGCGGCCGCTGGATCCACGGCCGCTGGAAAGCCTGGCGCCAACGCGGTGCGCTGCAGGTGGATCTACTGCCCGCCGGCGCCCTCGACCAGTCGGTGGTGCTGCGTGCGGCACTCGCTGACCTCCTGCGGGACCGCCAGTCCGAGCGCCGCACGAGCATGGGCAGGGCAGCGCTTTACGCCGGCATGGTCGTGCTGCCCATCGTCTTCTGGGCCGGGCCCTCCGTGCGCCAGGCGGTCGTCGACTGGTTCTGGGAGCCCCAGGAGGTCGTGGCCGTCGTCAAGCTGACCGGCACCATGGCCGAGGGGACCAAGGCCTCGGCCCAGCGCCTGGTGCCGGCGCTGCGCAAGGCTTTCGCCTCTCAGAACGTGCAGGCCATCGTCCTGGAGATCGACAGCGGCGGGGGCTCGCCGCTCGAGGCCGAGCGCATCTACTCGGTGATCGAGGCCGAGCGCAAGCGAAACCCGAAGCCTGTTGTCGCTGTGATCAACAACGTCGGCGCCTCGGCGGCCTACATGGTCGCCATGCACTGTGACCAGATCTACGCCGGCAAGTACAGCCTGGTCGGCTCGATCGGCGCCGTGATCGACGCCTGGAATTTCAACCGCGCTCTCGGCCGTTTCGACGTCGCCCACACCGTCTACGCCTCGGGCGAACTCAAAGCCATGCTCAACCCCTGGGTGCCAAGCACCGGCGCCGCCGATCGCAAGGCGCAGGAGCTGGTGCAGGACATCGCCCGCGAGTTCGTCGGCGACCTGGTGGAGCGCCGTGGCGTCAAGCTGGCCAAGGGCGTCGATTTCGCGACCGGGGAGGTCTGGGGCGGGGCGCAAGCGAAGGCCCTCGGCCTGGTCGACGAGGTGGGCACGTTGGATGAGGTCCTGCGCGCCCGCTGGCCCAACGCCAAGGTCAAGACCGTCGGCTCGCCGGCGGCCGGCGGCATGCCCTTCGGCGAGGCGGTGAACGATTGGGTGCGCTCGCTCGTCGCCGAAGCCGTCGAGCCGCGCGTCGTCGTGCGCTGAGCCCCATCCACCAGGAGATCCCACGTGAAACTGAATCTCACCCCCATTCGCCAGCACCTGGCGGCCGTGGCGCTCTTGGCCGTCACCACGCTGGCCACGGCCCAGGACGACCGAACCCAGCTGATCCAGCGCATCGCCGTCGCCCAGGGGCTCTCGGAGATGATGGACCTGCAGCTCGCCGCCCAGGTCAACGAAACCCGCGGCCTGGTGCAGCGCCTCATCGACCAGGAGGTCGCCCAGGGCAGGGGATTGAACGCCCGGCAACAGCAGATCCTCGAGCGCTTCCTGTCCCGGGTGGACACGATGTTCTCGGGGAAGGCGATCGCAACGGAGTGGACCCGGCACTACGGGCGTGAACTCAGCCAGCAGGACCTGCAGGCGATCCTCGCGTACTACGAGTCGCCGGTAGGCCGCAAGGACGTGGCAGCGACCAAGGGCGCCATGGCCACCTTCTCGCAGTGGATCGCCCGAGAAACGACGACCCGCACGGCCAAGGCCGTTCGGCAGCTCACGGCCGAGCTGCAAGCGGCGCGTTCCTGACTGGCGCGCTGCCGGTATCCGCCATGGATTGCACCCACACGGCTTCGCACGACTTCGCCGATTCCCGCCTGAGCTGGATCGTCGAGGCCTTGAGCGTGGTCGCGCTGGCCCGCATCCAGGCGACTATCGAGGGAAAGGCGTTCGACGACGATCCCGACGCCCCGGAGGTTTCGGGGGCGATCGGCTTCGTCTACGCCGTGGCCCAGCTCGATGCGCGGTCGGGGCGGGCGCCGGCACGCTGGCCGTTCGGGCACGAACCCGCCCTGCATACGCACTACCTCGCCGCCTACGACAACCAAGTCGAGGTGCTGCTCTACGAGGTCGACCAAGTGGCCACGCCCAACGGGCACATGGTCTATTGCCCGCGGGGCTGCAACTCGCAGTGGACCACTGCGCGACACGAAACCTGCGGCGCGTGCGGTCAGGCCATGGCGGAGGGATTTGACCAGGCCTTCCACGAGAGCCTGGTGCGTGGCGGGCAACTCGTCTGAGCGCCCTGATGCCGGCAACCTTGCATTGCATCGAGGGTTCGAATTTCAACCACAGGAGAGGACGTATGAACCAAGAACGCTGGATCAAGGTGATGGTGGGCTTCGCGGCCGTGGGCGCGCTCTACGGGTGCGGTGGGGGTGGGGATTCGCCCGAACCGGCTGCTGCACCCGGCCCGGTGGCCGGGGCCCCGGTGACCCCGCCCGTTGCCCCGCCCCCCTCCGGCTCGCCGGCGCCCGCGCCAGGTACCCCCGCGCCGGCGCCCGCGCCGTCAACGCCTACTGCAAGCTGTCGCGCCAGCACGCTGAACGACGCTTGGATGAACAACCGGCTCGGCTGCTTCTCGGTCGGACAAACCGTCATCGTGAGCACGACGGTCATCAATGCGACCGGGCCCGCCGCGGACTACGCGTTCCTGGTCCGGCAGCGCATCCTGGACTCCAGCATCAACAACGTGCTCGGTGGCGACATCGGCCGGCACTTCTCGCGCTACGTCTGCGTGCGCAATCTGCCGGCGTCGGCGGCCAGCGGCGCGATCGCAGACCAACTGGCGCGCGACCTGCACGTCGCTGCCGGGCTGCGCACGCCGTCGCTCACACCCAGCGGCTACACCTCTTCACTCGAGGTTCGAGGCCTGAATTCCGTCGCTCAAGAGGCCTGTGATCCGACCAAGCATCCCGTGATCCTGGATTTCGGCACGCGCGCGGTCGAGAGCATCAACGTGGCCGCCTTGGCCACGCTGTCTGTGTACGACGCGCTGTGAAGAGCGAGCTGGCACGAGCGGTCACCGCGCTGCCGACCTGGCGGGTCGTGGCTTTGATGATGGCCAGCGTGGCCGGGGCTTTCTGCTGCGGCTACTTGATCCTGGCCGTCCTGCTCGGATGGCCGGGCGTTGCCTGGGGGATCGCCCTCTTCGCCGTCAGTGGCCTTCTCACCTCGCTGCTCAAGCCGAGTCGCGCCACGTCCGTCTAGGAGGAAGCATGCAGATCGCCCATTGCATCGGCTGCGGCTGCCACGACTACGCCGCTTGCCACGACGAAGTTGCCGGCGGCCCCTGCAGCTGGCTGGCGGTTGACTATGCGGCCCGGCTGGGCGTGTGCTCGGTGTGTCCGGAAGACCCGGTGCGCTGGAAGGCCGGCGACCGCGAGCCGGCCGTCCCCATCCAACCGGGCGACCATTGAGCGGGACTTGCAGCCACATGATGAATCTGCGTCGGTTTCACCAGGTGATGAGTGCCCTCGGCCATGTGCCGCTCGGGTTCCACAAGAACGCCCGAAGGGCCTTCACCGAGTTCATGCGCAAACGCCACTGCGTTAAAGGGCGCCACCTGCGTGATGGCAACTACTGCGCCTTCGAGTGCGGGACGCTGCTCAACGCCGCAGGCTGGCGGCGCTGGGCGGTCGAACTGAAAACGGGGGAGGTGCTGACCGTCGCGGCGATCGGCGCTACACACGCAGTGAACTTGGTGATCGACCAGGTGCTCGAGGACTCGGGGCGCGGACTGACGCCGGCCGACGCGGTGCGTGCAACGAGCGGCCAGATCGCAACCCCGGAAGAGGTTGAACACTCACAAAACTTGGCCAGGCGATGGACGGATAGGATGGCCAAGCAATCGCGCGGTCGGGCGGCATCGGGCTAGTCGCCTGGCCGACCGCGCCGAGTCAGTCTGATGCGGCGCTGAATGGAGCCGAGCGTCGCGCGGCCGCTGGTTCGACTTCTTCCGATGGCGCAATGGATGGCCTGGAGCGACTGTGTATACGTGCGTTTACACTGCGCGGTGCCGTTGATACAATCGTGTCAACGCACAGGAGATCGACCATGAGCACAACCGTCAGTCAAGTCAGCGCCTGGGGCAATGGTCTTGCGCTGCGCCTCACGAAGCCGATGGCCAAGACCGCAGGTGTCACGGAAGGGTCGCCGGTTCGCGTCACCGTCAAGCCCGGCCGCATCGTGATCGAAATCGAAACGGAGCCGACGTTGGATCAGATGCTTGCCGCCTTCGATCCTAAAAAGCACGGTGGCGAAGTGATGGGGGGGCGCGCGGTCGGCAAGGAGGCGTTTGCCAATGGCGACGCGTAAGTCTGCCCTGTGGGTGCCCGAGCGAGCCGAAATCATCTTCATTCAATACAACCCGTCCGTGGGTGAAGAGATGCCCGACGACCACCCGATGCTGGTGGTTTCGACCAAGGTCTTCGCGGAGCGCACGGGCATCGTCATGGGTTTTCCGATGACGCATTCCGAGCGTCATTCAGACAACCCTTTTGCGATTGCGGCGCCGGGCGCCAAGGGGGAGCCAGGCTACCTGCTGACTCACCAGCCGAAGTCGTTCGACTGGCGCGAACGCAATGCGCGGCCCCATCCCTGGGGTGCGGGCCACACCAAACTGCTCGCGTCAGCACTCAAGAGGTTTGACGCTGTTTTTGGTATCTGCGGCCATTGAGTTTGGCCGATGCAAGGGCAGGGTGAGATGAACGTCAACGAGATTCGGCCGTTTACGACTTACATGGGCCACGGTGGTTTGCAGCGGCGGGTGAAGTCGATCTCGATGGACGTCGCCGGTGGCCTCGGCGTGAGTTGGAAAGCGGTGAAGCCGCCTCGTGGCGCCAATGTGCCGACCGGGGGGAATTGCCCCATCGAAGACTTTGCAGACTGGGCGCTGACAGTCATCGACACCTTGTCGGACGACCTCAAGCACTACCTTCCCCGATAGCCTGGAGCACGCCGAAGCCAAATCCTTCGGAGCTCGGCGGTTGCGCGCTCGGAAGCCCTGGGGATCCGAGCGTGCTCGCCGAGCGGTTCGGTCACTTGATCATCGCGTCGTGCTTGTCGAGCCACGGCGTGCCGGCGATCTCCGGTTGCGCCTCGAGCAGGGCGATGTCGGCCCCGGTCGAGAGCTTGATCTGGCGCACCACGTCGAGCAGCGTCTTCTCGGTCCATTCCTCTGGTGTACCCACCATGGAGTTGGCCATGTCACGGCTGACCTGGAACAGACCGCCTTCCTGCTTAGTGAACACGGCGTACTGATCCAGGTGGTAGCCGCCCTTGTACTGCCACAAGCAGAGGGTGATCGTCAGCTGGTTGCTGCCTGTCACACGGCGCTCGGCTCTCGCCGTCCAGACCGCGCCATCGCACGTGGCCATCTTGAAGCCGATCGAGCCTGCGCCGCCGCCACCGAACAGAGCGCCGAGCTGAGTGCCCCGCAGCGGGTTCACGAGCTGGAAGCGGCCAGGCTTGTCGGGCGTCTCAGCCGACGACGGAATCGGCGTCGCTTCCTGCGCGTTGTTCACATTGCGGCCGAGCCCATTGCTCGCGGCCGTCGCGACCGCCTGACGCGGCACCTGCGTCTTGATGTTGTAGATGCGGTAGTACTCGACGGTCTTGGTCTTGGCGCTCAGATAGTTGTTCGTCGAGCCGCAGCCCGCAAGGGCAAGCGCGGCCGCGGCCAGGACGATGGCGGACTTCTTCATCGGTGGTTCTCTCCTGAATGACCCGTACTGGGTTCGTAGTGGTGGCAAAAGCGGTGGGCGCGCGCCGGCGCCCGATGGGAAAGCGTCAGGCCGATCCAGCGGCGTCGAACTTCATGATCTGGGCGACCGCGACACGCAGGAACTCATCCTCGGAGAGGGGTTCGGTGCCTGGTACGCCGATTCGGGCGGGAAGCAGTCCTGGCTTGACGCCCAGGATGGAGTCAGCGCTGGGAAGGGCGCCGATGGCGCCGTAGGTAGCCTCGGCGAAGCCAGGCTGGGTGTGGTCGTACGTGCTCTTCACGAACACGACGGCCGCGACGCGGGGCGGGGTGCGCCGCCGGTCAAGGATCGTGACGGCGTAGAGGTTGGGCAGCGCCTCCACCAGGCCGGGCTGGTGGGTGTGCGTGTAGTGGGTGATGTTGCCCTGTCCATCCGGGACGGCATGAAACACCACCACGGAGACTCCTCCCTGGTCAACCATCGTCTGGCCTCCTTTTGACCGTTCGCTTGCGCGGGCCGTGATCGGCCACTTGTCGCGGGCGCTATTTTGCCGTGCCGGCGACGGCCGCTCGCGTATCACGTCGGCTCCAGGCATCTGGGCGAAAAAAGCCGGGCACCTCCGTAGAAACTGAAGATTTATACGGCCACCTCGGTCCTATAACTGACGGGCTGCACATCGCAGCGGTCAACAGGAGAGGCAAATGTTGTTGAAGGGAGTGCGGCCAACTGCCGCTTTTTCTCAAGGTGAGCGATTCAGCAAGGGGGCGCGATGAGCTACGGCAAAGAATGGGCTTTGGCTCTGGAGCGCACCAGGAGCTTTGGGCTGGAGGTGCCGGCGTACGAACAGGTGCCGGCCGGTACACGACTGCTGACGGCGGAGCGTGCGCAAGAGTTTCCCTACGTCGTGCGAGACGGGCTGGGAGATCTCGACTTCCCGGATGTCGTGGCCCAGTGCCTGTCGATTCATTACCGGCTCGTGCCGGTGCTGGAAGACTGGCTCGGCTGTCGCGTGCTGTACACGATGGGCTGGATCGACACCGGCACCGAGAGGGGCCTGTTCAAGTTCGACGACGCGTTCATCGCGCACAAGCTTGAGAGTGGCCACAGGGGTGGAACCGTCAACATGCACGCGTGGCTGACGTTGCCGTCGATGGAAATCATCGACGTAGCGCTGGCCACCAGCATGGCCGTCATCCAAGGGTCGAAGCAAGGCCACGGAGCGGTGCTGGCCAAGCACCCTGATGAAATCAAAGGGCTCGCCTACAAGCCGATGCTCGTCGGCCCAGGCTTTCTGAGTCGCTCGGGCCTGTTTGTGGAGTTCGGGATCTTCTAGCCGCGCTGCCGCTGTTCAGCACGGCTGCTTTGGGCGCCGACTGAGCCATGCCAACACATAGACTGTGCGCCATGGCACTTCCTGACAACCTGAATACCATCACGGCCGCCGACATCCAAGCGCTGGTCGACACACGCGCCCAGGAAGGCGCGCACCTTGACTTCAAGCGCGACATTCCGGGGCGCGATGACGCGTCTCGAGGCGCTTTGGTGGGCGACGCGTCTGCCTTCGCGAACGCGTCAGGTGGCGACCTCGTCTACGGGATCGAGGAGGACGGCGAGGGAGGAGCCGCGCGCATTGCGCCATTGTCCGGAAACCCTGATGAAGAGGCTCGACGTATCGCAGATGTTTTGTTGCATGGGGTCGAGCCGCGCATGCCTGGAGTGCAGGCTCGTCCGGTGCAGGTGCCGGGCGGATTCGTTCTGGTGGTTCGTATTCCCCAGAGTTGGGCTGGCCCGCACCGCGCGAAGACGAATCAGCACTTCTACCTGCGAGAAGGCCTGCGCAGCCGAAAGCTGGATGTCCCTGAGATCCGCGGCCTGTTCCTTCGGTCTGAGGGGCAAGTTCAGCGAATCCGGGATTTCCGGACCAGTCGACTCGGCTTGCTCCTCAGTGGCGGGCAGCCGGCTCGACTTCACGACGGCGCCCTTGTCGTTGTCCACCTCATACCCACCGAAGCTGCCCTCGGCACGTTGCTGATCAATCCGGTGCCCTACGCCGACCACCGGCATCTCCCTGCTCTCGGTACGACAGTTCCCGGGGCGCGGATCAACTTGGACGGAGCCCTCGGTGTGCGCAACACAGACAACTCGGGGCGGACGCATGGCTACTCACAGATCTTTCGCAACGGCTTTTTTGAGACGGTTCAAGTCCTGACACCGTTTCCAGGACCGCAACCGGTGCTGCCATCCATCGCGTACGAACAAGAAATGATCCGTCTTGTAGACCGTTTCCGCGAGGAGCTGACAGTTCTTGGCGTGAACACGGCGATGACTTGTATGTGGTCGTTACTTCGCGCCAGTGAAGTCGCCCTGGGTCTGGACCGCCGCGTTTCAATGTTCCTAGACGAAGGTAGGGGTCGCTTCGACCGTGAGACGCTGGCGCTACCAGACGTTCTGCTGCCTGCTGATGTTCCGGCCGCAATAGCGCTGCGTCCTGTGTTTGATCTGGTCTGGCAATCCGCTGGGCTGCAGCGGTCGTTCAACTACAACGACGCTGGCGAATGGGTTGGGCGCTAGAGGCCGCGATACAGCAAATTCGTGAGGATCGAAGCCCCGCTGTATGCGTCACGTCCGAAATGGCCCGACTTGCCGGAGCCCGTGGTTCGGCATGCGAAAGTGCATCAACAGCAAAGTCATTGGTTCGCGATGACCTCCCGCCCCCAAGCACTCTCTGTGAGGTCCTTGTCGCTGACGACAACCGGGGACACGCTCGCGGGTTCGGTGCCTCGCCCAGGCAGGTGTCGAACAAGCCTAAACGGGAGCAGACCTGGTATGTCGCCGACCTAGCCGGCCACATCAGCCGAAATACGCAGCCGAGTGGATACGAATGGGCGATTGCCCGTCAACGGTCATTGGAGATCGGCGAACGAACTGCTCGTGAACTGCGAGTCGTGCTCACCCACCTCGACGACCGTGTAGCCATCACGGCCCTGCGCCTTGGTGCGGTACAGGGCGTCGTCCGCATGCCGCAGGATGAGTTCGGCACTGCTTGGGGTGCCGCCGCCGAGATAGGCAATGCCGATGCTTGTCGTGACCACCAGGTTGTGCGCTTCATAGCGCACCGCACCGCGCGCTGCTGCGTTGACCTTGTGGGCGATGACGTGGCATTCGCCGACTTCCTTCATTCCCTCTAGCACGACGACGAACTCGTCACCCGCAAGACGCGCGACTAAGTCGGTACTACGCACACTGGCGGCCAGGCGCTGTGCGAAGGTGACGAGCACGGCATCCCCCGCAGCATGGCCCAGGCTGTCGTTGATGCGCTTGAAGTGGTCGATGTCCAGAAACATCAGCGCCGTGCCGGTGCGCGCCCGGGCCGCACGCCCCAGTGCCTCCGGCAGTCGCTGCTCGAAACGGCGTCGGTTAGCCAGACCGGTAAGGGTGTCGGTCAGCGCCAGTTCTGCCATGCGGCGCTCGGCGTCGCGCAGTGCCGTGACATCGCTGGTGAGCGTGTAGACGCCGGCCGTGACGTCGGCGCTGGGGCAATCGGGAATGTAGGCGGTCTGCAGCACGCGCCGGATACCGAGCGCGTTGGACACCACCTCAAACTCCATGCGCTGGCCTTGCAGGGCACGCTCCAGCGGCACGCGCGTCTGCTCGTAGAGTTCATCGCCCACCACTTCGGCGAGCCGCTTGCCGATGGCGTCGCCGACGGCCACCCCTGTCCATTCTTCGAAGGTGCGGTTCAGGAAGCGCAAGCGGTGCTCGGCATCGATGTACGAAATCATCACCGGCAGGTTGTCTGTGATGGCGCGCAGCTGGCGCCGCGCGCGCTCTTGTTCAAGCTGCGCCGTCTTCAGGGGCGTGACGTCGAAGGTCATCACGTAAAAGCCAGCCACCTCGCCGTCAGGATCCGCCTCGGGAACAAGGTGGACTTGGAAGTGCGCCTCATGGCCGCGCTGGGGGGCCGAGCCCTCGAAGTAGGCCTTCTGGCCAGTCAGCACCTTTGGAAGGTGCGGTTCGTGCAGCGCGTAGTTTTGCTCGCCGATGGCCTCGCGCATGTGCAGGCCAATCTCTTCCCCCGGCGCCAGGTCGCGCAACCTTCGGCCGAGGCGGTTGGAGTAGCGGCAGCGCGCGTCACGGTCAAAATATCCGACCATGGCGGGCAAGCTCTCCAGAGCTTGATGCAAGCGGCTCTGGCTTTTCTTGAGGGCCTCTTGGGCGGCGACTCGTTCGCGGATGTCCCGGATAAAGGCATTCGCGACGAAGCCGTCCGGCGTCGCGATGGCCGAAACCGACAGTTCGACCGGAACCTCGTAGCCGTCCTTATGTAGGCCGGTGATCTCGACGCGGCGGTTCACGACATTGCCCTCGCCGGTATGCACGAATCCGGCATGTCCGCGTGCATGCGCTTCGCGGTGCTTCGGCGGGATGATCAGTTCGGCGAGCGGCCGGCCCAGGGCCTCCTGCCTCGTGTAGCCAAACATCATTTCGGCAGCGCGATTCCATTCGGTAATGCTTCCGCTGACGCCGATGGCCACGAAGGCGTCGTTGGCCTGGGCCAGGATGAGGCGCTGCGCTTCCTCGCTGCGAGCGAGCGCCGCCGTGCGCTGCTCTACCCGGCGCTCCAGTTCCTCGTTGGCCTTCAGCAGTTCGCATTCTTTTGTGGCCAGGTTGTCGAGCATGAGGTTGAAGGCGCCCGCCAGCCGACCCATCTCGTTGTCATCGTCGGCCCCGGCGCGCACGCCGCGCTCACCTCGGGTCACGGCCGCCGCCACCCGCATGAGGTCGTACAAGCGCCGCGTGGTGCTGCGTGCCATCCACATCGCGAGGCCAACCCCAAGCAGCACCGACACCAGGGCGAATCCGACGCCCTCCAGGGCGACCTTGCGCAGCTGCGCGTTCACGCCTTCCATGCCGGCGGCGAAGCGCACCCACCCTAGCACCTGGCCGCGCCACAGCACGGGGGAGGCGACATCCATCACTTCCCCGTCGTCGACAAGCACGCCGGGGGTGGGGTTTCCCGCTAGCATGCCTGCGGACACCGCGTCCGACATATAGCTGCCAACGAGGGCGGGGTCGTTGTGCCCGAGGACCTTGCCATTGGGGTCAACGATGACGACATGGCGCATTTCTGGGTAGGTCAGAAAGCCCTGCACGACTTCCTGCGTCGCAGCAAGATCCCTGCTGAGCAGGGCCCGGATACTTTGCAGCCCGATCCCCTGTGCGAGGCTCAAGCCGCGCTGCGCATGGCGCTCGTGCAGGAACTTCTGTTGCGTCTGTACCAAGTCGGCGACGAACAGCACCATCAGCACCGCATGCACGAGTGCCACGCCCAGGGCAAGCTGGACGCGAAAGGAGCGCAGGGCTCGTCGGAGGCGGCCGGCGCTCATGGCTTGTTCGCCGTGATCTTGCGCACGTCGCGCTCGAAATCACGCAAGAATTCGCGCACCACCGCATAGGAGTCGGCGTCTGCGGCCTCGAAGCCGGCCACTTCGAGGCGTCGCAAGACTTGGCGGCCGGCCTCGTCCTTGCCCAGGTTCAACAGTGCTTGGCGCAGATCCTGCGCCAGCGCGGGGTCGAGGTCGTCACGAACCATGATGGAATTGTTGACGAGCGAAGGAGTTTCCCACTTCACCGTCAGTTGCGCGGCGAGGGCCGGCTGATCAGCCTGGAAGCTGCGCCACGCCTGAGGCCACGTGGCGCCTGCGGCCGTCTCGCCAAGAGCGACGTTGAGGATCGAGCTTTCCTGGGTGCCGACATAGCGCACGTCCACGTTGCTCAAGCTCAGGCCCTGGTCGTGCAGCCAACGTTGGGGCAGCAACGTCGCGGCCAAGGCGGTTGGAGCGGGAAAGCTGATCGCCTGGCCGTTGAGATCCCTCGGGTGCCCAATGCGCCGATCCTTGCGTACCAAGATCAGCCCCCGGAAATCGACGTCATCGGCCACTTTGGCAATCACGCGGTAACCCCAGGGTTGAGCGACAACCGTTTGGTAGGGGTTGGGCAGGGCCAAATGCACGCTGCGCTGCTGCAGCTTGGTTTCGAAGGCCGCATAGCTGCTGGAAGCTTCCAGCTCGACCTTGATGTGCGGCAACCGTGCATTGAGTTGGTCAACCAGCGGCTGGTAGAGCGTCGCGAGCTTCTGCGGCCCGTGCAGGGGGTGCACCGCGAACACGATCGCCCGCGCGTCCGTCGCGGCAGGCCCCGTGGTGTAGGTCGGCTGGTAGCGCGGTTGCTCGTCGCTGCAGCCGACAAGACCTAATACGAAAGCGGATACCGCCGCGGCTTGTCGAACGCTTGTTAGGCTGAAGTGGCGAAGGAAATCGGAGGCCGAGGCGGTGGCTTTAGGCATGGCGAAGGGCATCCGGCGGGTTGAGACGGCGTATCAGCATAGCGGCGTCGGGAGGTGATTCAACCGTCTGCGCAGTGACTTGGCGCCAACGGTGCTCAGCTGTGCGACTCTTGCTCACGGGTGGACCGGATCAGGTTGCAGATCTCGCGCTCTGCCTCGGTCGCTGGCGCAAGGAACGGCTCCTCCCCCCCCCTCGGCATGACTGGCTTGGCACCGCGCCCGGCCGTCTCCTCGGGCAACGACTCCCACCAGAACAGATCGACAAACTCGCCGCCGATCAGCAGCTCGGCCCCGAACAGCTTGGTGTACTTGCGGTAGTCGGCCCAGTTCTTGGCGGAGTAGCACATCGAGCGAGGCGCATCGCATGCGCGGCAGCGAGGTCAGCAGATGGTACTGACGCGGGCGGCGGCGGGGGAGCGCTCATGAGCGCCTCGAGGTCGGCATGACCACCGATGCGCAGTAGCATCGTCTGAAAAGATCGTCGAGGTGTGTGCCGCAAGAAGCAGCTCTGAGCTAGGGCCTGTTAACACTAATTGCGCGAGATCGATCATGCTGAGAAAGTGCTGGCATGGAGATCACGAAGGCGCAATTTGCGCGGATTGAAGGATGCTTGCCACTGCAGCGTGGCAACGTCAGCTTGTCGAACCTGCAGGTGCTCAATGCGATCCTGTACGTGGCCGAGCATGGCTGCAAGTGGCGAGGGCTGCCCAAGCGCTTCGGCAACTGGCACACCATCTACACACGCATGAGCCGTTGGGCCAAGTCTGGCGTGCTCGAGCGTGCGTTCGAACAGCTGCAACGCGAGCAGATTGTGCAGATCAAGTTGGAGGCGGTGTCGCTGGACAGCACCAGCGTCAAGGTGCATCCGGACGGCACTGGTGCGCCCAAAAAAACGGTCCGCAAGCTATCGGCAAGTCCCGCGGTGGCTGGAACACCAAGATCCACCTCGTCGCGGCGGATGCACGCACAGCCGTGACCTTCTCGCTCTCGCCAGGTCAGGCACACGATGCCACCGAGGGCCGCGAATTGCTCAAGCGCTTGGGCTCGCCCGACAGGCCGTTGCACCTGATCATGGATCGTGCATACGAGGGCAACGAGACCCGCCAGTTGGCCCTGGACTTGGGCTACACGCCCGTCGTGCCACCCAAGTGCACTCGCATCCAGCCCTGGGAGTACGACCGCACCATGTACAAGCGCCGCAACGAGGTCGAGCGCCTGTTCAGGCGGCTTAAGGGCTATCGCCGAATCTTCTCCAGATTCGAGAAACTCGACGTCATGTTCACCGCCTTCATCTGCTTCGCCCTCATCGCTGACGGATTGCGGTAGTGTTAACAGGCCCTAGTGCACGCCGTGAACCTGGCGATCTACCATGTTTTCGAGACTTCAGGTAGGCGCATGACAGCGGCCGACGCGGTGCGCGCGACGAAGGGCCAGATCGCCATGCCGGAAGAGGTTCAGCGCTCACAAGACTTGGCCAGGCGGTGGATGGACAGGCTTCAGCGACGGGACACTGTCAATCCGCACTGAGTCGCAAGCAGGGCCGCTCCGACATGCGAGGCACTTGGATTCACCGATTGGAAGTCTCGGCCTGACGCGTCTGAAAGCCGCAGTGCTTGCAGGTGCCGTCCGGCGCTGGATCGTGGGCCTGCATCTCGGAATTGTGCAGTTCAAAGCCCAAGTCGAAGAGCCCTCGCTGCCGCACGATGCGGACGACCAGGCCGGCTTCGACGGCTGTATCGACCTGCTCGTTTGCCAGAGCGACCACGACTTCACGTGCTTTGCGTTCGAGCAACCAGCGCGTGCGATGGCGACCGTTGTTCAGGATGAACGCGTGCGACCCGTCCTCGGCTCCGGAAAAGTAGGCCACGCCCAGCTTGAACATTCCGGGGCGCGACTTGCCTTCGAAGCGGTCAAACCAGGCGCAGGCTGGGGGGTGGCCGAAGGCCGGGTAGTAGTTTCCGAACTTCCAGTAGCTTTCGAGTAGGACCGGATCCACCACGACTGGGGTCCACTGTTCACTCTGGGCCTTGGCCATGAGAATCATGCGACTGCCCTCCAACTGGCCGACTGAGGCGCAGACGGCGCGGCCGAATCCGTGGCCGATTTCGCCGCCGGCTGCTCGTTCATCGTGCTTGTCGAACTGCGGCCCCGCTGGTCACGGCCATTCAGTTGCCTGACAGCTCCGGCCGACCCTGTGTCGCTGGCTCCGATGACATGAACTCGCCTGCGTCGATCCGGGCGATCAGTTCGGACATATGAGGTTTCAGCTCCAGCACGCGGTTGATGCGGCCAACCAGGGCAGGGTAGCCTGGCCAGTAGTTCTGTTTGGCCATCTGCGAATCCCACAGATCCTCCCACCATAGGGCCCTGGTCAGCGATCGAAGGACACCTGCAGGGTGAGCACGTCCCGATGTCAGCACCTCGTAGTCATCGTGCCGGGCAAGGTAACTCACGACATTGAGCTCTCGCGGACTGCGTGTATAGACGCGGTAGAGCGCTCGAAGCGTGAGCCACAAATGCGCAAGATCTGCCTCGCCACCTGCTCCGATGACTTCGCTCAGGTGGATGTTCGTGTGCACGCTCGCAAAATGCCCGCTCGAGGACTCCTGCAGCAGCAGTAGCGCTCCCGTTTCATCAGCCTTGCGAACCAGGTGCAACGTGGCGACGTGCTCGGTGCCTTCCCCTCGCCAGGTCCTCATCCAACGCAGTGCCTCCGCGATGTCACGTGGGACCGATTCCGAGCATGTGGCAAAGGGCTGGCCAACGCCGTGCTTGAGCCATGCAGCCCGTACACCGAGCAACCGGGCGATGGACTCCAGATGGGCCAGGGAGGGCTCTTGCCGGCCAAGGAACCAGTCCTCGACGTGCGCGACATACGACTCGCCGATCGCTTCGGCGACTTGGGAGGCAGTCAGGCCTTGGCCGAACCTGGACCCATTCCACTCGGCCATGGCCAAGCGCAGCCGTTCGGAGACGTCTCGTAGGCGAGAGTGCTGCTCACGGCCCACGATGATGGGTTGCACCCAGGCGCGGAGTGCCATTCGCGCCTCTGCTTCCAACGACCTTTCGTTTCGAGAGGCCAACACGTCGAGTGCGTCCAGAACTTCGTCGGGTATAGATCGCAGAGAAAGTCGACCGATCATGTGGGTGTCTCCATCAAAGAATGGCCGCATTCTGCAAAATGCCGTCGTCTTGCGCAACAGCGGCGCTTTGCCGTCAAAGAGACACCATAGGGGCTTCGGCTCACAGCGACTGAAGAGGGGCCGACTGGAGGGTTCCTTCGGTCGTGGTTTGGTTTCAGACAGACGCGGAGCGCGACGCCGTTCGAGTTCTTGCTGCGACGACAGCCTGCTCAGGCACAAACTGCTGCTCGCAAACGGTGCAGAGCACGGACAGGCCGGGCTTGCCCCAAATGTTGGTCTTGCATGCGCAGGTGTACTTCACGCGGTTGCTTCCGTTCGTGGTTTTGCTCGCCGACGGCTTGGGCAGGATCTGGACACCGTGCTCGGCCGGCACGATGGTGGCAGCGGTCGGCAAGACGCCACTCCCCTCGGTGGTGGTCAGCACATGCGGAGCCTGGCGCACTGCCGGCGGGAAGCGGTCATACCAGGCGATCTCGAACCCATCGGCCATCAGCTGGCCAACAACCTTGAGGAAGCGTCCTCCGACGAGGGGGTAGTCGGACATGCAGTCTCCCGTCCGCCGCCCACCCGGCTGGCCAGTGTGGGAGGGCATGAGACCGATCGACTCCATCTTGTCCGCCCACTCGCGGTTGTGGAAACGCCCGCGAGAGGGTGAGCCGTGCGTGTGCTGCCACACGTGGACCATCTCATGCGCGAGGGTTTGAAGGATTTCGACCAAGGGACTCACCGCGAACCACTCGGGGTTCATGGCCAGCTCGTGGGTTAGGCCGCCCGTCCGGTTGGCAAAGCGATTCGCCGAGAGGTAGCCACAGGTGTTGGCCTTGCGTTGCAGGGTCAGCAGCACGGAGGGCAGCGTGCCGTCGAAGAGTTCCCGATTGAACGTGTCGTAGGCGCGCTCGAAGGGTGGATAGGTCTGAACGCTGGGCGAGGCATCGCTCTTGGTCATGAGCTGTATTGTGCAATACACTTCCAACGCAGCGCAGCACCTCGTCGCGCGCCGGAGCCTTCATGATTCGCTGGGAAACGACCACCCGCTACTACCTGGCCAGCGTGCAGTCAGACATCTTCGGCGAGTGGGAGCTGTTCCGGGCCTGGGGCGCGAAGGGCAGTGGTCTCGGCAATCAGATGCGGCAAGGCGCGCGCGATCGCGAACACGCGACCGAGTTGCTGTCCGCGGTGGCCCGCGAACGCCAAGCGCGCGGTTATCGCCTTGTGAGTGCCGAGCCGGCGTTTGGCGTCAACCTGGAAGGAGCATCTACATGACCACCGTGAGCCGCATCGAGTGGACCGAGCAGACCTGGAACCCCACGGTGGGCTGCACGAAGATCTCGCCTGGCTGCAAGAACTGCTATGCCGAGACGATGGCTCGCCGGTTGAAAGCCATGGGAGCGCCCGGCTACGACAACGGCTTCGAGCTCACGCTACTGCCGAACCGTCTGGGGGATCCGCTCAAGCGCAGCAAGCCGACCATCTACTTCCTGAACTCGATGTCGGACCTCTTCCATGAGGCGGTCCCTGACGCCTACATCGACCAGGTCATGGACGTGGTGGCGCGCACGCCGCAGCACACCTACCAGATCCTCACCAAGCGGGCTCAGCGGATGGCGGACTACTTTGCCGCTGGACGGGCCGTGCCGCCGAATGCTTGGATGGGCGTGTCAGTGGAGAACCGCAAGCACGGGGTGCCACGCATCGCTCAGTTGCGCAAGGTGCCGGCTCGCATTCGTTTCCTGTCAGTGGAGCCGCTGCTGCAGGACCTCGGCCGGCTCGATCTCGCCGGCGTGCACTGGGTGATCGTAGGCGGCGAGTCCGGTGCCAAGTCGAGGCCCATGGACCCGGCTTGGGTGGAGCGTGTGCGCCTGCAATGCGAAGAGCAGCGGGTCGCCTTCTTCTTCAAGCAGTGGGGAGGGTGGGGCGCCGATGGCAAGAAGCGATCGAAGCATGCGAACGGCCGCGAGTTGCTCGGCCGAACATGGGACGCAATGCCGCAGCTCGAACCGTCGGTTTGACGCCGGGGTTTTCCGCGCCTCAGCCGAAGAGGTCGAGCGTCGCGGGCTTGGCCACGTCGTCCCAGACCTTGTTGGCCAGCGGATGCCGACTGAACTCCACGAGGCGGTACAGCGGCGCGTTGCGATCACCGCGGATCAGCGGCATGTGGCGGGCTGAGGTGAAGCCGAGGTTCTTCACCGCGTCCAGCCAGTAGTCGAAGAACGCTTCGCGCAGTCCGACCTTCGACAGTCGTTCGTGATCGACGTGGTCGCGCCAGCCAGGTGCGGCGTCGTCAAAGCGGGCTTTCGAATCGTCGAGCGCCATGTCGACGTTGCGTTGAAGGTCCATGGTGCTGAAGTGCACCAGCAGGTCGATCTTGGGCAACTTGGCGAGCGCCCGCAAGATTTCAAATCCGAGATACGACAGGTTGTACGGGTCGATGTAGGCCAGGACCAGCGCGCCGGACGGGATAGAAGCCGCCATCTTCGGCGCGGTTTCCAAGGCAGGCCCGGTGAAGCTCTGGACGGGGGCTTGGAGGGCTTTCAGGCGAGCCGCGCAGGCTTCTGCGCGCTCAACCTCGATGTCGCCGACGAGGACGCGGGTGAAGGGCACCGCGTGCGCCTGCGATCGCCGCCAGGCCACGAGTGCACCGCCGTCGCGGGTGAAGGACTCTCCTTCCACTTGGATGCGGCCGGGACCACAAAACGGGTCAATGAAGACTCGCTCGGGCCACTTGGCTCGCGCTTGGCGCGTCCCCCCCAGCCACTTGGCCAGGAGCGTGTGCTTGTCGTCGGGCACCCACCGACCGACACCCGTGCCCTTGGGACCGCGCTCGATCAGCAAGTCCGGGCATGGATCCGGATCCACCGGCAGTACGAAACGCTGTTTCACCATCTCGAGCCCTCCCTGTTCGGCTTCATTGCGAATGAGTCTAGGCGACGAATCGCCCCAAGCGCGGGGCCGAGCCGACTGCTCTGACGCGCTGACCGAGAGACCCGAGACTCAGGGCAGCCGTGGGCCGATCGGGTTGCCCAGGTGACGGCTCGCCGCCGACACCGAGTAGCTCGGGAGGTTCAGGTGACGGGTGAGGCGGTTTTTCAGGTTGTCTGGCTGACGGGTGGGCTGGCTGGGGGCGGGCTTTTCAGATGACGGGTTGGCCAGATCGCAGCTTGTTTGCGTGACGCGTCGCCAGTCGGGTTGTTTGGGTGACGCGTGAGCTCGTACGCGAAGATGCGGGTTCTCCAGCTGACGGGTGGCGACCGCAAGGGGCGCAGCGAACGGCCGCAGCGCATTGCGCTCGGTCCGTCTGGCTACTGGCCTGCCCTGGCAGCCTCTGCCGCCGCATGGGCGGCCTGCACGGCCCGGTACACCGAGGCGTGCAGGTTGCCCAACTTGGGCGACTGCCCCAGTGGCGCATGGGGAGGAATGGCAAAGAACTCCTCGCCCCAAGGCAAGGGCACAGTCTGGCCGACGTCAAACTTCGTGTCGAAGCTCAGGCCTGCGGCCTTGAACGCGGCTGGCGTGCCCTGCTTTGTGATGGTGAACTCGCCGGTGTGCAAGCGATTGAGCTGCTGAGATGTCCCGTAGGCCACCGTCACGATGGCACCGTCCTCGCGCTCTTCAACGTCACAGACGAGAGCTGGCCTCGGCTTGGGACCCGGGGACCGCCTGGGCAGCTCGGGGAATCGGCACCAGACGATGTCGCCTGGTACCGGGGCAGCCCACGCAGCCACGTCAGAACAACGATTGCTTGCGCAGTACAGCGCCCGTGGGCATCTGTGCCTTCGCAAGTTTGCGCACGGCCTTCAGCTCCGACATCGACAGCGGGCCGTCGTCGGCCTCGTAGCCGGGCATCTCTTCCTTGGCGAGCCGAGAGAGCGCCATGTGAACCACCTCGGTTTCCGACAGATCGAAGTGTTTGGCCATGGCCTTGACCGTCGACCTGGTCACTCCGAACTGCGTGTCACGTTCTCGGAACTTCAGCAGCAGATTGGCAGTGGGTGCAGGCATGATTTCACCTCCGTGTATATACAAAATATATACATTTTCGGACTGAAGCGCAATCCGCCGCTGGCCATGGGTGCTGGCCGGCAAGCGCCGAGAATTCGTGCGGGGCTAGGCGAGCACGTCGCGAATCATCTTGATGGTGGCGGCTTGTCCGGCCTTCCTCGAGGCGTGGTTCTTCGCTCTTTGTTCAGCCACCAACGATTCTTGGTAGCCGAGGTTCCGGTAGAAGCGCACCACGCGCTCGTCCGCATCCGCATCGAGGATCACCAGGCGGGCCGCCGAGAGCGACGCGGAGTCGAGGATCTCGCCGTGCACCAGGCCCATGATCTGTTCCCCGATGCCCTGGCCCTGCAGATCCGCTGCGACGGCCAGACGCCCCAGCTTGACGGCCGGGTAGGCGCTCAAGTTGACCAGGTCATGCAGCCCGAGTTCCTGCTGTTCCGACGTCGTGAGAGGGAAGGCGTCGTTGGCAAGGGTGAAGTACCCGATCGCACGGTTCGGCTGGTCTCGGTGGAAGACCACGGTGGTCAGCCCGAGTCGATCCTGGTGGAAGAGGTGAGCGTCGACCAGGAAGGCATCCAGGTGGTCCTTGCCGCACTTGAAATCGGTCAGCAAGGACCGCGCAACCTCAGTGACCGGGAGCAGCCCAAAGCCGTCGTCGGCCAGGGCCATCAGTCGGCGGCGCGGTATTGATCGAGGAAGGACGCGGCCTTGGCCGCCTTCACACGCTTCACCAGCTGACTGGCGACGACGCGGCTGGCCTCCGTGGGCTTGGTCGCTTTGACCTCGGCCAGGAACTGAGCACGTTTCGCCTTGGCCACAAGCTTTTGCTTGACCTTCACCTTGGTCAAGCGGTGCTCGGCCGGCTTGGTGGCCAGCTTCGCCAGGCGCGAGGCAATGGTGGGCTTCTTGGTCATGGTCGGCAGTTTACTTCTTCGGCCTGTTCCGGCGGTGATCCTGAAGGCATGCTGACCCGATGCGGCGCCCGGTTCGGTGCATTTTGGCGAGGCGTGCTGCTCGACTCGCCGCGCCCTGCAACTGGACCTCACGCTGCCGGCGGAGCGCTTGGCGCCAATGCCTGGATGGTGGGATATTCAGCCAGGAAGGCGTTCCACTCGGCGTCGTCGGCCAGAGCATGGCCCGATCGAGCAGGGTCCACGCTGAGGCCGAGGCTCATCTTGCGGTGGTCCCAGATCGCGTAGACGCGGCCTGGCTGGCCGCGGTGCTGGCTCTCCCAGCTGAGTCCGTGGACGAGCTGCCCAAAGCGCTGGAACAGCTCATGCGCCACGGCTTGGTACGCCTTGTAGTCGTCCTGCCAGCCGTCGATTCTGAGCACCGGCCGGTTCGGGCCATCGAGCGGCAGAAACAGCGCCGGCTGCGTGAACGTGTAGCGGGCGATGCGGTACTGCTGGGCCAACGCAACGTCCCACACGGAGTGCGCGCCGGTGCGCTTGAGGATCAAGCATTCCATCGCGACCGTGGCCACGTTCCCGGCCGTGTAAAGCACGCCGTAGTCCCCCTTGCAACCTTCGGGTGGATCCACACGCAGGTTGCGGTGCTCGGGCGGGGCCGCGCTGAAGTCGCCGCCGGCATGTCGGTAAAGCCGCATCAACGGCACGCTGCCGGGGTCCAGCAGCTCGAGCTGCAGGGATTGGGCAGTGCAACGCGGGACGAGCGGAGGCGGCGACGGTGGGACGCCGGCGCTCATGCGCCTCCAAGGACCGTGGCGTAGGTCTTCGCTGCGCGCCGGACCGACGCGAGCCGCTCTTGAGCCGGTCGCTGCAGGAAGGCCTGCGCCGACTCGTCGACCTGCTCGGACGTCAACAGTGACCCGACGACGGCCTCGACGGGCGTTAGGCCACCCAACAGGTCGGTGCTGAAGCCAAAAAACCCATGCAGGCTCGCGCCGTCGCGGGCCGGCGCACCAAGCGTCTGCAGCAGGCCCGTCAACACGTCCCCGGCGAACTCGGGCCAGGCCTGGAAGCCGGGGTATTCGCGGCCGCGCTTTCGACCCGGTGCGAGGACAGAGAAGAGTTCACCCGCGCGTTCCCGGTTGCGCACCGTTTCGTCGCTCACCCCGAGCCTTGCGCCGAGATCGGCGGCGCTCAGGAGCTCGAGCGCATCCCGGCCCTCGGCTGGCCCCCTCGGAGCGCTTTCGGCTGCCGCCTGAGCACCCGCGTCTGCCATCGCCGCGGCCACGGCCTCGGCTTCAACCCGCGCTTGACTGAGCTGGTATTGCATGGCCATCCCACGGGCCTTGGCATCCAGCCATTCGTCGAGGGTGTCGACCAGGCTCTGCGACAGGCCTTGCTTGGCCAAGGCGCTGCGGTAGTGCTCGTTGACCTCATCCTGCGCCTTTTCCACCACCGGGCTCACAGGTGCGTTGTGCAGCGCGACGTACACGTCGTCGGAGGTGAACCTGGCGCTCAGGTCGTCATGCTGGACGATGGCGCCCACGGTCCTTGGATGGTAGATCGGCGGCCAGGCACTGAAGAGCGGGCTTTGTCGCGTGCAGACGGGCAGACTCGCCATGATCAGCATCGGCTGGTGACGCCGCGATGCACCATGCGCGTTCTGCACCAAGAAGTCGGCGACGGAGCGCTCGAGCTCGCTCAGGAGTTCGCGCGTGCTTGCGCTCAACTTCGAACTCGGCGAGGGCCCGATGTACTGGGGGGCACCGTGATCGTCCGTCTCGAGCTGCTCAGGTGGGAGATCTCCCCAGCTGGAGGAGAAGCTCCAGAACGGGTGGTGCGAGTGGTGGCGGCGATCGCTCATGTGAACCTCAGCTTGGCTCCGTTCAACGCGCAAAACACTGACAGCGGGCCCTGCCGGCGAGGGTCTGCGAAGCAGACCCTGTCGCGTCGACCAGGACTTTGCCTTATTTTTGGCTAGTTTGGCTAACCCAAAATAAGGAAGTTCAATTTTTTCTGGTCTGATAAATCACATTATCAGCCGCCAAAATTCGACCTCACAAACCGGCTTTTTGAGGTGATCCGCGTGTCAGAACTCCAAAGCGAAGCGCCTTCCTCCCTCGTGTGCAGGGCGGTTTTGCATGTCACCGGACGGGCTACGTGCCACGCCTGCCGACAGGAGACCCGGACATTCGCCGTGATGGCGCTACCGCCCTTCGTGTTCGGATCGCCCGACGATGAGGAAGACGAACGCGGCTTGCTGCTTAAGTACATCCACGCAATGCCCGATGCCCTCGCTGAGCAGCTCGGGCCCGACGTTCGCCAGCGCTGGCGGCCGGACGACAGCCAAACAGCGCGCCAGACCTACTGGATGAACCACTGCGAGCGCTGCGACGCGAAGCAGGGCGAGCACTTCCTGCAGGCGCCTGACGGCCCGTTCTGGCCCGCGACGGGTGCCGAGCAGGACGCCCTCGAGGCGGTGGAGCTGGCCGGGCCGTTCACGTTCGTCGACGTCGGCTGGAGCGCGGGACCCATGAACCACTGGCTTGATCGCCGGCTCGGCATCGAGCGGCCTGCGCCGAAGCGCCGGCGCCGGCCGGGGGCGGGCCGATGAGGCACCGCGCCAGTTTTCCCCGGCCGGCCAGCGGCCCGCGGCTGCAGCGCCGCGATTTGGCGCTGTACTGGGGCTATGTGCAGGGCGCAGATCCTCGCGTGCTGCATGCCACCTACTTCGAGGGCGAGGTGCTGGCCGATCTGCGACATGTCCCGGCGCGCGCCCGTGAGATCGCCCGCGAACTCGCCGCGGCCGCGCGGCGCAGCGCGAGGCCCGAACTCGCAGCGGTCTTCGAACGGGATCCGCGCGCCATCGCCGCGCCGCGGGCCAGGGCTGCGGCAGCAGTGCCGGCCGAAACCCTGACGCTCGACGCGTTCCGAGAAGAGGTCGATCCCGACGACTGCTACAGCGAGCACGAGCTGATCGCGCTGTGGCGGGAGCGATATGGAAGTGCCGACGGCATGAGGGCAGGGCCTGCGAAAGCCGGGCCTGGGCCCGAGGAACGCGCCGAGCAGCGGCGCAGCCGCCTGCGCGGTCGCATTCGGGAGGCGCTCGCCTACGTCGAAAGCCACGTGTTCCCAGTGCCCGAGCGCGAGCACCGGCTCGACGCCTGGCTTCCCGCGGCATACGCAACGCGTCTCGCCGCCGGCGGCGTGGCCACGGTGGGCGACCTGGTCAACCACGTCAATGCGCACGGCCACCGTTGGCATCGCAAGTTCCGAGGCCTCGGGCCCGCCAAGGCGCACGAGATCGAGGACTGGATTGCTCAACATGCCCGCCCGGACCTCCAGCTGCTGCCCAGCGCGCGGCTCTCCCCGCGACAGCTGCAGACTGCGGGCGTAGACGCCCCAGGAGGCCGCCGGCTCGTGCCGTTGGAGCAACTGCACCTCCCGGCGCATTTGGACGGCTCGGAGGGCCGATTCCGGGCGCCGGCAGCGCTGTGCACGCTCGGGGCTCGCAACGACGTGGACGCGGTCAAGGCGTGGGTGGCCACCAAGGTGTCACCGCACACCCAGCGGGCCTACACCCGTGAAGCCGAGCGTCTGCTGCTGTGGTGCTGGTGGATCCGCCGCGTGCCCATGTCGTCGATGGCGGTGGAGGACTGCCAGGCCTACCGCGAGTTCCTGGGTGCACCGCCGGCGGACTGGTGTGCCCCGCGCGGCACCGCGCGCTGGAGCAGCGCCTGGCGGCCGTTCGAGGGCGGCTTGGCTGGCCCGGCCGAGCGCTACGCGCTCATCGTTCTGAAGGCCCTGGGCGGCTGGCTGCGCGATCAGAACTACCTGGTGGCCAACCCCTGGTCGGCGCTGCCGCTTGGCGGCACGCCCACGCGGGACGTCGACCGTGGCCGCGCGCTCGACCGCGAGCTTTGGCAGCTGGTCTTGCACCAGCTCGAGCAGCTCGACGATCGGGCGGGGCGCCCGCGGCTCAAGTTCGCCGTTTGGCTGCTCTACAGCACGGGGATGCGGCTGTCCGAGGCAGTGTCTCGTCGCATCCAGGACATCGAGGCGATCACCTTGGCGGACGGCGCGAAGGCCTGGCGTCTTCGGGTGGTTGGAAAGCGTGGCGCCGTGCGACATGTGCCGCTGGCCAGCGCGGTGATGGAGCGCCTGCAGGCGTACCTGGCCAGCCGCGGCTGGCGCAGCTGGACCGACGCGCCGGCCGAGGCGCCATTGCTCGCCCGCGCATTCGAGGGCCCGCACGGCCCGCTTCCCTTCGGCCTGGCCGTCGGCGAACTCACGGGCATCGCCAGCGGGACCCTGTACCGTATGCGTCCGGTAGACGCATCTTGTCCGCTGGCTAGGCAGTGTGTGGCACCCACCGATGAGGTAACAAGTCAGCGATGCAGCTGGCCGGCAGCGTCGGTAGTCGCGCGATGACGTCCTTGAGGTAGGCCCACGGGTCGATGTCGTTGAGACGAGCCGACTGGATCAAGCTCATCAGCGCGGCGGCACGCTTGCCCGCGCGCAGGCTTCCGGCGAACAGCCAGTTGTTGCGTCCGAGCGCGATCGGCCGGATGCGGTTCTCTGCCCAGTTGTTGTCTGCTGGCAAGGCACCATCGTCCAGGTAGCGCACGAGCGCGCCCCAGCGCTTCAAGCTGTAGTCGATGGCCTTCGCCGTGGCCGAGCCATCCGGCACTTTCTGACGGTGCAGCGTGAGCCATGTGTGCAGCGCTTCGGCCACCGGCCTTGCTCGCTCGTGTCGCATTCGCCATCTGCCTTCGACCGTCAGCTCCCGCGCATCACGCTCGATGTCGTACAGCTTGCCGAAGTGCGTCAGTGCCTCCTCGGCGATCTGGCTGCTGTTGTTGGCCCACAGCTCGTGGAACTTGCGCCGTGCGTGCGCCAGGCAGCCGGCCTCTGTCACCCCCTGAGCGATCAGCGCCTTGTAGCCGCTGTAGTCGTCGCAAACGAGCGCACCTCGCCAGTCGCCCAGGAAGGCAATCGCGTGCTTGCCCGCCCGGCTCTCGGCGAAGTCGTAGACGACGATGCGCTCGGCCTCGAACTGGCCGGTGCAGTAGGTCCACAGGTACGCCCGGTGCGTCTTGCCCGCCCCGGGCTTGAGCATCGGCACCGGCGTCTCGTCGGCGTGCAGCACGCGATGCATCAGCATCTCAGCCTTCAGTGCGTCGACCAGCGGCTGCAGCTGCACGCCGCAGGCGCCCACCCACTCGGCCATCGTCGAGCGCGGCAAGTCCACGCCAGAACGCGCGTAGATGCCTTCCTGCCGATGCAGCGGCTGGTGGTCGGCGTACTTGGCGACCAGCACCTGCGCGAGCAGCGCGGCCGTCGGGATGCCCTTGTCGATCACGTGCGGCTCGACGGGCGCCTGCACCAGGCGTTCACATTTGGCGCACGCCCACTTGCCACGCACGTGGCGCTCGACGCTGAACACGCCCGGTTGGTAGTCCAGCTTCTCGGCCACGTCCTCGCCGATGCGCTTCATCTGGCAGCCGCAGCCGCACACCGTGCTCTCTGGCTCGTGGCGGACCTCCCGGCGGGGCAGCTCGGCCGGCAGTGGGCGGCGCTTGGCGACTTGCTTGTCGGGCGTCGCACGCTGCGGCCTCAGCTGCGCCAGCTCGGTCTGCACGGCTTCGATGTCGGCGTCCAGCGTGTCTTCGAGCAGCGTGCGCTGCTCGGGGCTGAACTGCTCGCGCGTGGCGGCGAACTTCAGCCGCTTGAGCACGGCGTTCTCGTGCGTGATCTTGTCGATGATCGCCTGCTTGAAGACCGCCTCGGCGCGTGCCACGCGGAGGGCATCGCGCAGCTGCTTCGCATCCAGGCTATCGAGGTCGTCGCTGATCACGAACGCGATGGTGCCCGGCTCAGCGCGTCCGCACATCGGCAGATGCCGCAATGGACGCGGGTCGAGCCGCTTCTACAGAACGCTGATCACACCGGACTCGCCCAGGCGCTGCCACGGCAGGCCCAGCACCAGCGCGTCGAGTTGTGCCCGGCTCAGCGCGAGCGTGCCGGTCGCGCCTTGCGGCCAGACGAACTTGGCATCGTGCAGCCGTCGCGCGGCCAGCCACACGCCGATGCCGTCGTGCACCAGCACCTTCATGCGGTTGGCGCGACGGTTGGCGAAGAGGTAAGCGTGGTGCGGACGGGCCGCACCGAACACGGCAACCACACGTCCCAGCGTCGTCTCGGTGCCTGCTCGCATGTCCAGCGGCTCCACCGCCAGCCACACCGCCTCGATGCGGATCAACGCAGAATCTCGCGCAGCCAGCTGGCGCACGCCGCGCCGGCGTCCACCGGCCAGCGCACGCGAACGCTCAGTGCGCCGCGCTGCAGTTCAACGTCTATGCAGGAGGCAGGCGCCGCTGAAGCACGTTCGGCATTGAGCACCACGGGAACGAAGGTCGCCGACACCGGCGGCGCGTCTCGCGCCCGCGCGCCTCGTCGCCACTTGTGGACGAGGTTGGCGTTCAGGCCGTGCGCCATCGCCACTTGCGCCACCGACGCACCGGGTACCGCGCACTGCGCGAGTACCTCACGCTTGAGCGCGCCGTCGTGGCGGCGCCTGGCCTTGGTCTTAGCTTCTTCCATGGTGTCCACCTAGCAATTCTTGGTGGACACGATCCTTGCGCCCCGGGCGGCCTCATTCAAGATGAGATAGCCGGACGCTTACCCTGTACCGGCAAGTGTCGGCGTTCTTCCGCCTGGTGGCGCGGCGCGTTGGCGAAGCTGATCCGCCGGCGGCGGCCAAGCTGCGCCGGGCGACCACCCATTGGCTGAGGCACACGTTTGGCACGCACATCGTTGGAATGACGAAGGACGTGGTGCTCGCACGCGACCTCCTCGGCCATGCCTCCGTGGGCACCACGAACGGCTACCTCGACGGCGACGAGCTCGAACGGCACCGCGCCGTGGACCGCCTGCTTCAGCAGTCGGTCAGCGGCCTTGCACACCCAGCAGGGGGACTTGAGCCGCAAGCGGCGTAATGCCCCGGTTCTAATATTCGAATCGGTTGATTCAGATATCAGAATCTGACGACCAACCCGTCCCGTTGCCCCCCTGTCCGCCCGTTCTACGGCGTGGGGTCATCGTCAGGTGTCGGCGTCGCCTCTTCCTCCGCACTCAACACAGCAATGCGATCGCGAATCGCGGCCATGACGCCAGTGATCTCCAGGCGCCCAGAGAAGTTCGCAGACTGCAGTGTTTGCTCAAGAAGCCGGAGGTCTTCCAAGCTACTGGAAGCCGAAATCGTGCGCCTGGCTTCTCCGAAATCAGCGGCTCGAATCAATTCGATCACCGCCTTTACCCAGGCACTCATGGTGTTTCCTTTCGACCAAGGCCGCCGACGCGAAAGCTGATGCTCGGCCGCTCATCGACGGTGCCGATCTTCCATGTGTAGGCCTTGCTGAGCAAGCCAGGCGTCCCCGAGGCGTTGTGTGAAACCACGGTCGCGCCGGCCGGCAGACGCACCTCCAGCTTGCCGTCGACCTTGATGCCGAGCTGCCGGAGGCCTTCGCTGTCTTTGGGGCTGATGGGTGGCACCGAAATGCTGGTCACGCCGTCCTTGTCGGTCTTCACATAGAGGATCTTCAGCGACGTAGGCTGCTGGCCCGCTCGCACGTCCTGCTGGACGGCAATCGAATAGCGACCGGCACCTTCGTAGGTGAGTTTTTTGACTGCGGGATCCTTGCGTCCCTTGTCCACCTCGGCGCGCAAGTCACTGTCCTGCTTCGCAGTCAGGCTGCCCTGCTGCTTGATGGCTTGAGCCGCGAGCAGATGGATGGCGGTGCCCTCGTAGGCGTAGGTGTACGAGCGGTCCGGCCGTACGTCGACGCTTGCTGTGAACTTCTCGGGCAGCAGGCAGCCGCTGAGAGCCAAGCTGGCCGTAAGCGCCGCTAAGCGGGCGATGGTCGATGAGGTGCGTGTCATTGATTCCTCCTTGGTGTGGGCTTCTTGTCAGGCTGGCCGGCTCAGTGCATCGTGATCGCCGATCAATTGATCCGGTCGGGCAGCGTGCTCTCTGGACTCAACTTGGGTTCATTGAGCAGCTTGGCTTTGAATCGGAAAAGCTCTTCCTCGGGAACGTCAAAACGCTGCATCCACTCTTCGGCGGCAGCGCCCGTGATCCTTGGCTCGGCGCTTGCCGTCACATAGTGCAGCGACTGAATTTGAGGGACACGGAGATCCTTCAGCAGCATGTTGGGAAGCACGTAGGATGCAGGCTTCGGGTCATCCTCGACAAGGGCGGGCGGAGCTTCAGGCCCCGCTTGGATGACGACCCCGGCGCCGTAGTCATAGAGCGCAAACCAGGGCCGAGGAAGCTCAGAACGAAGCGTCTCCCGGCCCCCAACTTTCTCCACCAGTTCGTTGTTGATGGCTGTCAGCCACGAAACCGTCTTCATGCCATTGCGCACGGCTCGCGAGACGCCCACCGGCGTACCGACATCCAGTCCGTTCATGCGCTCAGCGAAATAGGTTTCTAGCGGCTGGTTGTCCGTGATCCGTACCGGCGAAAGAAGCAGGGCATGGCCGCCGTAACCGTGGATGGCTTTCAAGCGCCTCGCAAAGTTGAGGAACAGCTGCTGAAACGCGATAGGGTGTTGGTACACGAACAAGTGCGGCAGGCTGAACCGCATCGAGGAGAGTGGGCAGTTGCCCTTCCGCGCCTGCCATGCTCTCCAGCCGTTGACTTCGAAAAGCCACTGGCCCGCGTCCACGGACTTCCTTCCACTCGTGTAGGCGAAGCTCACGAGATCGTCTGTATCCAAGCGACTCATCATCTCCCTGAGTGGCTTGGCATTGGCATACCGAAAGTTGTCAGGCCCTGCCGGGGGTTCGGCGCGCCACACCCAATTGAGGTGCGCCTTCGAAATCGCCTCGTACTCTTCAAAGCACTGGCAGATTTGTTCCCTGACCTCCGGGGTGTGGGCCTCGGAGAAGAACAGAAGACCGGCTAGCGCGGGTGTCGCACCGTGGTAGTCCTGCCGACCGCGTTTGGTCAGCAGCCCCCCGGGGAAAAAAGCCTGGTCGCCGATCTCTCGAACGAGCTTTGCGTAGTCAAGGTCTTCGGACATTTCCGCTCAAAAAGGGTGTACAGGACGGCTTGGCCGGCGCAACACGAGCTACCGGCTTACCCTCAGTCGCCCGTTGCTTCGTGAAGGCTCCAGACTACCTGGCCCCACTCAGTATTCACAGTGTCGGGGAAGCGGTCGCCCACGCGGAAGAGCCGACGGCCCTCCGAAATCGCTGGCGAATGCCACCAACCGCTGATGGGAACAGGGTCGCTGGGAAGGCAGCGCAGGCGCGGTTCGTCTGGCGGGGCAGATGCTGCGTCTTCGATGTCGAATCGCGAATACCACTGAAGCGTCGACGCCTTGTCGAAGCTCTCTCGATCGGGCATGTGGTAGTGCAACGGTTCGGGGTCGGGGATGCGCAGCGGTTTGAGCACGCGATTGACCGCAACGTACAGGGGCGGGGTCATGTCTGCACCCAAATCAGGAACCTCACCCGCCCGCACGATGAGGCCCGTGGGGTAGCGCTCGGCAGAAATGCCAGGCAGTGCAAGCGCCTTCGACACGGTGTCCATCCCGCCGATTTTCTCTAGCAGCTTGTCGCCCACGATCGTCAGCCAGTTGACGCCCTTTATGTACTTGTCGGTCAGCTCGTTCACATGAACCAACGCCAGTGAGTCGATCATCAGCCCTGTGTACTGTTGTGAGAGCCCGTACTCGAAGGACATATAGCGGAACTTGTCGTACGGCAAGACGGGGGAGATGCCCCCGTAGCCATGTTCGACGTTGAGCTGAGTGCAGAGGTGATGAACCAGGGCCATGTATGACGCCCTTCCTTCCGTAGAGAAGGCAGTTCGCAAAGGCAGGTAGCACTTCAGAAAAGAGCGCTTACCGAACTTCTCTTCCCGCAAGTCTTGCGACGTCAGCGTCTGAATGCAGTACTCGGGTGCTGCGTTTTGACTCGGCTCACTCGATAGATGCCATTCGAGAGCGTAGCAACCTTCTAGAGAGGTGGCCTTCTGGCGCAGCTTGGGATAGCTGCCCTTCTGAAGGGATGTGTACTTGCCATCTGTCTGGCCGCTCAACACCTTCCCATTCAGGTGCTCGCCGAAGCGCTCGTTGAACCAGTCGAAACACACGGCGATCTTCTCGCGGACCTCTGCTGAGTACCCGCGAGCGAAGTACACACACACGATCAGACCTGGACGAATGACGATGGACTTGTCTGGCATCTCCCAGGTCAGAGCGTGCTCGTGTTCAACCAGGGTCTGCAGGGCAGTTAACGAGACGTCGCTCATGCGGTTGTGCTTCTCATAGGTCAAGCTGCGGCGGCCACAAGCCCGCCGACTGTAAGGAGGCCGGCGGCCATCGCAAGCAACGCCGCTGCAACTGCAGCCAGGAACTTTATGGCAATCACGCAGACCACCACCGCCCCAGCGATCAAGACCGTGAACACGATGATTTTGCCGACGGTTAGGAGAACTTCCCCCCAGCGCACTTGCTTAATCTGCTCCCAGGTCGCGTCGATGGAGTCTCGGAACGCCTCCATCGCTTCCCGCAGTTGAGCCATCGTCCAGCGCGCCATCTCCCGCCCGGACTCGTCAATCCAGACCAACGCATCGCCGACTTGATCGCGAAGCCAGCGTCCCTTCTCGCGCATCCAAGGCAGCAACCGTTCAAGTTCCTGCCGCGCCTCCGCAGAGAGACGCGACAGGCTTCGGCTGATTGCGTCATACGTTTCATACGCTTCCGTTCCCAGACGCTCATACCAAGCAGGGTCCGGCTGCGGCTCTCTGCTGTACACCGGAGCCGGTAGGCGCTTGGCACCGTTGTCTGGGACAGGTCGCGGAGTGGAAGGGCGAGGACCGGCCGGTCGTGGCTGAGGCGATGGCCCGCCTGATGGTGGCGGCACAGGAAGCGGCAGCGGACGGACTTCAGGCGAGGATTTGGGACTTGGATGCTGAACCGGCTCACGCTCCCGTTCTCGCTCGCCATCCTCCTCGCAATCAACGACATCGACGACGCTGAATCGTTGAGTGCCACCAGCAATCTCAATGTAGGCCTGCTCTTGCGTAGCACTGAGGCTGTCGTTCGGGAACTTGACCTCGACCACGCGAAGCAAGTTCTCTGGATGGATATGACCACTGTGGTCGGGGCCCGCGCGCCCCGGCCAACGGACCGATGGGTTGACAACGACGATGACGTCTGGGCGGCGAAGGAATCCCCTCTTGTAGCCGGGCGGAAACGGATTTCGAGACCGGCGGCGGTTGGGTCCGTCTTTTGCGGCAGTCGTGCTTAGGAACGGCGTCGGCGGCTCCCTGGTCATGTCAAAGCTGACCTCCGCTTTGTATTCCCAGTAGTCTTGCGCCGCCGTTTCCTCGAGCCAGATCATGGCGGTCATCGCGAGCTGATTCAGCGATACGGTGACTGGCTCACCGTTGATCATCCGGATTCCCTTTCTTGGAAACTTTAGTGCTGTGTCTGCCTTCTCGCTCAGGTAGCGGAGGTGGAGCGGATTGGGCAACTTAGCAAACTCTGGCCGCTCTTCGAGGGTGCTACAGGTGTTGCCACCCGGTTTGAACGCCTTGGCTCCCATAAGTCTTTCTCCCTTCAGGTCGATTCTTTGAAATCGAGCACGCGCTCGACCTGCCCGCCGCCAAACGCATAGAGCGCCGTCGGCGTCTGTGGCGGGGGTTCGGGCCACAGCAACTGAAGCTCTTCCGGTTCTGAGCTGTAGACCTTGCGAGTGCGACCCTTGTCGTCGGAAATTCCCTGGATGATCCTGCCGCTGGCCGTCTTGATCTTGTAGGGCACAAGGGGCAGCGGTCTGCCAGTCGCTTGGTCTTGCAACACGAAGGATCCGCGGTAGAGCTCCCCATCAGGCCATTCAGGCATGCGATAGCTCTCGGTGCCGGCCCCAGCGAAGACCTTTTGCGCCGCCTTCACGGTGATCTTTCCGGGGCACTTCACCTCGATCCCTGAACCACTCAGTTCGACAGTGGCGCCGCCTGCGGTTGCAAGCGTGATCTTCTTCGCGGCCGCCCAGTCGATGTGCGCATTGGCCGTCTGGATGTTGACGAGCCCCTTGGCCGCCACCTGCGCCTGCCCGGCCTGGGCCTGCATCTGCACTGGCCCTTGGCCCGCGATGAGCGTCAGGCCCTTGCCCTTGGCGCCGTCGCCGGGTTGCACGGCACCGGCCAGGATGCCGATGCTCTGCCCCGTGTGCACCCGCATCTGCCCGCCGCTGGCGATGTGGATGTCTTGGCCGGCGTTGACGCTGATGGTGTCGCCGCTGGCCCATTGGATGTCTTGGCCAGCGACCGTGGCGAAGCCGGCCTTGGCGCTGAAGGCGACGATGGGGTCGGCCGTGTGGGGCAGCTTGTCGTTGTCGGCTTGGGTGCTGGTCTTTGTGGCGTCTTCTTGTGCGGCTTTGAAGGCTTGCTGGCTCACCATGCCGCTGGCGGTGGTGTGCAGGGCCTTCATCGGCGCGGCCTTCTGGCTCAGTGGGCTTTGGTTGGCCTTGATGCTGCCGATGGCAGTGGCCAGCTGCGTGGTCTGGTGCGTCTTGGCGGCGCCGCTGAAGCTGTCGGTGAGTTGCAGGCTTTGCTTGAGGAGGGCCATGCCGGGTGCGTTGTCGCCGGCCGGGTCGGCTTCTCCGGTGCCGTAGGTGGTGACGAGCAGGCCTTGCTTGGCGCGGATGGCGCCGTAGGCGTCGGTGCGCAACTCGAAGCCTTCGCCGCGGAAGCTGCCTCGGTGGTTGTCGGCCTGGTGGACGAGGTAGCCGAGGTTGAGCTGGCTAGCGTGTTGGGTCGTGGCGAGCTGCACGCGAAGCTGGCCCGGCGTGTCGTCGAAGACAAGCTGACTGAAGCCTTCGCCGCCGAACTCTTTGCTCTTGAAGCCGCTGAGGGCTGCCGAATTGTTCTGGGCGTTGGCGCCGTCGCTGGCGGTTCCAGGCGCGCCGCCATGCCAGGCGGGGCTGTGACCGCCTGCGCCAGCTCCGGCGAGGTTGCCCTGGGCGCTTGGCCGGTGGTCATTGCTTTGGGCGTAGGGGCTGAGGTCGCTTTCGCCCGGTTGGCCACCAGGAGTTGGGGCGATGCCCGCTTCGCCGCGGCCGTTATAGAGAGATCCCACGACGATCGGGCGGCTTGCCTCGCCGTCCAGGAACTGCACCAGTACCTCTTGGCCGATTCGAGGAATGAACTGGGTGCCGATGCCCGGCCCCGCCCATCGCTGTGCGACGCGCACCCAGCAACTGCTGCTGTTGTCAGCACGGCCATCGGCATGCGGTGCCGACTGCCAGTGGAACCTGACCTTGATGCGGCCCAGCACGTCTGTGTAAAGCTCATCGGCACCCGAAGGCGTGTCGTTGCCGTCTGGACCGACGACGACGGCCGTTTGAAGACCGAGAGCAGTGGGGCCGTCAATCGGCTCGGGCCGCCATGGGATGTCGCGCCGCACGGCCTCGAAGCGGTTGACATAGCCGAGCTCGCCCGCGACCTTCGTGAGCTGTGGGTCGTGGCTCAGCGTGTCCAGAACCTCTGATCGCTCGTCGGTACCGAACGGGTCATCGTCTACTGCCCAAGCCGAGGCGAGGCGCTCGCTCAATTCCTTCGGCATGTTGTTGATGCCGAGGCTTTGAACAGATTGGACAGTGAACTCAGCGGCACCGCCGATCGCGTCAAGGGTGCTCTGGGTCAGCGCGAACCATTCGCCTGCGCGCAGGCTGCGCACCGTGCTGCGGCCGAGCCAGGTCTTGTTGCGGGCTTCGCGCGCTTCCTGAATCAGGACTGCGCGGTGCTTCGCTTGTTCAGTGGTGACGCTGTCGCCGGTGTCAGCGTCGCAGGGCTCGACTCGGTAGTCCTCCAGCCACGAAGCCATGTCCGTCACCGTGCTGCCGCCGAACTGGTGGTTCGTCGGCGCGTCACCCGCCACGGCGCATTGACCGCGGTAGTCCCACTGCAAGACGGTGGTGCGGGCCGGGTTGAGTTGGCGCATGCCGGCGAACGCTTGCACCGCGTCTTGCTCTTCAACCGCATTGCCGCGATGGAACCGAACACCCTGGCCGCCGAGACTTGCCTTCGACGTCAGGTTCTCGGGCCAGCGGCCACTGTTGGCATGGATGACGACGCGGTGGCCGGCCGGTGACTCGGGGTGTTCCTCGACTCGCCAGCCGAGCCCGTGGTTGGCGAGCAGGCGCTGGGCAAAGTGCAGGTCGGACTCACGGTACTGCGTGCAGTACTCGATTTGGCCGTCATTGGGCCCCCGCGCCAGAAACTCGGTCAGGTCTTCCTGACCGCCGTCTTCGGACGACTCGCCCCAGGTCCAAGCGGCATGTCCAGCATACGCCGCGGCGCCGAAGACATCGTCGAGGATCTGAATGACGCTCTTGCCTTGCCAGACGCGGCTGTGGCGGGTGTGGGCCAGCAGCGCGACCCAGGGCTGTACCAGGAGCTCGTAGCGGGCGAAGCCGCCGTCGCTCTCCAAGGCTCGAGCCGAGGTGACCAAGCCAGTGCGGGACCCTCGGCTGCCATCGCTGAGCGCCGTGTGCAGCGTCAGTCGGCGCGACAGCAGCGCATGGAGGTCGATGTCGCCGCGCAAGCTGAGGGTGGCCAGGCGAAGTTCGAACGGTTGGCTCACCGTGTCGACGCAAACGAAGCGCTCCACCAGCATGTCGCCGATTGGGCCGTCGCCTTCGAGGTTGTAGAGGCGTTGGGACACGCCCCATTGAGCAAGCAGCGCAGAAAGCTGCGCCTGCAGCGCGCCCACGGCTGCGCTGAAAAGGTTTTGCATGTGCTCCGTCCCTGGCGTGATGCAGCTGAGTCCGCTGCTTTGGACAAACATTATCGACATGGCGTCGTAACTGTCTGTAGCAGCGTCAACTGGGACTCCTGCGTGCCGCGCGCCGAACTAGGTCTTAGTCGCGGGGTGACGGATGGATGGCGCTGCTTTCTGAAGCACGCCGAGAGAAATGGCCCCGGCACGTGGTTTGCGGCGCGAGTGGCCCGACTTGTCCACAGAATCTGTGGACAACCTCCGCGCAAACCGGAAAAGGAATCGCCCCAGTCAGCACGTGGCGGATCTGGGGCGATGAAGGAGGTACGGCCAGCGGGAGGGAGAGAGGAGGGAGGTTGCTGACCGCACCAACGCCAGGGGGTGGCGCGGACGGAAGGTTAGGGTCACGAAGCCGTCGTGCTTTCCCTCAGAGGGAGGGAGTTTGATCGGCGCGTGGAGTGCCCCCAGCCGGGGGGGCTGACAGCGGCTCCTATTCCGGTGCCTCGTCGTAGAGTCGCTCGAGCTCCGCCTGGTCGACGAAGAACGAGCGCGCCACGCGATGGACAACGTCGGGAAACTCGCCACCAGAAGCGATCAAGCGCCTGGTCATGGCGAGTGCGCCCTCCAGGTCATTGAGCTCTTGGAGGTAGTCCGCCTGGGCCTCCTCAGCATCTTCTGCGTCGTCAATGTGCACCACGGGCAGTTCCGGATCCTGATGGCCGTTGATCGCCGCAACGAGACTCGGAACATCGAGGATGTCGGTCTCGATGTGGCAGTCGCCGTGCTTTGGTTGATCCACGAACCAGAAGCTGCCATTTCGCACGACGACAAGTTCGCCATCTTGTAGGCGCAGTTCTTCTTCGATTTCACCGGGGCCCCAGGCCTGCGGGCAGGCGCTGACCCGGGCTTCAGTCAGCCCGTGGGCTTGACAGAGCCTGGCGAGGCTTTCGATGCGCTGGATCAGTTCTTCGTCCACCAGGATGGCGGCGAATGTCGGCGACATGTGAAGGGCGTCGGAAGTGGCGTGCGCCCCGACCAGGACGACGTTTGCCTCGGCGATCGGCGCGCGAGTAGCTGTAGATGTATTCATTGGGTGAATCTCCGGAAAGAAAGCCCCCCCGCTGAGGCGGGAGGGCCGGGTAGGCAGAGGCCGTGCGACGTCAGTCGCCGATGCGGCTGGCAAGGCTGCGGATCTGTGCCCTGAGCACCGGCGCAAGCGCCGGGTCACCAAGCAGTGACTCGATGAGTTCGCCAAAGAGGCTCACCCAGCTCGGCGCGGGGCTCGTGGCGGGCAAGCGGCCCACCTTGCCCGGCTCGTTCAGACCGATCGTGAGGGCCACGCTGGGAAAGAGTGCAGTGAAGGCCGCCCGACCGCTGATCGGGCTGGTCTTCACCAGCTCGGCCAGCAGCTCGCAGTGCACGGTCACCTTCGCCTCGAAAGAGGCGTCGCCGGCGATGTCCGAGTCTTCGAAGACCGAATAGAAGTCGCAGGCGTCGGTAGCATCGGCCAGCCTTTCGGCAATCGCTTCTGCAGCCCAATCGGCATCGACATCCCCGTCTTCATCGCGTGCCCATGCCGGCGCTCGCGATTCGTCGAGGAAATCGACGTCGTCGACTTCCATTTGGTAGTGATTGAAGGACCGGCCGTTGTCATCAAGCTCGGTGACCATCTCCACCTTGAGAACGAAGGTGCGTAGTGCTGCTCCGTCGTCATGGACGATGGAGGCGAGTGCAGCGCCGACCGATGCGGCCGCGAGCTGAGCCCGAGCCCAGCGTTCGGCTTCGGTCAGCGCGGTAACGACCGAACCGGCACGATTGATGGCAATCGAGCCATCGGCTTGGACCAGGTAGTCCGCCGGGCACAGTGGTTCATTGGAGAACATGGGGTTCTTTTCCTTGAAGAGTTCTTGAACGACGCTGATTGCCTTCGGAGAAGACGACCGCGTCGGGATGGATGGGAGACAAAAGGTCGAGCCACCAGGGCGCTTTCGCGCAGACCTGGTGCCAGTCGCCGGTGCCGTCGTTGTCACTGACGTGAACCTCGATGCAGCGCTCGCAGGCGAGCAGCTCCTGGAGCAGCGTTCGTTCGACCACACCCGTGGCCTGAGCCAGGATGCGAACGTGGGAGAGATCCACGCAGAAGCAGGCGGCGGACTGGAGCAGCTCCCGGTACTCATCCCAGCTGGAGCAGAGGAGGCGGTTGCCCACGGTGGGGTACTGCCCTTCCACGCCCACCCGGGCGCCAAACAGATCCTCGCAACGCAGTGCGTTGATGAGAGCCTGTTGCAGCGTGCCGTGCACCCGGTGGCCGGGGTGCGCAACGTAGTCAGGCGAGCCCAGCGCGGCGTTGACCTGTGCCGCGCGGCTGAACCAATCCGCGTGCTGGTCGAATGCGACGAGGTCGGCGACGACCCGGCGTTTGAGCACCTGCACGTTGGCGTGCAGCCGAAACCGACTGGCTGGCCAGCGGGCCTGCAGGTGGGCGACACGAGCTTCGTCCAGAAGGCCGAAGGACTGAGGCACGAGCTGCACGTGCGTGGCCGACAGTTCGCCCCACAGGGGCTCGCGAAGCGGGCCGCTGAGAAGCGCTTGGGCGGCGTCCTCGTGGAACGCGCCTGGCCAGGCCGCGAGAGAGATGCAGACCTCCCTCATAGCTCGTGCTCGCTTGAAACCGTCTCTGTGTAGAAGTCCCGGTGCTCGATGCGAGCCTTCATGGACTCCACGCAAAAGATCACGTTGCCTTCGCCGCCTGCCCCCACTTCGAAGTCGGGATGAAAGTGGCACATGGCGTCTTCCGCCACTTCTCTGAGTGCATCCTCGATGAGCAGGTGCCTGACCTCGCTGACGTAGGTCCACTCGCCATCGACGAATTTGCTTTCCCGATTGAGGTAAGAGACCTCGACGCCCGGCTGCCACTCGTGGCCCTCGAGCATTTCGACTTCGTGCTCATCGACGGCGCCCTCGTCACCTCCACCGCTGTAGGTGACGGTCGCGCGCTTAGCGCCCATCGCCGCAAGCGCCTTTAGGACGGAGTGCGCGTTCGACTTGATACGGATGTCGTTTGACACGACCATTTGGATCGGCGTCGGCGATGCTTCGCCTTCGGCCGACAGCCCTTGGTGTTGAGCACTGAGCGAAGGGGCTGGTGCGGAGGAAAGTTCGATCTGCATGTGAATCTCCAGATGAGAAAAGGCCTCGGTCGCGCCAATGCGCGAAGCCGAGGCCTCGGGTTAAGAAAGAGGGCGTGTCGCCCGGGGGTATCAGTCGATGGCCGACAAGATGGCGCGTGCTTCGGGGTGCGAGCGCGCGAACTCCATCAAGCGATCGAAGGCAAGACCCAGGTGGTCGTGCCCGGCGTAGAGCATTCGATTGACCGCGAACATCGTCACGGCGACGCCGGCGGCCAGGCGGGACATGCGTCCCACATAGCCGTTGCCTTCCTGGCACCGGATGGTGACCAGGCCGTCGCCTTCGAGGTGCTGGGCGGTCGACTCATCGGGTGCCAGGTAGAAGCCGCCGTTGCTGAGCTCGTAGTACTCCCAGTAGCCGCCGCTGTAGTGCGCGTTCAGGCGGCGCATCCAGTGGTAGACCTGGGCCTCGCCCTCCATGAACGAACGAGTGCCGAAGTGCTTGGGGAGGAAGTTGAGCCGGTCGCCATCGGCGACGAGCCGGTCGGAGATGCCCGTTTGCCGCGGGGGCAAGGGTCGGGCTGTACCGACCAGCGGGGTGCTGTGGAAGTGGGGTGTCATGTCGAACTCCATTCAGGGATGGTTGATAGAGCCGAGGTCACCCCTTCCGGGGTGAACGCCCGGCGGGACTTAGGAACGAAACCTTCGGGCACCAGCTGGTGCCGTCGCACTTCTCAGAAGGCCTGTGCGATCAGGCGGTTACGCCGCCAGCGGCTCGTTGCCCACGAGCGGAGGGTTGGAACTGGGGTACGTCGCTGTGTCCGCCGGTACGGGCGTTTCAGCAGCAAGTCGTGCCTGAGCCTCGACCAGATCGATCACGGCCTGGATCAACGGTCGAACGAGTGAGAGGTGACTGCCCCGCTTGGACAGGTCGAACCCGTCGCGACGCTTTGGGTGCATGAAGTACCAGCGACCCTTGATGTGCAAGAGGCGCATGCCTTGCTCCGCCTGTTCTGTGGCCCAGCGAGCCAGCTCATCCGCGTCCTTCGTGCGCTTGCGCAGGACGCGCACCTGGAGCTCCACCGAGGCACGTGCGCTGCGCACGGCATCAGCAGCCTGGCTCACGCCGGCCCATGCCAGCAAAGCCGCCCAGGTGTCGCGCTGCGTTCGAGGCAGGGCGACCCCCGTGACCTGGCTGAACACGCGCTTGGCGACGTTGTTCATGCCGTTGGCAAGGTGTTGCAGCGCGTAGGCATCGCGCCCAAGTACCGCATCGGCGAACACGAAGTGAAAGGGCTCCGGTTCGGCCGAGGCGACGCGATCACCGAAGCGACCTTGCTTGAGGGCGTTCAGGTATCGCTGGGCGACTTGGTCGCGGGTGAGGGTGGTGGTGGACATGAAAGCTCCTTTGAAGAGCCCGCGTCGAATCCACCGCACCGGGTGGACTCCCGGCGGGACGTTGATGAAACCTCCGCGCACCTGTGGTGCGGCCGCACTTTGCGGGAGGCCTGTGCGGTCATGGGCGACGGTTACGCCGTCAGCGGCTCGATGCCTTCGAGCAGAGGTTGTTCGGTGCCTGGTGGGCTTTCTGGGGCGGGCAGCACCCGCCTCAGAAAGCCCCCGGGAAACCTCCCCAGGGGTAAAGCACCGTCGTTGACGGCGCGGTCGCTTAATTGAGCAGCTGCTTGGCCAGCGCCACCTCGATGCTGTCGCCGCTCTGGTTGAGCACGTCCAACCCCGAGTCCGGCATGTCGCCGGACGTGGACTGGCTGACCGAGATCTTCTTGGCCATGAGCGCCAGGCACTCCATCTGCGCACAGCCCTGATAGCCCAGGAAGTGCACTTCGACCGGCAGCTTCTGGCCGATCCGCCAGCTACGGCGGCTCGCCTGCTGCAGCGTGTAGACGTTGTAGCCACTCTGCATGAACACGATGGTCGGAAACTCCAACATATCCAGGCCTGTCTTGACGAGCTCCGGGTTGGTGATGACGACGTCCACGCCGCGGTCGACCTGATCGAGCAACCAGTCCTCGCGCTTGGCCGCATCCACGGTCGCCCGCAGCACACCCACCTTGAAGCCTTCGGCTTCCAGCAGTCCCTTCAGGCGCGCGCTGGTGTCGCGGGTGCCCGTGTAGACCGTGTAGACCAGCGTGCGCCGGCCGGCTTGCTTGGCCTTGCGGCACAGCTCGATCATGGCCAGCTCCTTCGGCATGGGCTCGGTGTCCGAGAACAAGGCCGGGGCGCTGGCGAGCACCGTTTTGCGGTGCGGGTGCATGACCGTCTCGCTGCGAAAGCAGCAGTCCGGCCAGGCGAGCAGGGCGTTGAGAACGACGCCCAGAAGGCTTTGATCCCCCGCTCGCAGCGCCTTGGCCAGGCTGTCGCGCAGCGAAGCCGACATCTGTTGGTACGTCGCGAGCTGGGTGGGCTCCATCGGCACGCCGGTGAAGAACTCCTCATAGGGCGGGAGGACGTTGCCGCCCACGTCGCGCAGTCGAAGAAACGCCGTCATTGGCAGCACGTAGCGCATGATCCCGGCCGGACCGAAACCAGGTGCTTTTGCCTCCCGGTGCGTCGTCGCCTTGCCCTTCGCCGTGCGGTGGGCCCGCTCCTCGCCATCGTCGCGGCTGGACACCTTGTAGATGTCCTTGACAACGCCGTGCGTTCGCATGAACGCCCAGCTGGCCGAGGAAAGAGATCCACGCACGTAGCGGAAGCCGTCGGCGATCATCGCGGCCGGGTTCATCCGGAAGAGCAGGTAGAACAAGTCGTCGGCATAGCCGCCCATGAGCGTTCCCGTCAGCAGCACTGTCTTGCGACACTGGCTGGCCAGAACGCCGAAGGCCTGGCCCTGGGCCGATCCCTCGTTCTTGAACTCATGCCCTTCATCGGCGATCAGCACGCCGAAGTAGCGCGAAGGCATCTGACGCTTGATGAACTCGGTGGGCTGGTAGCCCCCCTGGCCAAAGCTGAACTCCAGGTGCGCCATCGCACGCTCCATGCGCCGAGCCTGCCGGTCGCTGAAATACAGGTCGCCGTCCGCGTCCATCAGGTTGATGAACTCGTAGACGTTGTCTTCCAGCATGTCGGCCAGCATGTCCTCGCCGAAGGTTTGAAGCAGCTTGTCGGCCGTCTTCTCGCCGATGGTGGGGATCTGCGTCATGGCGGCACGCAGCGTGTCGTGCCGCGACTTCGGGGCGGTGTGGGGTCGCACGAGCGACCACAACGCGCCTCCGCAGGCGTTGCACTTCATCTGCCGCACGTTCAGCTTGATGCGGGCTTCGGCCGTCGTGAGTGCGCGATCGACGCCGTCGGCATCTGGCACCGTGACGGGCGCAAAGCAGTCGGCACATGCCGCCACCGTTTGACGCGCCTGGTCGAGTCGCGCCTCCGGCTCCGCGTCGGCCTCGATCAGCCGGCGCTCGATGAAGGCTGGTGCCCAATTGAAGCCCATGCGCATGCGCACACGGCCCATCACGAAGAACTCCGGCACCGCTGGCCGCCCCTTGCGCTCGCGCAGCTGCAGGAGCTTGCGCAGCGTGTCGGGTCCATTGAGGATCCAGACGATCGCGTCGGGAATGGTCTGCTTGATCTCCCGTCGCCACTTGTAGACCAGGTGCGGCGGGCACACGACGAGCGCCCCGGGGTAGCCCTCGTGGTGAAGCAGCCAGGCCGTGGCGATGGCCATCATCGTCTTGCCGGTGCCCATCTCGCCATTGATGACCGAGGCCGGGCGGTCACGGTCGATGAGCAAGGCGGTCACGGCTTGCACCAGGTCGCGCTGCGCAGGGAATGCGGAGCGGGCGAGCTGGGTCAGCAGCGCTTCACGCTTGAGATTCACCACGCCGTCGTAGATCGGCGGGTTCTGAAGCCGCACAGCCTGCAGGAGGCTGCCTCTGAAGTCCCTCACGAACTCCGCGATGGGAATGGTGTCAGGGGTTGGCGCCGGGTCGGCGCAGGTTGCGAGGTCGGAAACGTGATCTTCCATGATTGCTTTTGAAGGGTGAGCTCCGTCGGAGCTGGTGAAGAGGCAAGGGCGGTGGCCGGCGTGTGCGGCCGTATGCCCCAGGTTCGAATCCAGGCGCTCATGCCGAGGCCTGCGAGGTACTGGCGGCGCCGCGCGGCAGCGGCAGGCCTTGAAGCAAGGCGTGCGAGGGCTGTTCGGTGAAGTCACCGGCCTTGACGCGTGCCGACACCCAGTCCGAGAACTCGTCCGGGATCTCGACGCGGATCGCCATCACCGGGCCCACCGCACGGGGCTGCTTGAGGCATTCGCGGCTGCGCAGGTACGCGAGTACCTGGAGCGACCAGTGAGGCAGTAGCGGTACGGGCGACAGCTCTTCGACCAGGCGCCAGATCTGCGCAAAGTCGTCGGCGTCGAGCTGCTGAGAGTCAGCACCCCGCTTGAAGAGCCACGCCGCGTGGGCGGTGTGGTCGATTTCGAGCAGAGCGTCCTGGAAGATCCAGGCATGCACGAGGTTGCCGAGCAAGCCCGTGCGCGGCATGCGCCCGGTGAGCTTGGTCAAGCGCTTCGCGTCGCCCACCAGCACGTCGAGCAATCGAGCTTTGCGGCCCTCGGCCGGCGAGGCCTCGATCAGCTGCAGGCGCTCGATGCCGCCCTGGTCACGGCCGCAGTGAAGCCGCGCCATGAACTGTTGAATCGAGGTGTCGCGGCCGTAGACCGAGACGAACAGCAACTGGTGCTGGTGATCGGCCACGCATGCGTCCACGAACACGTCGGACTGTTCTTCGAGTTTGAACATGGTTTGCTGGGAGGAAGAGCCCGGTGCAGTGCACCGGGCCGGTTGATGACAGGAAGAACGGGGTTTCAGGCGAGCTCGCAGAAGCCCGATTCCATGAAGACGCCTTCCCCGCAGTGGCAGACCGTGCGATTGCCGACATTGCGTTCGGCATCGCTCGCGACCTCTTCGAACATCGACTCCGGCACGTTGAGACGCATGGCGTTCAACTTGGCCCGGTAGTAGTCGAGGTCGTTCGAGAACGCATGGCGTTCGTCGAGGTTGGAGTACAGGAAGCCTTCGTCGCTGGCGGGCGGCTTGCCGCCCTTGAGCTCAACGGTCATGAAGAAGTACTCGAGGCGGCGATCCCACCCCAGCGTCACGCACACCGGCTGGCCGCCGGGCGTCGTCGTCTCGTATTGGTGCTGGCTCATGGCCAAGTCCTTTCAAGAGAACACCCGGGCCGCGAGGGCGCCGGGTGGGGTGGGTTTCAGTTGGCCGCGAGGCGCGACAGGTCGAGGGGTTCCGCAAACCAGAGCGGCGCTTCCACACCCAGCAGCTGGATGAAGAAGGCCACGTCACCGTTGGCGTAGACGGTGGCACCCACGCCGGTGAGCTCGGGCGCCTCGATGTCCGATGCGCAGACCAGGTTGGCCATCGCTTCGAGCGCCCAGTCGCCCACCTCGTCGACGCTCAGCTGGATGGCGCCGTTCCAGAGGTGGAACAGGCGCTGGACCAGCGGCTCGTCGAGGCGCAGCTCGACCTTGAGGGTGCGAGACAGCTGCTCCATGAGATCCATGTCGCCAGGCAGTCGCAGCGCCGCGTCGGCGTTGTTGGCCAAGCACAGGCCTGCGCTCAAGCGCAGCGGTTCGTTCACGGGCATGGGTTGTCGCATCGTCGTCACCAGGTTCGGGTTGGTCAGTGGGGTGGCCGGTGCCGAAGCGGGTGCTTCTGATGGGAGGGAGGACGGATCGGTCGGGGTGGTCATAGAAAGCTCCAAGAGGAAGCCGGCACCACCCCTGCCGGGATGGACTCCCGGCGGGACGTTGAGAAAACCTTCCATCGCTTGCGCGATGCCGCACTTTTCGGAAGGCCTGTGCGGTGATGGGCGACGGTTACGCCGTCAGCGGCTCTGCCCGAGCAGGGTTGAAAGCTCGTGGCTTTCGGGAGCGGCCGCTGTGTGGTGGTGCGGGCGCGCTCACGAAAGCCGGGAGGGGCGGTAGGTAAGAGAGGCAGCCGCGGGGCGGCGGCTGGCCTTCTGGGGCTACTGGATGGTCAAGACGCGACCCAGGCCGTAGCCAGGGGTCATGTCGATCGCACGGATCACCGTGATGAACTTGTCAGTGAAGACCTTCGTCTCGGTGGCGTGCCCTTCTTCAGACACAGTCACTGAGGTCTGGACGCTCTTCGCCTTGTGAGTGCGACCCTTGATGAGCAGCCGGCGGCCGTCGGCCGCAGTGACCAGGCCGCGGATCTGTCCGGCGGCCAGCGCAAGCGCCAGGTGCCAGTCAGACATCGCACGCAGCGGGGGCCGGATATCCCGGGCCCGAGGCGTCAAGTGCAGATCGAAGCGCGGCCAGAGCGAGCTGCGCGCCAAGCCGGCCTGCAGCTCGTGCTCGAGCTGGCGAGCGTCGAGGCGGACCACGGCAAACGCGAAGTCTTCCTGGCCGCGAACGGCGGGCACCACGTAGGGCTCACCAGACCAGCGCTCAGGCAGTTCGACATGGTTCTCCCCTTGCGAGAAGGCCACGAGTCGTTTGACGGTGCTGGCATCCGCATGCGCAGGGCGCCGCTTGATGCCGAAGAGCACGCACTGCTTGAACTGCGGCACCGAGGAGATGAAGACTTGCACTCGCTCGAAGTGCCGCGCGATCAGGGTCGAGAGTTCTTCGTCCAGCGTGTAGAAGGGAACGATCAGGATGAGCAAGCCGCCGGGTTGCAGCAGACCGAACGTGCGCCGGCAGAAAACCTTCTCATGCCGCTGGCGGCCTTGCGACTTGTCGCCGGAGCCGACCTGGTCGGTGATGAGGTCGCCATAGGGCGGGTTCAGAAAGAGCAAGCCGAAGCTGCGATCGGTGATGCGCACGTCGTGCACGTCGGCGTGGGCCACGGTCCCGAGTACCGACTTGGCGTGCCAGGCACGCTCTTCATCGACGTCGATCCCGAAGCTCTGAACGCTGCTACCGCACTGAGCGAGGTGTTCAGCGATCACCTGCAGTGCCGAGCCTTCGCCGCAGCAGGGGTCGATGACACGCACAGGGTTGCCGGTCGTGTCGATCGCCGTGGCGATTCGGTTGAGCGTTTCAAGGTCAGTCGGGTAGTACCCGTTCTTGATGAAGTTCTGCGCGATGCGCGGAAAGATCAGGGCCATGGGGGCTCCGGAAAAAGAAAACGGCCAGTTCCCGCGAAGGGAACCAGCCGCTGTTGGAAGGGAAGACGGTCGTTGCCGAGCCGTCCGAGGGGGCGTTAGGGTTCGAGCCGCTGCGTCCAGTGGCCGTTGGTCAACGCGCTGTGCGCATCGGCCTCTTGCCGCCAGTACTGGACCGACTCGCGAGAGCAGGGTCCTTCGTCGTCGGCAGTGCCGATGTAGAAGCCCGCTGCACTGCGAAGAACCTGCAGGGGCAGGGTCTTGTTGCAGTAGCGCAATGCCAGAGCACCGGCGCTGGGGGACGAGATCACTTGCTGGTTCATGAGAGCCTCATTGGTTGAGGTGAGCTTTGATTTCGGCTTGGAGCTCGTGGGCTGTTGCAACCCAGAGAGCACCCGAGACCATGGGTGCGTCGCAGGCGGCAGGGCCCGCCTTGACGACGTGCTCACAGTGTTTGAGCAGGGCGTCCAGCACGAAGCACTGGACGATGGGTCCGCATCGAGCGAACTCCATGACGCGGGTCAGCATCTCGACGTTGGTTTCACGTCGGAGGCAACCCGTGTCGAGGTCGTGGATGACATGAGCCACAAGTCCTCCCTTCAAGCTGCCGAGGCAGCCATCGTGGCGGGCAGGGGACTCGTCCAGCCAGCTGTGTGCAGCTTGGCCAAGAGCGTCTTGGGGAGGTGAGGCGCTGTTGCAGCGTCTTCCAACGCATCCAGCAGTGCCTGTTGCAGCGGCCGCACATGGTGGGCATGCGGAGCCAAGGCTCGTTCCAGTTGATTCGTCTCATCGTCGGAGGCCGTGGCCAGCCAGTCGATGTACGCCTTCCAGAACACGCGACGCTGTTCGACTTTCGCGTGAAAGCCAGTGCGAAGCAGGTAGGTGGTCATGTTTGCTCCAGGGAGAGAACCAGGAGCGACCCATCCAGGGGCGGCCCTGGCGGGTGAGAGAGAGGTGGAGCCAAGACGCCGGAGCGTCTTGGGGTTCCACGAGGAGGATGAAACGCGTGACCGAGAGGTCAGCGCGAGAAGATCGACACGACGAGCGCAGCGACGCAGACCATGGTGGCCAGCGTCTGCGGGTTGTCGCGCAGAGCCCGTACAGCAGCCACGAAGTGGCTTGCAAGGCTCTTGAGGGAACGCGATTCCTCGCGTGCCTTGGTCACGGCTTGTTGAGCCATTTCGCGTGCTGCCAATTCCTTGGCATACGCGACGGCTTGCCGCTTGAGGGTGACCTTGGCGAGAACGTGCAATCCGAGCAGATCAACGGGAACCTTGCGGTCCGTGAGCAGCTTGGGATTGGCGTCAACGAAGTCGACGATGGTTTTGGCCACCTCGAAGTCATTGATGTTCGCGATCAGGTACTCCCACACGTCTTGCTTGTTGGTGTCCTCACTGGGAGAAACGCCATCGAGCGTGATGGTGGGGAAAGTCAACGGCTGTTCGGATTGCACAGGGCAAGCCGAAGCAGGGAGTTGAGGGATTTGGAAGGTATCGAAAGAAGGTTCGTTACGCATGGTGCATCTCCAAAAGGAAATGGGGATGCACGAACCCCGGGCGGGGATGTGACATCCCCACGGGGTTGATGATGAGAACTTCAGACCTCTCACGAGGCCCAGCGCTTCACAGAAGCCTGGCGCTGTTGGGCGCTGCGTGACGTGCAGCGATCGGACCGAAGCTGTCGGTCGGGCAGATAAAGCGGTTCGATTGTGCGCCTGGTTGGCGGGGATCTTCAAGCCCTCGAGGGTCATCCCCGAGGGCTTGAAGATCCCGGCTCGTTGTGGAACCGGGACCAGGAAGAAGAGCGTCTGCAAACCACATCGGTCCATCCCAAGACCCTTGCCGGTCGTGTCCGCACGCAGACTTCGGACACCATCAAACACTCATTACCGCTCACCGCAAAACGGCACCACGAGGTCGGGTCGCGGCCACCCAGGGTGGACAGTCCCGCGCGAACGGGCTTTCATGAACTGCCACTGCTCATGAAAGCCCGCATGGCGGGCGATAGGGAAACAATCACTCGGTCGGAGGGTTCCAGACCTGGAGCTTGGGATCGAAGGTGTAGGCCAGATCCTTGAGGCGATCGCGCTGTGCTCGGAAGGCAACGCGGTCGACGGTCGGATCGAGTTTGATCGGCTGCCTGCTGCTCAGGAGAGCAAAGAGTTCCGCACCGAACAGCTTCTGGTCCGCGGGCGCCGCGTCCTCGGCCGGCTCTTTGGCGCCATGAGCTTCCTCGTGCGAGGGAGCGGCAGGGCGCGTACGCGATGTGGCCGGTGTGTCGGCAGGGTCTGCCGCCGGAGGCTGCGCTTCACTCTGCTCAGGCGTCTGGTCGACCTCGTCGATCACGATGTGCTCGAGCTGGGCGACGTTCTTGATGAAGACCTTGCCTTTCCAGGTGAAGCTTTCCGGCTCGATCCAGTTGATGAAGAAATCGCCGTTGTAGGTGCCTTCTTCGTACTCTTCGATGAGCGCATCCTTGACCTCGAAGTGGCCGATCTCAGTGCGCAGCTCGCCGACGTTGAAGGCGCCGCGGCGGCCGTTCTTCTGGGTAATGGTGATGGTTCCGCGAACTCGGATGGCAGACATTGCGATGCTCCTTGGCAGTGGGATAGATGCCGACGAGCACGCACGTCCCCCTGCGGGATGCGTCCCGCGCGGCGGATGAGAAACCTGAAAAGGGAAGGTGGAAGAGGAAGGCGAGGCGTGAGCCTCGCGTTTCCCAGGGTCAACGTTGCTTGTGCGTGTCAGGCAGTTCGCAACTCGGTGGTAGGGCGGTCAGAGTTGTGGAGTCTGGGACCCGGCCACCTTGAGCAGCCCGAAGGGCAGCTAAGAGGCAACTCCAAGCCGATGGAGACCATCGGTGCGCTGGCATTGCAGGAGCCGACCAGCGTTCAGGCGCATGTAGGGGAGGCACATGCGGGCCGGGCGTGGCTTGATTACAGTGAAGCCACCACACTGGACGAAATCGAACTTGCCTCAGCGGCCGAAAAGCCGCTCGGGCAAGCCCGCACAGGTGCGGGCGATCGTGTCAGCGGCCAGAGGCGCCGCCGGCGCGCTGCAGCCAGTCCAGCCCGAACACGACGACGGCTGCGACGGCCGCAAGCACATAGCCGCTGTAGATGGCGAATTGTTGCTGTTCCGGTGTCATGGTGAACCTCCTTGTCGTGGGTGACATTGTGCGCCAAAGATCGTGAGTCATTGCGCGCGAGGTTTCCTCGAAAAGCCGCTCGGCCCTTCGAGGAAACCCCGAACGAGTCGGGGCAAGGTGGGGATCGCAGTCAGGCGCTCCGCCGGCGGGCCGAAGCGTCGTGCTGGAGGGCACGGCGCTTGGCACGGCGTCGTTCGATCAGGTGGAGGCAAGCCACCACCAGAAGGACGACAGCAACCAGGATGTACCCGGTGCCGATCTGAAAGAGCTGCTGCTCATTCATGATCGTTGGTCGAGGTGTCGTTCTTGAGAACGTAGATCGCCAACGCTTCGATGACAGCGAACAAGACGAGCGCATGGAAGAAGGTCTCCCAGGCATTCGTCGAGTAAGCCTTGTAGCCGACCACCGCGAAGTACGCGAGGGCGGCTTTGTCGATCACGCCGGCGAGGTGCTTGCGCTGCTCAGGGTTGAGTTTCAGCTGGGGCATCTCAGTACGGCACATCGGCAGCAACGCGTTCGCGCTGCGAGCCTTCGGGCGCCGGGTCCGAGTTCTGGCCATCTTGCGACGGCTGGGTTGGACGCTCGACGAGCGGGATCTCGAACTTGTGCCCGTCCACCTTGGCGAAGGTGAACTGCAGCACACGGGCCTTGAGACCCTCGTAGTCCTTCTCCTGGTAGGTGTAGAAGTCGGGCTTGGGGTCACTGGCACGGAAACCGACGATCACCTTCTTCTTGGCCTTGACGGCTTCGTAGAGGAGTTCGGCAGCTTCTTTCGCCTGCTTGCCAACGATGCGGCAATCGATCGAGACGTACTCGACCGCGTCGTCGGTGCCCATCATCGCGTTGATGGTGCAAGCCGGATAGGCTTCACCCTTGCGAGGCTGAACGAAACGCATGCGGTTGAGGTAGCCGACGCCCTCGATGATGAGGTTGAAGGCCTTCTTTTCTTGAGCTTGGGTGGTCATGGTGCATCTCCAATGAAAAAAGGGGATGCACGAACCCCCAGTCGGGGATGTGACATCCCCAGGGGGTTGATGAGAAAAACTTCAGACCTCTCACGAGGTCCAGCGCTTCACGGAAGCCTGGCGCTGTTGCTTGCTGCGTAACGTGCAGCGATCGGACCGAAATGTCGGTCGGGCAGAAAACGCCGCCATTGTGCGCGTGTCAATCGGGTACGCGCAAGGGCTCGGTGGTTCGGCGGATGGCCTACAGGTTCTCGCGAGGATCCTGCGCGAGCGCCTGGACCAACTGCTCGACCACCTCGGTGCGGTGCTCCTCGGTGTGATGACGGCACAGACCATTCAAGACCAGGTCACGAGCCACGATCTTGAGCTGGCCGACGTCGGGCACTCGCCAGTTGTCGGCCATGCGTTCCCACAGCTGACCACCATTGACGAAGTAGCAATGAACCTCTTGCTGGCACGCTCGTGCGTCCATGCGGAGCACGCGCATGCAGTCTTCGAAGAGGCCGTCGTCGAGGCACCGAAAGTCGGTGAGATCGAACGGGAAGCGAGTGCCGTTGTAGAGCCCCAGTAGGAACTGGGCCACATAACGGCATTGGCCTGAGTGGCCTTGGGCCACATCGACCAGGCGCTTCAACGATTCGACGCCGCGCGCCTGGATAGCAGCGCGCGGATCGTCCAAGCCCGCAACGGCAGGCAGCTCCCCGAGCCGTTTGGACTGCAACTCGTGCAGGACGTCGGCATCGTTGAGCGCATCGACCGGGTCGCGCTTTTCGTCTTCGGCGATTCGTTTGCGAAGTGCGAACGAGGTGGCAGGTTCATTGAAAACCGCGCGAGCGGCAGCCGAGTAAGACTGGCCAGCGAAGCGAGCGCCGGGTTGGTTAGAAGCCGCAGAGGCGTCCTTCGTCGTTGTCATGGTGATTCTCCAGTGCAGATTGAGTGTTGATGGGCCGCCCAGGGGTGCGAGTCCCCTGGGTGGCCGTAGCGATGAGGGTGAGAGCGAGCTCAGGCTCTGAGGCGAGGCGCAGCAAGTGCTTTGGAGGCTTGGAGGCTGTTCCAGGCCTCCCGCTCGGCGCCTTGGGCGTCAGCGAGAGCTTCGGTCGAGCAGCCCGGTAGAGCTTCGAGCCGGCGTCTCAGATGGCGCGCGCGGCGCAGGCGCAGCGCGAGGTTGAACAGCACCCCGCGAGCGGAGGCCACCGATTCCGGCGTCGCGTCTGGTGCAACCAGACCCAGCTCGAGGCACTCCGCATGGATGGCCTCGTCTTCCTGCCTTTCGATTTCTCGATAGGTGTCGGCCATCTCGTCGCTGCAGCGCTGGGCGTCGGCGGCCTTCGCGTTGGCCTGCGCAGCGAGCATGCCGAGCAGCCACTCTCGACACAGGACCGCATCGCAGGCGATGTGATCTGGCAGCGCTGTGCTGCCGGCGAGCTGGGCGTCGTGGCCTTGCCAGTACGCCTCCTCACGCTGCGCAGTGCGTTTGTGGCGCCAGAAGCAAAGACTCCAGCGGAGTCGTGCGAGTGCTGCCCTCGCTTCCCGGTACAACCGTTGCGCGGCCGTCGGGTCGGGGGAAAGAGCTGGAAGGGGATAGACGTTGTTCATGGTGCATCTCCAATGGGAAATGGGGACGCACGCACCCGGGAGGGGATGTGACATCCCCACGGGGTTGATGAGAAAACTTCAGACCTCTCACGAGGTCCAGCGCTTCACGGAAGCCTGGCGCTGTTGCTTGCTGCGTGACGTGCAGCGGTCGAACCGAAACGTCGGTCAGCGATAGGAAGCCAAATTCTGCGCTTGGTGCGCGTTCAGATCAACCATCCGGCTCATGGCTCGAAGCCAGGCTGGAGAACGTACTCGTTCGGCACCACCCGCCAGATCCGAGAGGCGTTGCTCCCAGAGCATGCGGCATTGATGGCCTCGCACACGTGGTTGGCCAACTCTTCAGACATCGCCGGCAGGTTCACAAACTTCTCATCTGGGTAGTCCCGGCCAAAGTTGTCGGTCTCAATGATTCTCATGAAGCGGTCTTTGTGACTGGGTGGGCAAAGCCTTCGCTCGTTGCAGGCCCAGCAGGCTGGTGCCCATGAAGCCCAGCTGCTGCATGAGCAGCCCGTAGTGCTGGCCGCCGGCGGCGAACAGGATCATGGCCACGTTGGCGACGAGGAACGCCCACCAGCCGAGGCGCGACCAGCGTGAGTGCGAGGCGACCAGGGCTGCACCGAGCAACCCGAGGACGCAGCCGATCCATTCAAGAGCCGTGAGCATTGCCGCGGGAGCTGGGGAACCAGGAGAGCACTGTGTTTCCAATGGCGATCAGCAGCGACCAGACCATGAATCCGCCCACGAAAGTGCCGATCGATGCGACAACGACGCCAACGAGCGCGACACCACCGACCAGGCCGAGCTCGAGGAACGTAGGAAGTGCCGGGGGCCAGAGCGTGGCCACGGGGACAGCGCCGAGCTGGACATCAACGTGTGGCCCGAACTGCACGAGGTTCTGCGCCCAGTAGCCCAGGGGGGCAAGAAGCAAGAAGGCGACGATGAGCGAGACGATGCCGACCAGGGCCGCCAGGCCTTGGGGCCATGCCTTCTTTGCAAGCGTTGCCGGCCGCGAGGGGATCGGCAGGCCAGCCGCCCGAAGGGCACTGGCATAGCCAGCCTCGCTCATCCACGATGCGCGTTCTAGACGTTTTGGGGCGGTGTGGTCGGTGTCCATGTCAGTTGCTCCTGTTCCTTGTGAGGGGTAAGTGCAGTGCTATCGGTTGCGCCGCCAGGCGGCGACCCACTGCTCAAGTTGGCGGTGTGCTCGGCGGTACTCTGCGGTGCCGGCCCGTCCAGTCGTGACCATGCGCACGAGCTCTGCTCGTCGCTCTGCGATGGCCTCTGACAGGGAATGCATGACGGCCTGGGCGGCGCACTCCGTGTGCTGCGCTTGCCGAGCCTTGTTGATGGCGGCTTCAGCCCGCAGCTTCGCCAGGGCGGCTTGATTCCTGGTCATGCCGCGACCTCGACTCTCACTGCCTCGACGATCGACACCTCGATCTCGCGCTTGGCGTCCAGCAGCGCGACGATCTGCTCGTCGATCGTGCCCGCCACGACCGGGATGATCACGAACACGTCTCGGGTCTGGCCCGAGCGGTAGGCCCGATCTTCGGCCTGGCGCTTGAGCGCCGGCGTCCACGGCAGCGAGGCGAAAAACACATAGTTGGCAGCTGTCAACGTGATGCCGACGCCGGCGGCCATCGTGGTGCCGATGAACACCGTCACGGTCGGATCTGTCTGGAAGGCGTCTACGGCCGCCATCCGCTTCTTTGGGGTGTCCGAGCCGACCAGGCTGACGCAGCCAATGCCAGCATCCTTGAACGCCTGACGCAGCGCTTCCACGGTGCCCATGTACTCGCAGAAGATGATCGCCTTGGCATCCGCTGGCAGGCTTTGCACCGACTCGACCAGGAAGTCGAGCTTCAGGGCCTCCAAGTGCTGACGCAGCTTGGTGATCTTCGGCATGGCCATGAGCACCGGATCGGCCATGATCCGGCGGTACTCGGCCAGGTCGTCGGAAGCCTTCAAGACGCGCACCTGGTGCGTCTTGTCGCCCAGATCCTTCAACACGTCCTTGCCCCGACGCAGCATCCAGTCCTCGAGCTGCTCGGCGAGCAGCGCGCGCTTCGCTTCGTTCCCGGCATAGGTCTTCTTGAACTCCACCAGCGGCAGATTTCCGAGGGGGTGGCCAGACAACCGCAGCAGCGTGTGCACCTCGACCTCCCGACTGAGGATCGGTGTGCCCGTGAGCAGGAATCGCCTGGGAATGCGCTGGGACAGCAGGAAGGCATTGCGCGTGCGGCCCGTCTGGTGTTCCTTCAGGTAATGGGCCTCGTCCACCAGCATGCACCCGATCGGCAGATCCACGGCCTTGACCAGGCCGCCCAAGCGCTCGTAGTTGGCCACGATCCACTGAGCGCCGCGCTGCGTCGCCTCGTCGTGCTGGCCAACGAGCGCCACTCGGGCATCCGGGTAGACGGCCCGAATCTCGCGCTCCCAGTTGATCGCTAGGCTCGCCGGGCAGACCACCAGCACGATTGTGTCGCCGGCGGCCATACGACCCGCCACGACGGCTTGGCGGGTCTTGCCCAAGCCCATGTCATCCGCGAGTAGCGCGCTCGTACGCGCGAGCAAGAATCCGACGCCTCCCTCTTGGTAGTCGCGCAGCCCGCATGCGCGCGCCACCCGCGCGAGCTCGGCCTGGTCGACCGCCAGGCGCTCCAGGGCGGTGCCCATGGTCCACAGGAAGCCAGCGCCCTCGGGTGGCTGGTCCGAAGGGCCGGCCGGCAGCATCGGCATGGCCCCCGGAACCGAGATCGGCACCTCGGACGCGGACTTGCCGGCCAGGTTCTCCAGCACCATCGCCGTTTCGTGCTCGAACACGAACACGGCGTCGACGCCGGCGTGCTCCAGCAGCGCAGCCCGGATTTCAGGCCCGCTGCGGCGTATCTCCCAGGCCTTGGCGTGCTTGTGGAAGCGACCGCCGAGTCTTTTCGCTGTACTGATCACAAGCGGGTCTTGCACGCTGCTCAAGGCGTAGCCGCCGCTCTCCAGCGGCAGCAGCTGCACGTCGAGTACCTCGGCGAAGAACTCCCGCACCGGCGACCGCCAGGCCGCGGCCGCTTCGTCACGCACGCCCGACAGGTCGAGGTCTGGAAGGTCGCCTGCGGCCGCGTCCAGGCCTGCGAGCACGTCGCGCATGCCAGCCGCCGGGCAGATCCACATCCGTCGCGGCGCCGACCAGGTCGTGCCGAGGCTGCGCATGAGCTGGCTGACAGCGTCGCCGTAGCAGGTGGCCAGGCCGACGCGCAGACCGTCGCTCACGACCCGCGTGACCAGCTTGCGACGGGCCGGCGCCACCGGCTCGAAGCCGAGCGCGCTGGGTGTGACCGACTCGACGCTCATGGTGCCGTGTCAGCCGGATGGCCCGGCGCCCGATTCCCGGGCCCACCCGGCAGGGTGTCGTGCACGACCTTGCCATCGATGAGGACGGTGCCGTCGGCGCAGGTCTCGATGAGCGCCTGGCCGAAGGCGTGCTGCCACATCACCTGGCTGACCACCGGCGAGTTGTGGGCGACGCGTTGTGCCGGCGCGTTCATCGACGATCCGCCGGCTGGTCGAAGAACGAGGGCTCGATCGACGCCGGATCGACGAGGAAGTCGTACCCGAAGTCATCGTCGTGATGCGCGCCGCTCAGGTGACCTGCGCGCAGGCGTGCGAGGATTTCCTCGAGCTGCGAAATGATGGCCGCCCGGTCGCTGTAGCGAGTCCCTTGCAGACGGATGACGATCTGTTGCAGCGGGTAGGCGTGGGCCACCCACCCGGGGTCGATCCCCAGGGCAGCAGCCGGCGCCGGCGCCGGCACGGGCGGCTTCGTGTGTTCGCGCAGGAGCGCGGCGGTCAGATGAAGCCGAATGACGCGAAGGCGCTCGAATTCCTTGCGAAGTGCCCGGAAGTCTCCACGTCGCATCGGCCGCACCGCAGTGATGCGATCGCGCATGTGGGCGAGTTGCGGTTCCTGCTCGCACATGTCGATGATTTCGCGCTCGTGGCATTCCACGATGGGGTCCAGGAGCTCACGCGCTCGCTCGGCGCGTCGGGCCATGAACTCAAGGCCCATGCCTGCGCAGAAGAATGCGATACCGATGGCGATGAGCACATCGAAAGCCATATCGATGTGGGCGCCCTGCGACCCCATTGCGGACGCCAGGGAAAGGGCCACCAGGAAGCCGCAAGTGGCGTAGGCGCCGGTGGTGAGTACGGGCAGCACGCGGTCCGCCAGACGCTTCCAGCTCGTCGACCTGGCCTCGGCCGCGGCCACGGCCCGCTCGGATGCCACGGGGCCGTCCAACGCAAAGAGTCGTTCAATCGCTTCGCTCATGGGGTGCTCCTCCGACGCGCCCGGTGATGGGCGCGGTGTTGCCCGCTTGGCGCTCATGTCGCGCCACCAGCTCCTCGAGCTGGCGTTGTTTCCGATTGGCGTCCCACGCCTTGATGGCCTGGAACTCGAGCTCGGTGATCGGTCGCCCTTGATCGACCACCTGAAGCCGGTACTGCTCGACCAGATGGTCCCGCACGCAGATCGCGATCAGCTCATGGTTCTTCGCCGGCTCCATGGGCGCGTACAGGTGCGAAACCGCCTCGGTGGGCGCATCTGCACGACGCAGGGTGTACGCCGTGCCGGCGACGCAGAGCGCGATCACCAGCGCGGCCACGATGTCCCAGAACATCGGCATGTCGTTGGGCATCAGAAAAACGCTCAGAAAGTAGGTCGCGACGCCGATCAGGACGAAGCCGGCGCCAGCGACGCCGTTCAGCCTTGCTTGTCGCGCAGCGGCCGCTTCGGCCGTTTCACTGGCCCGGCGTGCCGCGTCCATCGCCATCGCGGACGGCGGCGCGCTATGAAGATCGATGTTCAACCGCATGACGCCTGTTTGCGGCCTCAGCCGTGCGACGGCAAGGCTGCATCGGCAGGTTTGAGGGTCTTGTCCGTGATGGGCTCTGGGTTCGCTGCCAGCGCAGCCATCCGCCGCTGCTCGCGGGTGTCATCCCATCGCAAGATGGTTTCGAACTCAAGAACGGTGAGCGCCCGGCCTTGAGCAACAACCTTCAGCCTGTAGTCGTCCACCAGGCGATCGCGCGCACAGCACTCCACAAGGGCTGTGGACTTCCACTGCGGCAGCGCTTCGTAGAGGTGCGAAGTCGGTGCGTGGTTCGGATCAGACTTGATGAAGAACACCAAGGCAAGCACAAGTGAAGCAAGCACCGTCGCGAACATCACCTTGGCGGTCGCTTCGTTGAGGTCGAAGGCCAGGGCAACGATGAAATGACCGACGAACGCCGCTGCAAATAGCATCGCAAGCCCGAAGTCGCGCCGCGAGCACCGTGCGATGGCTTCGTCGAGTTCTCGTGCGGCCTCGAATGCCGCGTCCAGCTGTTCCTTGGTCGGCGGGGCCTGGTGAAGGTCTATGTGAAGGGTCATGACGACATCCTTTGTTGTGTGTCCGATCGAACCTGTGTCCTGCGGGCACGGCTGCGCCCCGAGCGCGCGCTGCGCCCGGGTGGCCGTTCCATGGGATCAAGCCGGCTCGGGGGTGCGCTCTTCGCGCTGGCTGCGGCTGGGCGTGAAGCGGATCTCGTCGATGCGCGAGAGCACCAGGTCAACGCGGTCGGCAGTCACCTGCAGCGCAGCGCGCGACTCGTTCGTCTCGCGGTCCTTGTAGCGACGCAGCACCAGGTCGCCTTCGACGCGCACGCGGCAGCCCTTGCGCATGAATTGAGCCACGCGCTCGCCGAGCCGCTCGTTCCAGATCGTCACATCGACGCCGGTGCACTTCTCGTCGTCTTGCACCGGGTTGCCATCGGCATCTTGGTAGTAGACGTCGGAGAACACGCGGATCTCGACGAGCGTGCGCGGCTTGCCATCGACCGTGACGGTCTTGGTTTCAGGGTCACCAGTCAAGTTGCCGATGAGTTCAACGTTCATGGACATGTCAGTTCCTTCTCTGTCGATCTCCCGTTTCGAAGGTGTCCATGAGCCCGTGTGTACGCCGGGGGGTCATTGCGCCCAGGTCGTTGTGGGAAGCGGCCTGGAGCCGGTTCCTGAGTTCTTGCCAATCGCGGCGCGTGAGCGAGCCGCGAAGCAGGATTTGATTGCGTTCGTGCGCCGGGAGCACGGCCACCAGGCGGCGCAGCTCCCAGATGGGTACGAAGGTGGCCAGCGCGTGCTCCTGCACGCTCCAGCGCCACCAGGCGACCACCACAGTCACCGCGCCGAGGACGACCAGGCCAACAACCGTTGCGCTCGCCAATGCGATCGACGGCAGATCCGGCACTGCATGCGCAGCGCCTGCGGCCACAAAGGGCAGGGCAGCCAGGCCGAACTGCGTGATCGGCAGCTTCAAGCCACATCCCTTCGCATGCGGCCGCGTTGTTCTTCCTCACGGGCACGCGCAATGGCGTGCTGGCGGAGCAAGCTGCCGCCGGCGAGCGTCCACGAGAGGTACGCCTCGATGCGCTCCGCGTAGCGACGGCCGCCCGGCTCGCCGAGCGATCGCCGCTTCTTGGCCTCTTGCTTGCGCAGCTCCATGAACAGACGGATCGACGTGAGCCGGGCGCGAGCCTCTGGCAGCTCCAGCCCGGCCAGGTTGAAGAAGGGGAAGGCTGCGACGAGAAAGCGCGCGTCGTAGCTCATCCGGCACCACTCGACGACTGCAGCCCACTGGTGGATCGTTGCGGTGCCCTGGGTGCCGCAGGAAGGGCACTGCACCTGATGCCGGCGCCGGGTGTCGCCACGCTCGCTTTCGGTCAGGAAGCTGATGAGCCGCGGCTGCGTGCCGCAGCGGCACGGACACACGTGTTCCGCCGAATGCTCCAGCGGGTCCACGGGCCCGAAATCAAGGCTTGGCACCCACTCGCGCCACTGCGCATCGTCCAGGGCTTTCTGCACCTCGCGCAGCCCCATGCTGCGCACGGGTCGGCCGCCAGAGCCGTACCGTCCGTCCGCAATGGTCGGTACGTGGCTGGGTCGCGCACGGTCGATGTTCACCGGGCCTCTCCAGACATCCACGTACTCATGCCTGCGGTGAACTCCCGTTCGTCATGCACGCGCCGGGCTTCGGCGATCTGCCCCTGCAGGGCAGCGTAGGCGGCACTTTGGCGAGCGCCCTCGGCGTCGCCCTCCCGATTCAGTGTCTTGGCGCGGCCGACGGCCGCACGTGCCCGCCTGGAAGCGCGGGTGGGGTCGTATTGGTCGAAGAGGTCGATGACGCCGGCTTCGCGGTCGCGCTCACGGCGCCGCATTTCGCTGAGGTCCCAGCACACCTGCTTGCGGATGCCTTCGATGGCCTCGGGCCAAAGCACGACCTCCCACGCCGACCGGATGTCATGACCGGCATGAGCCAGCAGTTCCGCATCGCGCATCGCCAGTCCGACCACCAGCAGATCAGCCTCGTCGATCCAGCGGTTCTGCAACGGCACGCGGTGGATCGACCGATCGCTCCACTCCAGGCAGAGGCTCACCATGCGAAAGACCCAGTGCTCAGGAACGCTGCGGTTGAAGTGCCAAGCCGGAACGCCGAGAAGCGGGCCGTGGGGCTCTGTCGCCATCAAAGGGGAATCGGTCATGGAAGCTCCTGCCAAAGCTTGCGGTTCATTTCAGGTACGAACACGGGTTTCGGGGAAGGCCACCAGGCCATACTGGTGAGCCACCTCAATCCGGCGATGAATGTCCCTCGCGGGAATGGTGGCGAGATACTGCTCAGCAGTGCAGCCGGCTGCGTCGAAAAGCTTTTGTCGCGCCCGGGCTTGTTTGGCTTCCCGTGCCCGGCGCTCGATGAAGGTTTCCTCCTCGATGTGCGAAAAAGCCAGCGCCGAGGGAATCGTCATGATCAAGGCGATCAGGACTGCCGAGGCGATCCACAGCCCGATTCCCGTCAGCCATCCAGCATGCGTTGCATATCCTGACGCTCCCGCATAAACGAGGATCGGCAGGCTCGCACGGCAACCGAAGGTTCGAATCCAAATGGCGATTTTCGTCATCACGAAGCTCCAAGTTTATTCGTCCGCGCTGACACAGAAGTTGGCAAAGAGAAACACTGCCAGCGCCAGAAATGCCAATGCCAAGAAGAAGTGATTCACCGTCAGCCAGGCGGGTGCGGATGGTGAGTATTGCGAAACGAAATCGGCTTCGGCCACCAAGAAGTAACTCAGGCATCCGATGGCAACGCCACCGGATGTGACCATGAGGGTATTGCGTTCACCAAGCCGCGCAAATAGGGTCAGCGTTGACAGCACCACCACCACGGTGAAGTTAATCCACAAGAGAGTCATGATTTGTTATCTCCATGATTCTGGTCATCTGTCTTCTGCAACATGAATCTGGCCGCCGGATAAGTGAATGCGGGAATGGCCGCCACCAAGAGAACGAATGCCAGATTCGGCGAGTGCCACAGAAACAGAGAAGCCGCACTCCAGCAGACCAAGAGCAGCGAAATCCCACGGCCGAGAATTCTCGCCCGTCCGTCTGCCGAATTCTTCCCCATCATATTCACACTCGCGCTTTACTGCTGCCGCGGCCGTCCACCGCCGAATCCACGTCCTTTGTCACCGCGGTATTCATGCGGGTGCCTTCTGGGACGGCCATCGATCAGACGAGAAATCGTCTTGAGCTCGAAGCGGGCAACCTGCTCCTGGTGATTCAAAACCAGCGCCAGCTCGTTGATATCGCGATACCACTGCGCCAGGACAGCGCTGCATTCCGGCAGGAATCCTTCGATACGTTCCCAGGTTGCATGGCGGCCTGGTGCGTCCGGCTGAGCTGCTGTGAAGCGCCAGCGCAACTGCACGGCCTCCCGCAGCTTGTAGGCCTGCAGCCCGAAGCGCCGGCCTTCGACATCGCGGGTCTGTTGCGCCAGGTCGTTCATCTCCCGGTAGATGGCCTGCAGGTGATCCTCGGCTTGCTTTCGCCACTGCGCCAGGGCTCCGCCCTTACCCTTTAAGGGCCCTTTAGGGTCAATCACTTGTTTGACCATCATTCCCGCCGTCATCGTCATCACAGTCAGATCCGCTTCTGGCCCAGTACCCCAACCCGAACACATCTGCCCCAGGCGGGCCTTAGAGGCCCTTTCGACCCCCATCCCCGCCGCAGGCGCAGCCCTTTCGACCCCTGGCCGCTTCGCGGCGCACCACACGGGCGCAGCGCGTAGGCCGTGAGAGGCTGGCGCAGCATCAAACCAGCGCCTCGGCCGCTGCTGCAGGCAGTTCGTCTTCCTCCGACACCAGCGGCACCGCGTTCAGCAGGCGCAGTTCCTCGGCGGACACATCCAGCTGGCGGCGCGAGTGAGCCGGGGCCACCGTCCCGTTGAAGACTTCCCGCGGCAGGCTGCCGAAGATGCCCACTGCGGCAGCCACACGCTTCTTGGCGTCCTCTGCGGCAGTCGGCAGCCAGTCGATGCGGGACAGCGCGCGCAGGTCTTCCTTGAGCAGGTAGCGCTGGAACCAGATCACCCGCTCGAAGGCGCTGCGCACCTTGTGGGACTGGTTGTAGATCGCCGTGTACCCCTCTTTGTCCGAGAGCATGTCTTTGCGGACCAGGGTTTTGACCATGCGCACGAAGTAATCGAAGGTGGAAATCAGCTCGACCACGGCATAACCGTAAGGCGATTTGAATCCGAGCTCGACCTTGGCCGGGGGAACTGCCGCAACGATCGAATACGAAAGTCCACGCTGGCGCTTCTTCTCCAAAAGCGCGTCCATCGAATCGATTTCCGATTCCAGGCTGGCTTTGATTTCGTTGATCCGGGTATGCGCTTCAACCAGCGCGAAGTCTGCATACGGATTGTCGTTCCCGGACAAATACCAGATCGCCCGCAGCGCGGCACCCACCTTCTTGCCGCCGCTTTGGCCATAACCCTGCTGACCTGGCGCTACGGCGCGGCCGATGAAGAGGCGCGAAGCCTCCCGGGTATGGAGCAGCATGGAATCCTCGCCCTCGTCGGCGAGTTTGCCCAGCGTTTTGACATTCGAGGCTTCGCGATAAGGGACATCCTGCTCGGCGCCGTCGCGCGCCTTGAAATCCGACTGCATGGATTTCAACTGCGCTTCGCGCTTTTCCAATTCGACATACCGCGAATAACGCGGGTCCATTTCATCGGGGTCATCCGCGTCGATGAAATCCTTCAAGGCAATACGCTCGCCTTCGATGTCGTATCCATCCTTGAATGGCGACGTGGCGCTCACCGGGAATACCGGCTTTCCTTTCTGTGGTGGATTCTTGCGTGTCGTGGTCATGCTAATACTCCTTTCCCTATCCTAAATTGAATTTGCCCCGGACTCAATTGATTTACTTAATTGGGTTCGAATGTTTATAGATTGCGCGGTTAATCGGAAAAATATTCGGCCCAGATCAGGGAAACAAGGCCAAACCCTGCGGCGATGCTGCCCAAAATTCCGCCGACTACGAGAAGCGGATTGAGAGAACCGGGGATTTCGTTGTTCATCAGAATTCCCAGGGCGACCGGCGTGAGAATCAAGACCGTCGCGAATACGAGAAGTCGGGCGCCGCGGGCGCGGATTTGTTTGGGTGTCATGGGTTTCTCCAGAAGGTTTTGCCGGGACTAGTGCGACGGTGGGCTGCACTGATCAATCGCTTGCTTGATTGACGCAGCAGTCCCACCAATGGCGGCAAGAACGTAGCCGAACGTAACTGCCCCCAGTGGGGGCAGTTACAACTGTGTGCGTCACCCCGTTGGTTGCGGACCCCGTCCGAGAGCAGGCTTGTCATCCGACGGCCCTCCGCTTGAACTTGGCCAGCGTTTCCTTGACCCGCTTGCGTCCCTCAGAGTCCTCAGGAGCCCGCTCGAACTGCTGTGGTGCCGGCGCGGGCGCTGCGGCCTGCTGGCGGGCTTCATAGGCCAAGCGCTCGGCCCGAAGCTGCGCGACTTTGTGCGCGCCCTCGGCGACGAACTTGCCCTCACGGGCCAGGTTGCAAAGCGTTCGAAGCAGGCCCAGGTGGTTCTTCACCTCGCGCTTGGCGTGGTGCTCGATGAACACCACTTCGTCGAGGATGCTCTGCTGGACGGCGTGCTCAAGACCCTTGAGGTGAGCCATCGCGATGCCCGTCTCGTGCGGGGACTGCCTCAGTGCCTTCGGCCAATGAAGGTCGGCCATCGGGTTGATGGCTGCCGCCGCCGTGTGAGCGAGCGCGCTCTCCACCTTCGGCGACGCCGGCTCGACCGTTCGCTCTGGGCCTGCATTCCTTTCCAGACCCCAGGGATTCGACCCCCACAACCACATCTGGGCGAGCGGTGCCGTCAGCCTCGCGTGCGCGAAGGAGTAGTTGTTGTTTGTTATTTGTAGATCTGAATAGTAAAGGCGGGGTAGGGAGACCATTACCGGCAGGACCGGGCGATCATTAAAGGCAGGATCGGGCGATTCAGGCGACTGGCCCGCAGGGCGATCAAGGCATCGCCCATTTCCACCTGCCTGTTTCTCCCTTTCCCGCTCATAAAGGAGTGCGGCTGCGGCCTCGGCCGCTTCCTTTGCCCGCCGGCGGCAATCGGCCAGCAGCCCGGCCATCGGTTGCGGATCGCTGGCCAGGTCGACGCGGCGAGGGAAGTTGTGGCCGCGCTCGAAGACGACCTTCAATTCCTTGAGGGTCTTGCGGGCGGTCTGCCACTGGTCGCGGCTGAGGCCGGTTTCGTCTTGCCACTCGGTGCGGTGCAGTCTCACCCAATGCAACTGCTGGCCCGGCGTCGTGCCCTTGAGCTGAGGACGGCTCTCCAGCCGGGAGGCCAGCACGGCCGCCGTGAGCGACATGCGCTGCGTGAGCACCCCATGAAAAAGCCACGACCGCCCAAGAAGGCGGTCGAGTGGGGAATCTTGCTGGGCCAGGTGCTCCCATGTGAGGGGCTCGGCCAGCTGCATCTCGCTGCGCTCGGCCAGGGCGGTGCCCAGCGCAGCGAGATTCAGCCGGAATTCCAAACGAGCGGGCATCGTCAGCCGACGCTCTTGCAGCCAGCCGGACGAGACCAGGATCTGCCGGGCACGCTTTTGCACCTTCCACGACATGCCGGTCTCCAGCTGGAGTTCCTCAGCGGTCTTTTGCAGCCAGCCGTCGTTCTTGGCGAGGTCGGCGGTGCGCCGGCTCCAGTAAATCAACTGGGACAGGAAGATGCCGGCGGCGGCGTCGCCGACGACGCCCATGAGCTTGGCCGAAATCGAGATGCCATAGAGGTTGGGTTCACGACTCTCGGCGCGCTGGGTCTGGCCGCGTCGCGTGCCGGCCGGCTTGACAGTCGCATCCTCGACCGCCTCGGCATCCGGTGCGGCGGGAGCGTGCACCTCGGGCGGCAACTCGGGAAGAGGTCCGGCTGCCGGAAAGGCAACGTCCGCCTCGACCAGATGGCTCGACGCATCGGCGGCCTTGCCGATGACGAAGAGCCGCAGGTCTCCGGAATCGATGCCGGGCTTCTGCGGTGGTGGGCGTCTGGGTCGGAACATGCGCTCAGCCGGCCAGGGGCTGCGGGGGCAGGCTGTCGCCGTTGGCCAACTGGGACTCGACGATTTCGGTGCGCAGGGTCTCAAGCTCCATGCGCCACGCGTCAGGGTCGAAAGAGAACTCCAGCACGATGCTGCGCGTCTCCGGGTCGATCCGGGTGCGTTCGTCGATCAGTCCCAGCGCCCGCAGGCGCCGGCGGGCGCCCATCCATTCATCGAGCGAGACGCCGGCGGCTTCCTGCCAGTCCCTGTCGCTCGGCCGGGAGGCCCAGGGCGAGCCCGTCTCCGCAAGAGCCCGGCCCGAGGCCTGCGCAACGGCTTGCAGCACCGAGGCATCGACGAGCGAGCGCACCACGGAGATCACGTGGAGGGGAATGGCGAGCGAGCGGTGGGACAAGTCGATGAGGAGGTCATCGGCGAAGGCGTAGGCCGCTTGTTCCCGGCGACGCCAGGCGTCCTGCGCGGCGCGCTGCTGCTCCTTCAGAGCCTGGCGGGCCGCACGCCTAGCCGCCAGTTCGTCTTCTGGCACTGGCGGCTTCGACTTAGGTTTCGGCTTGCGCGCCTTGGGTGCGGTCGCCGCCGCCGGCGCTGGAGCCGCTGGCGGCTTCGGCAGCGGTGGCCAGGGCACCGTCAGCCAGTCGGCGGGCAAGGCCACCGAGTAGCGGATGCTGGAGACGCCCACGGGCGCCGACTTGGGCGAGGCCGCGCGCACGGTGGGCTGGAGGTTCGGCGCCACCCAGGGGGCCTTCATCGGATCGAAATAGACGTTGGACATCAACTTCTCCGCTGGAACGAGTGTTGATCGACCCCGTGGTCGTGCGAGCTGGGCGGCTGCGAATGGGCCGTGGCCCATCCGCTCAGTCGCCCGTCTCGGACAGCGGGGTGAGCTTGAGGGACTGGGGCATGATCACCATCTCCAAGGATGAAATCCACATCTTTGGGAAGTGCTGGTGCAGCCGCCAGATGCGCTCGGCCTCGTCCATCGGATCGGCGAGCTTGGCCCACGCCTCCTCGATGGCGTGCCGCTCCTCGATGCCCGGCTCGCGGCTGCGGCCGCCCGTGGCGATCGTGGGGGCGATCTGCTTGCGCAGGCGCCGCGCCTCGGTCGGCGACACCGCGAAGAGATGCATGAGCAGTCGCGGGCTCGCGCCGTTGCGGATGAAGTACTCCAGCCGCTCGCGCTTGAGCCTGGCCAGTTCGACGCGGCGCAGCTGGCCTTCCACCTCGCCTGTCTCGATCGACAGCGCCAGGCCGCACGGGCTGTGCGTGAAGCGCAGTGCGTCGGTCATCGACATCGAGCGCAGCTGGTCGATGGCGGTCTTCTGCATGCCGGCACGCACCAGCTCGCGCAGGGCGTCGCCCGACTCGATCTTGGCCACCAGCCGCGTCAGCAGGTACATCCGCGTCTGCGGATCGTCCATCGCCAGCGTCACCGCGCTGCGCATGAGGCCGCTGCGGTGGTGGTTGTTGTTCGGATGTTGCTCCAGGGCATTCATTGATGCCGTCCCTCCTGATGGTCGATGACATGGCATCCAGTGGGGCGACCGACCCCGCTGAACCCGCCGACAAACGGCGCTCCCCGCGCTGCTGGGATGCAGCGCGTAATTCCTTGAACAAACGACCGAACGGGGCGAGCTGCATGGCGTCGCTTCCTCGTTCAGTACGGGCTGTCAGACGCCTGCAGGCGCGTCATGAGGGCCCAGCGATCCGGGTGTTGCTGGTAGACCCAGCCGATCAGGTCTTCCACGCGACGCAGGGCCTGCATGGTCGGCTGCACGGCCGTGGGCTGAGCTCGCACGAGCAGCGCGGCCGCGTAGCCCGGTTCCTGGGGCTCCACGTCCAGACCCTCGAACGGGCTGTGAGACTGGTCTTGCGTGTAGTGGATGTAGAAGCGACTGGACTTGTCGATGAGTTCGCCGGCGCCGTTGGTCCACTGGCCGCTGAGCAGGCTCAGCGTCCACCAGACGATGGACTTGGCCTGGCGCTGGTAGTCCTCGGCGCTGTCCATGCGCACGGGCACGCGCCTGTGGAGCGCAGGGTCCGGCAGATCGACGAAGAAGCCGAGCGGCATGGCCTCTTGCAGGCAAAGCGTGTCGGCGAGGCCCGCCAGGTCAACCAGCGTTCGCAAACCCTGGTGCAGCGCCTCGACGGCCGAGGCGCCGGCCGGCTCGCTGGCGGTGGGCAGGAGCGGTTGTTGTGCCGGGGGCGATTGATGGGCGGCGGCACCCGTGGTGGCTCGCGGTGCGCTCGCGTCACGGCCGGAGGGGGCAGGGGGGCTTGGCGCCCGCGATTGCGGCTGCACCAGTGACGGTGGCAGGGCCAGCGGCGACTGCGCGTGCGGCTCCGGGCCCGGGTCCTCGTCGATCGGCGGGAAGTCCGGTGGCGTGCCGCCGGCCAGAAGATTGGGGGACGGCGCACGCAGTTCGGCGAGCGAGGCGTAGGCGTTCAGGCTCAGGGCCTGAAGCATGTTGCGGACGTCCGAAGGCTGCTCGTCGAAGCGGGCGCACAAAGCAGCCTGCACGTCATCAGCGAGCGCTTTCGGGTCCAGCTCAGGCGTTTCCTGGGCGAACACCTGCTCTCCATGGGCGCGAAGGGCGGGTGTAACTAGCTCAGACCAATACTCGGCATCCGGTAGGCCGAGTAGTTCGGCCAAGCGGGCCAGTTGGGTTAGGCGGGGTTTGATAGTGTCCCGCACACCGCCCAGCTTTAGCAGGATGGTGGCTGGCCCGAGAGGTTCAAGCCGCTCAAGCGCGAACTGCCAGATGGGAACGGTGGTCTTGTCCGCCCGTAGACCGAAACTGGTGAGCGCGGCAGCGATTTCACGTGTGCTCATTGGCTTGGTTCGCTGGCCGGAGTCCATCTCCTGCTGTTCGATCCGCGAAGCCAGTTCCAGCATCCCCTTGGCCTGCTCCCAGAACTTCATGTCACCGCGGTTGAGGTTCTCGCCGAGGTGCTGGGCGAGCAGCCGGGTGTCGTCCTGGTACTCCTGGTAGATGCACGCGACCCAGCGAAAGCGCTCGTCGCCGGTTTCGGCGTAGATCTCCTGCACGAGCTCCAGCGTCGTGTTCGAGCCGGCCGCGAGCATGTACGGCTCGCCCGGCCCACGCCGTGTCACGACAAAGGCATCCTGGTGGCCGTGTGCCAGCAGGGATGCCTTGATGTCCTCGCGCTTCTCGTTCTTGAAAATCCGCGGGTTGTGGTCGTACGTCTTTATCGCCGATGCTTCAAGACGCATGAAGCCAGGCAGATCCGCCTTGCGCAGATCGACGCTCGTCGGCGTGGGGTCGCCGACGCGGTAGCTGTCGCGGCGCACCTGTTCTTCAAGCTCGCGCTTGGTCAACGGCCGGTTGGTCGCCTCACTGGGCTGAGCAGGAGGCTCCTGCTTGGTCAGGGCGCTGAAATTGAGCACCCCGCGCCGCTGTTTGTTGGCGGCGCGATCCTCGTGCTGAAGCACCCTCTCTGTGCTGATGGTCAACGGCAGACCGACAAACTCGCTTGGTTGCTTCTTCGGAGGGCTCATTGCGTCACCCCCGAGCGGTTGGCCGTGCCGAAGACTTCGTCCGGATTGCCGACCATGCGGCCCGCGAAGTGCCCGTACAGCTTGGGGACCAGATCCCATACCAGTCGGTGCATCACCTCGTAGCCCGACAGGTTGCGAGCGCCGCCGGTGCGGCTGACCTGGTGAACCGGCACGCGAAGCGAGAAGGCTTCGCGGTACGCGACGGCCAGTGGAATGACCGTGGAAATGAAGCTCACGCGATCGTCCTCTCCGAACTCGCTGGCCAGGTCGGTCAGCAGGTTCCTGGCATCGCGCGAGAAGTCGAACTTGCAGATCACTGCACGGATGGGCGCCAGGTCGGCGCGCGGCTCGGACGCGTCTTGTGCGAGGCGCTGAAGCGCGCGAAGCGTGCCGCTGCGGAATTCGCGGATGCTGGGGGTATCCGGGGGCAGGGGGCTGATCAGCATGTCGGCCGCGAACGCAGCAGCTGTCTGCAGGGGGCCGAGGGCACCTTGCGTGTCGATCAGGATGTAGTCGTAGTGATCGTCGATGTACGGCGACTTGAGGGCCGTGGCCAGCCGTGTGCGCTGGTCGGGGCGACCGTACAGCCAGTGTTGCAGCTGGGCATCACCGTCGTTGGACTTGATGACGTCGAGGTTCGGCACGGAGGTGCGCGAAATGCACTGAGGCGTCACCGTGCCCTGGGTGATGACCTCGACGAGGCCTTGAGGCGCCTCGTAGGTCAGGTCGTAGTACTTGGTGAGGGATGGCTGGATGTCCGCATCCACCATCAAAACGCGCTCGCCCATGTCGGCGAGCAACCCGCCGATGTTGGCGAGTGTTGTGGTCTTCCCGACCCCGCCCTTCGAACTGAGGGCAGCAAACGTCTGCTTCATTGGACATCCTCCAGAGTGACCTTGAGTGGCGTCTGGAGGACGCGAGGCGCTGCGTGGCAGCAACCTCGTTCCAAGTGATTTCGAAGATGCCTTAGCGATTTCTCGCTAAGGCTTTCGATTTTTGGCTCCCCGACCTGGGCTCGAACCAGGGACCTACGGATTAACAGTCCGGCGCTCTACCGACTGAGCTATCGAGGAACAGAGCCTCGCAGTATAGCGTGTTTTTTCAAGAATCAAAGACTTGCTTCAACCGAAATGCGCAGCGTGCGCGGAGCCAGCGGGTACAGGTAGGCGTGGCCGTACTGGTAGGGCGACTCGCGCCAGGCTTGGCGGTCGAAGGCGTTCTCGAGACCGAGGCGCCAAGTGAGCGTGCCGTTGTCCTGGCGTTGCTCGAAGGTCGCGCCGAGGTCCACACGGCCATAGCCCGGGATGCGCACGCTGTTGTCGGGCAGCACCATGCGGTCGCTCTCGGCGACGAGACCGGCTTGCAGTTCGAGGCCTTGCACCGCTTGCAAGGCGTGCGTGCCAAACAGCTTGAGCGACAGCGCCGGCACGTTGGTCGGACGTTTGCCGTTCTCGGTGGGGTCGATGCCTGCGCCGATGCGGCGTGCGTGCAGTGCTTGCAGGCCGCCTTGCAGCGACCACGCGCCGGCGCGCCAGCCGAGTGTGGCTTCGAGGCCGCGGTGACGCTTGTCGCCGTCTTCGACCAGCGCGCCGCTGCCGTCTTGGCCCCAGGTCGGTTGCTCGATCTGGAACCACGCGAGGCCCCAGCTCAGCGTGCGGCCGCTGGTCTTGTAGCCAAGCTCCACCTGCTCGCTCTTGCGCGCCGGCAGGGCCTGGCCCGGGTTGACGTAGCCCGGCAGGTTGGGCGTGACTTCGCTCTCAGCACCCTGGCCCCAGCTGGCGTACAGCGAGCGCGACTCGCCGATGCGGTAGCTCGCGGCCAGCCACGGGGTGGTGATCGACTGGCGGTAGTCGGTGGCTTCGCTGCCGTCGGTCTCGACGCTGTCGCGGTGCAGGCGGGTCTGTCGCAGGCCGACCCAGCCGGTCAGGCGTTCGGTGAACTGCAGGACATCGCGCACGAAGAACTCGGTGCTGCGCTCGTCGCGGTTGGTGCTGGTGTCGTCGGCCGTCGGGTTGGCGTAGGCAAGCAGGGTGCCGTTCACATTGCCGATGCCGGTCGGCACGGCTTCGCCCGGGAAGCGGAAGGTCTGGTTGAACGCCTGGTTCTGGAAGCGGTTGCGGGCCTGGTGGTACAGCACACCGGTCGAGAGGCGGTGGCGGATGTCGCCCGTGCGCAGGTCGCCGTGCACGGCCAGTTCGACGGCGTCGCTGCGGCGGCGCTCGTTCTCGCTGCGGTAGTCGTACAGGTCGTAGGTGCCGTCGCTGCAATAGCGGTCCCAGGCGCTCTCGGCCGTGCAGCCGTAGGGGAAGGCCAGCCGGTCGTCGGTGCGCAGGCGCTGCGTCATCGCGTGCGCGGTGAAGCGCCAGGCGTCGAGCTTGCGCGTGAGCCGCACCGAGGCGGTGTTCGCGTCCATCCCGACCGGTTGTGCCCACTGCTGGTTGTTGAGGTTGATGCGCGCATCGCCCGGCGTGGGCACGCTGTTGCCGAGCAGGCTGAACGCCGGTTGGCTGGGCTGCGAGCGGCGGCTGATCTCGGCTTCGGCTTCGACCGTGGTGCGGCTGTCGAGGCGCCAGTCGGCGGCAGCGGCCACGAGGTGGCGGCTGCCGCGCGCCGAGCGCAGCTTCGGGTTCAGGTGCTCGTGCGCGGCGTTCAGGCGCAGGCCGAATTCTTTTTGCTCACCGAAGCGCTGGCTCAGGTCGATGGCTGCGAGCACCGAACCACGTTCGCCCCAGGCCACCTGGCCGAAGCGCAGCGGGTCGGTCAGCGGGCGCTTGACGACCACGTTGACCAGGCCACCCGGGGCACTGGTGCCCGACTGCATGCCGCTTGTGCCTTTGAGCACTTCGAGGCGGTCTTTGTTGTCGAGCGGGATGGACGTCTCGGCGTTGATCGGCAGGCCGTCGCGGCGGTAGTTGAAACGGTTGTCGATGACGAAGCCACGCACGGTGACCGAGTCCCAGTAGCCCACCGAGTTGTACGCATCGCTCACCGACGGGTCGATGCGCGACAGGTCGGCGATGCGCTGCACGCCGCGCGCGCGCATCTGGTCGAGCGCGACGACGCTGGTCTGGAACGGTGCCTCGACCCAGCTCAGTTCACCCCAGCCGGCCACGTCGGCGGTGGGCGCGCTGCGGCCGCTCACCGTGACGGGCGGCAGCGTGGACGAGGATTGCGACCAGGCCTGCGGAGCCGCTGCGCTGGCACACAGCGCGAAAGCAGCCAGGGATACCGCGCGCAGGCGGGGACGGGACGAAGCGGAAGTGATGCGATGGGCCATGACACGTTCGAGATGGAACGCAAGGCCGCATGCGGACGCGAAGCCGTGGCTTCGGAGCGTGCTTCCCTGCGCGAGGATTACCTCAATCAGGTTCAAAGGGACTGTCTCAGTCGGGCGAGAAGCTCTCGTCCAACACCCCCAGCGAAGGCTGCGCGGCAGGGCCACGCAAGCCGGCGATTATGGCGCGTGGCCTTCGGCGTGCCCGCTCGCGCCTGTGGTGGCGACACCGAGCAGCGCATGCAGCCGTGGACTCGTGGTCGTGTACTGCATCTGGATGCGCTTGTCCGGGAACACATGCGCCGTGGCGCCATAGGCCGCGAGCGTGGCCTCGTGAAAGCCGCAGAGGATCAGCTTCTTCTTGCCGGGGTAGGTGTTGATGTCGCCGACCGCGAAGAGGCCGGGCGTGGACGTCTCGAACTTCTCGGTGTCCACGACGACCTGCTTGCGTTCGAGGGCCAGGCCCCAGTCGGCGATGGGCCCGAGCCGCGGGCTCACGCCGAGGAAGGCGAACAGCGCATCGAGCCGCAGCGCGTGCGTGTCGCCTTCGATGTCGAGCACGCGCAGAGCCTGCAGCCGGCCATCGGCCTCATCGAGGCCCGCGATCTGGCCGGCCTGGAAGTGCAGTGCGCCGCTGTTGCGCAAGGCCTGCGTTCGGGCGATGAGTTCGGGTGCGCCCTGGAACGCATCGCGCCGGTGCAGCAAGGTGACGCGCGCCGGGCGCTCTGCCGGGGGGGCGTCGGCCAGCCGGCAGGCGGCGTCGAGCGCGGTGTCGTCGGCGCCGGTCACCACCACGTGCTGGCCGGCGAAACGCGCGGCCGGCTGCATCTCGTAGAAGAGCTGCGTGCCGCGAAATGCCTCGATGCCTTCCACCTTCAGCTGGCGGGGCTGGAACGACCCCACGCCGCCGGCAACGAAGACTGTTTTGGCGATGAAGCGCGTGCCGGTGGAGGTGCTGGCGTCAAAGCGACCATCGTCACGGCGGGCGAGGGTGGCGACCTCTTGGCCGAGGTGCCACTGGGGCTCGAAGGGGGCGACCTGCGCGAGCAGGCGCTCGACCAGTTCGCGCCCGGTGCAGCGGGTGATGCCGGGGATGTCGTAGATCGGCTTGTCGGCGTACAGCTCGACGCACTGGCCGCCGGCATGCGGCAGCGAATCGACCACATGGGCGCGGATTTCGAGCAGCCCGAGCTGGAACACCTGGAACAAGCCCACCGGACCGGCCCCGATGATCAGGGCGTCGGTCTCGATGGGCGAAGGGTGCGATGCGGCGAGGCTCACTCGGGACAGGTCACGCGCTGCGACTCAATCGAAGTGAGGGGCAAACAACGCCGCAGACAAGGGGCAACGCGAGTTACTTGATCAACTCGGACAGCTTGCCCGTTTTGTCTTTCCACTCGTCGGCATCGGGCAGCGCGGCCTTGCGCTTGGTGATGCTGGGCCAGTTTTTCGCCAGGTCGGCGTTCAGCTTGATCATGTGCTGCTGGTCGCCCGGCACGTCCTCCTCCGGCATGATCGCGTTGACCGGGCACTCGGGAATGCACACGGCGCAGTCGATGCACTCATCGGGGTCGATGGTGAGGAAGTTGGGGCCTTCGCGGAAGCAATCGACGGGGCAGACATCGACGCAGTCGGTGTACTTGCAGCGGATGCACGATTCGGTGACGACGTGAGTCATGGCTCGAAGGGGTAGGAAGGGAAAAGGGGTTCGCCACAAGGCGAAACGCGGGATTTTACGGGTTCGGGTTCACCCTGGAGCCGGCAGTGCAGCACCGGTGCCCAGCGGGCGTGCCCCGGCACCGACCGTGACGACCGCCGGCCGGTCGGCATGCAAGGGGCTGGCCTCTGCCAGCGTGGCAACGCAGTGGTCGCTGTGAAGGCTGTCGGGCCAGCCGGCGCGCGAGACCACGCTGACCGGGGTGTCGGCGGGCCAACCGGCGTCGAGCAGGCGGGCCGACAGCGCGGCCAGTTGCTTGCCGGCCATGTAGAAGACTTCGGTGTCGGCCGTGCGCGAGGCGTGCATGTCGCCGGTGCGCGTCATCGCCGTGGTGAGGCTCAGGCTGCGGCCGTTGCCGCGACGCGTGAGGGGGCGCTTGGACGCTGCCGCCGCGGCGAGCGCGGAGGTCACGCCCGGGATCACCTCGCTGTCGATGCCAGCTTCGGCCAGCGCATCAAGCTCTTCTTCGAGGCGTGCGAACATGCTCGGGTCGCCCCCCTTGAGCCGCACCACCAGCTGGGCTTTTCGCGCGTGTTCGATGAGCAGGGCGTTGATCTCGTCCTGCCCGGTGCTGTCGCGGAAGCCGCGCTTGCCCACGTGCAGCCACTGTGCCTTGGGCGCGAAGTCGCGCAGGGCGGGGTCGGTGAGGGCGTCGTACAGCACCACGTCGGCGTCGCCCAGACGCCGCGCACCACGCAGCGTGATGAGGTCGGCAGAGCCGGGACCGGCCCCGATGAAGACGACGAAGCCCATGATGCCGGCGTCAGGCTGCGGCCTTGACCAGCAGCGCGCCGCTGGTGCGGTTGCTGGCCGGGTCCACGATGATCAGCGCGCCGCCGACGCGGTTGTCGGCATAGGGCTCGACCGGCAGCGCCTGCTGGGTCTCGATCACCACGTGGCCGATCTCGTTGACGGCGAGTTCGTGGGCTTCGGTCGCTTGCAGCGAGTGGATGTCGAGCCGGCTCTCGATGCTGGAGATGCGCGCCTGCACCCAGCGGTTGCCGTGGCGCACCCAGTACTTGCGGCCGACGACGGCGGGCTCGGTGTCGAGCCAGGCGAGCGTGGCCGAGAAGCGCTGGGTCTCTTTGATGGTCTTGGGCGTGGCGATCCAGTCGCCGCGCGACACGTCGAGTTGGCGGTCGAGCAGCACGCCGGCCGACTGGCCGGCTTCGACCACATCCACCGTGTCGCCGGCAAGGCGCACCTCGGCGACGAGGGCGGTCTGGCCGCTCGGGAAGATCTGCACTTCGTCGCCGGCCTTCACGCGGCCATGGGCCACGCGGCCGAACAGCGAACGCGGCTGGTTGCCGGTGCCTTCGCCTTCACGCGACACGTACTGCACGGGGATCAGCAGGTCACCCTCTTTGCGCTCTTGCAGCGCGGGCAGCGATTCGAGCAGTTGCAGCAGCGAGGGGCCGTCGTACCAGTCGGCATCGAGGGGCTGCGTGACGTTGTCGCCACGCAGCGCCGAGCACGGGATGATCCCGGCGACGTCGATGCCGGCCTGCTGGGCGAAGGCCCGCAGCGCTTCGCTGACGGTGTTGAACGCGCGCGCCGGGTCGGCGACGGCGTCGAGCTTGTTCACCGCGAAGACGATGCTGGGCACGCGCAGCAGGTGGGCCAGCAGCGCATGGCGGCGCGTCTGCGGCAGCAGGGCCACGGGTTGGGCGTCGATGTCGATCTTGGTGATGTCCACCAGCACCACGGCGGCATCGCTGCCGGCGGCGGCGGTGACCATGTTGCGCGTGTACTGCTCATGGCCGGGGGCGTCGGCGATGATGAATTTGCGCTGCTTGGTGGCGAAGTAGCGGTAGGCCACGTCGATGGTGATGCCTTGCTCGCGTTCGGCTTCGAGGCCGTCGGTCAGCAGCGACAGGTCGATGGGCGCGCCGGCGGCACGCTTTTCGAGCGTGTCGAGCTGGTCGGCCAGGATCGCCCGGCTGTCGTACAGCAGGCGGCCGATCAGTGTGCTCTTGCCGTCGTCCACGCTGCCTGCGGTCAGGAAGCGCAGGGCGCGGTGGTCTTTTATGGGGGCGGCAGTGCTCATGTTCAGAAGTAACCCTCTTTTTTCCGGCGCTCCATCGAAGCATCCGAGGTCCGGTCGTCCATGCGTGTCGCACCGCGTTCGCTCACGGTGACCTTCAGCGTTTCAGCCACGATGTCGGTGGCGTTGGCGGCCGGGCTTTCGACCGGGCAGGTGCAGGTCATGTCGCCCACGGTGCGGAAACGCACCTGCGCGGTCTCGACCTGCTCGTCGCCTTCGGGCGGCGTCACGTCGGTCAGCGGCACCAGCAGGCCCTTGCGGCGGATGACCTGGCGGTCGTGCGCGTAGTACAGCGTCGGCAGCGGGATGTTCTCGCGGGCGATGTAGAGCCACACGTCGAGCTCGGTCCAGTTGCTGATCGGGAAGGCGCGCATGTGCTCGCCCGGCTTGATGCGCGTGTTGAACAGCGTCCACAGCTCGGGGCGCTGCTCTTTCGGCTGCCATTGGCCGAAGCTGTCGCGGTGGCTGAAGATGCGCTCTTTCGCGCGGGCTTTTTCTTCGTCGCGGCGGGCGCCGCCCATCAGCACGTCGAAGCGGTGTTCTTCGATGGCTTCGAGCAGGGCCACCGTTTGATGGCCGTTGCGCGATTCGAGCGGGTGGCTCAGGCGAACCGTGCCGCGCTTGATCGAGTCTTCGAGGTGACCGACGACCAGTCGTTCGCCCATCTCGGCGACGCGGCGGTCACGGAATTCGATGACCTCGGGGAAGTTGTGGCCGGTGTCCACGTGCAGCAGCGGGAAGGGCAGGCGACCCTTGTATTCGCCGTCCTTGCCCTTGGTCTTGAAGGCCTTCTCGGCCAGGCGCAGCACCACGCACGAGTCCTTGCCGCCCGAGAACAGCAGGGCAGGGCGCTCGAAGGCGGCCACGGTTTCGCGCAGGATGAAGATGGCCTCTTCTTCGAGCCAGTCGAGGTGGGTGTGGTCCAGCTCGGGGAGCAGTTGCTCCACGGTCAGCGGGGCGTTCATTTGCGTTCTCCAATCATCGATACAGCGGCGGCTTCGGCCCCCGACGACGCTTTGGCGTCGTCCCCATGGGTCGCGTGCAGGCCGCACTCCTTGGCCTTCTCGTCTTCCCACCACCAGCGGCCGGCGCGGAAGTCTTCGCCGACGGCGATGGCCCGCGTGCAGGGCGCGCAGCCGATGCTGGGCATGAACTCGTCGTGCAGCGGGTTGTAGGGCACGTTGTGGGTGGCGATGTAGTGCCACACGTCGGCCCACGACCAATCGGCCAGCGGGTTGAACTTGATGCGGTCCTTGTCGTCAGGCTCGCTGAAGGGCACGTCGCCGCGGTTGTTGCTCTGCTCGCGGCGCAGGCCGGTCACCCAGGCGCTGCGGTTGGCCAGCATGCGTGACAGCGGTTCGAGCTTGCGGATGCCGCAGCAGCCCTTGCGCAGGTCGATGCTTTCATACATGGCCTTCTCGCCATGGTTCTTGACGAACTGGATGACAGCCTCGGCCTGCGGCGTGTAGACCTCGACCTTCAGGCCATAGCGTTCTTCGATGCGCGGGATCAGCGCGACCGTCTGCTCGTGCAGCGCGCCGGTTTCGAGCGTGCCGACGGCGATGCCGATCTGGTGCTTGGCGATCAGGTCGGTGAGCACCATGTCTTCGGCACCGAGGCTGGTGGCCTGCACGGCCTTGCCGGGGTGTTCGGTCGCCGCTTGCTTCAGCACGGCGATGGCGTTGGCCACGCGGGCGTCGAAGCCCTCGGTCTGGCGGGCATACAAGGCAATCGCGCTCATATCGCCGACCCCGCTTGATTGAACGGCGTGGCCTTGATCTCTTCACCTCGGCGGGCGAACACGGGGCGGTGCTCTTCGACGTCGCCCTGGTAGTGGCCCGGGAAGAAACCCAGCGCCCGCTCGGCGACATCGCGCGACTGGTCGGCACGCAGCTGGGCGGCATCGAAGCCGGTGCGCTGCATCAGCAGCACCATGTCGACCAGCACCTCGCCGATGCCGCGCACTTCACCGGCGAAGCGGTAGCGCGAGCGCAGCAGGCGGGCCTGGCTGTAGGCTCGGCCATCGACCCACTTCGGAAATTCGAGTGCGACGAGCGCCAGGCGCGGCAGGTCGGCCGCCAGTTCTTCGATGTCGTGGTCGTTCGGGAAGATCACGCCCACGGGCAGGTCGGCCGGCCAGGTGGACCGCACGGCGTGCCATTGCGCCAGCGTGAGCAGGCAATGCGGGGCCGGGGTGACGTTGACCATCGGGCCGTCGTCGCCGATGAGCGTGTGCCAGGGGTCGCGGTGGGTGTCGATGAATTTCATGGGTGCTCCCGGGCTCAGGCCGCGGCCTTGGCGGTGGAACGACGCACCGCGTTGGCGGCGGTCTTGAACGGGTCGAGGCCGACGCGCTTGACGGTGTCGATGAATCGCTCGTTGGCGGCGCGCTGGCCACGGTAGGTCTCGATCACGGCTTCGATCACGTCGCCCACTTCGTCGGCGGCGAACGAGGGGCCGATCACCTTGCCCGGCACGGCTTCGCCGCTGATGGTGGAGCCGTCGGAGCCGCCGAGCGAGACCTGGTACCACTCCTTGCCGTCTTTATCGACGCCGAGGATGCCGATGTGCCCGCTGTGGTGGTGGCCGCACGAGTTGATGCAGCCGCTGATGTGCAGGTCGATGTCACCGATGTCGTAGAGGCGGTCGAGATCGTCGAAGCGCGAGGTGATGTCTTCTGCGATGGGGATCGACCGTGCATTCGCCAGCGCGCAGAAGTCGCCGCCGGGGCAGTTGATCATGTCGGTGAGGAAGCCGATGTTCGGCGTGGCGAAGCTGGCCGCTTTGGCCTGCTCGTACAGCGCGGGCAGGTCGCTTTCTTTCACCCAGGGCAGCACGAGGTTCTGGTCGTGCGACACCCGCAGCTCGCCGTGGCTGAACTTGTCTGACAGGTCAGCGGCCTGGTCCATCTGCACGTCGGTGGCGTCGCCGGGCGGCTGGCCCGCCCGCTTGAGCGACAGCGTCACCGCGCAGTAGCCCGGCACCTTGTGGCCGTGCACGTTACGCTCGATCCAGCGCTTGTAGGCCACCGGTGCGTCGCTCGGCACGTGGCGCGACGAATTGGCGATGGGCGCCACACCTTCGGGCAGCGTGAACAGCGCCGAGACGCGGTCGAGTTCGGCTTGCGGAATGATGTGCGCGGCGCCATCCACGTCGTGTTCGAGGATGTTCTTGAACTCGGCCTGCACCGCGTCCACGAACTTCTGGCCCTCGGCCTTCACGAGGATCTTGATGCGCGCCTTGTACATGTTGTCGCGCCGGCCGTAGCGGTTGTAGACCCGCACGATGGCTTCGATGAACACGAGGATCTGCTGCCACGGCGTGAACTCGCTGATCACCGTGCCGACCACCGGCGTGCGGCCCATGCCACCGCCCACCAGCACCTGGAAGCCGACCTCGCCTCGCTCGTTCTTGAGCAGTTGCAGGCCGATGTCGTGCCAGGCAATGGCGGCGCGGTCTTCCTTCGCGCCGCTGACGGCGATCTTGAACTTGCGCGGCAGGAAGGCGAACTCGGGGTGCAGCGTCGACCACTGGCGCAGCACTTCGCAGTACGGGCGCGGGTCCACGATCTCATCGGGGGCGATGCCGGCGAAGCAGTCGCTCGTGGTGTTGCGGATGCAGTTGCCGCTGGTCTGGATGCCGTGCATGCTGACCGAGGCCAGCTCGTCCATCACGTCGGCGCTTTGCGTCAGCGGAATCCAGTTGTATTGCAGGTTCTGGCGCGTCGTGAAGTGGCCATAGCCGCGGTCGTAGGTGCGGGCGATGTGCGCGAGCTTGCGCAACTGCGCGCTGCTCAGTTCGCCGTAGGGCACGGCCACACGCAGCATCGGCGCGTGGCGCTGCACGTACCAGCCGTTTTGCAGGCGCAGCGGGCGAAATTCATCGTCGCTCAGGGTGCCGGCGAGGTTGCGCTGAAGCTGGTCACGAAACTGCGCGGCGCGCTGCTTGACGAACTGGCGGTCGAACGAGGTGTACTGATACATGGCGAATCAATGAATGACCTTGAGGCCGGCGGTGACGAGCGAAATGCACAAGAGCGTGCGGACGAGGCGGTCGGGTATTTTCCTCGTCAATTGGGCGCCGATCCAGATGCCGGGGATGGACCCCATCAGCAACCACACCAGCAGCAGCCAATCCACATGGCCGAGCGTGGCGTGGCCGATGCCGGCCACCAAAGTCAAGGGCACGGCGTGGGCGATGTCGGTGCCGACCACGTGGCGGGCTTCCATCTTGGGGTAGAGGATCAGGATCAGCGTCGCGCCGATGGCCCCGGCGCCGATCGAACTCAGCGTGACCAGCACCCCGAGCAGGGCGCCGCTGGCCACCGTGAGCCCGGGGCGGCGCGCTTCGGTCACCCAGCGCGACAGGTACACGCCCACCGCATGCCAGGTCTGCTTGAACGCCACGGTGACCGCCGTGAGCAGCAGGGCGATGCCGAGCGAAAACGTCAGCGCGCTGGCCCAGCCCTTGGTCACGCCGGTGAAGTGCATCAACGCCAGGGTGAGCAGCGAGGCCGGCACGCTGCCCGCCAGCAGCAGCAGGGTGACGCGGCCGTTGACATGGCCGTGGCGGCGGTGCGCCACCGCACCCGAGGTCTTGGTCAGCGCGGCGAACCACAGGTCGGTGCCGATCGCCGTGGCCGGGTTGAGCTTGAACACCGTCAGCAGCAGCGGCGTCATCAGCGAGCCGCCGCCCACGCCCGTCAACCCGACGATGGCGCCGACGCCAAAGCCGCTGAGGATTGCCACGTAGTCGAAGGTCATTGCAGGGGGCGCAGGCGGGCCGGATTGCGGAAGAAGGCGCGGATTGTGACGACACTCTTCATATTCCAAAACAACCAAATCGTTGATTGGTTATTCCGAGATGGAATGAAGTGAGTGGCGGGCGCGGTTTCTACAATCCGCGCCACCATGCCCCTGCACATCCTGTTCTCTTTCAGCCGGCTCCGCGTTTTCGCGGCAGCCGTGCTTCTCGGTTCTTTGTCGGCCTGCGTCACCACGCCGACTCAGCAGACCACGACCCCGCCGGTCGTGACCCCACCCGACACCCCGGCCTCGGCGCCTCCCGTCGTGCAAGTCCCGCGCCTGCCGCGCGTGGGCTTGGCGCTGGGTGGCGGTGCGGCACGAGGCTTCGCCCACATCGGTGTCATTCAGGTGCTCGAAGAAAACGGCGTCAAGGTCGATCTGGTCGCCGGCACCTCGGCCGGCAGCCTGGTGGCCGCGCTTTACGCCGCCGGTCGCAACGGGGCGGCGCTGGGCACGATGGCCGACTCGATGGACGAATCGGCGTTCGCCGACTGGGCCTTTCCGGGTCGGGCGCTGATCCGCGGCGAGGCACTGGCGCGCTATGTGCGCGAAAACACGGGCAACCGCACCATCGAACAGTTCCGAATGCCGCTGGGCATCGTTGCCACCGACCTCGACAGTGGCCAACCCATCCTCTTTCAGCGCGGCGACCCTGGTCTCGCGGTGCGCGCGTCGAGCGCGGTGCCGGCGGTGTTTCAGCCGGTGAAGATCGGCACGCGTGAATATGTCGATGGCGGCCTGGTGTCGCCCGTGCCGGTGCGTTTTGCCCGCCAGATGGGCGCCGAGGTGATCGTTGCGGTGGACATTTCGCAGGCGCCCGAAGGCGCAATCACCAGCGACCCGATGCGCATGCTGCTGCAGACCTTCGCCATCATGGGCAAGAGCATCAACAACTTCGAGTTGCGCGAGGCCGACGTGGTGCTGCGGCCTCGGCTACCCGGCGTGTCGGGCGCCGATTTCGGTGCGCGCAAAAAGTCGATCCAGGCGGGCCGGGAAGCGGCCCAGGCGGCGTTGGCGGACCTGAAGGCACGCATTGCCGCCAAGACGCGCTACGTGCCGGGCTGAGGCCGAACGCGTCCACCAAACAAAGCGGCCCCGGTGTTGCCACCGAGGCCGAAAGGTACCTGGAATCCGAATTCGCGAAGTACCGAGGAGACAACCTTTCAGGGAGACCGCAGGGATCGCCTGCGGAACTCATCAGATGTGATGACTGGAAAGAAGTTCAACCCGGTGACCGACGGCGCGAATCGGACCGGCCCTCGAAGGGGCCGGCGTTTCGCGTCAATCAGGCGGCGCGCTTGGGCTTGACAGCCGCTTGCTGCGTGGCCTTGACGGCCGTGTTGGTCAGCGCTTGAAAGTTGGCTTCGGCGACATCGGCGGCCTGCTTGGCAGCCTTGTGCACGCTTTCGTAGGCGTTGTTGGCTGCAGCGACAGCCGACTTCACCAGCGCGACGGCGTTTTCGGTGCCGGCGGGCGCGTTCTTCACGGCGTTGTCCACGACGGACATGAACTTCTTCTGCGCTTCAGCGGCCTGCGCTTCGGCGACCTTGCCGATGTCGGCGTTGGTGCTGGCAGCGATGTCATACAGGTGGCGGCTGTAAGCGGCGGCCTTTTCGGCGACCGGTTGCAGCAGGCCAGCTTGCAGGGCCATCAGTTCCTGGGCGTCCTTGACCGACATCGCGGCCTTGGTGGTTTCAGCGACTTCACCGATCGCGGCCTTGGCCACTTGCAGGTTCAGTTCGACGAGCTTTTCGATCCCTTCGAAGGCCTTGCCGGTGACACCGAAGAGGGTTTCGACATTGGCCTTGTGGGCAGCAACCAGTTGTTCAGCGGTCAGCATTTCGTGCATCTCCAGAGGGTTAGTTCGGGTTTCTGACACAGCTATGTTGCGCTGCACCATGGGACCGAAGTATACGAATGGCGGTCACGAAGACAAGCTTTTTCTGCTGCGTTGCAGCAAACTAGGGGGATGGCTCTAAAGTGAACGGGTGTGGACTTCCATCATGGGAAGGCCGCCGCCCGATGTTCCACCCCGCAATCTTCCTAGTACCGCCACCCTCAATGCGCGTTTTTGACTCCTCTCGGTACTCGCTCATGCTGCCCGCCGGACACCGCTTTCCGGCCACCAAGTACCCCTTGCTGCGAGAGCGTCTTTCGCAGGCATTGCCGGAAGTCACCATCGAGGAATCCCCCCCGGCCAGCGACACCGATCTCATGCGCGTCCACACGTCAACGTACGTGGATGCGGTGGTGCAAGGCACATTGTCCGCGGCCGAAGTGCGCGAAATTGGGTTTCCTTGGACGCCCGGCATGGTCACCCGATCGCGGCATTCCGTCGGCGCGACGATCGGCGCGGCGCGTGCGGCGCTGACCGAGGGCGTGTCCGCCAACCTTGCAGGCGGTACGCACCACGCCAGCGCCGACCGAGGCGGCGGCTACTGCGTGTTCAACGACGTCGCGGTGGCGGCGCGCCTGATGCAGTCCGAGGCGCATGCATTGGGGCGGGCGAGCCCGCTGCGCGTGCTCGTGGTCGATCTCGACGTGCACCAGGGCAATGGCACCGCCGCGATCTTTCGAGACGACCCGACGGTGTTCACGCTGTCGCTGCACTCCGAGAAAAACTTTCCTTTCCGCAAAGAGCCGGGCGATCTCGACGTGGGCCTGCCCGACGGGTGTGGTGACGCCGAATACCTGGCCGCGCTCGACGAGGCGCTTGAGCGCGTCTGGCAGCACCACGGCGAAGAACTGCCCACACTCGCGTTCTACCTGGCCGGGGCCGACGTGCACGAAGGCGACCGTCTGGGCCGCCTGAAGCTCAGTGCCGACGGCATGGGCGAGCGGGACCGGCGCGTGCTGAATGCGCTGCGCGAGCGCCGCATCCCCGTCGCGCTGGCCATGGCCGGCGGCTACGGCAGGGTGGTGGACGAGACCGTGGCACTGCACCTGCAGAGCCTGCGCGAGGCCTTCGCCAGTTGGCAGCGGTGGAACAATCGCGCGCCATGAGCACCCGCCCGCAACCCGAACCCCGCAATGCCTTCCGCCACTTCACCACGCTCACCACGCGCTGGATGGACAACGACGCGTACGGTCACCTCAACAACGTCGTCTACTACAGCCTCTTCGACACGGCGGTGAACCGCTACCTGATCGAAGTCGGCGCGCTCGACATCCAGCGCAGCCCGGTCATCGGGCTCGTGGTTGAGACGCACTGCAACTTCTTCTCGTCCATCGAATTTCCGCAGATCGTCGAAGCCGGCCTGCGCGTCGTGCACCGCGGCGCGACCAGCGTGCGCTACGAGATCGGCCTGTTCGTGGCCGGTGAGCCGATGAGCGCCGCACGAGGGCACTTCATCCACGTCTACGTGGACCGCGAGACCCGCCGCCCGACGCGAGCCCTGCCCACGGCGCTGTTGAAAGCGCTCGACGCACTCACGGTGTGACTGCCATGGCAGCGCGGCCCTCCGTCTTCGTGGCGCGGGCGATGTTTCCCGAGGTTCTGGATCGCCTGCGCGCGCACTTCGACGTCGATCACAACGCCGACGACCGCACGTTCAGCACCGGGCAACTGGCCGAGCGCCTGCAGGGCCACGCCGGCGTGCTGATCACCGGCAGCGAGCCCATCACCGCCGAACTGCTCGATGGCAACCCGCAGCTGCGCGCCGTGTGCAGCATGGCGGTCGGCCACAACAACATCGACATCGCCGCCTGCACGGCGCGCGGCGTGCTGTGCAGCAACGCGCCCGACGTGCTGACCGAAACCACCGCCGATTTCGGCTTCGCGCTGATGATGGCCGCGGCCCGGCGCATCAGCGAGTCCGAGCACTTCTTGCGGCGCGGCGAATGGACGAAGTGGTCGGTCGATCTCTTCGCCGGGTGCGACGTGCACGGCACGACGCTCGCCATCCTCGGCATGGGCCGCATCGGCCGGGCGATCGCTCGGCGCGGGGCACTCGGCTTCGGCATGCAGGTGGTCTATCACAACCGTTCGCGGCTCTCACCCGAGCAAGAAGCCGCCTGCGGCGCGCGTTACGTGGACAAGGACGAGTTGTTCGCCCGTGCCGACCACCTGGTCATCGTTGTGCCCGGCGGGGCCGGCACGCACCACCTCGTCGGTGCGGCCGAACTTGCGCGAATGAAACCCAGCGCCACGCTGACCAACATCGCTCGCGGCGGTGTGGTGGACGACGCGGCGCTCGCCCAGGCGCTGCGCGAAGGGCTCCTTGCGGCGGCGGGGCTCGATGTGTACGAGGGCGAACCGCAGGTGCACCCCGACCTGCTTGCATTGCCCAACGTCGTGCTCACCCCGCACATCGCGAGCAGCACCCGCGCCACGCGGCTCGCGATGGCCGAGCTCGCCGCCGACAACCTCATCGCGGCGCTGGGCTGCGGCGAGCACGCCGGCCACCCGCCCACGGCACTGAACCCCGAGGTGCTTTCGCGCACCGTAACCTGAGCGGTGGGCTCGAAGACGCCTGAGACAATCGACCGATGACCGAAGCGTTTCCGTGGCTGCTGCTGGCGCTGAATGCGCTGATTCTTGGGGTGTTGATCTGGTCGGCGCTGCGTCGGCGTGACGATGGCAGCGCGGCCCGCGAGGCCGAAGCCAGCCAGCGTCTCGAACGCGGCCTGCGCAGCGAGGTGCAAGACTCGGCGCGCGGCACGCGCCAAGAGATCGCGCAGAGCCTCACGCTCTTCCAGCAGACGCTGCTGACCCAGTCGGGCGATGTCGCCCGCACGCAGAACGAGCAGATCGATTCTTTCCGTACACAGCTCGCCGCCATGCAGCAGGCGGTGGCGCAGTCGCTGCAGGCGGCCAGCCAGTCGCTGGCGCTGCAGTCGCAGGCTGGGCGAGAGGCGCAAGACCTGGCGCTCAAGCGCTTCGGCGAGGCCTTGAACGACCAGTTGCGCCACCTGGCCCAGAGCGTCGAGCAGCGGCTGGTGCAGGTGCAGGGCGCGGTGGACACCCGGCTCGCCGCGATCCAGACCGACAACGAGAAGAAGCTCGAGCAGATGCGTGCCACGGTGGACGAGAAGCTGCACGCCACGCTCGAACAGCGCCTGGGCGAGAGCTTCAAGCTGGTGGCCGACCGGCTCGACCAGGTGCACAAGGGCCTGGGCGAGATGCAGACCCTGGCGCGCGACGTGGGCTCGCTCAACCGCGTGCTGACCAACGTGAAGACGCGCGGCATCTTCGGCGAGGTGCAGCTTGCCGGGTTGCTCGAGCAGGTGTTCACGCCCGAGCAGTACGCGACCAACGTCGAGACCGTGCCGGGCAGCGGCTCACGCGTCGAGTTCGCCATCCGCCTGCCGGGCCAGCGCGACGACGGCGTGCCGCTCTGGCTGCCGCTCGACGCGAAATTTCCGCGCGAAGACTACGAACGCCTGCTCGACGCGCAAGACCGGGCCGACGCGGTGGCGGTCGAGGTCGCGGCCAAGGCCATCGAACAACGCCTGCGCGCCGAGGCGAAGACGATCCGCGAGAAGTACGTCGCACCGCCGCACACCACCGACTTCGGCATCCTCTTCGTGCCCACCGAGGGCCTGTACGCCGAGGCCTTGCGCCGGCCGGGCCTGGTCGAGTCGATGCAGCGCGAGCACAAGGTGATGCTGGTCGGCCCGACCACGTTGCTGGCCACGCTCACCAGTTTGCAGATGGGCTTTCGCACGCTGGCGCTCGAAAAGCGCTCGGCCGAGGTCTGGGAGGTGCTGGGCGCGGTCAAGACCGAGTTCGGCAAGTTCGGCGACGTGCTCGCCAAGACCAAGAAGAAGCTCGACGAGGCCAGCAACAACATCTCGTCGGCCGAGGTGCGGGCCCGCGCCATGGCGCGCAGGCTGCGCGGCGTCGAGGCCTTGCCCGAAGCGCAGGCCAAGCTGCTGCTGCCGGGCACCGGCGACGAGATCGAGGCGGACGAAGAAGAGGGCGCCAGCCCCACCCAGGGCATCAGCCCGGGTTGACGGCCGGCTGAGCGTCCTGCCGCCATGCCTGCTGTTCCGCGCTCGCTGCTGGCCCTGATCCTCGGTCAGGTCAGCCTGCATTCGTGCATGGCCGGGGTGCGGGTCGCGGCGCCGCTGCTGGTCCTGCGCGACGGCGCACCGGCCTGGATGGTCGGCGTGCTGCTCGGCCTGTTCGCGGCCGCGCCGGTGCTGGTGTCGTTGCGCGCCGGGCGCCTGGCCGACCGCCACGGCTACCACCGGCCGGTGGGCATCGCGGTGGCGCTCACCGTCGTTGGCGGCTTGCTCGCGCTGCTGGCGACCTTTGTGCCGCAAGGCCGCTTCGCGCTGCTGTGCGTGGCAGCGGCCTTGTGCGGCAGTGGCACCAACGTCGGCCTGATCGCCATCCAGCGCAGCGCGGGCCGCCTGGCCGCGGGCGACCGCAGCCAGCTGACCCGGGTCTTCAGCTGGCTGGGCCTGGCGCCGGCCCTGTCGAACATCGTCGGCCCCGTGGTGGCCGGCGCCTTGATCGACCTCACCGGCTTTGCCGGCGCCTTTGGCGTGCTGCTGCTGATGCCGCTGGCCACGTTGGCCTGGGCCTCACAGGTACCGCGCGAGGCACCCCGCGCGGCCGCCGGCCCGGTCACACCCGGCGGCGCGCTGCAGTTGCTGGCGACACCGGGCCTGCCCCGCCTGCTGCTGGTGAACTGGCTGATGTCGTCGAGCTGGGACATGCACGCCTTCGTCGTGCCGGTGCTGGGCCACGAGCGTGGCTTCAGCGCGTCAGCCATCGGGCTCATCCTTGGCGCTTTCGCGGCAGCGGTGGCTGGGGTGCGGTTTCTGATCCCCTTCGTGGCCGAGCGGCTGCGGCCGAGCCAGGTGCTGGTGGGCGCCATGGGGCTGACGGCGGGGGTGTTCGCCGTTTACCCGCTGATGCAGCATCCACTGGCAATGGGCGTGTGCGCGACAGCCCTGGGCCTGGCGCTCGGGTCGGTGCAGCCGATGATCATGACGACCTTGCATCACGTGACGCCGGTTGATCGGCATGGCGAGGCGATCGCGCTGCGCTCGATGACGATCAACGCATCGAGCGCGCTGATGCCCTTGCTGTTTGGCGTGCTCGGCGCGACGGTCGGTGCGGCCGGGTTGTTCTGGCTGATGGGCGCGGCGGTGGGCCTGGGCAGCTGGCAGGCGCGACGCGTGGGCCACGAATGAAACAGGCCGCCCGAGGGCGGCCTGTGCCGGTTGCATGGCGGTGGTGCGGCGCGGTGGGCGCGCCCGGTCAGAAGCGGAAGCCGCCCGGCGCGGGCGCCGGCGCTGCCGGCAGCGAGCCGGGTTGCGGCGCCGGGGCCGGGGCGGGTTCGATGGCGGGCGGCACGAGCGGCGTGGCGGCGCTGGGCCGGTAGCTGGCGGGCAGGCGCGAGTCCTTAGGGTAGCCCGCGGCATCGAGGTACGACGTCCATTCGTCGGGTTGCAGGCCGCGCAGCAGCTTCGAGCCGATGGCCACCACGGGCAGGTCGCGCGCGCCGCTCAGGCGTTGCAGCGCTTCGCCGTCGGCGTTGGTCGTGACGGTCTTCTCGCTGAACGGAATGCCGCGCTTCGTCAGCAGTTGGCGGCCCGCCTCGCAGGCGTCGCAGCCGGTCGTCACGTACAGCGTCACGGGGTAGCGCTGCGCCGCCTGGCGCAATTCGAGCGGTAGCGACGCGGTGTCAGGTGCGGGTGCGCCGCGACTCGCGTTGATCGGCTGCACCTTGTTCTCTGGCCCGAGCGGCGGCTTGTCGGTGAAGCTGACCTTGCCATCGGGGCCGATGACCTTGTACATGGCAAAAGCCGGCGCCGAGGCCATCAGCATGGCCGCGCAGACGGCTGCCAAGGTGGCGGCGCGAGGGGACGGGAAGCGGGTCGAATCCATCTTGAGCGGGTCTCCTGTTCGGGTGCGGCGTGATCGTTTGCGTGGGCCTTGCGTCGGCTCAGCCGGCCATGCCCTGGTGACGCAGCAGCGCGTCGATCGTCGGTTCGCGGCCCCGGAAGGCCTTGAAGCTTTCCATCGCCGGGCGGCTGCCGCCGGCTTCGAGGATCGCTTCGCGGTAGCGCCGGCCAGTGTCGGGGTTGAGGGTACCTGTTTCCTCGAAGGCGCTCCAGGCGTCTGCACTCAGGACTTCTGCCCATTTGTAGCTGTAGTAGCCGGCCGAGTAGCCGCCCGCGAAGATGTGCGAGAAGCCGTGCTGGAAGCGGTTGAAGACCGGCGGCACGACCACGGCGACCTCTTTGCGCACCTCGTCGAGCAGTTGCTGGATGCGCTCTTCGCTGCCGGGCTCGGCGTGCAAGCGCATGTCGAACAGCGCGAACTCGACCTGCCGCAGCGTCTGCATGCCGCTTTGGAAGTTCTTGGCTGCGAGCATCTTGTCGTACAGCGTGCGCGGTAGCGGCTCGCCGGTGTCCACGTGGGCGGTCATGTGCTTGAGCACGTCCCATTCCCAGCAGAAGTTCTCCATGAACTGGCTGGGCAACTCGACCGCGTCCCACTCGACGCCCGAGATGCCCGACACGCCGATGTCGCCCACCTGCGTGAGCATGTGGTGCAGGCCGTGGCCGAACTCGTGGAAGAGCGTGGTCACCTCGTCGTGCGTCAGCAGCGCGGGCTTGTCGCCCACCGGCGCCGCGAAGTTGCACACCAGGTGCGCGACCGGCGTCTGCGTGACGCCCTCGGGGCGCACCCAGCGGCTGCGGACGTCGTCCATCCAGGCGCCGGGTCTCTTGCCGGCGCGCGCGTAGGGGTCGAGGTAGAACTGGCCGACCAGCTGGCCCTGCCGCTCGATGCGGAAGAAGCGCACCGACGGGTGCCACACCGGCGCGGTGTCGGGGCGAATCGCCACCTCGAACAGCGTCTCGATGATGCGGAACAGCCCGTCGAGCACCTTGCTTTCGGTGAAGTACGGCTTGACCTCTTGTTCGCTGAACGCGTAGCGGCGCTCTTTCAACTTTTCGCTGGCGAAGGCCACGTCCCAGGCCTGCAGCTCGGGCAGGCTCAGTTCGTCGCGGGCGAATTCGCGCAGCTCGGTCAGGTCGCGCTCGCCATAGGGCTTGGCACGCGCAGCCAGGTCGCGCAGAAAGTCGATGACCTGCTTCGGCGTGTCGGCCATCTTGGGCACCACCGACACCTCGGCGAAGTTGGCGTAGCCGAGCAGGCGCGCCTCTTCCTGGCGCAGCGCCAGCAACTCACGCATCACGGCCGAGTTGTCCTGCTCTTGCGGGCCGAACTCGCTGGCGCGCGTCACGTAGGCCTTGTAGAGCTGCTCGCGCAACGAGCGGTTGGTGCCGTACTGCATCACCGGCAGGTAGCTCGGCAGGTGCAGTGTGAGCTTGTAGCCGTCACGGCCTTCGGCCTGCGCTGCGGCACGCGCGGCCGCCACCGCGTCGGCGGGCACGCCGGCCAGGTCGGCTTCGGTGACGAAGAGCGAGAAGCCGTCGGTCGCATCGAGCACGTGCTCAGAGAACGACTGGCGCAGCGCGGCCTGGCGTTCCTGGATCTGCGCATAGCGCTCACGCGCCTCGCCTTGCAACTCGGCACCCGACAGCACGAAGTCTCGGATGGCGTTCGACAAGGCCTGGCGGCGCGGGGCGCTCAGCGCCGGGGCCGACGCGCCCTCGGCGATCGCCTTGTACTTGGCGTACAGGCGCTCGTCGGCGCCCATGCGGGTATGAAACTCGGTGACGGCGGGCAGGTTCTCGTTGTAGGCGGCGCGCAGCTCGGGGCTGTCGGCCACGCCGTTCAGGTGCTGCACGGCGCCCCAGGCGCGGCTCAGGCGTTCGGTCGCCACGTCGAGCACGGCCGAGAGGGCGTCGTAGTCGGCGGGCGTGGCGTCGCTGGTGGCGCGTTCGAGCGCCGCGTCGGCGTCGGCCAGCAACTCGGTGATCGCCGGCGTCACATGCTCGGGACTGATCGCATCGAAACGGGGCAGGTCGGTCGTGTCGAGCAAGGGGTTCGTCATCGAGGGCTTCCTTTTCGCGGGGCGGGCACTTCTGGGCGCGGGTGTGGGGCTTCGAGTCGGTCGGGCAAGCCGTGTTCCGTCTCCGTGGCGGCTGTTTGACCACGTGATGGCAGAAGGCCCACCTTCAACGGTCAAACCACACGTTCGGCTGACTCCAGGGTGTTCATGAGCAGCATCGTGATGGTCATCGGGCCGACACCGCCCGGCACGGGGGTGATCCAGCCGGCGACTTGCGAGACACCGGCAAAGTCCACATCGCCGCAGAGCTTGCCTTCGTCGTTGCGGTTCATGCCAACGTCGATGACCACGGCACCAGGCTTCACCATGTCGGCTGTCACCGTGTTGCGGCGGCCCACGGCGGCAACGATGACGTCCGCCTGCTTCGTGTGAAAGGCCAAGTCGGGCGTGGCGCTGTGGCAGATCGTCACGGTGGCGTTGGCTTGCAGCAGCAGCAGGCCCATCGGTTTGCCCACCGTGTTGCTGCGGCCGATGACCACCGCGTGCTTGCCGCGCAGATTGAAGCCGGTCGATTCGATCAGTTTCATGCAGCCGTAGGGCGTGCAGGGGCGAAAGCCCGGCAGGCCGCTCGCCAACTCACCGGCGCTCAGCACCGAGAAGCCGTCCACGTCTTTCGTGGTCGCGATGGCCGCGATGACCTTCTGCGGGTCGATGTGCTTGGGCAGCGGCATCTGCACCAGGATGCCGTGGATCGAATCGTCCTTGTTGAGCGCGTCGATGCGCGCCAGCAGCTCGGCCTCGCTCAGCGTGGCCTCGTACTTCTCGAACACCGAGTGGATGCCCGACTCGCCGCATGCCTTGACCTTGTTGCGCACGTAGACCGCGCTGGCCGGGTCTTCGCCGACCAGGATCACCGCCAGGCCGGGCTGGCGGCCCTGGGCCGTGAGGGCGGCGGCGCGCTGGGCGATCTCGCCGCGCAGTTGTTTGGACAGGGCGTTGCCGTCGATGAGTTGAGCGGTCATGGTCTTGCTTCGGAAAAGGTGGTTCGAGCGGATCGACGAGAGGGGTGAGAACTTGAATCAGACGATGCCAAAGGAAAGATTCGGCGGCTGAAGCAAAAAGGGCCGCATCGAGCGGCCCCTTCGTCGGGTGTGTGGCTTCAGCCCTTGGTCTGCGCGCCGAGGGCGATCTTCAACAGGTCGGCCACGGTGTTGGCATTGAGCTTTTCCATGATGTTGGCGCGGTGCGCCTCGACCGTCTTGATGCTGATGCCCAGGTCGTCGGCGATCTGTTTGTTCAGGCGGCCGGCGACGATGCGTTCGAGCACCTGCGATTCGCGGGTGGTCAGGCGCGAGAGCAGGGCGTCGCGGCTGGCGGCCTCTTGGTGATGCGAGAACGCGCTGCGGGCTTGGTCGAGCATGCGCTCGACGAGGCCCAGCAGGTCTTCTTCCTTGAAGGGCTTTTCGATGAAGTCCATCGCGCCCTTTTTCATGGTCGTCACGGCCATCGGCACGTCGCCGTGACCGGTGATGAAGACCACGGGCAGGGGCGACCGGCGTTCGAGCAGGCGGTCTTGCAGTTCAAGGCCGCTCATGCCTTCCATGCGGATGTCGGCAATCAGGCAGGCCACTTCGCGCGGGTCGAAGCGGGAGAGGAAGGATTCGGCCGAGTCGAAGCACTTGACGCGGTAGTCCTTGCCTTCGAGCAGCCACTGCAACGAGTCGCGGACCGCCTCGTCGTCGTCAACCACATAGACCGTGCCTTTTTTCGGGATCAAGCTCATGGGTGCTGTCTCAGGTCAGGGCCTGTTCTAGGCCTGGTGTCTTGGTGGTTTCGACGGGCAGCGTGAATGCAAAACGACAGCCCACAGCGAGGTCGCCATTGTAGAGGTTCTGGGCTCTGATCCGGCCCCTGTGGCTCTCGATGATCGAGCGGCACAGGCTCAGGCCAATGCCCAGCCCCTCGGCCTTGGTCGAGAAGAAGGCCTCGTACAAACGCGAGAGCACTTCTTCCGAGATGCCTGGCCCGCTGTCGGTCACGCTGAACTCGATGACTTCGCCTTCGTCGGGGATGTTCTTCGGCACCACACGCAGTTCGATGTTGCGGCGGTCTGACGAGAGGCCGGCGTTGTCGATGGCCTCGGCAGCGTTCTTGAGCAGGTTGAGCACGACCTGCTCGATGAGGATCGGATCGCACATCAAAGTGGGCAGGCGTTGCGCCACGTACACCTGCAGCGACACGCTGCGCCGGCGCATCTCGATGCCGGCCAGATCGACCGCGTCTTCGACGATGGTCTGCGCCTGCGCGGGTTGGCGCTGCGGCTCGCTGCGTTTCACGAAGGCGCGGATGCGGCGGATGATCTGCCCGGCGCGGTCGGCCTGCTTGGCGGTTTTTTCGAGCGCGGCGATGAGGTCGGGCTTCTCGATGCTCTCGGCCTTCACGCGAGAGACCATGCCGTTGCAGTAGTTGGTGATGGCGGTGAGCGGCTGGTTGAGCTCGTGCGCCACCGACGAGGCCATCTCGCCCATGGTGATCAGCCGGCTGGTCACCTGCGCTTTCTCGGCCTGCTGCGCGGCTTGCACCTCGGTCTGTTTGCGGCTGGTGACGTCGGTTGCGATCAGCATCTGCGCGAGCCGGCCGTCGGTCCATTGCAGGTAACGCGCACGCACGTCGAACCACTTGCCGAGCGACTCGATGTACAGCTCGCGCGGGTCGGAGCCGGCTTCGGTGAGCTCTTGCGTCGGCAGGCCGCCGTAGCTGTCCACCGAATCGCCGACGTCGCTGAGCGTGGGCAGGCCGCTGTCGGTGCCGGCCAGCTGGCCGTGACCGCGCGCGTCCGACCCGAACCACAGGCGGTACGAGCGGTTGGCGAACAGCAGCTCGCCCTGCTGCACCGAGAGCACCGACACGGCGGCATCGAGCCCTTCGAGCACGGTCGTGAAGCGCTCGTGCGAAGCCGAGAGCTGGTCGCGCACGCGCTTGGCCTCGGTGATGTTGGTCATCGAGGTCATCCAGCCGGTCTGCACGCCCTTGGGGTCGATCAGCGGCGAGACGTACATGCGCGCATCGAACTGCGAGCCGTCCTTGCGCATCACCTTCACCTCGATGCCGCCGGCCGGGCTGCGGCCCTGCAGTTCTTGCTGCAGCAGCCGGTTGTTTTCTTCGATGCGGTCGGGCGGCCAGTGAGGGAAGGGCGGCATGCGGCCGATCAGCTCGTTCTCGCTGAAGCCGGTCATGGCGCAGAAGGCGGGGTTCACGTAGGTGATGCGGCCTTCCATGTCCATCGCGCGCATGCCGGTGAGCATGGAGTTTTCCATCGCCCGGCGGAAGTTGGTCTCGCTGACCAGCGTGTTCTGCATCTGCAGGCGCCGGCGCATGTGGCGCCAGGTGCCGAGCAGCATCCACACGGTCAGGGCGCTCAGCGCCGCGACCATCCAGAACAGCGTGTTGCTGATCAGGCCGATGGACGTGCGGTAGCCCTCGCCGCGCAGCACCAGCCCGTTGTTGGTGGACGCGATGGGCACCAGGTGCACGATCGAGGCGCGCTGGCCGGGCTGGTTGGCGGGCAGTTCGCCGCCCCCCCCGCTCACGGTGCTGGCGATGATCTTGTCGTTTTCGTCGAGCAGGGTGATCGCATGTCGCTTGATCACCTCGTTGGGGACGAAGTAGCGGATCAGCGACTCGGCTGAATATTCGGCCACCAGCACGCCCGAGAAGGTGCTGCGCTCGATCAGCGGAATCTGCACCTGGAACACCGGCGTGCCGTACACGTCGTCGAAGGGGCGCGTGTAGGTCGGCTGGCGAAAGTCGCGCACGATGGCGAAGGCGTTCTCGGGCGCGGTCTGGCTGCCTTCCTGCGGCAGCGAGGGGCCGAGGTCGGACGACGAGGTGGCGTTTTCTTCGGGGTGGAAGGTCACCGCCGAAAAGCTGGCGCGGCGGGTGCGGTTGGCGTTCAGCCACAGCACGTTGGTCACCTCGGGTCGCTCGCGCGCAAAGGTCGCGGCCTGGGTCAGAAAACCCTTCTCGTCGATGGCCTTGGTGCCGATCTCGCGCGCGAAGCGCACCAGTTGCTCTTGGTTTTCGATCAGCCGCAGGCGAATCTGCTGCTGCGCGATCTCGGTGTCGCGTTTGACCGACTCCTGCTCGCGCTCGAACTCTTCGTTGCGCAGGTACCAGAAGGCGGAAATGATGGCGGCCAGAAACAGCAGCACCGACACCAGCGGCCCGAGCGTCGCAAAACGGTCTTGCCGGGCCGGCGACTGCCGCCGCCACCAGCCGTCGAACAGGCGTTGAGGCCGGACGGCACCAGGGGAACTTGTGGGGCCGGTGGCAGGAGAAGACGACATGCGGCGATTATCGAGGGCCTACGGGCGGTGGAAGGCCGGTGCAAACGTGATGCAGTCCGCAGCATGCCCCGGACTTTGTCGTAATGCGAAAAAGCATCGCGCTATTTGGAAAAATTGCGAGTTGTGGGAGACTCCGGCCACCCGCTCGAGGACCCCAAGGAGACGCCCATGTCAGCCATCCCGAAGTCATTTCTGGGGGCCGCGGCCAACGACGCCGATGCCCAGGAAACCCGCGAATGGCTTGAGGCCTTGTCTGCGGTCATCGAGGCCGAAGGCGGCGAGCGGGCGCACTTTCTGCTGGAGCAGTTGATCGACCACGCCCGGCAGGCGGGCATCGACCTGCCGTTCTCGGCGCGCACGGCCTACGTCAACACCATTCCGCCCGACCAGGAAGAGCGTTGCCCCGGCAACCTCGACATCGAAGAGCGCCTGCGCGCCTACATGCGCTGGAACGCGATGGCGATGGTGGTCAAGGCCAACCGCCTGCACCCCCATGACGGCGGCGACCTGGGCGGGCACATCTCGTCCTTCGCCTCGCTGGCGACCATGTTCGGAGCCGGCTTCAACCACTTCTGGCACGCCGAGCACGAAGGCCACGGGGGCGACCTCATCTACTTTCAGGGCCACTCGTCGCCCGGCATCTATGCACGCGCCTTCATGGAAGGGCGCATCAGCGAAGCGCAGCTGAACAACTTCCGGCAAGAGGTCGATGGCCACGGCATCAGCAGCTACCCGCACCCGAAGCTGATGCCCGAGTTCTGGCAGTTCCCGACCGTGTCGATGGGCCTGGGCCCGCTGATGGCGATCTACCAGGCGCGCTTTCTCAAGTACCTGCACGCGCGCGGCATTGCCGACACGGCCAACCGCAAGGTGTGGGTCTTCTGCGGTGACGGCGAGATGGACGAGCCCGAATCGCTGGGCGCCATCGGCCTGGCGGCGCGCGAGAAGCTCGACAACCTGATCTTCGTCGTCAACTGCAACCTGCAGCGGCTCGACGGCCCGGTGCGAGGCAACGGCAAGATCATCCAAGAGCTCGAAGGCGAGTTCCGCGGCTCGGGCTGGAACGTCATCAAGCTGCTGTGGGGCGGCTACTGGGACCCGCTGCTGGCGCGCGACAAGGAAGAGTTGCTGCGCAAGGTGATGATGGACACGGTCGACGGCGACTACCAGGCCTACAAGGCCAACGACGGTGCCTTCGTGCGGCAGCACTTCTTCGGCAAGCACCCCAAGCTGTTGGAAATGGTCGCCAAGATGAGCGACGCCGACATCTGGCGCCTGAACCGCGGGGGCCACGACCCGCAGAAGGTCTATGCGGCCTACCACCGCGCGGTCAACACCAAGGGCCAGCCGACGGTGCTGCTGATCAAGACCGTCAAGGGCTTCGGCATGGGCAAGAGCGGCGAAGGCCGCAACACCGCGCACCAGACCAAGAAGCTCACCGACGACGACATCCGCGCCTTCCGCGACCGCTGGAACATCCCCGTGCCCGACGACCAGCTCGCACAGGTGCCGTTTTACAAGCCGGCCGACGACACGCCCGAGATGCGCTACCTGCAAGAGCGACGCCGCGCGCTCGGCGGCTCGCTGCCCAAGCGCCGTGTGAAGGCCGAAGAGTCGCTGGCCGTGCCGCCGCTCGACACCTTCAAAGCCGTGCTCGAACCCACCGCCGAAGGCCGCGAGATCAGCACCACGCAGGCCTACGTGCGCTTCCTCACGCAGTTGCTACGCGACAAGGACCTCGGCCCGCGCGCCGTGCCCATCCTCGTGGACGAGGCTCGCACCTTCGGCATGGAAGGCCTCTTCCGCCAGATCGGCATCTACAACCCCGAGGGCCAGAACTACACGCCGGTCGACAAAGACCAGGTGATGTACTACCGCGAAGACAAGGCCGGGCAGATCCTGCAAGAGGGCATCAACGAAGCCGGCGGCATGAGCAGCTGGATCGCGGCGGCCACCTCGTACAGCACCAACAACCGCATCATGGTGCCGTTCTACGTGTACTACTCAATGTTCGGCTTCCAGCGCATCGGCGACCTGGCGTGGGCGGCGGGCGACATGCAGGCGCGTGGCTTCCTGCTGGGCGGCACCTCGGGCCGCACCACGCTCAACGGCGAAGGACTGCAGCACGAAGACGGCCACAGCCATGTGCTGGCCGGCACCATTCCGAACTGCATCAGCTACGACCCGAGCTTCGCGCACGAGGTCGGCATCATCCTGCACCACGGCCTCAAACGCATGGTCGAGAAGCAGGACAACGTCTTCTTCTACCTGACCCTGCTGAACGAAAACTACGCGATGCCCGGCCTCACGCCGGGCACCGAAGAGCAGATCATCAAAGGCATGTACCTCTTGATGCCCGGCGCGAAGAAGACGCCGCGCGTCAACCTGCTGGGCAGCGGCAGCATCCTGCGCGAGAGCATCGCGGCCAAAGAGCTGCTCGAAAAAGACTGGGGCGTGGCCGCCAACGTGTGGAGCTGCCCGAGCTTCAACGAACTGGCCCGCGAGGGGCAAGACTGCGAACGCTGGAACCTGCTGCACCCGACCGAGACACCGCGCGTGCCCTTCGTCGCGCAGCAGCTCGACAAGCACGCCGGCCCGGTGATCGCCTCGACCGACTACGTGAAGAACTACGCCGAGCAGATCCGCGCGCATTTGCCCAAGGGGCGAACGTACAAGGTGCTGGGCACCGACGGCTTCGGGCGCAGCGACTTCCGCTACAAGCTGCGTGAGCACTTCGAGATCAACCGCCACTACATCGTGGTTGCGGCGCTGAAATCCCTGGCCGAAGAGGGCTCGGTGCCGGCCGCTAAAGTCGCCGAGGCGATCCAGACGTATGGGCTCAACGTGGACAAGGTGAATCCGCTGAACGCGTGATCTGCGCCTGATCCTTGCCTCATCCTTCCGCGACAACAACAAGAGATGCGCATGCCATTGATCGATGTGAAGGTCCCCGACATCGGCGACTTCAAAGACGTGGAAGTCATCGAACTGCTGGTCAAGCCCGGCGACACGGTGAAGGTGGACCAGTCGCTGCTGACGGTCGAAAGCGACAAGGCGTCGATGGAGATTCCATCCACACACGCCGGCGTCGTCAAAGAGCTGAAGCTCAAGCTCGGCGACAAGATCAGCGAAGGCTCGGTGGTGCTGAGCCTGGAGGCCGCCGAGGGCGGGGCGGCCGTGCCCGCATCGCCGCCGGCCTCCGCCCCGGCCGGCAACGCCGAGCCTGTCGAAGCTCCGGCGAGCGCGCCTGCGGCCTCGGTCACCAACCGCACGCCGCCCACCGCGGCCTTGCCCCCGCACGAACCGCAAGCCGTGAGCGGCCACCTGCCGCACGCCTCACCCAGCATCCGCAAGCTCGCGCGCGAACTGGGCGTGCCGCTCGACGAGGTGCAGGGCAGGGGGCCGAAGGGTCGCATCACCGAAGAAGACCTGCAGGCCTTCGTGAAGGCCGTGATGGCGGGCGAGCAGCGCACACGCGCGCAAGGCGCCGCCCCGACGGCCGTGGCCGTGGCCGCAGCCGCCAGCGGCGGCAGCTTCCCCGGTCTCTTGCCCTGGCCGCAGGTGGACTTCACCAAGTTCGGACCCGTCGAGCGTCAGCCGCTGTCGCGCATCAAGAAGATCGGCGGCGCGAACCTGCACCGCAACTGGGTGGTGATCCCGCACGTCACCAACCACGACGACGCCGACATCACCGAGCTCGAGGCCTTCCGCCTGCAACTCAACAAAGAGCACGAGAAGGCCGGCATCAGGGTGACGATGCTCGCCTTTCTGATCAAGGCCGTGGTCGCGGCGCTGAAGAAGTTTCCGGACTTCAATGCCTCGCTCGACGGCGACGAACTGGTGCTCAAGCGCTACTTCCACATCGGCTTCGCGGCCGACACCCCGAACGGCCTGGTCGTGCCCGTGCTGAAAGACGCCGACCAGAAAGGCATCCTGCAGATCGCGCAAGAAACCTCGGCCCTGGCCGCCAAGGCGCGCGAAGGCAAGCTGAGCCCGGCCGAGATGAGCGGCGGGTGCTTCTCGATCTCGTCGCTGGGAGGCATCGGCGGTCGCTACTTCACGCCGATCATCAATGCGCCCGAGGTGGCCATCCTCGGCGTGTGCAAGTCGGTGACGCAGCCGGTGTGGGACGGCGCGGCCTTCCAGCCCCGACTGATCCTGCCGCTCAGCCTGAGCTGGGACCACCGCGTGATCGACGGTGCCTCGGCGGCGCGCTTCAACGCGCACCTGGCGCAACTGCTGGCCGACTTCCGCCGTGTGCTCCTCTGAACCGCTGAACTGAACAACAAAGGACGCCGACGATGACGACCGTCGTGGTGGTGCGCAAGGGCGAGCAGGTCGCCATTGCCGGAGACAGCCTCGTGACTTTCGGCGAGACCCGCCTGTCGCATGGCTACGAAGACAACGACAAGCTCTTTCGCGTCGGCGACTCGTGGATCGGCATGGCCGGCACGACGGCGCACTTTCCGGTGATGCGCCGGGCGCTGGCTTCGCTGCCGGCCGACGAACTGAAGTTGCACTCGCGCGACGAGGTCTTCGACACCTTCCTCAAGCTGCACCCGCGCCTGAAAGAAGTGTTCTTCCTCAACACCAAAGAAGAAGACGCTGACCCATACGAAAGCTCGCAGTTCACCGCGCTGATCGCCAATGCCAGCGGAATCTACGGCGTGTATTCGTACCGCGAGGTGTTCGAGTTTGGGCGCTTCTGGGCCATCGGCTCGGGGCGGGCCTTCGCGCTGGGGGCGATGTACGCGTCCTACGACAAGCTCGGCACGGCGCGCGAGCTGGCCGAGCTGGGCTGCAAGGCCGGCTGCGAGTTCGACAAGAGTTCGGGCGGCCCGGTGAAGGTCCACGCGATGAAGCTCAAGACGAAAGACTGACATGGCAAACGTCGAACTCAAGGTGCCCGACATCGGCGACAGCAAGGACGTCGCGGTGATCGAGGTGCTGGTGAAGCCCGGCGACACGATCCGCGCCGAGCAGTCGCTCATCACCGTGGAAAGCGACAAGGCGTCGATGGAGATCCCGGCGACGCAGGGTGGGGTGGTGAAGGAGCTGCGTGTCGCGTTGGGTGACAAGGTCAGCGAAGGCAGCGTGATCCTCGTGGTGGAGACGGCGGCTGCACCCGCACCCGCACCCGCACCTGTTCAGGCTGCACCTGTCGCATCTCAGGCGCAGAGCAGTGCAGGCCCCGCGACAGGCTCAGGGCGAACGGACGGCGGCAGGGCTCAGGCCTCGGGCCCAGCGGCAACATCTGCTGCGTCGCACGACCAAGCCAGCCACGACTTCGATCTGCTCGTGCTCGGCGCAGGCCCGGGCGGTTATTCGGCCGCCTTCCGCGCCGCCGATCTCGGCCTGAAGGTCGCGCTCGTCGAACGCCACGCCACGCTGGGCGGCGTGTGCCTCAACGTGGGCTGCATCCCGTCCAAAGCCTTGCTGCACGTGGCCGCGGTGATGGACGAAGCGAAGCACTTCGACTCGCTCGGCGTCGTCTTCGGCCCCCCGACCATCGACCTCGACAAGCTGCGCGCCCACAAGGCCAAAGTCGTCGGCAAGCTCACGAACGGGCTGGCCGCGATGGCCAAGATGCGCAAGGTCACGGTGCTGACCGGTACCGGCGAATTCGCCGGCCCGCACGAACTGCGTTTCACGCCGGGCACGGGCGAAGCGCGCACGCTCAGCTTCCGACAGGCCATCATCGCCGCCGGGTCCGAAGCGGTGAAGCTGCCGTTCTTGCCGAAAGACGACCCGCGCATCGTCACGTCCACCGGCGCACTCGAACTGCGGCAGTTGCCCAAGCGCATGCTCGTCATCGGCGGCGGGATCATCGGGCTCGAAATGGGCACGGTCTACAGCGCGCTGGGGGCCCGGCTCGACGTGGTCGAAATGCTCGACGGCCTGATGCAAGGCGCCGACCGCGACCTCGTGAAGATCTGGCAGAAGATGAACGCACCGCGCTTCGACCGCGTGATGCTCAAGACAAAGACCGTCAGCGCCGAGGCCACGAAAGAGGGCATCCGCGTCGGCTTCGAATCCATCGACGGCAGCGCCGGCGCGCCACCCGAAGCCCAGCTCTACGACCTGGTGCTGCAAGCCGTCGGCCGCACACCGAACGGCAAGCGCATCGGCGCCGACAAGGCCGGCGTGACGGTCAACGAGCGTGGCTTCATCCCGGTGGATGTGCAGATGCGCACCAACGTGCCGCACATCTTCGCCATCGGCGACATCGTCGGCCAGCCCATGCTGGCCCACAAGGCCGTGCACGAAGGCCACGTCGCCGCCGAAGTCGCGGCCGGCCACCAGCTGGGTGACGCCCACCTGCAGCGCGCGGCCTTCGATGCACGGGTCATCCCAAGCGTGGCCTACACCGACCCCGAAGTCGCCTGGGTCGGCCTGACCGAAGACGAGGCGAAGGCCCAAGGCGTGGCCATCACCAAGGGCCTGTTCCCATGGACGGCCTCGGGCCGCGCCATCGCCAACACGCGTGACGAAGGCGTCACCAAGCTGCTGTTCGACGCCCAGACCCGCCGCATCGTCGGCGGCGGCATCGTTGGCACCCATGCTGGCGACCTGATCAGCGAGATCGCACTCGCCATCGAGATGGGCGCCGACGCCGTGGACATCGGCAAGACCATCCACCCGCACCCGACGCTCGGCGAGAGCATCGGCCTGGCCGCCGAAGCCGCCGAGGGCGTGTGCACCGATCTGCCACCGGTGCGGCGCGGTGGCTGAGCGCTGGCGCCGTTCATCGAGGCGCGCCGGCGGCAGTCAGCCAAGCTCAGCAAGCCAGGGCTGCACGAAGGCGAACCAGCCCCCGATGGCATAGACCAGCAGGCTGACGAGGTACAGCCGAAGCGAAGTTTTGCGCGTGCGCAGGCAGGCATCTCGCAATGCGGGCTGGGTGGGGCAGGGCGCAAACCGATTGCGCCGCTGCAGCCAACCGGCGAACGCCAGGGCGACACCCGCGAAGGCAAACAGCGCGACCTTGTGCTCGCTCAGCCAGACGACCTGCGGAAACACCGAGACCAGCGACGACAGCACAGCGCCTGCACCCAGCGCCACCAGCAAGGCCGGCAGTGCACAGCACACCAGCGTGCCTGAACTGGCGAACAGACTCAGCACCGAAGTCCAGAAGCCCGCACGCGATTCAGCGATGCCGTCGGCGCTCATTTCTTCGCCGCGGCGGCCTTGATCTCAGCCACCGATTGCTGAACCGTTTCGAGCTTCACCACGTCGTAGCCGGCATCGACGATCTCGGCCCGGATCGCCTGGTCGTCCAGCATCTGACCGTCCTTGGCCTCGATGGCGACCAGCTTGTTCTTCAGGTCGACGTGCACAGCCTGCGCTGCCGGAAGCTTCGAAAGCCGTTTCTCGATGCCTTGGGCACAGAAGGCGCAGACCATGCCGTTGACAGTGGCCTTGACGCTGGTCGCAGCAAACGCCGGCAAAGCGGCAGAGGCGATCAGCACAGAAACGAGGGTGCGAAAAAGAGTGGTCTTCATGGTTTGCTCAATCAGAAGGTGTACATGAGGTTGAAGCGGGCCTGCCGGTTTTGGTTGGCACCCAGCTCCAAGAAATAGCGCTTGTGGATCAGCCTCAGCATGGGCGTCAGCTCGGTCTCTTCGGACAAGCCTCGCATGCGGCGCGCCTCCAGCACCAGCCAGGGCTGCACCTCGTCGTAGTCGACTTCGTAGAACGAGAAGCCGGCCCGCAGCGAGGCGTAGTCGTGGTTGATGTGCTCGGCGCGGTAAAGCCGTGCGGTGCCCGCCACGTAGATGCGGGTGGTCTCGTAGTCGACCTGCAGGCCGGGAGCAAGCGCGGTGCGTGTCCCGGAAAAGTCGTTGCCCTGCAAGGCACCGATGCCCGCAAAGAACCACACGTTGGCCTGTGCCTCCGGCAGGTTCCAGCGTTGCACGAGCCGCGTGTAGTTCAGTTCGTTCAAGGTGCGTGAGCGCGTCTTGTCGTCCGAACGCATGTACAGCACGCCGGCCCCGACGGCATCGCGCGCCGTGACGGCGTGGTTCACCCAGGCTTCGCGCCAGCCGGGGCTGACGTCGGCCATCGTCATCCAGCTGTCCTTGAAGCCCATCGGCGCGGCCGCGGCCGACGCCCAGCCACCCAACAGGACCAGCCCCGCAGCCAGCCGCTTCATGGTCGGGCCTCGATCTGTTCAATCGCGAGCTCGCCGTCGCTCAGCGACACCGTGAACCAGACCGTGTCGCCGACCTTGAGCGACGCCAACCGCGCCCGATCCTTGACCTTGAACGGCATGGTCATTGCGTCCATCTGGATGCTGCGAATGGGTTCGTGGTCGAGGGTGACCTTGCCCCGAAGCGCATCGAGCTTGACGACCTTCGCGCGCACCCATTCCGGGTGGGCCCAGGCGGGCGACGCCGCGGCCAGGGCCAGAATCAAAACCAGCTTCTTCATGCTGAATCTCCACCGGCGGCTCCACGCAGGGCGCCGCGAATCGACAGGCCGCAGAAATCTGCGGACGCACTTTGGGTGTGGAGATCAGGAAATGGGTGGTTTGAGGCTTGGCGGCGCGGCGATGCTCAGCGAGACCGGTCCCGAGAGCGCGCGCAACACATGCGTGGCCCGCGTGACGGCATCGAGCTTGGCCATCGCCAGTTCGGCGATCGGCAGGCAGAGGTCGCACGAGTTGCACGCGCTCGCTGCCGTCTCGCCAGAAGCATCGTCGGCGCCATCGTGGTGAGACGGCAAACCGCCAGAGGCATGCATCGGGCAGTCCGCCGGCATGGCATCCGACCCCATTTGCGTGTGTGTGCCGGAAGCGGCCACCTGCAACGCCATCGCATCGCCCGCCCAAGCGCGCAGGGGCAGCAGCAAGACCATGAGCAGGAGGATGAAGCGGCGCACGGCCGGGATGATATCGGTCAAGACTGACGGCCTCGGCTAACCTTGCGCATAAGCGCTACGATGTATATTATGTAAACTATCAAATCCAAACTTCGATCCTCTCTAGAGTTGCTGCCGACAACAGAGGCGCGCCAGCGCGCGGACAACGGCCTCTCCTTCAAGGGGGTTGCAGGAAGCAGCGTAGCAACTGATCGAGTCACAGCAAAAAGCCACCAAGCACAGGCTGCAATGCGAAGCCGTCCAAGACCTCGTTCAGACAATCAGCCCTGCTCAGCCAACGAAGAGAACAACCCGCAAGCCATCCTCTAGTGGTTAGAGGCACCGAACAGGTGCCCCCACTCAGGCTGCCCTCCCGGACTGAGCGCGTGCGTTCCGATCCTCGGAAGCCCGCTCCGTGGGCGGATGACCCCTGGGGTCCCCATCCTCGTCAATACAGAGGATGCACGAGCCATTGACTCAGAGAAGACTCCCCTGCACGGGCATTTCCAACTTAGCAGCGAGGGCAGACACATGCACAGCAATGAGGGGTCCATCGAAGAACTCGCCGACCGCTTCCGCCACAAGCTCAAGCAAGCCGGCTTCCCGGCCACGGCCGATGAAGACTTCGTCGATGCCCTGGTGCAAAGGCACGCCACGGAAAAGTCCGACCCGCCTGGCGTATTCAGTGCGATGTACCGGAAGTTCGCCATCCGCCGCGAAGACGTCCAGCTGTTCGACGCCATCCTCGCCGGCATCCAGGCGTCTGCCGGCGCGCAGTTCTTCATGGATGAAACACGGACGCTCGGTGGCGCCGCCGGGGTTTGCGTGGCGCTCGCCAAGCTGATACGCGACTTCTACTACCGAGGCGTGATGCTCGACCCCGATGCCGCGCGGGTTCTCGCCTTCCTCACCAGCGCGAAGAAAGGCAGGTCCGAAGCCGAGCTGCTTGCCGTGCTCAGCGACTTTGACGCCACGCGCCTGCAAGCAACGCTGCAACGACTCACCAGCTTCCCCACGCTGGTGCGCGGCACCACCACACTCGTGTGGGTTGACGCAGAGCAGGCCTGGCACTCGCAGGTCTGAACGAGGAGGCAGCGTGATTCCCGGCCTCGTCTTCCCTGCGGCAACCAGCACCAGAACGCAAGCCAGAAGCTTCGGTGGCGCCTTCGTTGATCCTCTGTCCAATGCGGCCCATCTCGGCGATGAGGAATCTACAGAAGCGCTGCTGGAGGCCTTTGTCGGGGGAACTTTTCCTTCGAGACTGTTGCCCGCGGTGCTGCACGAAGGCACACACCACCTGTGCTTCGACACGCCCTTCGGGAACTGCCTGCTCGCAATTGACGGCAGCACCCGCCTTAGCTGGTGGGAAACCCTGAAATGCCGGCAACAGGCAGGCAACCCCAGCACATGCGGCGCCAACTGGATCTGCACGAACCGGGCGATTCTCCGAGCGCTCTACCGTCTTTTCATGCCGATGGCCGAAGGGTTCGCGCTTTTCGGGGAGCTGCACGCCACCCCAGGGCCGTCGCCAGCCGTGTCGAGCGTGCACGAACGTGCCGCCCTCCTCTTTCTGGGCAATCAGCTTCTTCACCACCTGTCAGACCCCTGGTCGCACTATGCAGGCTGGCTCACGTCTGAGCGACGGCGCAGCGACGGCAACTTCCAGCGCACCCGCGATCTGCTCGCGTCTGACGACGGCCCGCATCTGCGCCCCTATCGCGTGGGGCTCAAATGGGTGCTTGACCTGATGGACTCGATTGGCCTGCGCGAACCCATCGCCCTGCGCGACAGCGACCTTCTCAACGCCTTCCTCTGCACCTACTTCTTTGGCGACTGGGTACTGGCCTGTCTCATGGCGAAGACCTCATGGTCCCCGCTTCATGGCGAGCCGGAGTACACGCTGGGCGACCTGGGTGACTACCTGCAGGAACGCATCGCACTGCTGAAAACCGACCGCCTGCTGCCCATGATCTCGGAGTTCGAGCATGCCCTTGCGGCCGGCGGAACCGAGCCCTGCAGCTTCCTGGGCGCGACAAGCGAGAACGTCAATTCGCTCAAGATGCTCATGTCACAAGCCGCGGCGGCGGAGTCAAACTTTCGAACGCCCAAACTCATCGCGTTCCGGCGAGTCATGAGAGTGGCAACGCTTGATCCCGACCATTTCGAGCTGGACGAAGACGCGGGCATCTGGTCCGCCACCGTCGGAGGGCGATCCATCGGGGGCGAGGGGCTCCGGCAGGGGTTTCCTTCAACATCCAGACAGGACCGGCCGCAGACAGAGAACGGGCAACCCGCGCTTGAGATCGTCTTCTTCAACAGACAGCTCTGGATCCTGGCCTTCTTCGGGGGCAACCTGGTGGGCGTTCTCGACCGCAAGCTGAGACCCTGGGCCGACGAGGTGACCGAGAAAGCGCTCGGCGAAATCTCGCCCTTCGAGCATTGCGAGTTCTCACGACGCCACTACTGGGAACTCACCAACCCGCCGCCAGCAACCACTTGCGCGGAAAACTGCCTCAACCATTCAGACCAGGCCGAGGCCATCGCAGCCCGACTCTTCGGGTGAGGGCACGCGGGCCGGCAAACGCCCCCGCGCGCTCGGGGCTCCGGCCGACTGGGAAGTAGCGCTGCATCGTTTTGTCCAGGCGGTAAGCAATCTAGCGCGAATCACGCCAGTCACCGGCCCGATGCCCCGCCGCTACTTCACGTCGAGGATCTTCATCGCCTTGGCCAGCGTGTCGACCGATTCCTGGTGCTTGCCGGCCTTGTGAAAGGCTTCGCCTTCGGCGCGCAGCTTCTTCACTTCGGCCATTTGCTCGGTGCTGAGCTTGGGGCCTTTGGCCAGCGCGTCGTCGATCTTCTTCATGTCGGCGGGGCAATGAAAGGCGAACGCCGCGCTCGACACCATCAAGGTAGTTGCGGCGACCAAGGTACGAAGCTTCATGTTCATCTCCAGTCGAAGCGTTGGCGGCGGGCCAACAACCGGCGGACGAGTCTAGACCTCGGCCCAACGCGCAGCACTTGCCCCCGATCGAGCCGCGGGTATTGCCGAGCCGGCGCAGTGGCTCGCCAGGGACCTTACGCAGGCGTCGGCGAGCTGCTTTCAGCCATCGTGCGCCGCCGCTGGGTGGCTCGGGCAAAGGCCGAGTCGCGGGTTGAGAGGTAGTCCACCAGGCGGGGCATGAAGTCGGGGCCGACCGCGCCCTGCACCGAGGGCCGGTCGAGCACGGCGGCTTTCCAGGCCGCCGCCTTGGGGCGGCCGGCAAAGTAGTCGTGGCCTTCCATCAGCCAGAAGGCGTCGAAGTAGCGCAAGGCCGAGGCGGCGATGACATCGACCATGCCGAAGGCCGCGCCGTGAAAGTACGGCCCGGGCCCGAGGCGTGATTCGAGCGTTAACAGGCGCTGGATCATTTCGCCGCGGCGCATCTCCATCGTGGACTCGTCCTTGGCCTTGAAGAAGCCGCCGGCGGCCTGCAAGAGGCCGTCCATGAAGAGCATCCAGGCCCGGTCCGAGGCGCGTTCGACCGGGTCGGGGCGGTGCAGCGCCGGGGCGTGCACCTCGTCGAGGTATTCGCAGATCGGCATCGACTCGAAGATGGGCTGCCCCGACACCAGCAGCACTGGGATCAAACCCAGCGGTGAGGCGTCGAGAAACCACTTGGGCTTGTGGTGCAGATCGACGTCGCGCCGCTCGTGCGCGACACCCTTCTCGGCCAGCGCGATGGCCACCCGTTGCACGTAGGGGCAGCCGTGGTGGCTGAGCAGCACGAGCGCCCCGCCCTGCCCTGCAGAGTCGGCCGGGGTCACGAGGCTCAAGGGGGACCGGTCGTGTGCCATGGCGCGCCTACGTGCTCAAGCGGGCAATCGTGCCCTGCGCCACGGCACACAGCCGTTCCTCGTCGCCCTGCTTCGCGAACACCTCGCACTGGCACACCGCCTGGCTCTTGCCGACGTGCACGACGTGGGCGCGGGCGACCAGCTCTTCGCCCATCGCGGGGCGCACGAAGTTCACCTTGAACTCCGAGGTCACCACCCAGGCGCCCAGGGCCGAGCCGCCGGCGAAGCCGAGCGCGGTGTCGGCCAGGTAGCTGACGACGCCGCCGTGCACGAAGCCGTTCTGCTGCATCAGCTCGTTGCGGATGCGCACACGCGCTTCGACCCGCTCGGGCGCGCAGGCGACCAGCTCGGTGCCGAGAAAGATGCTGAACGGCTGTTCGTGAAGGGCGCGCTTTGCATGCGCCAAGAGGGTGCTCATGCGGGTCTCCTGTGTGCGTGCCCCGGCCGCTCAGGCCAGCCGGACCGGCATGCTGGTGAAGCCATGCACGAAGTTCGACAGCGTGCGCTGGGGCTGGCCCACGAACTCGATGCTTTTGTAGCGGGCGACGATCTCTTCCCAGAGGATCTGCAGCTGCAATTCGGCCAGGCGGTTGCCCACGCAGCGGTGGATGCCGAAGCCGAACGACAAGTGCTGGCGCGGGCGGGCGCGGTCGATGATGAACTCGTTCGGGCGCTCGATCGACTCTTCGTCGCGGTTGCCCGAGAGGTACCACATGATGACCTTGTCACCCTTGCGGATGTGCTTGCCACCCAGCTCGGTATCGACCACCGCGGTGCGGCGCATGTGCGCCAGCGGCGTCTGCCAGCGCACGATCTCGGGGATCATGTTGGCGATGAGGCCCGGGTCGTCGCGCAGGCGCTGGTAGGTGCCGGGCTTGTTGAGAACGGCGTGCAGGCCGCCGCTCATCGAGTTGCGCGTGGTGTCGTTGCCGCCGACGATCAGCAGCAGCACGTTGCCCAGAAACTCGCGCTGGTCCATGCGCGCGGTGTCGGGCGAATGCGCCAGCATCGAGATCAGGTCGTTGCGCGGCTCGGTGCGCGCGCGCTGGTTCCACAGGCCGCCGAAGTAGGCCAGGCACTTGCCCAGCTCCATGCGGTAGGCCTCTTCCGACTCGATCACGCCATCGACACCCGGGATCGAGGTCGCCACGTTCGACCACCAAGTCAGCAGGCGACGGTCTTCGAACGGAAAGTCGAACAGCGTGGCGAGCATCTGAGTCGTCAGCTCGATCGAGACCTTGTCCACCCAGTCGAAGGTTTCACCGCGCGGCAGCGAGTCGAGCACGCGCTGCGTGCGCTCGCGGATGGTCTGCGTCATCGCAGCCAGGTTGCCGGGCGCCACGATGGGGCTGACGATCTTGCGCTGCACGTCGTGCTTGGGCGGGTCTTGCGCAATGAACATCGGCAATCGCTCTTCCATCGGCCGGTCGGCGATGGTGATGCCCCCGTTGACGACATCCGACGAGAAGATCTCGTGGTTGATGTCCACGTGCATGATGTCCTTGTACTTCGTCACCGACCAGTAGCTGCCGAACATGCCGTCCTGGCAGTAGTGGACCGGGTCTTCCTTGCGCAGGCGCGCGAAGTACTCGCCGATGGTGTCGTTGGCGAACAGATGCGGGTTGCTGACGTCGATCTTGTCGAGCGGAACGTCGCGCGCCGTCACACCGTGTTGAGCGCTCATGTCGTTGTACATGGGGGAAACCTTTTGCGGTTGTGCCTGGGCGGCAGACTCAGTGCTGGCTCTCAGGCAGGTGGACGACGAGCCCGTCCAGCTGCGACGACATGCGGATCTGGCACGCCAGCCGCGAGTTCTGCTGCGTGGCGGCGGCGAAACCGAGCATGTCCACCTCGCGGTCGTTCGGGGTCTCGGTCTTGGGCAGCCAGCCCGGGTCCACGAAGACGTGGCAGGTGGCGCAAGCACATGCGCCGCCGCAGTCGCCGTCGATGCCGGGAATGTTTTTCTCGAGCGCCGCTTTCATGATGGACGTGCCCTCGGGCACCTCCACCTCATGGCGTGCGCCGTTGTGCTGAATGAAGGTGAGCTTGGGCATGGCCTGCGTCCTGTGACTCAAGAAGGCTGACGCAGGCGGATCACGACGCGACCAGCTCGGGCTGGATCGTGTAGTTGACCGTCACGTGAACGGGCACCGCCGGGCGGATCGACTGGCACACGGTGCAGTAGTTTTCGAACACGTCGATGCAACGCTGGATGTTCCCCGAGGCCTTGGGCAGCACCGGCAGGATCTCGACGCGGATCTCTTTGATGCGCGGGTTGCCGTCTTCGTTGGGCGACACGACCGACACCGCTTCTGTGCGCGACGAGATGGTGTGGATGCCGGCGTGGCGCAGCGTCTCGATCAGGCTGGCCGTCAGGCAGTGGCCGACGGCCATCGCCAGCATGGCCGGGGTCGAGGGGCCGGCGTTGCTGCCGATGGGATCGGGTTCGTCGGTCAGCACGGTGGCACCATGCAGCTTGTCGCCTTCGTAGGCTTGCGACGAGAACTTGAAGCCCTCGACGAAATCGATGTGGACGCCGAAGTGGCGCTCGGCCTGGTTGCGCATGTGCATAAAGGTCTCCTTGGAAAGATTCAGTGGGACGGGTTCAGGTGGACAGCGCGGGCTTCGGGGCCAGGCGACGGGTCAGCCAGTGACCCAGCGCACTCGCGCCGCAACACACGCAGAAAAAGAGAAATGCCACGGTGAGATAGACGCTCAGCATCTCGCCCGGGTGACGCTCGGCGACGATCAGGCCGGCCTGCAGCAGTTCGACCAGGCCCACGATGTAAAGCACCGAGCTGTCTTTGAAGAGCGAGGTGTAGTAACTCGCGTAGGTGGGCAACATGCGCCGATGCGCCTGCGCGAGCACGATCGAGAACAGCACCTGCAGGCGCGACAGGCCGAGCGAACGCGCCGCCTCGATCTCGCCCAGCGCCACGCCGTTGATGCCGGCACGGATGAACTCAGCCTGGTAAGCCGCGCCATAGGCGGTCAGCGCGGCCAGGGCGCTCCAGAACGGCGACGGCGTCGTCTGCAGCAGCAGGGGCAATGAGAAGTAAAACCAAAAGAGCACGATCACCAGCGGCACCGAACGCACCAGCTCGATGTAGCCCGTGCACAGCCAGCGCAGCGGGCGCCATGGCCCTCCCCGCCCGAGCGCAAGAAAGTGCCCGAGCAGGAAGCTGAACACGAACGCGAGCGAGCCGACGATGACGTTGAGCGCCAGCCCGCCGATGACGTTGCGCGGAAAGCCCCCGATCAGGAACCACCGCAGATTGATGACCTCATCAAGGGGCATGGGCCAGCACCTGTGAGGGGTCCGAAGATGTGCGCGCCGCGCGCTTGCGGCAGGGGAAGACGCGACCGAGGCCGAACGAGATCAACAGCGAGCCGGTCGCGTAGATGAGCGTGGCCGCCGCAGTGACTTCGAGCCCCTTGAAGGTCATCGATTCGACCTGCTGCGTGGCCCAGGTCAGCTCGGGCAGCGCGATGGCCACGCACAGCGAGGTGTTCTTGAAGTTGTGCACCATGCGGTTGGCGATGGCCGGCATCATGGCCCGCAGCGATTGCGGGCAGAGGATCCAGATGCACTCCTGCCAGCGCGACAGGCCGCAGCTTGCCGCGGCCTCGCGCTGGCCCTTGCTGACGTTGACCATGCCGTTGCGCAAGATGTCGGACAGGTACACCGAGTTGTCGGCCGACAGGCCCAGCACGCCGGCCACGAAGGCGTAGCCCGCCCAGCCGTGCAGCGCCTCGCCCCAGGCCGCAGGCAGCAGCTCAGGAAAGGCGAAGTAGAAGAACATGATCCAAAAGAGCGCGGGCACATTGCGGATCACCAGCGCCACGCCGTTGGAGGCCCAGCGCACGGGCATCACCGGGGCCTGCCGCAGCATGGCCAGCCCGGCGCCGAAGACGAACGACAGCACGCCGGACGCAAGCGCGAGCGCCAGCGTGTTGGCGACGCCGCTCACCAGCAGCTCGGCGAACTCGGGCCGAACCAGAATGCCGAGGTCAAAGTCGTACGAGATCATGGCAATTCAGGAAGTGCTCCGCGCACGGGCCACCAAAGCCCGGCGCAACGCGTCACATCAGGGTCAGGCCGAAACCGGTACGCCGGCCCCGCCAACCGAGTAGGGGTGTGGCGCCGGCATGAAGCTGTGGGTGTCGACAAACGCAGGCCGGTCGCTCGGTTGAGGCTCGGCCTCGTCGGCGCAGCACGTCGGGTCGCAGTCGATGTTGACCAGGCGGCCGTTTTCGAGCGAGACCATGCGGTCGGCCACCTGGTAGGCGAACTGCTGGTCGTGGGTCACGATGACCGTGGTCATGTTGTCGCGCTTGAGGCGGCGGATCATCTGCGCGATCTGCGTTGTTCGGCTCGGGTCAAGTGCCGAAGTGGGCTCGTCCATCAGCATCACCGTCGGGCGCATCGCCAGGCAGCGGGCCAGCGCCACGCGCTGCTTCTCGCCGCCCGACAGCTGCGACGGCAGGTGGCCGGCCTTGTCGGCCAGGCCGAACTCGCTGAGCAGGTCGCGCGCACGGCGCTCGGCCTCTTTGCGAGCCAGCCCCAACACGCGGCGCGGGGCGAGGCAGATGTTCTCGATCGCGGTCATGTGCTCGAACAGATTGAAGTGCTGAAACAGCATGCCGACCCGGCCGTTGAGCGTGCGCGCGTTCTCTTTGCGATCGAGCGGCACTTCGTCCACCACGATCGTGCCGCTGTCGATGGATTCGAGCCCGTTCATCGCGCGCAGCAGCGTCGTCTTGCCGGTGCCGCTCGGGCCGCAGAGCACGAGGATTTCGCCGCGCTGAACCTTCAGGTCGATTCCGTCAAGAACCTGGCGCCCGCCCAGGCGCTTTGCCACGCACACGCATTCGATCATTTGGCTTCACCCTGTAGTCGTGAGTCGGTCATGGCCGACCGGAGGATCGGCATCGATCCCCAGTCAGCGTCGGCTCTCTCGGCTCAGTCCGGCCAGACGAGCATCATGTCGCCGAAGACATCGGGCGGAAGCCGCGGGCGGGCGTTGTGCGGCAGCGGGAACTTGCCCTTCGCACCGAACCACGACTGGTAGAGCTTTTCGTAGGTGCCGTCTTTAATGGTGGCCTGCAGGGCCATGCTCACCGCGCGGCGCCACTTGCTGTCGTCTTGCGGCACGCCGATCGAGTACAGGCCCGGGCTGTAGCCACCGCCAACGGCTTCGAAGCCCACGCCTTCCTGGCCGGCCACGGCGGCAACGATGGGGCTGTCTTGCGTGAAGGCGTCGATCTTTCCTTGCTTCAGCGCGAGAAAGCACTCGGCGTTTTTCTGGAACGACACCATCACCGGCGCCTTGGACGAATGCTTCGCCAGCTCGGCCGGTGCCGCGGTGAACGCGTTCGAGCCCTGGTTCACGCCGATGCGCTTGCCACCCAGTTGCGCCAGCGTCTTGTAGCGGCCCTTCTTGGCGTAGAAGATCTTGGCGGTCCACAGGTACGGCGGGTCGGCAAAGTCGATCTGCTCTTCGCGGCCCACGGTGCGGCTCACGTTCGACAGCACCAGATCGACCTGGCGGTTGGCCAGAAAAGCGATGCGGGTCTTGTTGTTGACGGCCACGCGCTCGACCTTCACGCCCAGGCGCTTGGCGATCTCGTTGCCGAGGTCCACGTCGAAGCCGGTCCAGTCGCCGTTGGCGTCGATGTAGTTCATCGGCGGCGTGTCGTTGCCAGTGCCGATGCGCACGACGCCGGCCTCTTTGACCTTGTCAAGAATCGACTGCGCGTGCGTGGCCGTGGCGGCCAGGCCGATCAGCACGGCGGCGCTGCCACGCAGCAGCCGCTGGGCAAATGCATTCTTCATCTCTCTCCACTCCTGGCTTGTTTTTGGGTGTCAGACGTTCTCGACGTCTCGGGCACGCTCGCTGTGCTCGATCCACTGCGGGGTGTCGGCCATCTCGTCCTTGTGGCGGGCGAAGTACTTCGCCATGACCTCGGAGACGTTGACGAAGCGGTCCTGGCAGACGCGCACGCTGTTGATCGTGGCGTCTTTGTGGGCCAGACCCTTTTGCTCACGCAGCGCATCGAGCCAGCCCGTCTCGAAGCGCCAGCGGTGCGAGGCGATCTCGAGGTTGATCTGCGCGAAGGTCAGGTAGGCCCGCTGGCGCGACGGGATCGACGACAAGGGCACGTCGTCCATGCGGTCGTAGTAGTAGACGGTGCGCGGGCGCGTGGTTTCGAACCACATGTCCCACAGGTGTCGCATCGAGGGCGATGTGGCCTCGCGTGAAACTTGATTCACATAAGAGCCCGAGGGCACCCACTGGTAGATGGCGCTGAACGTTTCCGAGTACGCGTCCTGGTGGAACATGTTCAGCGGCAGCTTCGGCGCCACGGTGTGGAACTCGGCGTGGAAACGGTCGCAGGTGAGCCGCTCCAGGCCCATCCACTGCTGGTACAGGCCGTAGCGCTTGCCGCTGTAGCGCCCCGTCGTGCCGGTGCCGATGAGGATCGACGGGCGAATGACGATGAAGGGCAAGCCGCTGGCGGCGACCAGTCGCTCGGCCTCGCGCTTGGTGCGCGTGTAGTGCGTGGGGTCGGATGGCGGGTCGGCCAGTGCGCCTTCTGGTGTCACGCCGGTGCTGTAGCCGGCCGCGAACGCGGTGGACACATACACGAAGCGCTTCACCTTGAGCGCCTGGGCCAGCGCGATCATGTGGCGCGTGAACCCGATGTTCACTTCTTCGAGCAGCTCGACGTTGTAGTAGTCGAGGTGGCCGGCGCAGTGGATCACCTCGTCGGCTGGCGCGAGGCTGGCGGCCAGGTGCACCGTGTCGGCCGCCTGGGCCGGCAAGGGCACTCGACGCACGCGGGCGGCAAGTTCAGGCGACCACGCCAAGCCCTGTGCTTGCCATTCTTCGATGATGGGTTCGAGCAGCGCGCTGTCGTCGCGCGCGCCGCGAACCAGGCAGCTGATCGAGGCCGCGGTGTCTTTCAGCAGGGCCACCACGGTGAGGGCACCGAGGTAGCCGGTTGCACCGGTGAGCACGATGTGAGCCGCGCGGTGCGGCTCGGCGAGCAGTTGCCGGTCCATGTCAGGCGGTGCCGGGCGGCGGCGACTGGAGCTTCTGGGCGATCATGTCCACGCTCGGCACACCGCCGTAGAACGCGATCTTGCCGTCCACGAGCAGCATCGGAAACGCGGCGAGGCCCTGCCCCTGGAACAGGCCCGCGAGGTTTTCCTTGAAGGTCTTGACGTCGTCGCTGACCTGCGTGCCCAGGTCGCGCAATTGCTGGCGCGTCGCGGTGATGGTCGAGAAGACGACCTGGCGCTCGACGCCGGCCTTTTCCATCGCGGCCGACAGGTTCGACGCCAACTGCTCGTCCTTGGATTGTGTGCTCGAATCGCAGCAGCTGGCCGAAAGGATGCCGACCTTCTGGTGGCTCAGCAGTTCTTGGACGTTACCCGGCGTGGTTTCGCACGCACCGGTCGAACAGCTGGGCTTGAAGAAGCGAAGAAGTGAGCTTGCATTGAACATGTGAGTCTCCTTAGAAGAGCAGAGAGGCGTATTCGAGTGCCAGACCGATGACGGTGGCAGACGCCACGATCGTCACGACGTGCCACACGATGAGCGGCGCCTTGAAGAGCCGAACGAGCATGATCATCTCGGGGATGCTCGTACCGGCTGCCGACACCAGGAAGGCCGCGACCGGCCCGACCCCGAGACCTTTTTCCAGCAGCGCCACCGCGATCGGAACGATCATGGCCGCGTTGACGTAGAAGGGCACACCGATGAGCGCCATCACGAAGATCAGCACCCAACCCGGGAACCATTCCTTGAGCTGGACGAGTGCTTCCTGCGGCACGTAGCCGTAGATGAAGCCGCCCGCGACGATGCCAACCGCCAGGTAGGGCGCCGCCGACTTCAGCTCATGCCAGGCCGTGTTGGAGGCAAACCGCAACCTTGCCATGAAGGGAACCGACGGGCCATCCCCAGAAATTTGCACCGCGCCTTCGAGGCCGGCGGCGGCCGGTGCGAGCTTGACGTAACGCGCCATGCCGATGCGGTCGAGCAAGATGCCGAACCCGACCGACAGCACGAAGGCCACCACGAGGAAGAGCACTGCTTCGGCTGCGGACTGCTGGCGCAGCAGCACCAGCAGCACGCCTTCGTTGATCACCGGCGAGGCGATCAGGAAGGTGAAGCACACCCCGAAGCGCACGCGCGCTTGGAGCATGCCCGACAGGATCGGAACCGTGGAGCATGAGCAGAACGGCGTGACGGCGCCCGCCGTCGCCGCCAGCACCGCGCCCGTTTCGAGCGAGGTCTTGCCCAGCGCACCGCTGAGCTTTTGCCCAACGCTTTGCTGCAGCATGGCCACGGCGAGCGCCACAAGGAAGAAGAGCACTGCGAGCAGCGTTCCTTCCGTCAAGATGAAGCTGCCCACTGGGCCAAGACTGCTCATGCGATGGTCTCCGTCAGATGCGCCGGATCAGCAGCAGGGCTTTGCGCTGGTCGAGCGCGACACGGCACCAGCGCTCACACCGCAGCTGCCTGCCGAGGCGCCGCCGACGAAGTCGGCCATGGTGCCGGTGCCGGCACCGCACATGCCGGCGGGGGCAGCAGCGTCCGAACGCAGGCGGGTGTCAGCGCGCGGCTGCACGCCGTAGCTCGACATGCTCGCGAGCAGAGGCATCGTCACCTTCGGGTCGAAGCCGACGAGTTCGAGCGTTTCCATGTAGGCGTCGAGAGCCTCGACACGCAGCTCTTCGATGTCGGTCGAGATGCTGTCCAAGCCGATGCCGCCGCAATCGACCTCCAGCAGCCCGCACAGCGAGTGGCAGCTGGTGCTGATCATGCTGAACATCTCGGGCATCACGCGGTGGTGCGCCCACACGAGGCTGTCGTGCACGTCGTCGGGGTTCTCGGCCAGCATGGCCTTGATGCGCGCCGCACCGATGTGCAGGTGCTCGATCTCGTCCTTGAGGATGAGCGAGGCGACCTGGGTGGTGTCGGGGTCGCTGGCCTTGGCGAGGGTCTTGTACAGAACGATGGCCAGCGTCTCGGTCATCAGGTCTTGAATGATCAAGCAGGCGGCGAGGTTCTTCTTCTTGACGGCGTCAGAGAAGTGCGAGCGCACCTTCAACCACTGCGGCTCGACGATCTCGGTCTTGACCGGGTAGTTGAGGCGCTTGCCCAGGCTGGCCAGCATCTTGATGTGCTTGCCCTCTTCGTGGGCCTGCTTGACCGTGTCGATCTTCGCGTCGGTGGTCGGCATCAGCGGGACCATCTCCGAGTAGTTCTCGACGGCCATGATCTCGCCCGAGATCGTGTTGGACACGATGTAGGCCATGAGATCGAAATAGCGCTGATCTTTGCCGTGACGCTCGGCACGCGCCGTCTTGTCGACGCTCTCGGTTGCCGTGGGGGTGGGCGCGTACGCCTGGGCCAATTCGCTCATGGATCCTCCGGTCTGGTTGGTGATGAACATGTGCATGTGTGTGCACGTATGCCCATATTAGCCCAAGTACGAACGAAGCGATCCCCCTAACCTCGCAATAGCCTTGTTACCGTATGTGCAGACCCGCGCGGACAAAAGAAAAAACCCGCCGAGCAGGCCGCTCGACGGGTTTGGAGCTGAGCGCTTCAGCGCGCGGCGGCGGTGGCTGAACTGAGGCTGTCTGGGGCGCAGCAGGCGGGCGCTTCTTGCGGAGGGCAGCAGAGCGCGGCCGCGGCCCGCAACTGTGTCAGCACGCGCTCGAGCTTCTCAATGATCGCGGGCCCGTCGAGCTCGTACTCGGTGAAGCGCGCGACCTTCGAGCTGCGAACCATGCCTGCCTGCTCGAGAAAAGACAGGTGGCGCGACACCACCGAGCGGTCTTGAACCAGGTGCCCCGCCACATCTTGGATGCTGGAGCGGCCCTGTTGCAGAAGGATCAGAACGATCTGCTGGCGCACCGGCTCGGCGATGGCCTTGAAGAAGGCGGTATCGAGCGATTGCCCGAGGGCTTCGACAGAGCGTGCTTTCGACGCAGCGAGGCGTGAACGCGAGGAGGAGGCACCATCAGTGCGCGAGGACATGGAGGCACCTTTTCGAGGCAGCATGCGGGCCATCTTACTCGTGCTGGTGCTGCCTGCACAGGTCAAGTGCATGCATCGCAGCGCAGTCGACACCCATTGCGTTGACATTTCTCAGGCGCGTGGCAGCACGCCCCGTCTGGTGGACGCAGATCATGACGGCAGCACGTGGATCACGAAGAAGATCGCTGCCTTGACCACCGCATAGACCACGCCCGACACCACCACCCCCGAGGCGGCGGCTGCGGCCAGGCCGAGCGCCACCCACAGGCCGTCGCGTTCGAGCACACCGAGTGCCAGCACGCTGATGGCGAGCGCCGGCAAGACATTGCCGAGCGGAATGGGCAGCACCAGCACCAGCGCGAGCAGCAGGCACACGAGGCCCACCACATGCTCGAAGGGCCTGCCCGCCAGCACGTGGCCGCGCGGGCGCAGCAGACGTTCGGCCTTGGCGAGCCACGGGGTGATGCGTCGCGTGAGGCCCGAAAAGTCGCTGCGTGACATCGAGCGCTTGGCGATCCACCCCGGCAGCCAGGGCTTCAGGCCGAGCGTGAGCTGCAGCGCCAGCACCACGAGCGGTGCGCCAAGCAGGGCCGATGTGCCGGGCGGCGTGGGCAGCACGTTGGGCACCGCGAACACGAACAGCAGCGCTGCCACTGCGCGGTCACCGAGCGCATGCAAGAGGTCGCCGACCGCCACGCGTTCGCGCTTTTCGTCCAGGGCGATGGCCTGGAGCACTTGGGACAAGGCCTGCTTCTCAGTCGGGGAACCGGGTTCTGTCATGGGAGCGCAGTCTAGGTGCCCGGGGCGGCGCAGCCTGCCCGTGCCCCGGGCCACTGGGAAAGCACCGAGGCGCGCGTGCGCTGGGCTTTTGATGGCCATCAAATGGCCGTGTCGAAGCCAGGACTACCGTTGCCTCGCTTTTGCGGCGTATTGCACGAATGCCGCGAAAACAGACAACAAGCTGCCGGGAACCGCCAGGCGCACACCCCTCACGGGAGACAAGCATGTTTGAACACTTCTCGCAGCTCACCGACCAGGACGCGAGCTACCTCTACCTCGAGACGCCCGAGACGCCGCAGCATGTGGGCAGCGTGAGCCTCGTCGAGTTGCCCGAGGGCTACAGCGGCGACTTCTTCAGCGACTACCGCCGGCACATCGCCGAGCGCATGCACCTCAACCCGCTGCTGCATCGCAAGCTCGTCACGCTGCCGCTCGACATCGACCACCCGTTTTGGGTCGAAGACCCGCACGTGGATCTGGACTACCACGTGCGCCAGCAGACGTTGCCCTCGCCCGGCCGCATCGACCAGCTCGAAGATCTGGTGGCGCGCCTGCACTCGAACTTTCTCGACCGCAGCCGCCCGCTGTGGGAGTTCTATGTGATCCGCGGACTGGCCACCGGCCAGTTGGCGATCTACACGAAGATCCACCACGCCGCGATGGACGGCGCATCGAGCCAGCAGCTCATCACGACGCTGTACGACCCGACCCCCGTGCCACGGCACTTCGCGCCACCCTCGCCCGCCCCGGTCGAAGCGCAACCAGGCCTGGGCGGCCTGCTGCGCGGCATTGCCGAGCACGTGGTACGGCAAGAGATCCGCGTGGCGCAATTCCTGCCCGAGTTGCTGCGCACCGTGTCGCACACGCTGCTGCCCGATCCGCAGTCGTTGCGCTACGACCTGTCGGGCCTGGTGCCGCCCCCGGCCCCGCCCAAGACGATGCTCAACGTGGCGATCACGAGCCAACGCACCTTTGCCATGCGCACGCTCTCGCTGTCGCGCTGCAAACGCGTGGCCAAGCAGGCCAACGCCAAGCTCAACGACGTGGTGCTGGCGGTATGCGCCACGGCCATCCGCCGCTACTTGCAAACGCATGAGGTCGTGCCCAAGGTGCCGCTGACGGCCATGGTGCCGGTGGCGATGCACGACGCCAACGACACGGCCACGCCGAATCAGAACGCCGCCATCGCCTGCAGCCTGGCGACGCACATCGACGACCCGCTCGAGCGGCTGACCGCGATCTGCCAATCGTCCACGCAGCAGAAGAAACTGCTGGGCAACATCCGCAACCTGATCGTGCCCGACCTGTGGTTCGTGGGCACCGGACTCCTGATGCGCGGGGCGATGGACATCTACAGCCGCGCGCGCCTCGCCGACCGTTTGCCGCCCGCCACCAACCTGACCATCTCGAACGTCGCGGGCCCGCCCGTGCCCTTGTATGTGCAGGGGGCGAAGGTGCTGGGCTTTCACCCGTGCTCGATCCCCTTCCACGGCTCGGCGCTGAACATCACGGTCGAGAGCTATTGCGATGACCTCGACTTCGGCTTCATGGGCTGCCGCCGGTCGGTGCCAGGCATGGCCCAGCTCGCGGACGACGTGGTCGAGGCGCTGGCCGAACTCGAAGCCGCATTGGCGACGCGTGCGGCTCGGGCCGCGGCGGTGGCACACGCAGATCCGCACCCGTCGGCGAAGGCCACCAAGCCGACCGCCAGCAAAAAGGTGGCCGCGCCGCGCAAGACGATCGCGCAGGCCAAACCGGCGCACGCCGCGGCGGCCCCCAAGACCCGGACCAAGAAGACAGCCGCCAAGCCCAAGGTCACCACGCCCCACCTGCGTGCCGTGCCCTCATCGGCGTCACCGCCCGACGACACACCCGCCCCACCCCGAAAGCAACGCGCTGCCGCCTAGCGGCGGGCCTCCATTGCTACCGCCGCTGCGCGACCTTGCCTTCGGGCACGCGCAGCGCGAATTCCGATCCGCTTTCTCAACCGCTGAAAGGTGAACCATGGACAAGAAGACCGAATCGCTCGCCGCGGCGTGGAAGAACATTCCGCCCGCACTCGACATGCGCCGCCTGTTCGAGAAGATCGAGCTGCCGCATGTGGACATGAAGACGCTGATCGAAGGCCGCCGCCGCGACATCGATGCATTGGTCGAAGCCAACCGCGAGGCGTACCAGGCACTCGAGGCCCTGGGCCGTCGACAGCAGGAAATCCTCACCGCTTCGTTGTCAACGTTGCAAGAAAACACGCGCGAAGTGCTGGCCACCGAGGGCGTCAGCGAAAAGGCCACCCGCTCGGCGCAGATGGCGCAGAAGGCCCTGACCCAGGCCTTGGCCGACATGCGCGAGTTGGCGCAAATGGCCGTCAGCTCGAACCGCCAGGTGCTTGCCGTGCTGAACGACCGGGTGAAGGCCGGGCTCAGCGAGGCAGGCGTCAAGCTGCCGGGCATCGGCCAAGAAGCCGCCCCGGCGCGCTCGCCCAAGAAGCCCGCCGCCCGCAAGACCACGGCCCGCAAGCGCGCAGCGCACGCCTGAGCCACGTCTGCGGCGACCGCACCCGCCCGCTGAGGCGGGTCGCGTCGGCCCAGCCCGCACCGCCCGAGCACCCACCGAGGAGACCGCCATGGACAACGCACGCCAATCGACGCCGCACCGCCCGCTTCACCTGAACGTGGCGCAGTGCGTCGAGCACATCATTGCCACCTTCGGCCGTGACCTGCACATCGCCATGCCGCTGGGGCTGGGCAAGCCGGTGCCGTTGATGAATGCGCTGTACCAGCGCGTCAAGCGCGACGCCTCGCTGCACCTGACCATCATGACGGCGCTCTCGCTCGAAAAGCCCGTGTGGCACAACGAGCTGGAGCGCCGCTTCATGCAGCCCTTCGTCGAACGCGTGTGGGCCGGCGTGCCCGAGCTCGACTTCATGCTCGACCTGCGGCGCGGCGAGTTGCCGCCCAACGTGAAACTGCACGAGATCTTCTGCAAGGCCGGGGCGTACCGCCACGACGACCAGGTGCAGCAGGAATACATCAACTCGAACTACACGCACGTGGTACGTGACTGCAACCTCAACGGCAACAACGTCTTCGCCCACATCGTGGCCAAGCAGGTCGGCGCCGAGGGCCAGGCGCACTACAGCGCCAGCTGCAACGCCGACACCTCGCTGATGACGCTGAAGATCTTCGCCGACGACATCGCCCGTGGCGAGAAGCGCCTGCGCATCGCCATGGTCAACCGCAACCTGCCCTTCATGTATGGCGACGCCGAGGTCGATGGCTCGATGTACGACGTGGTGATCGACACCGACGAGGGCGACTACGGCCTCTTCAGCACGCCGCGCCTGCCTTTGTCCGACGCCGACTACCTGATCGGCCTGCACACCAGCACGCTGGTCAAGGACGGCGGCACCTTGCAGATCGGCATCGGTGCGCTGGGCGACGCCATCGCCTGCGGCCTGAAGCTGCGGCACGAACACAACGACGTCTACCGCCAGTTGCTTGACCACAGCGGCATCAGCGCGCGGCACGGGCCGCTCATCGCGCAGGTCGGCGGCACCGAACCCTTCACGCAAGGCCTCTACGGCTCGACCGAGATGCTGGTCGATGGTTTCTTGCCGCTCTACAAGGCCGGCATCGTGAAGCGCCGCGTGTATCACCACACGGCCATCCAGGCGCTGCTGAACCAGGGCCACCTGAGCGAAAACCACATTCCGGCCGACGTGCTCGACCGCATGGTCGAACAAGAGCTGATTCCGCCCTACCTGACGAAGAAAGACTTCGAACGCCTGCAGCACCACGGCGTCTTCCGTGACGGGCTGCGCTGGGTGGCCGGGGCCATCGAAGACGGCCAGTTGCGCTACAGCCCCGTGATCGACACGCCCGAGGCGCGCCGCCGCCTCGCGCCCTGCCTGGGCGACCGGCTGCGCCGGGGCGTCGTGCTGACGGGTGGCTTCTTCATCGGCCCGCGCGACTTCTATGACACGCTGCGCCACATGCCCGACGACGAACGCCAACAGTTCGAGATGACCGGCGTCGAGGTCGCCAACCAGCTGTATGGCGACGAGCGCCTGCGCGCGCTGCAGCGCAAGGACGGCCGCTTCTGCAACAGCACGATGATGGCCACCCTGCTCGGGCACATGGTGTCGGACGCCACCGAAGACGGCCGCGTCGTCTCGGGCGTGGGCGGCCAGTACAACTTCGTCGCGATGGCGCACGCGCTGCCCGACGGCCGCCTGGTGATGATGCTCAAGAGCACCCGGCACGAAGGCCTGCAGGTGCTGTCGAACATCCTCTACAGCTATGGACACTCGACGATTCCGCGCCACCTGCGCGACATCGTCGTCACCGAGTACGGCATCGCCGACCTGCGCGGCAAGAGCGACCAGGAGATCATCAAGGCCATGCTCAACGTCGCCGACTCGCGCTTTCAAGACGGGCTGCTGGCGGAGGCCAAGCGACACAAGAAGATCGCGGCCGACTACGAGATACCCGCCGAGTACCGCAACAACACGCCGCAACGGCTGGCTGAAGCGCTGCGGCCGTTCAAGGCCGACGGGTATTTCGTGCCCTTCCCCTTCGGCACCGACTTCGACCGTGCCGAACTGGCCCTGGCCGCCGGGCTGAAGGCGCTGAAGGCCGCGTCGATGGCCCACACGCCCGAGCAGATGGGCCAGATGATGTCTGAGCTGCCCGCCGAGCCGCCGGGCGCCTTGCTGCCCGTGCTCAAGCGCATGCAGCTCGATGCACCGCAAACGGCGGCCGAGCGGCAGATGCAAAAGACCACGCTGCTCGGCCTGAAGCTCGCGCACCTTTTCTGAGCGTGATCGCCTGCCCCGCCACCGCTAGCTGGCCACCGCTTCTTCGCGCATCACGCGCTGGATCTTGCCGCTGCGCCCACGCACGGCGGGCTCGCCGCAGCGGCAATGCACCTGCACCGGTGACACGCCCTGCGACTTGAAGAAGGCCCCCAGCACCGCCTTGGCCTGGTGCATCTGCGCGCGGGCGTCGGCGCCGTCGTGCGCGGTGCGCAGCAGCAGATCGCTCGGGCCTCGCTGCACGAGTTGAAAGTCGAACAGCCCCGCGTCGTCTTCGAGCACGGTCGTCAGCGCCAGCGGCAGCACCGCGCGCGCCGGGTGCCCGAGGCGCAAGGTGTCGTCGCGCCGGCCTTCGACCTCGATGGCCGGCAGGCTCGACCCGCAATGGCAGCGTCCGGGCAGCAAGGTCACCCGGTCGCCGAGGTCGTAGCGGATGATGGGTTGCACGTGGTTGGCGAGGTTGGTGAGCAAGGTGGTCTCGCCGCACACACCGTCGGGCACAGGGCGGCCATCGGCATCGACGGGCTCCAGGATCGCCCAGTCGGCGTTCAGGTGCAGCCGACCGTGCGCGCACTCGCTGGCAAGCGTCAAGAACTCGGAGGCGCCGTAGCTGTTGACCACCGGACAGCCGAAGGCCGCCTGCACGAACTGCCGCATCGCCGGCGTCAGTGTCTCGCCGCCGGTCCACAGCTCTTGCAGGCCGAGGTTCAGGCGCCCGGCCGCCTGCTCTTCGGCCAGCAGCACCGCCGCTGTCGGGTAGGTGGCGACGATGGCCGGCGCCATGCGGTTGAGTTCGGCCACGATTTCAGGCATGGACTTCAGGAACGACACCCCATGCAGGCGCTGCGCCATCAACGGGTTGAGCTGGCGCAGGCGTTGCATTGACACCGTGCTGGCGAAGTGCCCCTCGGTCGCCCCCACGAAGGCGGCCCGCTCACCCCGCTGCCAGGGGTTCATCAAGTGCTGCAACGAGCGCCGACTGGGCCGCCGCCAGGCCTCGAGCGCGTCGTACACCGCCATCGCGGCCGCGTCTTGCGCAAAGATGGCCGGCTCGCCGCTGCTGCCCGAGCTTTGCCAGACCACGTAGCGCCGGGCGAACGGCTGGGCAATGCGGGTTGGGTCGGCGACGAAGTCCCTCAGCGCGTCGAGCGACAGCGCCGGGTCGGTGACCCAGTCGTCGAAGCGCTGCATCAGCGCGTGCTTGTTCGCCACCGGCAGCTCGTGCAGAGAAACCTGGCTGGGGTCGCGCCCCGCCAGCAGCGGCGCATACAGGCGCGAGCGCGACGCCGCCGCCAGCAAGGCGTCGAGACGGCTGCGGCAGCGCCGGGCCAGGTCGGCATGGGGCGCGGTGCCGGCCGCGGCCACGTCCGAGGCAATGGTGCTGCTGAGCCAGGCGTCGAAGGGGGGCAGCATGGCGGCGAGGCTACGCCCGGGTCGCCGACATCGACGTCAGCGCACCCATCATATGGCGCAGAAAGTCGGGCTCGACCGGCTTTGACAAGTGCAGGTCGAAGCCCGCCTCGAAGGCGTGGCGCAGGTCTTCGGGGCGGCCGAAGCCGCTGATGGCCACGAGCCTGGGCGGGTGATCGAGCGGCAGCGCGCGCAGGCGGCGCGCCACCTCGTAGCCGTCGATGCCGGGCAGGCCGATGTCGATCAGCGCCACGTCGGGCCCCCATTGCGCGGCAATGCGCAAGGCGGTTTCGCCGTCGGCCGCCGCACGCACGGCGTGGCCTTCGAGGGTGAGCATGGTTTCCATCATCGCGCGGCCGTCCTCGTGGTCTTCGACGATGAGGATGCGCCGGCCCTGCGGTTGAGCGCCGGCCGCGACAGGCGCCCCGGGCTCGGCCGGCGGCGTCGCGAGGGGCAGTCGCACCGTGAAGCGGGCGCCCTTGTCGCGGCCGTCGCTGAAGGCCTCGGCGCGCCCGCCGTGCAGTTCGCTCAGGCGCTTGACGAGCGCGAGCCCGAGGCCCTGGCCGCCCAGTTGCCGCTCGGCCACCGGGGCGCCTTGCACGAACAGCTCGAACACCCTCGGCAACTCGTTCGAGGCAACGCCCCGGCCATGGTCGGCCACGTCGAGCACGGCCTCGTGGTTGCTGGCGTGCACGCGCAATTCGATCGGGCCGCCGCCCGGCGAAAACTGCTCGGCGTTGTCGAGCAGGTGGCGCACGATCTGTTCGAGGCGTGCGCGGTCGGCTTCGACCCAGGCAGCTTGCAAGTGGTGGAGGACCCGCCCACGGCCCTTGCCGGCCTGCTGCCATGCCTGGAGCGCGTGCCCGGCGACGGCGGCGAGGTCCAGGCGTTCGCGGTGCAAGGTGGTCTTGCCGATGGCGAGCCGGCTCACGTCGAGCAGGTCTTCGACCAGCCGGGTCATCTGACGCGCCTGGCGGTCGATGACCTCGTGCGCGCGCGACGCGGCCGAGGCCCCGGGCTTGGACAAACGCAGCACGTGAGCCGCTGTGCTGATGGCGCTCAAGGGGTTGCGCAACTCGTGCCCAAGCATCGCCAACACTTCTTCCTTGGCCCGGCTGGCCGACTGCAATGCGGCCTGCTCGCGCTGGCGCAAGCCGTCGCGCTCGCCAACCGCCGCGGCCGCGTCTTGCAGCGCCGAGGCCACGTCGAACATCTCTTGCGCGCCGGGGCTCTCGCGCACACGCGCCAGCGAGGGCGCTGCACGCCCGAGTTGGAGGGTGTGCGCGGCCTCGGCCAGCTGGCCGATGGGCACGGCGATCGAGCGGGCCACCGCCCAGGCCAGCCCGCCGGCCAGCGCGAGAGACATCAGCGTGGCGCCGGCAATCCACGCCGCGGCCCGCAGGCCGCCGGCCCGGACTTCGTCGCTCGGGACAGCCACCCCGACCGACCAGGCCGTCAACGATGACGTGCGAAACGCCCGGTGAACGTCGCGACCGTCGGGCGTCTGGCCACGAAACCAGCCGGTGTCCGCGCGCGACAGCGCGTTGCGAAAGTCGTCCGGCACGGGCGCGCCCGCCGACAGGTGCGGCGTGCGCGCGATGAAGCGACCTCGCGCGTCGATCAGCCCGAGCGCCCAACCCCTCGCCTGCGGCAGTGCGATGGCCAGTTGGTCGAGCGAATCGCGCACCCGCTCACCCAACGATTCGGGCCGCAGGACGAACTGCAGCACATACGCCACCCTGTCAGCACGCACCACCGGCAGCAGCACCGCGATGCCCGCTTCGCCCGAGGCCGTGCGAGTTGCCACGTTGCCCACCACCGGCCCGCGGGTGGCCACAGCGAGCTTGAGGGGATCGATCTCGGCGTCCATCGGCAGCGTGGCGCCGAAGGGCATGCGCGCGCTCACGAGTTGTTGGCCGCTTGGGGACACCAGCAGCACGTTGCGCCAGTCGGGCTGGCTGGCCAGCACGCGGCGCGCTTCGTCGTGAAAGGCGCGCAGGTCGTCGGCTTCGAGCCGGCGCGAAGCGGCCAGGCTCCGCAAAGTGGCCAGGTGACCTTCGACCTGCGCGTCGACGGCGGCGAGCACCGTGCGGCTCAGGTCGAGGGCGGCCTCCCGCGCGCCATCGCGCGCATGCTGGACCAGCAGCCCAGCCATCAGCGCCAAGAGCCCCAGCACCGGCGCCAGGCTGACGGCAACCAGCAGCATCAGCTTGGAGCGAAGGCGGGGCAGCCGGGGCATCGGGCGATGGTACGGCGCATGTCGCAACCGGGGAATGCCTTTCCGGCTTCGCCACCGGGGTGTAGGGTGTGTAGTTGAGCCAGCGCAGGGGCCGGACCTTGAGGTGGCCGCACGCTCGGGCCTTCTTCACCCGCCATTGCCTCGACCTTTGCACCGCCCATGACGATGCCTGCGCCGCCGGTTTCTCCACTCGACATCCAGGCGCTGCGCGGTTGGCTGGCGCAGCAAACCAGACAGCCCGTGCGCCTGATCGAGACGCACCTGTCGTGGGTGCTGCTCGGCACCGAGCACGCTTACAAGATCAAGCGGCCCGTCACCCTGCCCTTCGTCGATTTCAGCCAGCGCGAGGCCCGCCGTCAGAGCTGCGAAGACGAGTTGCGGCTCAACCGCCGCCTGGCGCCCTCGCTCTACCTCGACGTGGTCGCCATCGGCGGCACACCCGAAGCCCCCCGCTTCGCCGAGCGAAGCGACACCGCCGCGCCGATCGACCACGCCGTGCGCATGCGCCGCTTTCCCGACGGCGCCCTGCTCAGCGAACGCCTGGGGCGAGGCACGCTCGACACGGGCATGCTCGACCGCCTCGCCGAGCGGCTGGCCGACTTCCACCGCCGCGCCCCGGTGGCGCCGGCCGGCTCGGCCTTCGGCTCGCCCGAGGCGGTGGCGGGCACGGCGCAGGCCGTGCTGTCGCAGATCGAGGCCCTGGGCGCCGATGCGCGCACCCGTGCCCTCGGCGGCTGGCTGGCCCGCGAGCGCCATGCCCTGCACGCGCTGTGGGAAGGGCGGCGCCGCAGCGGCCACGTGCGCGAGGGCCACGGCGACCTGCACCTGTCCAACCTGATCGCGCTGGACGGCGAGGTGACCGCCTTTGATGCCATCGAGTTCGACCCCCGACTGCGCTGGATCGACACCCAGGCCGACATCGCCTTCGTCACGATGGACCTGAAAGCCCATGGGCGCGACGACCTTGCCTTCGCCTTTCTCGACACCTACCTGCAGCACAGCGGCGACCACGACGGCCTGGCCGTGCTGCGCTTTCACGAGGTCGAGCGGGCCCTGGTTCGCGCGCTCGTCGCCCGGCTGGGCGGCGCCCCCGGCGCGCCCGACTATCTGGACTGCGCGCACCGGCTGGCGCTGGGCGAGCGCCTCTCGCCGCGCCTGCTCATCACCCACGGCCTCTCGGGCAGCGGCAAGTCGAGCGTGGCGCGCGCGCTGCTGCAGGCGGCCGGCGCCGTGCGCCTGCGCTCGGACGTCGAGCGCAAGCGCCTGCACGGCCTGGGCCCGCTCGCGCGCGCGGCCGCGGGCACGGCGCTCTACAGCCACGAGGCCACCGAGCGTACGTTTGCGCACTTGCGCCAGCAGGCCGGTGTGGCGCTGCACGCGGGCTACCCGGTGATCGTCGATGCGGCCTTTTTGCGGTTCGACGAACGCCGCGCCTTCCGCACCTTGGCCGACCTGCTCGGCGTCCCCTTCACCCTGCTGCACTGCCAGGCCCCACACGCCGTGCTGCGCCAGCGCGTGCACGCGCGCGCCGAGCGGCAAGACGATGCCTCCGATGCCGACGAGGCGGTGCTCGAACGCCAGCGGCAATTCGCCGAACCCCTGACCGACGCCGAGGCCACGCAAGCGCTCGTGGTGGACACCTCGGCACCCATCGACGCCGCCGCACTGGCCGCCCGCTGGGCTGCGGCCACCCGCTGAAACGGCATCGCAGGGCACGACCGCATGCGGGCTTGACCTGAGACAAGGCCTCACCGGCCGTGCGGTGACACCCTCGCGGCACGGTCGTAAGTGGCGAGGCACGCCCGCGCCCAGGCCCTCGTGCCGACCCGCCCCAACCCACGCCCGCGAAGGAGCCTTCGATGAGCCGCGACGCGCTACGCATCATTCGCCACGAACACCAGGCCCTCGCCACCCTGCTGCACGCCATGCTGCAGTTGCTGGCCGACAGCCGCCGCCAGGGTGTGCTGCCCGACTTCGCGCTGCTGCGCGCGATGGTCTTCTACCTCGACGAGTTTCCGCAGAAGCGCCATCACCAGAAAGAGACCGAGCTGCTGTTCGCCAAGCTGCGCGCCCGCTCGCCACTCTTGCGCGGCCTGCTCGACCGCCTCGACGACGACCACGCCCACGGCGAGCGCCACGTGCGCGAACTCGAACACGCGCTGATCGCCTTCGAGATGATGGGCGAGCCGCGGCGTCAGGCGCTCGAACGCATCGCCCAGCGACATGCCGATTTCTACCTGGCCCACATGGGCGTCGAAGAGCGCGAGGTGCTGCCCCTGGCCGAACGCGTGTTCAGCGACGCCGACTGGGTCGACATCGACCAGGCCTTCCTCGAGAACAAGGACCCGCTGACCGGGCACAACCCCGATGAGAGTTACCGCGCCCTCTTCGAGCGCATCGCCGCCGGCCTGCCCGAGGGCCTGCTGAACACCCCACCCGCCCTGCACGGCAAAGCCGCTGCCGCATGAACTTCACACCCAGCCCGCTCGGCCTCGAACTCGCCCAACGCCTGCAACGCTTCATCGACGATCTGGTGCTGCCGTCCAACGCCGACTGGCACCGCTACGCCGATGCCGGCGTCTACCCGCTCGACGTGATCGAGCCACTCAAGCGCCAGGCGCGCGAGGCGGGGCTGTGGAACCTCTTCCTGCCCGGCCTGCGGGCCGACCAGCCCGGCACCCGGCTGTCGAACATCGACTACGCGCCGCTGTGCGAAATCATGGGCCGTGTGCCCTGGTCGGCCGAGGTCTTCAATTGCAGCGCGCCCGACAGCGGCAACATCGAACTGCTGCAGCTCTTCGCCACGCCCGAGCAGACCGCGCGCTGGCTCGACCCGCAGCTGCGCGGCGAGATCCGATCGTGCTTTGCGATGAGCGAGCCCGACGTCGCCTCGTCGGACGCCACCAACATCGAGACACGCATCCACCGCGAGGGCGACGAGTGGGTGATCAACGGCCGCAAGTGGTTCATCAGCGGCGCGGCGCACCCGCTGTGCCGCTTCGCCATGGTGATGGGCCGCAGCGAGGGCCTCGGTGATGGGGGCGAGCGTGGTGCCCACGGCCAGCACTCGATCGTCATCGTGCCGATGGACACGCCCGGCCTCGGCATCGAACGCAACGTGCCGGTGATGGACCACCAGGCCATCGAAGGCCACTGCGAGCTGGTCTTTCGCAACGTGCGCGTGCCGGCCTCGGCGCTGCTGGGCCAGGCCGGTGAAGGCTTCGCGCATGCGCAGGCGCGGTTGGGCCCCGGGCGCGTGCACCACTGCATGCGCACCATCGGCCAGTGCGAGTTGGCGCTCGAACTGATGTGCGAACGCGCGCTCGAACGCCGCACGTTCGGGCAGCGCGTGGCTGACTTCGCCAACGTGCAGGACTGGATCGCGCTCTCGCGCATCGAGATCGACCAGGCGCGCCTGCTGGTGCTGCGCGCCGCCTGGCGCATGGACACCGCGGGCAACGCCGCCGCACGCACCGACATCGCGGCGATCAAGGTCGTGGCCGCACGCCTGCAGACCCAAGTGCTCGACCGCGCGATGCAGGTCTTCGGCGCCATGGGCCTCACCCCCGACACGCCGCTGGCGCGCCTGTGGAGCTGGGGCCGCGCGATGCGCTTCTTCGACGGGCCCGACGAGGTGCACCTGCGCAGCGTTGCGCGGCGCGAGCTGGCCCTGGCGAAAGACCGACGCGGCGCCAACGCCCTGCACCTGCGCCGCTGGTTGCCTGCCGAGCAGGCCTGAGCCCGCAGGTTGACGCCCGGCGGTGCGGGGCATCGCGCTCGGCCTTCGCCGCCCTCGCGTTGCGCCTTGATTCGCATCAAGTGCGCATCGGCCCGGCCTTCATAGACTGATCGGCACACCCCGCGTCAGGAGATCCGCCATGTCCGATTACCGATCGATCCTCGTGCACCTTGACGGCAGCCCGCGTGCCGCCTTGCGGCTGAGCCTGGCCCAGCAAGTGGCGGCCTCGCGTGATGCTGCGCTGACGGCGTGTTTTGCGGTGATGCCCCGCTTCCAGCCCCTGCCACTGGCGCTGGCCGAGGGGGTGCCGGTGGCCCCGCTGGTCGACGAGATCGACCAACGCCACCGCGCCCAGGCTTTGCAAGCCTTCGAAGACGGCACCCGCCTGCGCCCCGCGCGCTGGCTCGAACTCAGCGGCGAGCCCCCCATCGCGGGCTTTGCCACCGCAGCGCTCTATGCCGACCTGCTGGTCTTGGGCCAGCGAGACCCCGACGACCACACCTGCGCCGACGTGCCGGAAGATTTCATCGAATCGGTGTTGATGGACAGCGGCAAGCCGGCCCTGGTCGTGCCCCGGCATGCGACCGCCGTGTCGGCCGCCCCGCGCAACGTGGTCGTCGCCTGGAAGCCCACGCGCGAGTCGGCCCGTGCCGTGAGCGCCGCCCTGCCCTTCCTGCGCCAGGCGCAGACGGTGCATGTGGCCGTCGCCCCGGAGCCCGAGCTGGACGAGCCCCGGGCGCGCGAGCAGATCACCGACTACCTCAAGCAGCAAGGCGTGCGCGAGTTGCGCGCGCACCAGGCGCTGGCGGGGGCCAATGCCGGCGACGCGCTGCTGTCACTGGCCTTCGACGTGGGGGCGGACCTGCTGGTGATGGGCTGCTATGGCCACAGCCGGGCGCGCGAGTGGATGCTCGGCGGCGCAACGCGCACGGTGCTTCGCACCATGACGCTGCCCGTGCTGATGGCGCACTGAGGTGTCGCTCCCTGCATCGCCGCCCACTGCCGCCGGGTCCGGCTCGGCGGTGGCGCCTTCGGAATACGTCTTTCGCGTGCGGGGCCTCGCCAAGTGCTACCGCACCGGCGAGGTCGAGGTGCATGCATTGCGCGAAGTCGACCTCGAAATACCCCGTGGCGAGTTCGTGGTGCTGCTGGGTCCCTCGGGCAGCGGCAAGTCCACGCTGCTCAACATCCTGGGCGGGCTCGATGTCGGCAGCGCCGGCCAGGTGCTGTTTGGCGACCAGGACCTCAGCGCCGCGAGCGAAGCCGAGCTGACCGCCTACCGCCGCCGCAGCGTGGGCTTCGTCTTTCAGTTCTACAACCTCATCCCGAGCCTCACGGTGCGCGAGAACCTGATGCTCGTCACCGACCTCGTGGACGACCCGATGCCGGTGGATGACGCCATCGATCGGGTCGGCCTCACGCCCCGGCGCAACCACTTTCCGGCGCAGCTGTCGGGTGGCGAGCAGCAGCGCGTGGCCATCGCGCGCGCCATCGTCAAACGGCCCGAGGTCTTGCTGTGCGACGAGCCCACCGGCGCGCTCGACATCCAGACCGGCAAGCTGGTGCTCGAGGTCATCGCGCGCATCAACGCCGAGCTGGGCACGACGGCCATCGTCATCACGCACAACGCGGCCATCGCAGGCATGGCCGACCGGGTGATCCATGTGGGCGACGGGCGCATCCAGCGGATCGAAGTCAACCCGCACAAGATTTCGCCCTCGGAGCTGTCGTGGTGAGCCACGGCGCCTGGCGCCTGCGCGCGCTCGACCGCAAGCTGCTGCGCGACCTGCGCACGCTGTGGAGCCAGGCGCTGACCATCGCGCTGGTGGTGGCCAGCGGCATCGGTGGTTTCATCACCATGCTCTCGGCCGTCGATTCGCTGACGCTGGCGCGCGAGCGCTTCTATGCCGACGGGCGATTCGCCGACGCCTTCGTCACCGTCAAGCGGGCGCCGCTCGCCCTGGCCGACAGCCTGCGCGCGGTGCCGGGCGTGGCCGACGTGCAAACCACCGTCGAGCAGCTGGTGCGGGTCGAGATCCCCGGCAAGACCGACCCCATCGTGGGCCAGCTGATCGGCATCGACCCCCTGCATGGGCCGCGCATGAACCGCGTCACGGTGCGCAGCGGCCGCGCGCTCGACAGCTCGCGCCGGGCCGACGGCAGCATCGAGGCGCTGGTGTCCGAGGCCTTCGCGCAGGCGCATGGCCTGCGGGCCGGCTCGCGCCTGGGCGCGGTGGTCAACGGCCGCCAGCGCACGCTGGTGGTGGTGGGCACGGCGCTGTCGCCCGAGTTCATCTTCGCGGGCCTGTGGGGCATGCCCGACACGCGCGGCTTCGGGGTGTTCTGGGTGGACCACGACACCCTCGCCGCCGCCTACGACATGGGCGGCGCGTTCAACCGCGCGGCCATCAAGCTCGCGCCCGGCGCCTCTGAAGAGGCGGCACTGGCGGGCGTGGGGGCACGGCTCGCGCCCTACGGCGGGCGCGAAGCGCATGGCCGCGACACGCAGACTTCGCACGCCATGCTCGACAACGAGATCAAGGAGCAGCGCGTGCTCGGCACCGTGCTGCCCGCCATCTTCCTGGGCGTGGCGGCCTTCTTGCTGAACGTGGTCGTCTCGCGCCTGGTCTCGACCCAGCGCGAGCAGATCGCCGCGCTGAAGGCGCTCGGGTACGCCAACGCCGCCATCGGCGCGCACTACCTCAAGCTGGTGCTGGTGATCGTGGCCATGGGGCTCGCGCTGGGGGTGTTCCTCGGCGACCGGCTCGGCACCATGTTTGCCGGGCTCTACACCGAGTTCTTCCACTTTCCGAGTTTCGAGCACCGCGTCGCGCCCTGGCTGCTGGTGGTGAGCCTGGGGATCACGGTGGCCACGGCGGTGCTCGGCACGTTGAACGCCATCCTGGCGACGGTGCGGCTGCCGCCGGCCGAGGCGATGCGCCCCCCGGCGCCGGGGCGGTACCGGCGCACGCTGGTCGAGCGCCTGGGCATTCGCCGCATGGGGCCGGCGCTGCGGATGATCCTGCGCAACATGGAGCGCCGGCCGCTGCGCACGGGCCTGTCGATCACCGGTGTGGCGGCGGCGCTGGCCATCGTGATCATGGGCAACTTCATCCGCGACGCCATCGACGTGATCGTCGATTCGCAGTTCTCGCTGATCTTGCGCGGCGACGTCACGCTGTGGACGGCCGAGGCCATGGACGACCGCGTGCGCCACGAGCTGGCGCGCCTGCCCGGCGTGACGCAGGTCGAGTCGATCCGCATGGTGCCGGTGGTGTTTGCCAACGGCCACCGGCGCGAGCGCAGCATGATTCGCGGCTACGCGGCACGCGGCGAGCTGTACCGCGTGATCGACGCCGACCTGAAAGAAACCGTGCTCGAAGGCCGTGGCCTGGTGCTCACCGACCGCTTGGCCACCAAGCTCGGCCTGCGCGCGGGTGACACGGTGCGCGTCGAGCCGCTCGAAGGCCGCGCACGCACCCTGCACGTCACCGTGGCCGGCACGGTGCGCGAAATGATGGGCCTGAACGCCTACATGGACCGCCGCGACCTCAACCGCCTGCTGGGCGACGGCGACTTGAGCAGCGGCTTCGTGCTGGCCGTCGAACGCGGGCGCGAGGCCGAGGTGCTCGAAGCGAGCAAGGCCCTGCCCCGCGCGGCCGGCGCCTGGAGCAAGGCCACCATGCTGCGCAACATGAACGAGATCAGCGCGCGCAACGTGCGCATCATGAGCACGGTGCTGACCGCCTTTGCGGTCGTGATCGCCGTCGGCGTGGTCTACAACAACGCGCGCATCGCGCTGGCCGAACGCGCGTGGGAACTCGCCAGCCTGCGCGTGCTGGGCTTCACCCGCGCCGAGGTCTCGGGCCTGCTGCTGGGCGAGCTGGCGCTGGTGATCGCGGTGGCGCTGCCGCTCGGCATGCTGCTGGGCTTCGGGCTGGTGCACCTGGTCAGCGGCTTGCTGGCGTCTGACCAGTTTCTGTTTCCGGTGGTGATCCAGCCGCGCACTTACGCGTGGGCCGCGATCTGCGTGGTGGCCGCCGGTGTCGGCAGCGCGCTCGTGGTGCGGCGGCGCATCGACCGGCTCGACATGGTTTCTGCATTGAAAACGAGAGAGTGACATGAACCGCAAGACCTGGATGTACGGCGCGGGTGGCGCGCTCGCGGTGGTGGGGCTGCTGGCCTGGGCCTTCGCGCCCCGGCCGGTCGAGGTCGAGGTCGGCCAGGTGACACAGGGCCGCTTCGAGACCGCGATCGAAGAAGACGGCAAGACCCGCCTGCGCGAGCGCTACGTCGTCTCGGCGCCGCTGGCCGGGCTGCTGGCGCGGCCGCTGCTGCGTGAAGGCGACGTGGTCGAAGCCGGCGCCGTGGTGGCCTCGCTCACGCCGGTGCTGTCGCCGCTGGTCGATGACCGCACGCTGCGTGGCCAGCAGGTGCGCGTCGAGACCGCCCAGGCCCAGGTCGAGCGCGCCCGGGTGCGCATCGAGGCGGCGCGCGTCGGCGTGCAGCGCGCGGCCAACGAGGTGCAGCGCAGCGAGCAGTTGTCGCGCCAGGGTTTCATTTCGCCCACCAAGCTCGAAAGCGATCGCCTGGCCGCCCAGGCCGCGCAGAAAGAGCTGGAAGCCGCCACGCAAGAACACCACATCGCCAACCACGAGGTCGAGCAGGCCCGCGCCGCGCTCATTGCCGTGCGCAGCAGCCCGCAAGGCGCCACCAACCCGCGCGCCTTCGTGCTGACCGCCCCGGTGGGTGGCCGCGTGCTGCGCGTGGCGCAGCCGAGCGAGACCGCGGTCGCCATGGGCACCCCGCTCATCGAGCTGGGCGACACGCGCGGCCTGGAGGTCGTGACCGAACTGCTGACCGGCGACGCCCTGCAGGCCAAGCCCGGCAGCCCGGTCGTCATCGACCGCTGGGGCGGCGCGGGGGTGCTGCAAGGCCAGGTGCGCGCCGTCGAGCCGGCGGCCTTCACCAAGATTTCGGCGCTGGGCGTCGAAGAGCAGCGCGTGAAGGTGCTCATCAACATCAGCAGCCCGCCCGAGCAATGGCAGGCGCTCGGCGACGGCTTTCGCGTCGCGGTGCGCATCGTGACCCAGTCGGTCGAGGGCGCGGTGAAGGTGCCGGTGGGCGCGACCTTCCCGCTGCCGGGCCGCGAAGGCAGCAAGGCCGGCATGGCCGTCTACGTGGTCGATGGCCAACGCGCGCGGCTCACGCCCATCGACGCGGCCGGGCGCAACAGTGCCGAGGTGTGGGTGCGCCAGGGCCTGAGCCCGGGCCAGACCGTGGTTGTCTACCCGTCCGGCGCGGTGGTCGACGGGGCCCGCGTCGAGCCGCGCAGCGTCGCCATGGCGCGGTGACCCGCGACCCCGCTGTGCCCGTTGATGCAGCGCAACTCGGGCCCGCAGGCGGTTTCTAAACTGGTTCGTGTCGTTCGACGAGGGGCTTCGGGCGAGGCCCCTTCGGACGACGTCAACGCTTGAACCAGGAGGTACCCATGAGTGCTCTGTCTCGCATCGACCCCATCGACCAAATGCTTCCCGACTTCTTTCGGCGCCTGGCGCGACCGCTGCGCCTGGCAGAAGACGGCATGCCGGGCGACATTCGCCTGGACGTGACCGAGAACGACAAGGACTACCAGGTGCGCGCCGAAATCCCCGGCGCGAAGAAGGACGACATCCGCGTGTCGGTCGATGGCAACTACGTCTCGATTTCTGCCGAGGTGCGCCGCGAGCGCGAAGAAAAGTCGGGTAGCCGCGTGTTGCTGAAAGAGACCTCTTTCGGCAGCGTGTCGCGCGGCTTCTCGCTCGCGCACGAGATCGACTCGAAAGCCGTCGTCGCCAAGCTGGAAGACGGCGTCTTGAAGCTCACGCTGCCCAAGCGCGAAGGCGCGGGTAGCCGCACCATCGCCATCCAGTAGCCCTGCAAGGAGTCTCGCCATGTATGCACGCATCCTCGTGCCGGTCGACGGCAGCCCCACCGCGGAACGCGGCCTGCGCGAAGCCATCGAGATGGCCCGCACCCACAAATCCACCCTCGTGCCGTTGCACGTGATCGACGCCTTTCCGATGATGTTGGAGATGGCCTCGGCCGTGAGCTATGACGAGTCGGTCGCGAGCCTGAAGAAGTTCGGCAGCGACCTGCTCGACAAGGCCAAGGCCCGAGCCTCGGAGGCCGGCGTCAGCTGCGACTGCGTGCTGCGCGAGGTGACCCGCCAGCGCGTGGCCGAGGTCATCGTCGAAGAGGCGACCAAGAACCGCTGCACGCTGATCGTGATGGGCACGCATGGCCGACGCGGGCTGAGCCGCATCGCGCTGGGCAGCGCCGCCGAGCAAGTGGTGCGCGCGACCGACGTGCCGGTGCTGCTGGTGCGCGAGTCGACCAGCGCCTGACGCGTCGCGTCAGGCCCGCTCGGTGCTCAAGGCCTCGGCCAGCAGCACCGACGCGGCCTGGAAGCGCAACCCCTGAATCGCCGCTTCGAGCTGGCCGAAGCGCTCGGCACCGAGCCGGTGCTGCAGCGCGGGGCGCAAGGGCTCGAACGCTTCCAGTGCGCTCAGGCGTTGTGCGGACAGCAGGCCCAGCAAGTGCTCGACCGCCGCCCCATCGAGCGGGCCGGCCGCTTGGGCCGCGGCAGCAGGGGCGTCGCACTGCCGGGCGGCCAAAACCGGCGCCGCACTCGCGCACACGCGGGCAAACGCCGTGGCCAGGGCCGAGCGCGCCGCCACGTAGGCGGCCTGATCGCCCTGCACCAGGGCCGATTCGGCCTGCCCCGCCCAGTGCTGCACATCTTTGAGGCCCAGCATGCCGGCGCTGCCCCGCAGGCGGTGCATGCGTGTGCGTTCGGCATCGCCCGCCAACGCGGCCATCGCCACGCCGGGCACCTCGACGAGGTCGCCGTACTGGTCCACCAGGCGACCCAGCATGTCCCAGAAAAGAGCCAGATCGCCCGAGAGGCGGTGCCGCGCATCGGCGGTCTCGATGCCGTCGATCTCGGGCCAGGGCGCGTCGTCGGCCGGGGCTTGCGGGGTGCCGGCCAGAGCCGTCGCTGCGCTCACCGCAGCGCCAGCGGATGAGGCCCTGTCGGGCGATCGCCCCAGGCGTCCCACCACCTCGACCAGGGCCTCCGGCTCGAAGGGCTTGGTGATGAATTCGTCCATGCCGGCCTGCAGCGCGCGCTGGCGTTCGCTGACCAGCGCCCCGGCGGTCAGCGCGACGATGGGCAGCGACACGAGGCCCATTTCGCCGCGGATGCGGCGGGTCGCTTCCAGGCCGTCCATCACCGGCATCTGCACGTCCATCAGCACCAGATCGACCGGCAACTTGCCGTGGGAGAGAACGTCGAGCGCATCGTGGCCGTCGGTGGCCAGCAGCACCTCGGCCCCGGCACGTTCGAGGATGCGTCGCGCCACCTCGCGGTTGATGTCACTGTCATCCACCACCAGCACGTGCAGGCCATCGAGGCGGCGTGTGGGCCGGGGCCCGGCGAGCGCGCGCGCATCCGCCAAGGCACCCGCCGGGGCGAGGCGGAATGCCAGTTCAACCCAGAAGTGGCTGCCCTTGTGCGGCTCGCTGGTCATGCCCACGCGCCCGCCCATCAGCTCGACGATGTGCTTGACGATCGACAGCCCGAGCCCCGTGCCGCCGAAGCGCCGTGTGGTCGAGGCATCGGCCTGCGTGAACGGTGTGAACAGGCGCTGCTGCGCTTCGGGCGCGATGCCGATGCCGCTGTCGCGCACGCTGAAGACGAGCGAAACCCGGTCACCGTCGGTTTGCAGGTGGACGACCGACAGGCGCACGAAGCCCCGGTCGGTGAACTTGATCGCGTTGGTGAGCAGGTTGGTGAGCACCTGGTTCAGTCGCACGGGGTCGCCCAGCAAGTGGCGCGGCAGGCCGTGGGGCAACTCGAACCGAAGCGCCAGCGGCTTGGCGCCGACCTGCACCTCCATCACGGCGCGCAGGTCGTCGAGCCACTGGCGCAGGTCGAACGCGCGCTCTTCGATGGCGAACTCGCCGGCCTCGATCTTCGACAGATCGAGCACGTCGTTGATGACGCCCAACAGTGATTTGCTCGCCAAGGCGACCTTGTCGACGTAGCCCCGCTGTTCAGCGTCGAGCTGCGTGTCGGCCAACAGGTGCGTGATGCCGATCACCGCGTTCATCGGTGTGCGGATCTCATGGCTCATGTTGGCCAGGAACTGGCTCTTCGCCTCGTTCGCACGCTCGGCGCGCTCGATGGCCTGCCGCAGCGAGGCTTCTTGGCGCCGCCGTTCGGTCACGTCGAGTGCCACGCCGGTGTAGCCCAGCAGCAGCCCGTCGTCGCCCAGGATGGGCGTGACGGTGAGCGCAACGCGCAGGCGCTGCCCCTCGCGCGTGATGTAGGTCCATTCGTGTGGCTGGCCAAAAGTCGAGGGCTGGGTGAACACCTCGGTGGGCTCGACCAACTGACCGGTCTGTGACGTGATGTCGAGTGCCCGCGCACGCACCTCGTCGGGGTCGTGGATGAGCAGTGGCGTCTGGCGGCCGACCAGCTCTTCTCGTGTGTACCCGAGCATGCGCTCGGCGCCGCCGTTGATGAGCCGAATGGTCAGGTCCGGGTCGGTCGCAATCACCGACAGGTAGGTGGCCGAGTCAAGCACGTTGCGCAGCAGCGCTTCGCTGGCCCGCAGCTTCTGTTCGGCCAGCTTGGCGGCGGTGATGTCCGTTCGTATCGACACGTACTTCTCGACCCGGCCGTCGGGCCCGATGAACGGGGCGATGACACTTTCGACCCAGTACAGGGAGCCATCTTTCGCGCGGTTGCAGATTTCGCCGCGCCACGGACGGCCGTTCGAGATGGTCCTCCACATGCGAGACCAGAACTCGGCGCCGTGCTCGCCCGAGTTGACGATGCGGTGGTCCCGCCCCATCAGCTCGTCGCGGGTGTAGCCGCTGATGCGGCAAAAGCCCTCGTTGACGTCGATGATGCGCCCCGTGTGGTCAGCCGCCGAGAAGATGGTGTGCAACCGCACCGTGCTGAGCAGCGCCTCGCTTTCTCGGATGGCCCGCGCCAGCCGAGCCTTGTCGTCCACCTGCTCGGTGACGTCTTGCGCGAAGCCGTAGAAGCCACGCACCTCGCCATCCACCACGTCGGGCAGGTAGTGGGTGATGGTGTGACGCACGCTGCCGTCGGGTCGGCGAATGTCGCGCGCGAAGCGCCGGGCCTCGCCGCCAAGCGCGGCTTCGATGTGGGGGCGAACGACCTCGAAGGTCTCGCCCAGCACCTCGGGTATCGAGCGTCGCAGCGGTTGCGACGGGTCGAGCCCGAACCATTCACAGTAGGTGCGGTTGGCAAAGCGCGGCAGCAACGCGCGGTCCCAGTAACCCACGACGGACGGCATGGCATCGAGGATCTTCTGCAGGTCGCGCCGCGCGGCCTCGTGCAGTGCGGTGCGTTCGGCGACCAGTCGCTCCAGCGCGTCGCGGGCCGACACCAACGCTGCCTCGGCCGCCTTTCGCTCGCTGATGTCGCGCACGGTCTGCGCATAACCCACGATGCGGCCGTCGCTGCTGCGGATCGGGCATGCCGCCACCGACACCTGCAGTTCGCTGCCGTCGCGGTGCATGAAGACGGTGTCGAACGGGGGCACGTTCTCGCCCCGTGCCAGCGCCTCTTCGGTGGCCGCGGCCTGCGCGGCGCTGGCCTCGTAGCCGATCAGGTCGTTGATGCGCTGGCCGAGGGCCTCGTTGGCCATGTAGCCGAACAGGCGCTCGGCGCCCTCGTTCCAGTCGGCGACGTAACCCTCGGAGTCCACCGCGAGGATGGCATCGTGCGCGCCACCCACCATGGCTGCGCGGCGCGCACGCTCGGCGTGGATCTGCCGCTGGCGCGTGGCCCCTTCGAGCGCCGTGTGAGACAGCGCACCGAGCAACGCCGCCACCACCAGGCCGAGCAGCGCCACGGAGCTGGGTGCCACCTGGTCGAGGTGCTTGACGAACAACGGCAGGGCGCGAACTTCCACGTCCCACTCGCGTCCGTAGACGGTGAGCGGGATGTGCCGCACCAGGTCAGCCCCGAGGCGCAGGGCCGGCGCGCCCTGTGACGAGTCGAAGAAGGGCTTCCAGTCGCCGCCGTGGCGATCGCGAAGCACCAGCGCGAACTCTCCGCCCGCGAAGTCGAATCCCGCGAGCACCTCGTCGATCACCAGCGGCGCGTACGACCAACCGTAGGTCGCCGCCTCGCGTTGCTCGGTGGTGTCGAGCGGCATGCCCGCCCGGTAGATGGGCAGCAGCAGCAAAAACGCGCGGTGGTCGGCGGCGGCTGCCTGCACGATCGTGATGGGGGCGCTGAGGCTCGCTTCACCGGTGCGCATGGCACGGTCGGCGGCGGCGCGGCGATTGGACTCCGAGGCGATGTCCAGGCCCACCGCGCTGGCGTTCGACTCGATCGGCTCGATGTACTGGATGACATACCGCGTGCCCGCATGTGGCGCCAGCTGGCGCACGGTGAAGTCGGGCTTGCCGTCGGCACGGGCCTTCGCCAGGAAGGCCGCTTCATTGGCGGGTTCGACCCTGCGAATCACGCCGAAGCCGCGTGCGCCCGGAAACTCGCGCGCTGCGCTGCGCGAAGCAATGTAGTTCTGAAAGCGCCGGCGGTCGATGTCTTCCGCCGCACCGATCACCGCGCCCCGCGCCCCGCGCAGACCGAACTCGTAGACCTCGAGCCGCTGGTTGAGCTGCGTCGCCGCCCGCTGGGCCACGGCCTCGAACCGCTCTGCGGCGTGGTTCGCGTTGTGCAGCGCCTGCACGTGCGCCAGGCCCAGGGCCAGCGCCGCTGCGGCCAGAAAAACGCCAAATGCGAACCGACGGGGGTTCTCCACCAGAACGGCCAGGCGCATGGATGGGCCAGCAGGTCAGGATTGCTGCGTGGCCCGCGACGCTGCGGCAGCCGCGCGGGCAAGGTCGATGTCAATCGCCAACGCGCGCCCTCGCCCACTGGCCTTGGCGTCGTAGAGCGCCTGATCGGCGGCCAGCAGCAGGTCTCGGCCATCGCACGCGGGTTCGTTGCACTCGGCGCGGGTCTCGCCCGGCGGGTCGCGCCAGGAGTCGCTGTGGCTGTCGAAGCTGCCGATGCCGACACTGACCGACACGCTGGTTCGCCCGGGCACCCCTTGGTGACGGATCGCCAAACGGCTCACCGCATCGAGCACCGACTGCGCCACCCGTGCCGCGCCGTCGGCCGAGGTGTCGGGCAGCAGCAGCGCGAACTCTTCACCACCGTAACGCGCCAGCAGATCACCGGGCCGCGAAGCCACGTGCTGCATGGCCAGCGCCACCGAACGCAGGCAGGCGTCGCCCGCGGGGTGACCATAGAGGTCGTTGAAGGCCTTGAAATGGTCGATGTCGATCATCAGCAGCGACAGGGGTCGCGCAGTGCGCCAGGCCCGCCGCCACTCGCGGCCGAGGGAATCATCGAAACGTCGCCGGTTGGCAATGCCGGTGAGCGGGTCGGTGCTCGACATTTCACGCAGTTGGTCCGACATGCGCTTGAGCCGCAACTGCGTGCGCACGCGGGCCTGCAAGAGCACCGGGTTGACGGGCTTGCTGATGAAGTCCACCGCGCCCATGTCGAGCCCCGCGACCTGCAGCGCATCTTCGGTGTGGCTGGTGACGAAGATCACCGGCACGTCGGCCAGCGCGGGGTCGGCTTGCAAGGCACGGCACAGCTGGAACCCGCTCATGCCCGGCATCTCGGCATCGAGAAGGATCAGGTCCGGCACAGCGGCGGCGGCCAGTGCAAGCGCCTCGGCCCCGCCGGTGGCGAACCGCAGGTTGCCCACCCCCTTGAGCGCCTGGCTCATGAACCGGATGACATCGGTGTCGTCGTCCACCAGCAGGATGTCCGCGTCAGCAATCAATGGGCCTCTCCATCGCAATGTGCGGTTGGGCACGCCGCTCGTCACGCCCTGCAGAGCCTTGTCGCGGCCATGCTGCGCTCGTGCACGGACACCCCGCCGGTGTGGCAGGTCAACCCTCTATCGGCCATTGAGCCAGCGACTTGAAGCCAACATCGCACAGGAGACCCACGCCCGCGCGTCCGGCTTGACGCAGGTCAAGCCATGCATCTGTTGCGGGCGAGAACCGGCGTCAGCGCTTGTGCTGCGACGCCTGTTCGAGCTCCTGCATCAGCCGCGCCATGTCGATGGGCTTGACGAGGTAGGCCGCGCAGCCGGCTTTCAGCAGCTCATCCCGCCTGTAGGCATCGGGAAACGCGGTGATCGCCACGACCGGCAGGTGGCGGGTGAGTTCGCAAGACCTGATCTTGCGAACAAAGCTCAGCCCGTCCATGCCCGGCAGGTTGAGGTCGAGCAGCACCACGTCGGGGTGGCCGTTTTCCAGGCTTGCGATGGCCTCTTCAGCGGTCGTGTTGCTCAGCACCAGATGACCGCTGAGCCGGGCGCCTTCGCCCGCGAGCTTGAGGTCGATGCGGTGGTCCTCGACGATCATGATGCGCAGCTGTTCGCGATGGCGACTGGCGGCGGCCAGAAACTCCGCGACTTGCTGCGGCAGGCGCCGCGTGTCGATGGGCTTGGTGATGTAGCCGGCGCAGCCCGCCGCCAGGGCTTTCTGCTCGTCGCCCTTCATGGCGAACGCGGTCATCGCGACGATCGGCATCGCCTCGAAGCGCGGGTCGGCCTTCAACTGGCGGGTGAGCGTGAGGCCGTCCATCCCGGGCAGCGAAATGTCCATCAGCACGAGGTCGGGCGTGACCGACGCGAGCAGTCTCAACGCCTCGTTCGCGTCGCCGCTTTGCAGCACGTCGTGGCCTTCCATCTCGAGCAGGTCGCAGGCCAGCTTGCGGTTCACGAGGTTGTCGTCGACGACGAGAATGCGCGCTGTCATGGAAGCCTCCACTCAACGGGCCTCGGCAGGCGCGGCCAGCACCATCGGCAGTTCGACGCTGAAGGTGCTGCCCTGGCCCGGCTGGCTCTCGACCGAGATCTGGCCGCCCTGCAACTCGACCAGCTTGCGCGTGAGCGACAGCCCCAGCCCGGTGCCTTCGAAGCGCCGCGACGCGCCACCGTCGAGCTGGCGGAAGGCCTCGAACAGCTGGTTCATATGTTGCGGGGCGATGCCGATGCCGGTGTCGCGCACCTGCACGCACAGCCGGTCGTCCCCCAGGCGCGCCACGTGGATGCCGACCGTGCCACCCGGGTCGGTGAACTTGACCGCGTTCGACAGCAGGTTGAAGAGGATCTGCTTGAACTTCTGCAGGTCGAGCGTGACGCTGGCCACCGCGTCGGTGCTAGTGGTGACCTGGATGCGCTTTTTCTGTGCGATCGGCGCCACCACGGCGCAAACCGAGCTGACCGCCGTGTGCGGCGAGAAGGTCTCGGGGTAGACCTCCATCTTGCCGGCTTCGACCTTCGAGAGGTCGAGCACGTCGTTGATGAGCTGCAGCAGGTGCTGGCCGCACTGGTGCACATCGGTCAGGTACTCGCGCTGCTTGGCGTTGAGCGGCCCGGGCCGCCCGTCGATCAGCAGTTCAGAAAACCCGAGGATGCCGTTCAGCGGCGTGCGCAACTCGTGCGACATGTTGGCCAGGAACTCGCTCTTGAGGCGGTTGGCCTCTTGCAGCATCTGCTCGTTGCGGCGCCGCTCGGTCGCGTCGCGTATGGCGCTGGCGATCAAGAGGCCGCCTTCGGTCTGGATGGGGCTCAGGCTGATCTCGACCGGAAATTCGCTGCCGTCCTTGCGCAGGCCGTACAGCTCCAGCCCCACGCCCATCTGCCGCACCTTGGGCTTCTGGAAGAAGCCGCTGCGGTGCCCCACGTGGGCGCCACGAAAGCGCTCGGGCACCAGGGTTTCGATGGGCCGGCCGAGCAGTTCTTCGCGAGGCCAGCCGAACAGGCGCACGGCCTGCGAGTTGACCAGCACGATCTCGCCCTCGCCGTCGGCGATGACCATCGCGTCGGGGGCCGATTCGAGCAAGTCGCGGAACTGCCGCTCCGCCTTGTGGCGCGCCTCCTGCCGGTCGCTGATGTTGCGCACGGCGCACATCACCATCGTGCCCTCTTCGGTCTGCAAGGGGCTCAGGCTGATCTCGACCGGAAATTCGCTGCCTTCGCGGTGCTGGCCGAAGAGTTCGAGCCCGGCGCCCATGGCCCGCACGCGCGGCTGCGAGAAGTAGCGCGCCCGGCTGGAGATGTGCGAGTTTCGGTAGCGCTGCGGCAGCAGCATCTCGACCGGCTGCCCGATCAAGTCCTCGCGCGAATGCCCGAACAGGCGCTGCGCCTGCTCGTTGGCCAGCACCATGCGGCCGGCGATGTTGACGATGATCGTCGCGTCGGGGGTCGATTCGAGCAGGCCGCCGTACTTGCCCTCGACGAGGCGGCTGTCGCGTTGCACCTTCAGCGGCGTCACGTCTTTCATCGTGAGGATGAAGCACGCGTCACCCGGCCGGTCCTCGTCTTGCACCCACTTCGCCGAGCCGCTGACGAAGAGAAAAGATCCGTCCCGGCGACAGCGCACGGCCTCGTGGATGCTCAAGCCGTTCGTGGTGGCGCTGTCGAGCACCTCGCGGTAGTCGCCGCGCTCGTCGGCGGGGACGATCAGCTCTTCGAGCAATCGCCCCTCGGCATCGCTGGCCGCGTGGCCGAACAGTGTCGTGCTGGCGTCACCCCAATAACGCACCCGACCCTCGGGGTCCAGCACGACCACCGCGTCCGGGTTATGCGCCAGGACTGCGGCTTCGAAACGCTCATTCATATGTTTTGGCTCCCTGACCCGAAGACTGCCGATGACCCCGGGGCTGCCAGCATACGCTTTTGACCCACATCAAGGGGCACATCAACCGCGGCCACACAGGGCGAACATCGAAATCGCAACAGGCCCTCGCGGCGATCAAGCAGACAAGCCCGAGCGGGCTTGAGGGACGTCAAGCCGCGCGCGTGCGCAAGCGGTAGCGTCGAGGTTCTCGAGTGGCCACAGGAGTTCGCCATGCAACGCCTCATCCGTCCCGTCACCAGCCTTGCGCTGGCACTGCTCGTCTCCGCCTGCGTGGGCCCGCGCGGCCCGCACGTTCACCCGCAGGGCCCGGCCACGGGCCCCGCCGCGGGCGGCATGTCGTGCCCGATGCACGCCGCCAAGCACGCGGATGCGTCTGCCTCCTCGGCGGCGCACGACGCGCATGGCAAAGGCAGCGCCGGCATGGCGTGCCCGATGATGTCGCGGTGAACGGGCCCACGAATCACCCGTGAACGACCGCACCCCGTCCCCCGAGGGACTGAGCACCGCACAAGCGGCCGAACGCCTCAAGCGCGACGGCCCCAACGAGTTGCGCATCACGCAGGGCAGCAGCGTCTTCCACGCGCTGGCCGCGCTGGCGGGCGAACCGCTGTTCATGCTGCTGTTCGCCGCCGCTGGCATCTACCTGTGGCTGGGCGACCGCACCGAGGCGTTGGCGCTGGTGGCTTCGGCCGCCGTGGCTGCGGCCATCACGGTGTTTCAGAAGTACCGCACCGAGCGCGTGCTGATCGCGCTGCGCGACCTGTCGAGCCCGCGCGCCGTGGTGCTGCGCGACGGCACCGCGGTGCGCATCGCTTCGCGCGAGGTGGTGCCCGACGACTGGGTGCTGCTGCGCGAGGGCGACCGCATCCCGGCCGACGCCACCGTGGTGCACGCCGACAACCTGCTGGTGGACGAATCGCTGCTCACCGGCGAGTCGGTCGCCGTCAACAAGTTCAAGGGCGCGAAGCTCTTCGCCAACACGCTGGTCACGGCCGGCCAGGCGCGGGCCTGCGTCACCGCCACCGGGGCGCGCACCGAGTTCGGCCTGATCGGCAGCTCGCTCATGGGCGTGGAAGACGCACGGACCCCCATGCAGCGCGACACGCGCCAGCTCGCCCGCTGGTTCGGTGCGGCGGGGGCCTTGCTGTCGCTGCTGATCGTGCTCGGCCACGGCCTCTGGCTCGGCGACTGGGTGCAGGGTGTGCTGCGCGGGTTGACGCTGGCGATGGCCATCCTTCCCGAAGAGTTTCCGCTGGTCATCACCGTCTTCATGGCGCTCGGTGCGTGGCGCATCGCCAAGCACCAGGTGCTGACGCGCCGCCCCGGGGCCATCGAGGCGCTGGGCGCGACCACCGTCTTGTGTGTGGACAAGACCGGCACCCTCACCGTCAACCGCATGGCGCTGGTGCGCGCACAGCCCGTGGGCGAATCGGCCGCCGATGCGCTGGCGCTGGCCGACACCACCGTGCGCGCCTGCGAACCCCAGCCCTTCGACCCGATGGAGCAGGCCTGCCTGCGCTGGGGCGCCGAACAGGGCGCCACATCGCCCGCGCCGAGCGGCTTGCGCAAGCGCTACCCCTTGCGCGAAGACCGCCTCGTCGTCGGCCACGCGTGGGCCACCGGCGAAGGCTGGCAGGTCGCCGCCAAAGGCGCGCCCGAGCACGTGCTGGCGCTGTGCCAGGTCGGCGAGGCCCAGCGTGCGGCGGTCTTGGCGCAGGTGCAGGCGATGGGCGCCGATGGCCTGCGCGTGCTGGGGGTGGCGCGCAGCAGCTTGCACACAGGCGACGAGCCGGCGGCCGACCTCGCCGGCCTGGGTTTCGAATTTCTCGGGCTCATCGGCTTCGAAGACCCGCTGCGCACCGAGGTGCCCGCGGCGGTGGCCGACTGCCACCGCGCCGGCATCCGCCTCTTGATGATCACCGGCGACTACCCGCACACGGCGGCCGCCATCGCACGCGCTGCGGGCTTGTCGAGGGCACCTCGCGTGGTGACCGGCGACGAACTCGCCGCCTGGGACGACGCCACCCTCACCTCGCGGCTGAAAGACGTTGACGTGGTGGCCCGCGCCAAGCCGCTCACCAAGCTGCGGCTGGTGCAGGCGCTGCAAGGCGCGGGCGAGGTGGTGGCGATGACAGGCGACGGCGTGAACGACGCCCCCGCGCTGCGCGCCGCGCACATCGGCGTGGCGATGGGCGAACGGGGTTCTGACGTGGCGCGCGAGGCCGCCAGCCTGGTGCTGCTGCGCGACGACTTCAACTCGCTGGTGGCGGCCGTGCGCCAGGGCCGGCGCATCTTCGCCAACCTGCGCCAGGCCTTGTTGTACGTGCTGGCCGTGCACGTGCCGCTGATCGGCATGAGCATCATTCCGCTGCTGCTCGGCGCGCCACCGATGCTGCTGCCGCTGCACGTGATGTTTCTCGAATTCGTGATCGACCCGGCGTGTTCGCTGGCCTTCGAAGCCGAGCGCCAGGGTGGCGATCCGATGGGCGAGCCGCCGCGGGCGGTGCACGAGCACGTGCTGGGCGCTCGCCACATCTTCGCGGCCATGGTGCAAGGCGGCATCGCCCTCGGTGTGGCGCTCGGCGCCTACCTGATCGCCCGCCTGCAAGGTGCCGGCGACGAAGGCATGCGCGCCGCCACGATGACCGCGATCGTGGCGATGAACCTGGTGCTGATCGTGCATGACCGCAGCAGCGAGCGCAGCCTGCTGGCCCGGCTGCGCCTGCCCAACCGCATGCTGTGGGCGCTGGTGGCCACGACCGTCGCCGCCTGGGCGGCCGTGCTCACCGTGCCTGCCCTGCGCGCGCTCTTCAAGGTGCAGGCGCCCGGGCCCGAGCTGATCGGCTGGGTGCTGCCCTGCGTGCTGGCCGGCCTGCTCGCGCTCGAAGCCTTCGGCCAGTGGTGGCGGCCGCGTGCCGCACCCGCGCGCGCGGCGCACGGCCTCCCACCGACCCTTTGATGTCGCTCACCCAGTTGGAGCCTTTCATGCGACCCGCCCGACCTCCCCGCACCTCGCCCGCCCCGACCCGCAAGGCCCGCGCCTCGCACCTGAAAGCCGTGCCGACGGTGACGAGGGCAGCGTCGAGCAAAGCCCCCGTGGCCCCTGCTGTGGCCGGCGCAGCGCCCGCATCTCTCGAGCACGGTCGCGTCGGCGGTAGCCGCGAACCGTCGTCGAGCCCCTGGCTGGGCCGGCGCAGCCCGCCGTCCGAGACCTTCGTGCGCAACCTGGCCATCGAGCGCGCGCTGCAGTCGCTGCTGCCGGCGTCGAGCGCGGCCGTCGCACCCGCCACCCTGATGGGCGCCTTCGCTGACTGGGCCGTGCACCTGGCGGCATCGCCTGCCAAGCAGTGGGAGTTGGCCGAGATGTCGGCCCGCTGCGTGCAGAACTGGTGGCGCGGCGCGGCGACCCTGTCGTCCGGCCCGTGGTGCATCGAACCCATGCCGCAAGACAAACGCTTCCGCGACGATGGCTGGCGCGAATACCCGCACGCGTTGCTGGCTCAGGCCTTCTTGCTGCAGCAGTCGTGGTGGGAATGCGCGACCACCGGCGTGCCCGGCGTCGGCAAGCACCACGAAGAGATGGTCAAGTTCGCCGCGCGGCAGTGGCTCGACATGGCCTCGCCCTCGAACAGCCTGGCCAACCCCGAGGTGATGCGGCGCACCCTCGAAGAAGGCGGCGCCAACCTCGTGCGCGGCACGCTCAAGGCGCTGCGCGACGCCCAGCACGAAGCCGCCGACCAGCCGCCCGAGGGTGCCGAGCGCTTTCGCCCCGGCATCGAGGTCGCCACCACGCCGGGCCGCGTGGTGCTGCGCAACCGGCTGATGGAGCTGATCCAGCACGAACCCACCGTGCCGCAGGTGCACCCTGAGCCGGTGCTCGTGGTACCGGCGTGGATCATGAAGTACTACGTGCTCGACCTGGAGCCGCACAACTCGCTCATCAAGTACCTGCTCGACCGGGGCTTCGCGGTGTTCGCGATCTCGTGGAAGAACCCCACCGCCGAAGACCGCGACCTCTCGCTCGACGACTACCACCGCCTGGGCATTCGCGCCGCGCTCGACACCATCGCCACCGCGAGCCCGGGCCAGCCGGTGCACGCGGTCGGCTACTGCCTGGGCGGCACGCTCTTGTCGATGGCCGCCGCCGCGCTGGGCCGCGAAAAGAGCCGCGCGCTCAAGAGCGTCACCCTGCTGGCCGCGCAGACCGACTTCACCGACCCGGGCGAGATCTCGCTCTTCATCGACGAGAGCCAGGTCACCTGGCTCGAAGCACAGATGGCCCGACAGGGCTATCTCGACAAGCGCCAGATGCGCGACACCTTCCAGATGATGCGTTCGCGCGACCTGGTGTGGTCGTACCGCCTGCACGCCTACCTGCTGGGCGAAGACACGCCGCTCAATGCGCTGATGGCCTGGAACGCCGACGGCACCCGCCTGCCAGAGCGCATGCACAGCGAATACTTGCGCGCGCTGTACCTCGACAACGCGCTCTCGCACGGCGAGTACCGCCTGGGCGGCGTGCCCATCAACCTGGGTGACATCCGCGTGCCGATCTTCAGCGTGGGCACGGTGCAAGACCACGTGGCGCCATGGCGATCGGTCTTCAAGCTGCAGCAGCTGACCCACGCGCCGCTCACCTTCTTGCTGACGGCCGGCGGGCACAACGTGGGCATCGTCAACCCGCCCGGCTCACCGCGCGCGAGCTACCGCATGAAGACGCGCCACGCCGGCGACCGCCTGCTCACCCCTGACGAGTGGCTGGCCGCGACCGACACCGTCGAAGGCTCATGGTGGCAGCCGTGGACGCACTGGCTGGCGCAGCATTCGACCGCACGCACGAGGCCACCGAAGATGCTGCCCTCGCTGGGCGATGCACCGGGGCGCTACGTGCTGGACCGGTGAGGCGCCGCCTCAACACGGGTTGAATGGCAAACGGCCGCTTGGGGCGGCCGTTTCGGACGGCACCGGCGGCACCCCGCGGGCGTCACCTGGTGCGCAGACACCTCGTGCAGCGGGGCTCAAGCGGCCATCGGTTGGCAGGTCCGCTCACACCACACTGCACACCAGCATGGCCTGCAGCAGGTAGCGCGGGTTCTGGCTCTGCTCGACCAGCAAGGATCCGTCGGTCTCGGCGCGCGAGGTCGTCAGCCTCAGCGGCAGGCAACCGGGGCTGCGCGGCGTGCAGATGAAGTCGGGCAGTTCGCTGTCGGGCGTGCCGGCGGGTTGCCGACCACCGCTGACGGTGGCGCCTTCAGGTTCGAGCATGCGCAGGTCCACCCCGCTCAAGGCCACTGCGCGCAGCACCGCATGGCCGCAGGCAGACTTTGGGTCGCCCGCAAACCCGAGCGAGATTTCGTTGAGCGGTTTGCCCAGGTGCTCTTGCATGGTCATCAGGTCGGCCAGCACGCGCGTCGGGTGGGCGGCGTGGCCCCAATGATTGAACACCGGCACACCAGCCGCAGCGGCCACGCAAGCCGTTTCGGCCTCGCTCATGCCCTGGCATTCGATGGCCTGGTACATGCGCCCGAGCAGGCGGGCGCGCTCGTCGAGGTCGTCGAGGTCGTCGAGGCCGTCGCCGCCGGCATGCGAGGGATGCGCGGGCACCCGCGACACCAGCGCACCCAGGCTGGCGGCGGCACGATGGAATTCGGTGGCCGACTCGCTGGCGTGGTCGTCGCTCAGCAAAGCGATGTTGAAGCCGCGCAGCACCTGGGGCAAGGCACCCCGGCGCTCGGCCGCCTTCAACTCGCGTGCGGTCTGGATCAGCAACGCGGCGTCACTGGAACGCAGGGCGTCCAATGACGAAAAGCGATGGCTGAGGTTGGAGTTCATGGGCAAGAAGGTGAGACCCGACTGTGGGCAGGTTGAAGGCTAGAGGCGCCCCATCGCGTGGCGTTTGACGGCCATCAACCCGCCCGCGTGCAGGCTGTGCTCATGCGGGTTTGTCACCATGCGTTGACACAGCGTTACCGAACGGCAAGGTTCGTTCTCATCCCGTTGTCGGCTGGTTTCTACGATTTGACCCATCGCAAGCCCGAGCCAACCGAACCAGCCAGGACGAGGAACCGACATGCTGAACACCGCCTACGCCGCCGAAGCCGCCCGCCGCCCCCTGCCCATGCCCTCGATCGCCCTGGTGCGCGAGTCGCAAGACGAACCGGCCCAAGGCCGCGTGCAGCAACAAGCCGCCACCCAGCGCATTGCCTCGGCGCTGCAACTGCTGCAAGACACGCTCGCCCCGCAACGCCGCATGGTGCGCGCGGGCGACACGATCTACCAGGCGGGCGAGCGCTTCAGCACGCTCTACGTCATGAACTCAGGCTTCATCAAGATGATCAACGTGTCGCCCGATGGCCGTGAGCAGGTTGTCGGCTTGCACTTCCGCGGTGACTGGCTGGGCTTCGACGGCATCGCCACCGGCCAGTACGGCTGCGACGCGGTCGCGATGGACACCGGCGAGGTCTGGGCGATCCGCTACGACGCGTTGCTGCAGGCTGCGGCCCGCGAACCCCGCCTGCTGGCCGTGATGCACGAGGCCATGAGCCGCGAGATCGGCCGCGACCGCGAATCGATGATGTCGCTGTGCACCCTGCCCGCCGATGCGCGCGTGGCCGAGTTCCTGCGCCACTGGGCCGCGTCGCTCGCCGAACGCGGCCTGCGCACCGACCAGATCACCCTGCGCATGACCCGCGCCGAGATCGGCAACTACCTGGGCATGACGCTCGAAACCGTGAGCCGCGCGCTGTCGCGCCTGGCCAAGGGCGACGTGATCCGCTTCACCGAGAAGGGCCGCCGCGACATCCAGATCCCGAAGGTCGAGGCGCTGAGCGAGTTCATCCAGCGCTGCCTGGCCCCGGCGGGTGCACCGGCCACGGCCACCGTGCAGTAACCCGACGCCGGCGGCGCCGGCAACGACGTCAAGCCTGCGGAAACAGCCGCGCGATCGCCCGGGCGATCTCGTTGCGGCTGTAGGGCTTGGGCAGCAGTTCCCATTCGGGCGGCACGTCGCGGTTCGCGTCGATCAGTTCGGCCGAGAAGCCCGACACGAGCAAGACCGCCAGGCCCGGCACCCGCTGCACCGCCTGGTGGGCGAGTTCGGTGCCGCGCATGCCTGCACCGAGCGCGATGTCGCTCAGCAGCAGGTCGTAGCGTGCATCTGCGTCGAGCGACAGCAAGGCTTGCTCGCCATTGGCAAATGCCACCACCGTGCAGCCGAGCGCCGCAAGAAAGTTGCGTGCCACGGCGCTGACTTCGGGGTCGTCTTCGACCAGCAGCACCCGCAAGCCCTCCGGCACGCGCTGGCCCGCGCCCTCGGTGGGCAGGTCCTCGCGCGCATCTTCATGCCGCGGAATGAACAGCGTGATGGTCGTGCCCACGCCCATTTCGCTGTGAATGGTGATCGCCCCGCGCGACTGCGTGACGAAGCCGTACACCGTGCTCAGGCCGAGCCCGGTGCCGCGCCCCACGGCCTTGGTGGTGAAGAAGGGTTCGAAAGCGCGTTCCTTCACCTCATCGGACATGCCCGAGCCGGTGTCTGAAATTGCGATCGACACGTACCCCGCCTCGGGGTCACCGCCCTGCCCCGGCTCGCCCTGCGCACCCGGTGGCAAGGCTGCGCAGGCACTGACGCGAAAGCTCAGCCGACCGCCTTCGGGCATGGCGTCGCGGGCGTTGATGGCGATGTTGAGCAAGGCCGATTCGAGCTGACCCGGGTCCACCTCGCAGGCCAGCCCCGGCTCGGCCTCGACTTCGATGCGGATGCGTTGGTCGAGCGTGCGTTGCAGCATGTCGGCCAGCGAATTCAGCATTGTCGGCAGGTCGATGCGCTTCGGGCTCAGCACCTGGCGGCGCGAAAAGGCCAGCAACTTGCTCGTCAGTTCAGCGCCGCGGCGGCTGGCCCGCGCGGCCGCGCCCACCAACTGCTGCGCGAACTCGTCGCGCTCGACCGCCGGCAGCTCTTCGAGCACCTGCAGGTTGCCCTGGATGACGGTGAGCAGGTTGTTGAAGTCGTGCGCGATGCCACCCGTCAATTGGCCGACGCTTTCCATGCGCTGGGCGTGGTTCAGCGCCTCTTCGCTCTGGGCGCGTTGCAAGCTCGTGGCCAGCATGCTCGCAAGCGATTCCAGAAAGGTCTGCTCGTCGTTGCCGAAACGGTTCACCTGACGCGAGCGCACCACCAGCGCGCCCACCGAGCGGCCCCGGTCCGACAGAGGCACCACGAGCCCGCTCAGGAGCCCGGCCGACAAGAACGCGGGCGGCACCTGAAAACGCACCTCTTCGCGGTAGTCCGCGATGATCAGCGGGCCACCGTGCGCGAGCACGTAGCCGGCGGAGGTCTCGGGCCGGTTCGGCACCATCTGGCCGACGCGGTCGCCCGTCATCGCCAGGCCATGGCCGCTGGCGATGCGAAATTCGAGCCGATTGGGCTCCAGCAAAAAAACCTCGGCCACCTCAACTTCGAGCGCCTCAGCCGCCACCACCGGCACCCGCTGAAGCAGCAGTTGCGCGTCGCGCGTGTCCACCGCCAGACGCCCGAGGTGAGCCAGGTGCTCGGCATAGCGTGCACGCTGCAGCGCCTGCTTCACGCGCGGGTAGGCCCCGATGCCGCGAATGGCGGCCACCACGTACGGCAAGCCATGGTCTTGCAAGGGACTGAGGGCGATCTCGACCATCACCTCGCTGCCGTCGCGCCGCTTGGCGACCAGCTCCATCTGCGTGCCCATGGGGCGCGGGCGAGGCTGGCGCGCATAAGCGTCACGGTAGGCCGCGTGGCGCGGGCGAATGCTGTCGGGCACCAGCGCATCGACCGGCAGGCCGACCAGCTGGTCTTGTGTGTAGTCGAGCAGCTGCGCCGCCGCCGGGTTGGCCAGCACGATGGTGCCGGCGCCGTCCACCAGCAACAGCGCGTCGGGGTAAGCAGCAAAAACCGAGCGGTAGACCGAGTGCTCGTCGATGCCACCGAAGCTGGAGCGAGGTTCGCGTGGCTCGTTCATGTGTTCGTTCGCAGGTGTGCTGAGGCTCGGGTGGTGCGGGCGAGGGTTTTGGCCTGTCCTCGGGTCAAGCGTGTGTGACGGCCGGCGTGAACAAGTAGCCTGCCCCCCGCACCGACTTGATGATCTGCGGCTCGTCGGCGCTGTCTTCGAGCTTCTTGCGCAAACGGCCCACCTGCACGTCGATCGTGCGGTCGAACGGGCCCGCCTCGCGGCCGCGCGTGTTCTCAAGCAGAAAGTCGCGCGACAGCACCCGGCCCGGGTGCCGCACGAACACGTTGAGCAGGTCGAATTCACCCGTGGTCAACGTCACGTCTTCGCCCTGCGGATTGGTCACCCGCCGCGCCGCTGCATCGAGCGACCAGCCCAGGAAGCGCACCACTTCGCGCCCGCCGTTGGCCTCGGGTGCCGGCGACGCAACCGCCGAGGCGGTTGCGGGCGCGGGCTCGAGCCGTCGCAACACCGCCTTGATGCGCGCCAGCAACTCGCGCAGGTCGAAGGGCTTGGTCACGTAGTCGTCGGCGCCGATTTCCAGGCCCACCACCTTGTCCACCGAGTCACCCCGCCCCGTGACGATGACCAGCCCGCAGCGCCAGTGCTCGCGCAGCTGCCGCGCGATGGCGAAGCCGTCTTCGCCGGGCAGGCCGAGGTCGAGCAGCACGAGGTCGGGCCGGTCCTGCGGCATCAGGTGCATCAGCGAGACCCCGCTGTGCAACTGCGTCACCCGATAGCCGTGGCTCTTGAGGTAGTTCGCCAGCAGCTGCGTGATATCGACTTCGTCGTCGAGAACGGCAATGTGGGTGGCGGGCATCGCGGGCAAGGGGCCGGGGCCGGTGAGTGCAGAGGGTCTAGCTTAGCTTAGCGCAGCTATCCAGATGCTCGCCACACCGGTCGTTGCGCGAAGGGACACGCCGGCAATCATCTCAGGCGATCGGATCGCGGCTCAACCGTATGAGGTGCGATCTGACTCGAAAAACGCCCAGAAGTAGAAGAGACACACCAGCATCACCTCCACCGTGCAGCGGGAAGCTTCCGCCTCCACCCTCACCTGGGTACGCCAGCGCACGAACTGCGACCGATCCTCCGAGACCACGTAGCGCTCGCCCGCGCCGGGTCCTGAGCTGACAGAAACTGCGAGCCGAAGCTCCTTGGCGGGTGATGGCTCCGACCAGTCAATGGACAGTGACCGCCGAGGCGAGACAAGTTCGCGCAGGACCGGCCACTTGCTCACGACATCGAAACTTTCACCTGTCGCGATGAGCTTCGTGCCGCCGTCCGTCTCAAGAAACGGCTTCCCATTGCGAAGAACGTTCAGGTTTCCCTTTGAATACCGGGCAGAGAGCGGGCCGATCTCTTCCTCGACGTTCGTTCGCAGGACCAGGTCTCTGCGAAAAAACGAGCGAGGCGCGAGTTCGGCCCACTTTTGCGACATCAGGATCAAGAACCAGATTTACGGAATTCGATCGCGACCTTGCCTTTGAAGACATCGGTCTTGATCCCGAAGTCCACATTCACCGAGGGGGTGATGATTCGATTGCCGGTGAGGTTCAAACGCGCCCCTGGCACCACTTCAACACTCAACGGCACGCCGGCAATCTTCGGCTTCAAGAACGGCACCGGCACCTTCCCAAAGTTCTTTTCCACCAAGAGCTCTTCCTGGAAGCCAGAGTTCCAGTTGTAGCTGAAACGGGCCACTGTATCGACGCCCGCCTTCATGTCGCGCGGCATATCCAGGCTGACTTCCTTCTTGAACTGGAAGCCGATGCGGTCGGTGCCTACCATGACCTTCCAGTCGTCACCTCTCCAGTCGTCCGCGCCGAACTTGCCGCCGAGCGAAATCCGGACGGTGTTCAGGTCTTTGACCGACGCGGCGAACTTGACCGAGGGATCGAGCACATTGGTCTTGAAGTCTTCAGCCAGCGTGCCGGCTTGGTGGGAATCCCAAACGCGCGTACCGAGGCGGCCCAGGCCCAGCCCTGCATCGCCCAGCGCGAAACCGAGTTCAGCGGGGGCTTTCACGAAGGCTGCAATCGCCGTCACGGCACCGCCGCCATCGCTGACCGCTGCGTTGTCGAGGTTGGCGCGTGTGCTGGTCTTGAAGCTGTTCCAGCCATCGAGCACGAACGAGTCGTAGTTGCCGGTGAGCGTCTCGCGCGTCGTCGTCACGTTCGGCGACACGTAGGCATCAATGCGCTTGTTGGATTCGACCACCAGACGGTAGTTGGGGTCTGCGTCCCGGTCAGCCTGCGAGTACTTGGTCATCGACCCGATCTTCGCGAGTGCTTTCATGCGTTCGACGGCAGCGCGGCGTGCATCCTCGCCAGCTTCCTTCGACACCGATGTGCGCATTGCTTGATCCAGCTCTGCAATCTGCTCCGGCGTGTAGACCGACAGATCGGAGCTGTACTCGACGCCGGTATGCGTCATCCAGCGATTCAGCTTGCTGTTCCACTGCACATCGCCGCGGACCAGCGCGTCGGCCGCTGCGGCGTACGGCGCATCAGGATTTAGGGCCTTGCCGATGACTTCGGGGCCCTGGCCACGCTTGGCGACATGGCTGCGGCGCTGCGAAACGGGCTCGTTCGCCTGAGTGTCTGCCGGTGAACCGGCGGCGGCCTCTGTTTCGCCCGTGGGCGTGGGAACGGCGACTGCCGGCGGCTGCGACGTTTCGGGCGCAGGCACGGGGACCGGCACCCGGGTCTCGACCGGTGCGAAGTGGTGTCGCGCCCCTCTATCAGCCATCAGCGCGCCCAGCGGATCGGCCGAGTTTCTGTACCGCAGGTCCATGCCCAAGCGCTCGCCCGCCGCCTGAGCGTAGGGTGCCAACTCGGTGCCAATGGCGTTGCCGAAGGCGTCGGTCGCGATCTGGCTCATGCTGACCTTGCCGCCGCGCACCAACGCAGACGCCGTGCCCGAGGCAAAGCCTTGCAGGGTGTTCCGCGCCAGGGCGCCGCCGACTTCTCCCAACCCGGTGAACGCACCGTCCAGGGCCTGGGCAGCGATGCCACCCACGCCTGCGCCCACGGCGGCCGCGGCCACGTTGCGCCAGCTGAACTTGTCTTGCAGGCCCGTCGCTACCGAGATGCCTTGGGTCAATGCGTTCGACACGGCCGCCTTGACGACGACGTTCTTCAGCATTTCAGCCCCCGGACCGGCGTACGCCGACAGGCCCGCCGTCACCGCACCACCGACGGCCGCCAGGCCCACTTGCTTCCAGCTGAACTTTTCTTGGACGCCGACGGCCATGCCGACCAACTGGCTGGCGATGGACCCCACCGCCGCAGCCGCAGCCCCGATGGCCACGCTGGCCGCACTGAGCTGGCCCATGGCCACGCCGAAGTACCCTGCCGCAGCCCCTGCCGTGAAGTACGTGACCACGATGGCCACGACGATGACCAGCAGCATGCCAAGACCACCGCAGCCCTTGTCGGCTGCCGGCATCGGCAAGTTCGGCGTGGTGTCGCCGGTGATCTTGCTCGGGTCGTACGGCTTGAAGGTGTCGGCGCTGTTGTGCACCGAGCCCACCGTGCTCGGGATGTTGATGGTCTGGCCGACACGCAGGTCGCGGTCGCCGCTCAGGCCGTTGACGTCGGCGATGCGGAACCACAGGCGCTCGTCGCCATACGACTGTCTGGCGATGCTCTTCAGCGTGTCACCCGCCTGCACCTGGTAGCTGCCGACGCTGGCGGTCGGGTAGTTGCCGGTGATGGGCTGGTAGCCGAAGTTGAAGTCGGCGATCTGTGCGAAGAGCGGGTTGCCGTCGTTGTCACGCGGCTTCAGTTCGTCGATGCCGATGCCGTAGCGCCCCATCACCTCCCCGTTGACCACAACCTGACGCTGCACGTTGCCGGCCTGGTTGACGTAGAGCGCACGCCCCGCGAGGTCGTTGATGAAGTTGCGGTCGTTCGAGTCCTTCGTGGTGTCGTCCACCCGCGTGAGGTTGCCGTTGGCGTCGTACGTGTTGATGGTCGATCCGCCGTTGAACTTGGTGCTCGACCCGTCGATGCGCGCTTCTTTGTAGCCTTCGTAGCGTGCGTGGGTGTAGTGGTAGGTGTTGGTGTAGTCGCCCGGAATGGTCAGCGTGTACGACTTGAGGTTGCCCGCGGCGTCGTAAGAGCTGTAGTCGATCTCGGTCGTCACCCGGCTGTTGTCGCTGCTGAGCACGGTCTGGTGCAGCAGGCGGCCGTTGGCGTCGTAGCGGTTGCGGCGCGTTTCCAGGCCGATGGCCTGGCTCGATGCCGTGCCACTGTTCAGCGCAGCCGCATAGCCGGCCGGTAGCACGCCGTTCGGGCCGGTCGTGATGACGCGGCTCGACGCGTCGTAGCCCCGGGTATCGACTTGCACGCCATCACGGGTGACGCTGGTCAGTCGGTTCAGGATGTCGTAGTCGTAGGTCTCGACCACCTGCCCTTGTGTCGTCGTGTACGACGTGGCGGTGCCACCGCTGTACAGCGGCGTGCCCGACTCGTCGTAGCCGATGATGGTGGGCGGCGTACCTGCCGTGGTCACCACCTTGTTGCCATAGAACGTGTCGCTGATGCGGTTGCCGTTCTTGTCGTAGGTGACGATGTGGCCGTCGCTGCCGATCTGCCCTGCCGCGTTGAGGTCAACCCCGACCTGGCGGTTCATGCTGTCGTAGCGGAAGTAGCGGTCGGTGTCCTTCGACGTGTCGGCCGAATTGCTGCCGACCTGCACGACGTTGACGTGGGTGCGCACGCGGGTGCGGTTGCCCATCTTGTCGTACTCGATGTCGATGTTCATGCGGCCATCGCTCACATGGCGCAGTCGCCCCGCGGTGTCGTAGGCCAGGGTGTTGTCCTGGTACACGACGCCAGCCTGCGTGGTCTTCTCTCTCACATGGCGCCCGGCCATGTCGAAGGTGTAGTCGGTGACTTGGTTGAGCGAGTGGTCGGTGATGCGCGTGACCTGGCCCGCCGCGTCGTAGGCGTTGGTGAGCTGGGCGCTGGTGCCGTGGCGGCTGTTGAAGGTGCTCAACAGCTGCCGTGCGTTGTCGTAGGTGTAGCGATAGCGCGCGCCGCCGATGTCGGTGTGGGTCGCGATCAGGCCGAAGTAGTCGTAGCTCCAGGTGGCGGCCAGGTTGTTCTGGTCGATGCTCGCGACCTTGCGGCCGAGCACGTCGTACACCGTGCGCGCCGACGGGCCACCCAGCGGCTGGATGGTTTCGATGACGCGCCCCGCCAGGTCGTACTTGTAGCGGGTGGTGTCACCCACGCCCTGGGCGTTGCCACCGTTGGTCTGGCTCAGCTTGCGGCCGGCCTGGTCGTAGGTGTTGTACTCGTAGACCTGCCCCGTGCTGTACGAGGTCTGCATCGACGAATTGATGGTCCACAGGTTAACCACGCCATGGACGGTTTGCACGAGGCGCCCCATCTTGTCGTAGTGGAAACCGGTGGTGCGGTTGGCCCGTGCTTGCGAGCCCGCCGCGGCAGCGTTGCCCTCGGCATCGACGGTGCGCACCTTGTCGCCGAAGGCGTCGTAGAAGTGCGTGATGAGGCCGCCGTCGGCATGACGCTCGGCCACGAGGTTGCCGCCCGCGTCGTACTGCTGGCTGTTGACGTTGTTGTTGGCGTCGCGCACCGCCACCTGGTGGCCGAGCGCGTCGTAGTAGACCTGCGTCACCGGGCTGTTGGTGCTTTGCGCTCCGGCGGTGTCAGGCTTTTGCTCGCGGATCAACTGGTTGCTGGCGTTGTACTGGTAGGTGGTCTTCCAGGCCGCGTAGCGCGGGTCGCTCAGTTCGGTGACGTTGCCCCAGCGATCGGTCTTTTGATAGACGGTGGGACGCGCAGTGAAGTTCGCGCCATTGGCACCGGCCGTCTGGGTGAGCGTATTGACGCCAGCCACGCCGCTGATCGACGTGCTGTTGGCCGCCGTTGAGACACTGGCGCTGTACTGCGCCGGGGTGCCCGGAACGACGTACGACGGTGTGTAACCCGGTGTGGTGACGCTGACCGTCGGCGGCGGCGTGGTGCCAGGCACCCACACCTGTTGCTGTTGCTGCTGCGCCTGGTAGACCGTATACGGCACGGCCACCACAACGTTGCCCTGCCACGCATAGCCCTGGCCGAGGATCGGGTTGCCGCTTTCGTCCGCGCCCACGACCACCGGGGCGCCATAGATCGGCCGCGGGGCCTGTGTCATGTACTGCGCCGGGTTGGGCGGGTTCACGGTGACGTTGCCGTAGACCGGCACCTGCTGCGTCTGGTACTGCGTGACGTAGGTGACCGTGTAGATGATGTTGCCCGACTCGTCGCGGGCGTAGATCGGGTTGCCCGACTCGTCGTAGCCGCTGATGACCGGAGGGCCCTGCACCGGCACCTGCACCGCGACCTGCACGGTGTCGTAGCGGATGATCTGGCTCACCGTGTAGGGCACGGCCACCACCACGTTGCCCGACCAGGCGTAGTGCTGGCCCAGGTAGGGTTGGCCGCTCTCGTCGTAACCCGCAAACACCGGCGCGCTGTACACGGCGCGGTGATAGCCGGTGATGTAGTTGGCCGGGTTGGCCGGGGTGACGGTCACCGGCACCTGCACGGTCACGGTGACCGTCTGGTAGTAGCCCGCGCCTTGCGGGTTGACGGTCAGGTTCCCCGTGCCCAGCGCGAGGGTCGTGCTGCCCGAGGTGTAGGTGATCCTGAATTCGTACACCGCGGCGCCCAGGCCCGCCACATTGGCGTAGCTCTTGTCGGCTGCCGTGCCGATGGGCAGAGTGCTCCATGCCGAGCCACTGCCCGAGACACGGTATTGGAAGGTCGGCGAGCCGCCGGCGGTCGTCCAGTAGACGCCCAGCGCCGTGGCATACCCCGTGGGGTTGCCCGACTCGTCATAGCCCGTGGGAATGCTCAGCCCGCCCGGGGGCGCGATGGCGATGCCCGTGACCGCCGGGTAGCCGACCGCCGGCACCGTGCGCGGTGCCACCGCCGCCGTGACGGCGAAGGTGCCGGTCGCATGGGCATATGGCGTGGCTTCGTTCGATCGCGTCCACAGCAGTTCAAACTGGTAAGTGCCCGCGGCCAGACCGGCCGTGTTGACGCCGTCGTAGCCGTTGCCACGGTTGCTCACGGCGAGGCTGCTCCAGCCGCCGGTGCTGCCCGAGACACGGTAGCGCAGGGTTTGTGTGACAGTAGCCGGCTGGGCCTGCCAGGCCAGCACACCCGCGCCCGACGACCCGTAGGTGATGGTCGTCGAGATGCTTGCCAGCGGTGCAGAGGTGACCGAGACGGTGCCGCTTGCCGTCGTGCTGACGGGTTGCCCCAGACGCGTGGTCTGCACGCGGTACTCGTAGTTGCCCGCGGCGAGGCTGCTGGCGTTGTAACGCAGCGTGTTGCCGAAGTTGATGGCACCCGTCATGGCGGTCCACGTCGAGCCGCCCACCGGGCGGATCTCAAGCACGACCTGCGTGCTCGGGTCAGCCGCGGCGGCCACGTTGAAGACGTTGCCCACGGCGCCGAACCCACCCTGGTGCACGGTCTGCCAAACGCCTTCGACGTTTTTCTTCTCGAGCGTCATCGACGTGACGCTGCCAACGCCGCCCTGCCCTTCTTCGGGCCAGCTCAGAACGGCGCCCGAGGCACCGGCTTCCGCGCTCAGGATCAGCGTACGCGTGCGCGTGACCGGGGTCGAGTAGACCGCCGGGGCGATGACGTTGCCCGATTCGTCGCGTGTCTCGGGGCTGACCTGGTAGCTCTGGGTCAGGTAGGTCACCGTGACGCGCACGTCGCCGGAGCCGGTCCCCGCGAGCGACGACCACGACAGGTTGATCTGGTTGTTGCCGACCCAGATCGGGTTGTTCGACTCGTCGTAGCCCGCCACGGAGCCCGACGCCGCGATCGACGCCGTGTTGAGCTGCTGCTGCACGGCCACGCCGCCCTGGCTGGTGGTGCGCTGAGGTTGGCGCTGTTCCGTGACGCGACCGAGCGCGTCGTACAGCGTGTCGGTACGGCGCAGGGTCGTCAGGCCGGCGGCCTGGTCGGCACTGGTCAACAAGGCCAGGTTGCGGTCGTCGTAGCCCGAGCCTGAACTGCGGATCTGTGCCGTGGCATTGCCTTGTACGTCGTAAAGAGAAATCTTGTCGACGCCGTCACCGCTGTTGGTGCGCCACAGGCGTCCCGCGTTGTCGTAGTCGAAGTACTCCTGTCGTCCCCCATTCACGCCCTTGCGCACCACCTCACCGAAGGCGTTGTATTCCTGCGCGGTATCGATGAGGTTGGCGGCGGTCTTGGCCACGGCGCCCGTGCCGGAGCCGGTGGCCTGGGCGGCATTGCCTTCCCAGCGCATGACCCAGCTGCCGCCCACCAGTTGCCAGATGCGCACGTAATTGATGGCCGAGATGCCGTTGGCATCGGTCCACGCCATCGAGACACCGCCCGCAGCGGATGCAGGCGTGCTGTCCAGCGTGCGCGAAGTCGCAAAGCTGGCCGTGCCGGTGTAGATCGGGTTGCCGGCTTCGTCGGTGCCGGTCTGGCGCAAGGTCGAGACGGTCTGGTAGTCGAGCTGCACGCGCACGGTGCTGGCGGCCGGATCGACCAGCGTGCTCCATTCGAAGCTGACGCGGCTGGACCCCACCGGGTTGCCCGACTCGTCGAGGTACGACGAGCCGATCAGCGTGGCCCTTGCCCCGTTGGCGAGCGTGGTCGCCACGCCCGGGTCGAGCGTACGGGTCAGCTGACCCAGCTTGTCGTACTGGTAGGCCTGGAAGGTGCTGCTGTCGGCCACGAGCTTGCCGTTGGCGCCCACCACCGGCGAGCCGGAGGTCACGCCTTGCCAGGTCTTGGCGACCTGGCCTCGCTCGTTGTAAGACGTGAAGCTGCTGTAGCCGGCGGCATCGGTCTGCTGGGTGTTGCGGCCATGCAGGTCGTACTTGGCGTAGGTCGCGCGGTCGGCGGCGTCGGCCGCACCGGCGGTGTAGCCCGGCGTGGCGGTACTCGACACGCCAGTGAACTCGGCCGCGGCGCTCGCGCCGTTGCGCAGGTCGATCTTGGCGACAACATTGCCGTACGCATCACGGCGGAAGACGGTCAGCGGCGTCATGGCCGCGCCGCTCGGCGTGCTGCTGCGGGTGGGTGCCGCCACGGCCGTGACGCGGCCCAGCGCGTCGTAGTAGCTGTAGGTGCTGGCGCCCAGCGCGTCGGTCGTGCGCGTGAGGTTGCCCACGGCGTCGTAGCCGTAGGTTGTGGTGAGGCTCTTGCGGCTGCTGGTGCCCGTCTGGGCTTCGGCGGCGGTGCTGGTCTCGACGCTGAGGCGCGTTTCGCTGAGCTTGCGGTTCAGCCGGTCGTAGGCGAACTGCACCGTGCGGTCGTTGGCATTGGCCACGCCTGCGGGGGCGGCGGTTTGCCAGCTCGTCGCGGTGGGCAGGGCCACGGCGGTCGCGAACTCGGTGGTTTGCGTCAGGTTGCCCACGGCGTCGTACACGCTCGTGGTCAAGTAGCCCAGCGCATCGACGCTGGCGGTGCGCTGGCCCAGGCGGTTGAAGTACTGGGCGCTGTAGTCCCAGCCGCTCGCCTTGTTGGTCGCCACGAGCACCACGTCGCCGAAGGCGTTGAAGGTGTTGCGCGTGGTCTTCTGCGCGTTGGCGTAGCTGCCCAAGACCGAGTCGTAGGTGTAGACGGTGGGTTCACGCACCTCGGTCACGCGGCCGAGCCGGTCGTAGACGTTGGTGAGCACGCGGTTGGCGCTGCCGTTGTAGCCGGCCGCCGTGACCACGGCATTGATGGCGGCCACGCTGGGCGCCTGCGCGGCGCTGGTCGGCACCGTGCTGGCCAGCGTGGTGGCCACCCCGTAGCGGGTGATCTGCAATGCGTCGCCGAACGTGTTGCGCACGTAGCCGGTCACATGGCCCATCGCATCGACGTCGAAACGCACGCGGTTGGCGAGGTCGTAGGCCTTGTAGCTGGCGTTGCCGGCGACATCGACGTTGGCCACGGCGTTGCCGAAGGCGTCGTAGAAGGTCTGCGTGCTCAGCGTGCGCGTCGCTTCGGCGCGGGTCGCCACGCCGGTCGCGCCGTTGGTCGCGAGGGCGGCGGTGGTCTCGCTGTACACGCCCACCGGCGGGTGGGTCACGCGGATCTGTCGGCCCGCGGCGTCGTACGCGTAGCTCGTCGTACGTTCTTCACCCGCGCGGCCCACGGCTTCGGTGCGGCTGAGCAGGTTGCCCAGGCCGTCGTAGGCCATGCGGGTGGTGATGCCGGCGGTGACCGTGGCGCCTGCGACCAGATCGCCGTAGGCGTCGGTACTCACCGTGCTGAGCGCCACCTGCGGGCTGACCTCGGTCAGCACGCGCCCGGCAGCGTCGTAGGTGTAGGTCCAGACGCTGCCCTTCTTGTTGGTGAAGGTCAGCTTGTCACCGCGGCCGTTGTGCGTGAACGACTCTGTCTGGTTCAGCGCGTCACGCGTGGTGAGCAGGCGACCGGCCTTGTCGTAAGTGAAGGTCGTGGTCTGGTCGGCCGCATTGGCGGTGGGCAGCGCACCGGCGGTGGCCGGCCGTGTGGCGTAGCGCGTGCTCGTGAGCACCCGGTCGGCCTTGTCGTAGGTCGTCGTCGAGACGTATCCCTCGGCGTCGGCGCTGTAGCTGACGCGGTTGGCGCGGTCGTAAGTGAACGTGGCAACACGGTCGGCCGCGGCGTTGGCGGTCACGCTCGTCGGCACGCCGCCTGCCGTGATGAGGTTGGCGTACTGCGTGCGCCGCACCACGTTGCCGTTGGCGTCGTACTCGTTGCGCGACACCGCACCGCTCGGGTCCGCCGTGTACGCCAGGCGATTGGCGTTGTCGTAGGTGAAGACGCTGATGCGGTCGTTGGCCGCGTCGGCAACCACGGTGCTGGGGCTGGCCGCCGCGGCCACCAGCGTGGCGTGGCGCGTTTGGCGAACGATATTGCCGTTGGCGTCGTATTGGTTGGCAACGACCGCGCCCGTCGCATCGGCCACATGCGTGGCACGGTTGAGTGCGTCGTAGACGGTGCGGGTGCGCTGGTCGCGCGTGGCGTCGGCCACCGGGGCCGGGTCGGTGGTGCCCGTCCACGTGGCGAGGTTGATGACGTTGGCGTAGCCGATCTGCTCGACGACATTGCCGTTGGCGTCGTAGCGCAGTTCGGTGACCGCGCCCGTGCCGTCCACGGTGAAGCGCAGGCGACCGTCGCGGTCGTAGCGGTTGGCCTGGATGGCGTCGCGGCCCGCGGCGGCCACCACCAGCGCTTGCACCTGCGCCGAGGTGGCCGGCGTGGCCAGGCTGCTGAGCTGCGTGGCGCTCAGCGCCGTGGCGTAGCGGGTGCTGCGGGTGACGCGACCTTGCGCGTCGTAGTCCACCTTGCTGACGCCGCCGGCCGCATCAACGGTGAAGACCAGTTGATCGTTGGCGTTGTAGGTGTAGCGCGTGAGCGCGCCGGTGCCGTCGGTGCTGGTGACCGCGTTGCCGTTCTTGTCGTAGGTGTAGTTGCGGGTGATGTTCAACCCGGTCGGGTCGATCTGCTCGCGAATGCGGCGGCCGAGCTTGTCGTAGGTGTACTGGCTGACGGTGCCGGTCGCGTCGGTGACCGTGAGGGCCCGGCCCTGGGCGTCGTACGTGTAGCTGGTGATGAGGTTGAGGCCGGCCGCATCGACCACCTGGCGCAGCACCTGGCCCTTGAGGTCATAGCTGATGGTGGTGACCGTGCCGCGCGGGTCGGTCACGCTGGCCTGCTGGCCCTTGGCGTCGTAAGTGAACGTCGTGGTGAGGTTCAGGCCGGTCGGGTCGACACGACGGGTCAGCAGGCGGTTGGCGGCGTCGTACGTGAAGGCCGCCTTGACGCCACGCGCGTCGGTCGTTTCGATGAGGCGGTTGGCGCGGTCGTAGGTGTTGGCGCTCGTCACCGCCAGCGGGGCGGCGGTGGTCTTGAGGTTGCCGTTGCGGTCGTAGGTGTAGCTGGTGACGGCCCCGCGGCCGTCGGTGATGCTCAGGGTCTGGCCATGGCGGGTGCGCACCGTCGTGACCACCACGCCTTCGGGCGTGGTCATGGTCATGCTGCGCGCGGTGTCGCTGTAGGCGTAGCGCGTGACCTGGCCCAGCGCGTCGGTCTGCGTCAGCACACGGCCGAAGGCGTCCCAGGTGCTGTTGCGGGTGGCGTTGGTCGGGTCGATGGTTTGCACCGTGCGGCCCAGGCGGTCGTAGCTCTGCTGGCGTACGTTGCCGTTGGCGTCAGTGCTGCGGGTGAGGCGACCGAAAGCGTCGTAGACGGCGCTGGTGATGGCGTTGATGCCGGCCGCGTCGCTGACGCTGCCCACTTGCAGGCCACGGCGGTCGTAGCTGCCCGTTTGCACCAGCGTCTGGCCGCCGCCCAGGGCCGTGGTCGTGCTGAGCACTTCGCCGAAGGCGTTGTAGGTCTGGCTGTTGACGTTGCCCAGCGCGTCGGTGGTGGTCGCCACCTGGCCGCGCTCGGTGTAGGTCAGGCGGGTGGTGCTGTCGAGCGTGGCATTGCGCACGCCGTTGAGCGCGGTGGTCAGGGCCGCGACCACCAGCCCGCCGGTGAGGCCGGTGGTGGCGATGCGCGTGCCGAAACGCGTGGTCGCCACCAACTGGTTGAGGGCGTTGTACTGGCGTTCTTCGGCTTCGCCGAGGTGGTTGACCGTGGTGACCAGGCGGCCGTCGGTGTCGTAGAAGAACAGGGTCTTGAAGCCGTTCGGGTCGGTGGTGCTGGTGCGGCGACCGGCGGCGTCGTAGGTGTGCGCGAGGCCGTGCTGGGTCCAGATGGTGTCGATCTGGGCCTGTGTCAGCCCGCCGACCAGCAGCGCGGCGCCTTCGGCGCTGAGCTCGCCGACCAGCCGGCCCTGCAGGTCGAAGCGTGCATTCAGCGTGCGCACCTCGGCCTGCCCCGCCGCCTTCACCGTGGACACGAGCTGGCCCACGTTGTTGTAGGTGAACTGCGTCACCGTGCCTTCGGCGCTGGTCTGGCTGGTGGCGCGGTTCAGCGTGTCGTAGCTGGTGTTGAGGGCCTGGTCGGCGGCGTTGGCCGCCGGGCGGATGCTCGCCAGGGCCGTGCCCGGTGCCGGGCTGGCGGCCAGGCGGGTGGCATAGCGCACCGAGCGCGTGAGGTTGCCGCTCGCGTCGTAGACGTTCTCGGTGAGGTAGTTCTCGGCATCGACGTGGCCGATGAGCAGGCCCTTGGCGTCGTAGAGGTTGACACTGCGCTGGTCGTTGGCCGACGCCGCCGGGCGCAGCGCGGTCAGCGTGCCCGCTGCCCACTGGGCGCTCGGGCTCACGGTGGCATAGCGCAGCGTGGTCGTCAGGCGGCCGGCTGCGTCGTAGCTCAGTTCGCTGAGGTAGCCCTCGGCATCGAGCGAGCCCAGCAGGCGGCCGTCGGCGTCGTAGAAGTTGCGCGAGCGGCGGTCGGCTGCGGCATTGGCGGCCGGCGTGGCGGCGGCATCCGTCGGCCGGGTGGCCGCGGTGATGTTCGCGGCCACCACCGCGTTGGCCCAGCGCACGACGTCGGTGACGCGCGAAGCCCCGTCGTAGCGGGTCTCGGTGACGTAGCCGAGCTCGTCGATGCTCTTGGCCAGGCGGTTGGCGTTGTCGTAGAGGTTCCAGCTGACGTAGCGCGTGCCCGCTGGGCGCACCGTGGCCAGGGCGACGTTGAGCGGGTTGCCGCTGGCGTCCACCAGGGCCGCCGTGCTCGCCGCCGTCGCGTAGCGCAGGGTCTGCACGACCTGGTTGTTGCGGTTGTAGACGTACTCGGTGACCGAGCCGTCGCTGTCGATGTCGGCCACCTTGCGGCTGGCTTCGTCGTACAGCGCCCAGTTGCGCACACCGGTCGCGTCTTGCGTCATGCGCAAGCGGCCGTCGGCGTCGTAGAAATAGCGCGTCTCGCCCAGGTTGGCGCTGGCGGCGCTGCTTTGCAGCACCGAGGTCAGCCGGCCCGCGCGGTCGAAGGTGCTGGTGGTGACGAGGCCGTTCGCCAGCGTGACGCTGCTGCGGTTGTTGGCGTCGTCGTAGGCGTTGGTCGTCGTCTGGCCGAGCGCGTTGGTGGTGACCAGCAGGCGGCCGAGGCCGTCGTAGGTGAAGCTGGTGCTGCCAGTGGTCGCGCTGATGCTGCTGAGCAGCAGGCCCGCCTGGTCGTACACGTACTGCGTGGTGCTGGCGGTCGCACCGGTCACGCCGGCGCCGGCGGCGTCAACGCTGGCATAGGCCACGCTGCGCTGCACCTGCCCACGGAAGTCATAGACCCGATCGACACGCTGCGTCTTGCTGCGGTCTTGCGAGCCGACCCAGGTGGTCATCTGCGCTTCGGTCGGCGACGCCGTGGCGGCCAGGGCCGTGACGTTATAGACGGCGCCGGCGTACTGGATGGTCGCCGTCAGGTTGCCGTACGCGTCGTACTGGTGCTCGGTGACCCGGCCTTCGGGGCTGAGCGCAAAGCGCAACTGGTTCTTGTTGGTGGCGTCGTAGACGTAGCGGCTGGTGATCGGGCTGGTGGCCAGGCCCGCACCCGCGCCGTCGGCGTCGGGCACGAGGTAGGCGGTTTCGGTCAGCACCTGGTTGCGCGCGTCGAAGCTGCGGGTGATGGTGTTGCCCGCCGCATCGCGCTGCAGCGTCTGGTTGCCGCGCGCGTCGTACTGCATGACGACGGCACGCCCCTCGGGATCGACCACCTGCGTCAGGTCGCCATTGGCGTTGTAGGTGAAGGCCGTGACCTGGCTGACACCGCCGACCGCCGGGCCGGTGATGCGGATCAGTTGGCCGGCCGTGTCGTAGTCGCACAAGGTGCGCAGGCCCAGCGGGTCGGTGACCGTGGTGCGCCGGGTGGCCGTGTCGTAGGCGAAGCTGGTGGTCTGGCCCAGCGCATCGCGCAAGGTCGCCACGCGGAACTCGGTACCCACCTGCACATAGGTCACGGCCAGCGAAACGCCGCCGTTCTGCGTGATCGACGCGACCCGCTTGCTGGTGCCGTCGTAGGTGTAGCTGGTGACGAAGGTGCGGGCGTCGGCCACGCTGTTGTCGGCGGGCGTCAGGTCAACCGTGACGCTCGTCAGGCGGTTGCTCGCGTCGTAGGCATAGCGCGCGCGAGTCAGGGTCTGCGTGGCGGCCCCCACCGTGATGACCGTGCGCACCTGCGTGAGGTTGTTGCCGGTGTAGTCGAGGTAGGTGGTTTCGCCGCTCGCGCTGCGCATGCTGATCAGCTTGCCGCCGGCGTCGTAGGCGTAGCTGACGGTGTTGCCGGCGGTGTCCACCGTGGACACGAGGCGGCCGGTGGTGGCGTCGTAGCGCTCACGCAGGCCCGAGGCGCCGTCGGTCCACACGTACTGGTTGGTGGCCGAGTCGTAGGCGATGCTGTCGAAGGCCCCGCCGCCCGCCGTGCTGGTGTAGCTGACGGTGGTGGCGTTGAATGCGTAGGTCGCCTGCGCCCCGTCGCGGTCGGTGCGAACCAGGGTGCTGCCGGCCGCGTTGCGCGTGCCGGTCAGGCGCAACTGCTGGTTGAAAACGCCGTGCGACCAGTTGTCGCCGTTGTCGTCGGTCAGCAAGCCCTGGCTGTTGTATGTGCGCAGCGCGCCGACATCGACACCCCGGCTGACCAGCAGGTCGTCGCGGTTCTGCAGCACCAGGTTGCCGTTGGCGATGTTGACGTAAGCCAACTCGCCATTGCGCCCCTGCCCCGCCGCCCCCATCACCCCACGCTGGCCGAGCGTCGCCAGAGAAGTCAGGCTCAAACCAAGGGAGTTGCCGCTGACGATCGCTACCATTTTTCTTCCGTCCTGGATGCGGACGCCCTCTGCGAGGGCGCCCGGTGTTTGCGTTTGGTCGTGGGACGAACCCTTGCATCGGGCTCGCTACAACCAATACATCCAGTGCTTCTGAAAAGTGTTTAGCGGGAATTTGTAAAAATATGTTTGCGCAACATTCGTTTTCGGAGGGTCGTTTGAAAAACTAGCGAAACCCTACTCGCTACCCACCTTTCGCGCCCCCCCGTTTGTGAAGGCAAGCTCTCCTAGCCATTCCCGAATAGTCCAATCTTTGCAATTTTCGATTGATACCCCCCGAAGAATCAGAAGGAGATTCATCAACAAGAATCCCACAACCAGATATTGACTTTACCACTCCAGAATTCTTCCCAATGCGCATCCCGACCCTAATAAGCCAAGTGACGTCATCCGGAGTTTCCACAAATGCGGCAATCTGACCATTCGACCGAATGTAGCCTCGCCAAACCATATCACCGATGTCGTAGAACTCAAGGGCTTCGCAAGGGGACTCTGAGTTTCTGACATTTAAGGCTCGGCGATCGCATGTATCGTCAACAGCCTCGGGCAACAACATTTCCGACGATTCAGCTTGTCGAGCTGGACAGGTTCCGTGACGACGGGCAATCCAAGCTCCTTTCTGAATTTCGACCGTCACACCAGATACATGAGTGACAACCTCATACATCGTTGATGCAGAGACTCCACTCAGATGCATACCAATCAAGCCCCAATCCCTTTCCCCGGAAATATCTCCTGAAATATATTTACTTGATCGAGCGATCGCATTCACCACATCAATAGGTGGTATTGCAGAAAAACTGACGCTCAACGGCTTGCTTTCGAACGGGTTGATTTTCGCCCTGACATCCCCAGCACAGGCCGCCCGCATCATCAATATATCGCCGTATCTAGAAACCCCGGCGCCAGCCTGTGAAGCCAGAAGCATCATCAAGTCATCGTATCGGGAGAACGACCTGTCCACATTAATTCTGGGGGCAGAGTAATCGCCGACAGCAACATTCCGATTCAAAGCCTCAGCAGAACGCACCAACAGTCCGCTTAGTCGAATTTCGTTGGCATACACGTAAAATTCTTTTGTTTCAGCCCCCGCATTTCCTGGGTGGAAAAGAAAACCCAGCAGCTTCGCGCAAATGAGCATTTTTGAGAAATGCCTCACCACTCCATCCTTTCTGCGCATGCTGTACGCGATTTCACTGCCACCCCGCAACCAAAACACTTCATCTCCGGGGCGGCAATGGGATTGCATAATTGAACCCATTAAATATTTCAGCAGCAGTATTTTTTTGGAATTACCTCGATCGCCCTGGCTGAATTTTCCTTGGAAGGAAATCTTTGCTGGCCCCATTCCGACATCCCTCTTGATACTTCCATCTTCGAACGCCGAAGGAACGACATTATGGAATTTTCTGGAAACGTCCTCGCCGACTGGCCCTCTGCATTGCCTCATCAACTGCTTGTTCATTGAATAAATCAGGCGATTGCCTTCAATACTTCCGAGCACATCCCCAATCTTCTGAGCCGAGTCCTACGGAATAAAATCCAGAGCGCTGGAAAATCGTTTAGCGACGGTGTGCATTTATGTTAGTAAAGCACTGCAGCTGGCCCCGACCGCTTCACGCGATCACGGGGGGCGTCGTCAACTGCAGTCGCAAACCCACCGCATCCCCGCCGTGCCGCGACACCTCGAACCCCAGGCTGCCGGCCAGGCGGGCCATGCCTTCGTTGCCGGGCATGCATTCGCCGACGACCTCGTGCACGCCGTGGGCTTGCAGGTAGCCAAGGGCTTTTTCCATCAGGCGGCGGCCGAGGCCCTGCCCTTGCCAGCCGCTGCGCACCTGCACCGAGAACTCGGCACGCTCGTGGTCGGGGTCGCAGACGGTGCGCACCTCGCCGAGCAGGCCGTCGGCGCCCAGTTCCGGGGCGACGGCCACGAAGGTCATCTCGCGGTCGTAGTCGATCTGGCTGTAGCGGGCGAGTTCTGAGCGCGGCACCTGGCGGCGCGACATGAAAAAGCGCAGGCGCAGGTCATCGGGGCTGGCGTGCTCGTACAGCGAGCGCAGCAGCGGCTCGTCTTCGGGGCGAATCGGCCGCACGACGGCCGCCCTTCCCTTGAGCTCGATGGCCTCTTCGTACTGCGCCGGGTACGGGCGGATGGCCAGGCGGCGCGACTCGGGTGCCGGGTGCGCGGTGAGCTTCACGCGTGCGTCGAGGGCGATCACGCCCTGCTCGTCGGCGAGCAGCGGGTTGATGTCGAGCTCGGCCAGCTCGGGCAGGTCGCACACCATTTGCGAGACCTTCACGAGCGTGGCGTGGATCGCGTCCATGTCGGCGGCCTTGCGGTCGCGGTAGCCGGCCAGCAGCCGGGACACGCGCGTGCGCCCGATCAGATCGGCGGCGAGGTTCACGTTGAGCGGCGGCAGGCTCATCGCGCGGTCTTTGACGACCTCGACCGCCGTGCCGCCCTGGCCGAACATGATCACCGGGCCGAACACCGGGTCGGTGGCCACGCCGACGATCAGCTCGTGCGCCCGCGAGCGCTGCACCATCGACTGCACGGTGAAGCCGGTGATCGAAGCGTCGGGCCGCAGCTTGGCGACGCGCGCGAGCATCTGGTCGGCGGCCTCACGCACGGCCTCGGCCGAATGCAGGGCCAGCACCACGCCGCCGACGTCGGACTTGTGCGAGATCTGCGGCGACAAAATCTTCAGCGCCACCGGAAATCCGATCTGCACCGCAGCGTCCACCGCCGCCTGCGTGTCGGGCACGCTGCGCGTGGCGACCACGGGCACGCCATAGGCGGCCAACAGCGCCTTGGCTTCGAGTTCGTTCAGCTCGGTGTGCCCCGCCGCGAGCGCGGTGGTGATGACTTCGCGCGCGGTCTTCAGGTCGGGCGGGGTGGCGCCGTTCGGCTCGGCGCTGGCGCGCGGCACCTCCATCAGCGCGTGGCGGTTGCGCCGGTGCTCAACCATGTACGAGAACGCGGCCACGGCGCGCTCGGGCGTGTCGTAGGTCGGCACGCCGGCTTCCGAGCAGGCCTCGCGCGCGGCGCGCACCGAGTCGCCGCCGATCCAGCAGGTCAGCACGGGCTTGGTGGCCTCGGTCATCAGCGGCAGGCAGGCGCGTGCGATGTCGATGCTGGGCACAACGGCCGTGGGCGCGTGCATGAAGATCACCGCATCGACGCCCTCGTCGGCCAGCGCCGCCTTCAGCGCCACCACATAGCGCTCGACCGGCGCGTCGCCGATGATGTCCACCGGGTTGCCATGCGACCAAGTGGCGGGCAGCGTGTCGTCGAGCACGCGCAAGGTCTCGCCGCCCAGCGTGGCGAGCTTGCCGCAGCCGTTCGCCAGCGCGTCGGCAGCCAGCACCCCGGCCCCACCGCCATTGGTGACGATGGCCAGGCGCTCGCCATGCAGCGGCCGGGCGCGGGCCAGTGTTTCGGCAGCGTCGAACAGGTCGGCCAGCGTGTCCACCCGCAGCATGCCGGCGCGGCGAAAAGCGGCGTCGATCACGTCGTCGGCCCCGGCCAGCGCGCCGGTGTGCGAGGCGGCGGCCTTGGCGCCTTCGGGCGCGCGGCCGGCCTTGACCACCAGCACCGGCTTGTTGCGCGCTGCGGCGCGGGCGGCCGACATGAACTTGCGCGCCGAGCTGGCCGACTCCATGTACATCAGGATGGCGCGCGTGCTGGAGTCGCTGGCGAGGTAGTCGAGCACGTCACCGAAATCGACGTCGGCGCTGTCGCCCATCGAGATGAAATGCGAAAAGCCGATGTTTCGCGCATTGCCCCAGTCGAGCAAGGCGGTGGCCAGCGCGCCCGATTGCGACACGAAGGCCAGCCGCCCCGGCAAGGCGCCGGCCTGCGCGAAGCTGGGGTTGAGCCCGAGGCCTGGCACCAGCAGGCCCACGCAGTTGGGGCCGAGGATGCGCAGCAACCGCGGCCGGGCCGCGTCGAGCATCTGCTGCTCGAAGGTGGGGCCGCCGGGCTTGGCCGCTTCGCGCATGCCGGCGGTCAGCACCACCGCGCCGCGTGTGCCTTTGTCGCCGAGCTGTTCGATCAGCTTGGGCACGGTCGCGGCCGGTGTGCAGATGACCGCGAGGTCGGGCGCCTGCGGCAGCGCCTCGACCGAGTGCCACGCCCGGTGCCCGGCCACGGTGGACCGTTTCGGGTTCACCGGCCACACGGGCCCGGTGAAGCCGCCCGCGAGCAGGTTGCGCATCACCAGCCGACCGAGGCTGCCCTCGCGGTCGGACGCACCAATCACCGCCACCGAGGCGGGGCGGAACAAGGCTTCGAGGTTGCGCACGCTCACGGTGGGGCTCCTTCAGGTCGGCATCGGTCAGTCAATCGGTCGAGGCTAGCGGGCCGAGCCGGTGCGGCCGTTGACAACCCTCAGGGTCGCTCGGGCAAAGCGGGGCGGCGTCGTTGCGGCGCAGCATCTGTGCCAAGGGGCGGCGGGCCCATCCCGCCCCCTGCCCGTTCAAGGCACGGTGAGCTGGCGGTACTGCCCGTCGCGGTGGACGGTGAAAACCGTGCCGCTCGCCTGGCGCCACGCCAGCAGCATGCGCACGAGGTCTGCACCGTCGCCCACGGCCTGGCCGTTGAAGCCGGTGACGATGTCGCCGGCCCGCAGCTGCAGCCTGTGCGCCAGGCCCTGGGCATCGACCTCGGTGACGAGCGCGCCGCTGGCATAGGCCCGGCCGGCCTTCAGCGCGGCCTGGGGGGTGACGTCGGAGAAGCGCGCGCCCAGCCGGGGGCGAACGATGGCGTGGCCGTTGCGCAGCTCTTGCGCGATCTGCAACACGATCTCGATCGGGATCGCCAGGCCCAGCCCGGGCGAGCCGAAGCTGCCGACCACCACGCGCGAGTTCATGCCGACGATCACGCCCGACACGTCGAGCAAGGGCCCGCCCGAGTTGCCGGGGCCGAGCGCCACGTCGGTCTGGATGAAGGCGCTCTCGCGGTCGTCGCTGAAGTGGCGGTTGGTGCCGCCGACGATGCCGGCCATCACCGTGCGGTTCAGCCCATAGGGCTCGCCGACCGCGAGCACCCAGTCGCCCGGGCGCAAGCTCAGCGAATGGCCCAGCACCGGCCGCACCGCCAGGGGCGGCGCCACCTTCAAGAGCGCGATGTCGGTGTCGGGGTCGTGGCCGACCAACTCGGCGCGCAGCACCTGCTGGTCTTGCAGCTTGACCACGACCTCGCGCGCTTCAGTGACCACGTGCGCGGCGGTCACGATGAAGCCCTGTTCGTCGATGAAGAAGCCCGCGCCGATGGTGCCCTGCGACACGTCGTTGTCGTCGGCCGGTGGCCGCGAGCCCACCGCCTGCCGTGGGGCGTCGGCTTGTGCCTGCGACTGCAGTTCATCGTCGAGGCCGCCGGGCCGGCCGCGCCAGCCGAGGCCATAGACGCCCACCGCCGCATGTGCGCTGCGGGCAATGGCATCGGCGAAGCTGGGGGGCATCTGCGTGGGGGATGCGACCGGGGCCGATGCAGCCGGGGACAGGCCCGAAGGCGCGGACGCACCGCCCGGCACCGGCCAGCCGGCGCAGGCGCCCAGCAGCAGCACGGCCACGCCGCCCAGGCACGCGCGCAGGCGGCGGCTCACAGCGGCTTTCCGCCCAGCAGGTCAAACGCGTCGCGGAAGATCGGCACGCGCACGGCCCAGCCCAGTTCGCGCTCGATGCGCTGGCGCAGCGCGTCGGATGCCGCCGGTTCGCCATGCGTGACGAACACCCCGCGCGGGGCCTGCGGCGCGGTGCGCAGCCAGTCCATGATCTCGCTCGAATCGGCATGCGCCGACGCGCTTTGCACGTTGACGACCTCGGCGCGCACGGCCACGTCTTGCCCGTGGATGCGCACCGTGCGTGCGCCCTCGGCCAGCGACGCGCCGCGTGTGCCCGGCGCCTGAAAGCCGGCCAGCACGATGGCGTTGCGGTGGTCGCCGGCGAAGGCCTTCAGGTGGTGCAGCACGCGCCCGCCGGTGGCCATGCCGCTGGCCGACACGATGACCATGGGCCCGCGCCGGCCGCTCAGGTGCTTCGACTCTTCCACGTCTTTGACGAAATGCACCGCCTCGTACATGGCGTCGCACTCGGCCGCGCTGAGGCGGTGTTCGCTGCGGTGGCGCCGGTACACGCCGGTGGCTTGCACGGCCATCGGGCTATCGAGGTACAGCGGCAGATTCGGGATGTCGCCGCGCTCGCGCAGGCGCGCCAGGTGGTGCAGCAGCATCTGCGCGCGGCCCACCGCGAAGGCCGGCACCACGACCACGCCACCACGCCCGGCCACGCGGCGAATCACCTCGCCCAGCTCGGCCTCGGTGTCGGTGGGCAGGTGCTCGCGGTCGCCGTAGGTCGATTCGCTGACCACCCAGTCGCTTGCGGCCAGCGGGTGCGGCGCGCGCATCACCAGGTCGTCGGGGCGGCCGATGTCACCGCTGAAGGTGATGCTGCAGCCGGCGTGTTCGAGTCGCACGCTGGCGGCACCGAGGATGTGCCCTTGCGGCTGCAACACCGCCTGCACGCCCGGTGCGGGCTCGAAGGGCTGGCCGTAGTCCACCACCTCCAGGTGGTCGAGCGCCTTGCGCGCGTCTTGTTCGGTGTACAGCGCCTCGGCCGGGTGGTGCTTGCTGAAGCCCTTGCGGTTGGCGTAGGCCGCGTCTTCTTCTTGGATGCGGCCCGAGTCGGGCAGCAGGATCTCGCACAGCGCCCGCGTGCCGGCCGAGCACCACACGCGGCCCTTGAAACCGTCGCGCACCAGGCGCGGCAGGTAGCCGCTGTGGTCGAGGTGGGCGTGGGTCAGCACGACGGCATCGAGCCGGTGCGGCTCGATGGGCGGCGGCTCCCAGTTGCGCACGCGCAGCGTCTTGTAGCCCTGGAAGAGCCCCGCATCGACCAGCACCCGGGCGCCGCTCGCGTCGAGCAGCGACTTCGAGCCCGTCACCGTGCCGGCGGCGCCGAGGAAGGTGAGGTGAAAACGCGGGGCAGTGTTCGCGTGCGCGGCGTGCGTGCGCGGCTGGGGGGTCTCGGTGCGGCGATGGGGCATGGTGGCGACGATGGTGCCCGAGGCGCGGGCCAGGCCATTGATTCTCGTCAAGCCGCGGCCCGACATGGCCACGGGTCAAACCCGCGGCGGGCGCGCCCTCACCGGTTCAACAGAACACGCGCTGGTACTCGTGCCACAGGCCGTGGCCCAGCGCCCAGGCCGAGGCACCGGCCACCGCCAGCCCGGCGAGGCGCACGCCCCACTGGCCCGAAGCCGCGCTGCGGTGGCGTTGCAGCCGCTGCCAGAGCATCGGCCCCAGTTGCAGGCTCACCGCCGAGCCGAGCGCGAAGGCTGCCATCACGAAGGCGCCCTGCCAGGCTTGCGGGCTCAGCGACGCGACCATCAACGCCGAATACAGCAGGCCGCAAGGCAGCAGCGCCCACAGCGCGCCGGCGGCGAGCGGCAGCCGGTCGGGGTCGATGTGCAAGGTGCGGATGCGGATCACCTGCCACGCGCGGTGCGCGGCGCGGTCGAGCCAGGCCGGCTGGCGGCCGAGCCACAAGAGGCTCAGCCCCAGCACGACCAGCGCCACATGCAGCATGGCCCAGAAGGGCTTGAGCACGGTCAGGTGCGAGGCGCCCCAGGCCAGCACACCCGCCGACGATGCCACCAGCGCGCCGGCCAGCGCATAGCCTGCGATGCGCCCGGCCTGAAAGCGCAGCAGGCGCTTCTTGGTGCAGCCGATGCCGCCGGTGGCTGCGCCGCACATGGCCACGCAATGCGGCCCACCGGCAAAGCCCATCAGCAAGGCGGTGGCGACGAGGCCGAGCCACAGGTCCATGGGGGCGTTCAGATGATGCGAGAGAAGCGCGCGCGGTCGCGTTCGGCCTGCAGGTGCTTGTCGAACACCATCGCCACCGCGCGCACGAAGTACCAGCCGGTCGGCGTGACGCGCAGGCCGTCGTCTTCGATGCTCACGAGGCCTTGCTCGGCCAGCGGGCGCAGGCGGTCCATCTCGGCGGCGAAGTAGCGGCGAAAGTCCACCAGGTGCGCCGACTCGATCGACTCGAACACGAGGTGACCCTGGCACATGAGGGCCATGATGACCGCGCGGCGGATCAGGTCGTCGCGGTCGAGCGCCAGCCCGCGCACGATGGGAAAGCGCCGGTGGCGCAGCGCGTCGTAGTACTCGGGCAGCGTCTTGGCGTTCTGGCTGTAGGTCGCGCCCACCCGGCCGATGGCCGACACACCCAGCGCCACGAGGTCGCAGTCGGGCTGCGTGCTGTAGCCCTGGAAGTTGCGGTGCAGCCGCCCTTGCCGCTTGGCCACGGCGAGCGCGTCGTCGTGCAGCGCGAAGTGGTCCATGCCGATGTAGTCGTAGCCCCGCGTGCCGAACACGTCGATGGCCGCAGCCAGCATTGCCACCTTGTCGGGGGGCGGCGGCAGCTCGGCCGGCGTGATGCGCCGCTGTGGCTTGAAGCGCTCGGGCAGGTGCGCGTAGGCATAGAGCGCGATGCGGTCGGGCCGCAAGTCGCTCACCTGCTGCAGCGTGCGCGCGAACGACTCGCGGGTCTGGCGCGGCAGGCCGTAGATCAGATCGACGTTGATGGAGTCGAAGCCGATGCGCCGCGCGGCGGACATCAGCGCCTCGACCTGCTCGCGTGGCTGCACGCGGTGCACGGCCTGTTGCACGGCGGGGTCGAAATCTTGCACGCCCAGGCTGATGCGGTTGAAGCCCAGGGCGGCGAGCTTTTCCAGGCGCTCGGGCGTCACGGTGCGCGGGTCCACCTCGATCGAGTATTCACCGCCCGGCACGAGCTTGAAGACGGCCTGGATGCTGCGCATCAACTGCTCCAGCTCGGCGTCGCTCAGGAAGGTCGGCGTGCCGCCCCCGAAATGCAGCTGCGCCACCGGCGTTCCGTGACCCAGCACGGCGGCGTGCAGATTCAGTTCGACCTGGAGTGCTTCCAGGTATTCGGTCGCGCGCTCGTGGTGCTTGGTGATGACCTTGTTGCACGCGCAGTAGTAGCAGACCGACTCGCAAAACGGAATGTGCACGTACAGCGACAGCGGCGGCCGCGCCCCGCCCGTTGCCCCGATGCCGGCCGCCCGGCGCGCCAGCGCGTCGCGGTAGTGGGCGTCGGTGAAGGCCTCGACGAAGCGGTCGGCCGTCGGGTAGGACGTGTAACGCGGGCCTGGCACGTCGAAGCGCTGCAGGGTCTCGCACGAGATGGGGGCGGGGGCAACCACGGGTGTCATGGCGTCACTGTGGCGCCCCCCTCGGCCTGTGGCCTTGATCTGGCTCAAGGGCGTGTGACGGCCGCCGCGCAGAATGAAACCGTTACTTGAGGCCCCTCATGCTGCACGACCCTGCCGACGCCCCCACCATCGCCATCCAGCCCGCAGACGCCCCGCTCTGCGCCACCCGGCGCGAAGCCCTGAAGGTGGCCTGCTCCAGCTGCAACCTGCGCGAACTGTGCCTGCCGCTGGGCTTGACGCAGGTGGACGCCGAACGGCTCGACACGCTGGTCGCCAACCGCCGCACCGTCAAGCGCGGCAGCGCCCTCTTCCACGCCGGCGAAGCCTTCGAGGCGCTGTACGCCGTGCGCACCGGCTTCTTCAAGACCTGCGTGTCGAACGAAGAAGGCCAGAGCCAGGTCACCGGCTTCCAGATGGCCGGCGAGCTGATGGGGCTCGACGCCATCAGCCACGACCGCCACACCTGCGACGCCATCGCGCTCGAAGACTCGCAGGTTTGCGTGATCCCGTACGGGCAACTCGAAACGCTGTCGCGCGAGTTCACCGAGTTGCAGCACGCCTTCCACAAGATCATGAGCCGCGAGATCGTGCGCGACCACGGCGTGATGCTGCTGCTGGGCAGCATGCGGGCCGAAGAGCGGCTCGCCGCCTTTCTGCTCAACCTGACGCAGCGGCTGCACGCGCGCGGCTTCTCGCACACCGCGCTCGTCTTGCGCATGACGCGGCAAGAGATCGGTAGCTACCTCGGGCTCAAGCTCGAAACGGTGAGCCGCACGTTCTCGAAGTTCCAGGAAGACGGCCTGCTCGAAGTGCGCCACCGCCACGTGCGCGTGCTCAACGAAGACGGGCTGCGCACGCTGGTGAACGGCGGCAGCGCCTGAGCTTCAGTCTCTCAGCGCGACCGGCGCCTCGTGGTCGGCGTCGGGCCGGCGCCACGGGTCCACATGCGTCATGAGGTTGAGCACGCGGTGGCGCTGCATCACGCGGCGGCGGGCTTCCACGGCAATGTCGTGACCGGCCTCGACACTGAGCGCGGCATCGACCGCGAGGTGCGCATCGACCAGCAGCATGTCGCCCATCTTGCGCGTGCGCACGTCGTGCACGTTGCGCACCCCGGGGGTTTCGACCAGGGTCTGGCGGATGGCCTGCACCTCGTCGTCGTCGGCCGAGCGGTCCATCAGGTCGTCGAGCGCCGCCCAGCCGAACTGCCAGCCCATGCGCAGCACCATCGCGCCGACGATGAAGGCCGCGATCGGGTCGAGGATGGGGTAGCCCAGCAGGTTGCCGCCGATGCCCAGCGCCACCACCAGCGACGAGGCCGCGTCTGAACGCGAGTGCCAGGCGTTGGCCATCAGCATGCTCGACTTGACGCGCCGGGCGACGCGCATCAGGTAGCGGTACAGGCCTTCTTTCGACACCAGGGCCAAGAGCGCCACCCACAGCGCGGCCGGGTGCACGGCCGACACCGAGGCCGGCGCCACGAGCTTGTCGTAGGCCGACATCAGCATGCCCGCACCCACGCCGAGCAGCAGCAGGCCCAGCACCAGCGAGGCGGCCGTCTCGAAGCGCTGGTGGCCGTAGGGGTGCTCGGCGTCGGCGTCCTTGCGGCCGTGGTGGCTGGCGAAGAGCACCACGAAGTCCGAGGCCAGGTCCGACAGCGAATGAATGCCGTCGGCCACCAGCGCCTGCGACTTCGCCATCACGCCGACGACGATCTGCACCACGGTGAGCACCACGTTGACCGCGACGCTGACCCAGGTGCTGCGCGACGCGGCCCGCGCCCGCGCGTCGAGGCTCAGCGCTTCGTCTTCGGGGTCGTCGAGCGGAACGGGGGTACGCATGGGCCCGGACTCACACCTTGCCGAAGCCGCCTTCGACCCACGCGGCGGCGCGGTCGGCACTCAGCTTGAAATCGGCCCTCACGCGCTGCTGGGCCACGCGCTCGCCGAAGGCGTCGTGCGCCGCCAGCACGGCATGCGGGTCGTCGTCGTCGGGCACGATGTCGAGCGTGACGCGAAAGCGTGCCTCACCGGCATCGACCTGCAGCTCTTTGTGCAGCCGCGCATGCAACTGCTGCTCGTGGCGCCGGATCACCTCGGCCGCCGTCTTCACCAGCGTGTTGAACGCGGCCGTGTCGAGCGGCTTGGGGTTCTTCTTGTCGCGGCCCATGGTCCAGGGGCCGACCAGCGCCGGCTCGGCCTGGCCGTCGAGCAGCATCTCGACCGCCCAGCCATCGTCTTCTTCGTTCTTGACGACGCGGGCCGTCCAGCCGTTGTCGCGCCAGAGGCGGTCTTGCTTGATGGTGTCGTCGTCGGCGAGGGGTGTGGTGTCGGTCATGGCATGTGAAAGGGTGATCAGCCGGCCGTGGCGAGCGCCCGCGCGATGCGGTGGCGCGGCACGGTGGTCTTGGGCACGCGAGCGTTGAACCACGCGCGCACGTCTTCGTCGAGGCCGATGCCGTGCATGTAGTTGTAGATGGCCTTCTTCAACGCCACGCCCAGCGCGTCGTGATCGACGCCGGTCGGGTCGATGAAAGCCACGTCGTTCTTGGCGAAGGGCGAAGGCGGCAGCGGCACGAGCCGGATGCCGTACTCGTCGGGGTTCTGGCCGACCGGCGAGTGCACGGTGCAGGCGAACCGGTGAAAGAAGCCCGATTGAATGCAGCCGGCCTCGAAGAGCTGGCGCACGTGTTCGAGCGCGTCCACGGTGTCTTGCACCGTCTGGGTCGGAAAGCCGTACATCAGGTACGCATGCACGAGGATGCCGGCGTCGGCGAAGGCCTTGGTCACGCGCGCCACCTGCTCGACCGACACGCCCTTCTTCATTAGCTTGAGCAAGCGGTCTGACGCGACTTCTAGCCCGCCCGAGATGGCGATGCAGCCGCTGTCGGCCATTTGCTGGCAAAGCTCGGGGGTGAAGCTCTTCTCGAAGCGCACGTTGCCCCACCACGAGATCGAGGTCTGCCGGCGCTGCAGCTCGGCCGACAGCGCCTTCAGCGACTTCGGGGGCGCCGCTTCATCGACGAAGTGGAAGCCGGTCTGCCCGGTCTCGCGCACGATGGCCTCGATGCGATCGACCAGGGTCTCGGCGCTCGCCGCGTCGTAGCGCGAGATGTAGTCGAGGCTGACGTCGCAGAAGCTGCACTTCTTCCAGTAGCAGCCGTGGGCCACGGTGAGCTTGTTCCAGCGCCCGTCGGACCACAGCCGGTGCATGGGGTTGAGCATGTCCAGCAGCGAGAGGTACTTGTCCAGCGGCAGGCCGTCCCAGGTGGGCGTGCCCACGTCGCTGAAGGGCACGTCGGCCTCGCCGATGTCGATGTAGCGCACGGCGCCGTCATCACTGCGGACAAAGCTGCGCGACAGCCGCTGCTGCGAGCGCTTGCCGCGAAAGTGTTCGATCAGGCTCAGCACCGGGCGCTCGCCCGAGTCGAGCGTCACCGCGTCGAAGTGGTCGAAGACGCGCGGCTCGGCCAGCTCGCGCAGCTCGGTGTTGACGAAGCCGCCGCCGAGCACGGTCTTGATGTGCGGGTGCTGCGCCTTGATGGCCTGCGCGATGCGAAAGGCGCCGTACACCGCGCCCGGAAAGGGCACCGACACCAGCACCACGTCGGGCCGGTGGCGTTCGATGGCGGCCAGCGTCAGGCGCTGCAGCGTGCGGTCCACCAGGTTGAGCGGCGCGGCCAGTGCGTCGGCCAGCGGGTCGAAGCTCGGCTGGCTCATCGCCAGCGACTCGGCGTAGCGCACGAACTCGAAGCGCGGGTCCACCACCTCGCGCACGATGTCGGCCAGGTCGTTCAGGTACAGCGTGGCCAGATGCCGGGCGCGGTCTTGCAGGCCCAGCGCGCCGAAGGCCCAGGCCAGCGGGTCGCCGCCCTCGGGCTCGTCCGGGTCCACGTACACGTCGAGCGATGCGAAGCGCGGGCCCTCGGGCAGAAAGAAGCGGGTGTTGATGCGGTGCGCCAGCGTCGAGTCGCGGCCCTGCAAGAAGGCGATGGTCGGCGGCAGTGTGGCGGCGTAGCGGTCGAACAGCTCGTCGAAGGCGCGCGCGGCGACGCTGCGCTTGGCGGGCGGCGTCTCAAGGACCAGCGCCCGCACCTCGCGCAGCCCGGCGGGCGACAGCAGTTCGAGCACCAGCGCGAGGGCCAGGTCTTCCTGCACCGCGTGCAGCCCGCGCGAGCGCAGAAAGCCGGTGAGGTAGGCGGTCGAGGGGTACGGCGTGTTGAGCTGCGTCATCGGCGGGATGACGGACAGCACGCAGGCAGAGGTGTCAGGCATGGGCACAGGGGTGCGAATGCGCGATTTTGCCCGGCGCGTCCGGGGACGACCGATAAACTTCGCGCCCCACCTGCCCTGCCCCTGCGGCGCGCCCATGCCCTTCGAGTCCCTCGGCCTTTCGCCCGCGCTGGCCCGCGCCGCCCTCGACCGGGGTTATGTCGCGCCCACGCCGATCCAGTCGGCCGCCATTCCACCGGCGCTCGCGGGGCACGACGTGGTCGGCCACGCGCAGACCGGCTCGGGCAAGACCGCCGCCTTCGCCCTGCCGCTGCTGCAGCACCTGCAGCAGACCGGCAGCGCGCGGGCGCTGACCGCCTCGCGCAACCTGCCCCGGCGCACGCGTGGCCTGGTGCTGGTGCCCACGCGCGAGCTGGCTGCGCAGGTGGGCGAGGCCATCACCGCGCTGGCGCGGCCGCTGAACCCGCCGGTGAAGGTGGCCACGGTGTTCGGCGGGGTCTCGATCAACCCGCAGATGATGGCCTTGCGCGGCGGCGCCGACGTGGTGGTGGCCACCCCGGGCCGCCTGCTCGACCTGGTCGAGCACAACGCGCTGCGGCTCGACACGCTCGCCACCCTGGTGCTCGACGAAGCCGACCGCCTGCTCGACGCCGGCTTCGCCGACGAGCTGACCCGCGTGATGGCGCTGCTGCCCACGCGCCGGCAGAGCCTGCTGTTTTCGGCCACTTTCTCGCCCGCGGTCGATGCGCTGGTGCAGGCGCTGCTGCACGCGCCGGTGCGGGTCGAGGGGCCGTCGGTGACCGGCGCCGGCGCACAGCCCGACATCGAACAGCACGTGGTCGAGGTCGATGCCGGTCGGCGCACCCAGTTGCTGCACCACCTGATGCAAACCGGCCGCTGGACGCAGGTGCTCGTCTTCGTGGCCACGCAATACGCCACCGAGCACGTCGCCGGCAAGCTGGCCAAGCTGGGCGTCGCGGCCGAGGCCTTTCATGGCGACCAGAGCCAGGGCAAGCGCACGCAGGTGCTGAACGACTTCAAGCACGGCCGCCTGCGCGTGCTGGTGGCCACCGACATGGCCGCGCGCGGCCTGCACATCGACGGCCTGGCGGTGGTCGTGAATTACGACCTGCCGCGCTCGGCCGACGACTACCGGCACCGCATCGGCCGCACCGGCCGCGCGGGGCAGCCGGGCCTCGCGGTCAGCTTCGTCAGCGCGGCGACCGAGGCGCACTTCCGGCTGATCGAAAAGCGCCAGGGCCAGCGCGTGCCGCGCGAGCGCGTCGAAGGCTTCGAGCCGGTCGAGCAAGCGCCCCCCGGCGCGGCCACCGGCGGCGTCAAGGGCCACCGCAAGAGCAAGAAAGACAAGCTGCGCGAGGCCGCAGCCAGAGGCGAAGGGGCTTGAGCGCATGAACGCACCGCGACAGTCCGCGCGCTACACCGAAGCCTGCCTCCACCCGAACCAGCGCGACGACGGCGTGGACCCGTCGCAGCCGGGCTTCCTGAGCCCCGACGAGTTGGCGGCCTTGAAAGAGTCGGGCCACTTCGACCCCGAGTTCCACAACGAAGACGGGTCGATGAAGGGCTTCTCGCCCGCCGAGCAGGCGGCGCGGCGCGACGAGGTGCTGGCCCTGCTGCACCGGCTGCACCCGGCGCTGCAAGACATCGTCGATGCCGAGCTGCAACGCGGCAACTTCGTTCACGACGCCTCGGCCGACTACCCCGAGCCGGGCTCGGTCTGCGTCACGATGAGCGAACGCTTCACCGACCAGTACGCCAACGCCGAGCGGCGCTTCGTGCTGCTGCAAGACCCGCACTACTGGTGGGCCGAATACAGCACGGTCGCCCAACCGCAGCACCTGCTCATCTGCTGAAGCGCAGCCACCGGCTCGGTGAATGCCCTGATCGGCCCGCGCGCTTTGCGCCAGGTCAAACAAGTTCGACATGCGCCTGGTGAGGATCACGCCGCCATGGACACATCGCCCGACAGCCCCGCGGAAACCCCGCCCACGCCGGCCCCGACCGCCTTCGACATTCCGCTCTACCGGGTGCGGCTGCGCGACATTCCGCGCTGGCTGTCGCTGGGCCTGCGCGACTTCGCCCGCGCGCCGGGCATCGGCCTGTTCTACGGCGCGTGCTTCGTCGGCATGGGCTGGGCGCTCTTGTGGATGTACCGCGCCGCGCCGGCCTACGTGCTGGCGTTGTCGGCCGGCTTTCTGCTGATGGGGCCCTTCGTCTGCATGGGGCTGTACCACGTGAGCCGGCAGCTCGAACGCGGCGAGCAACCCGACTTCGGCGACTCGCTGATGGCCTGGGACACGCGCACCGGCACGCTCGCCATCTTCGGCTTCGCGCTGCTGGTGATCGAGATGCTGTGGGGCCGTGTGGCGCTGGTGATCTTTGCGGTCAGCTTCGAGGGCATGCCCGACTTTCACGGCTCGCTGCTCAAGCTGATCGACCCCGAGAACCTGGGCTTCATCGTCACCTACGTCTCCACCGGCGCGATCTTCGCGGGGCTGATCTTTGCGATCTCGGTGGTGTCGATCCCGATGATCCTCGACCGTCAGGTCGATGCCATCACCGCCGCGCTGGTGAGCCTGCGCCTCGTGCTGCGGCAAACGCCGGTGCTCGCGTGCTGGGGCTTCACCATCGCGGTGCTGATCGGCCTGGCCATGCTGCCCGGCTTTATCGGCCTGCTGGTCGTGGCCCCGGTGATCGGGCACGCCAGCTGGCACGCCTACCGCAGCACGGTGGACGGCGGGTCGAGCCCGGCGCCGGCGGCCTGACCAGCGGCCCCGTTGAGGGCCGCCGACTTACTGGCCTGCTGTCGGGGCGTCAGTGTTTAGCGCAAGCCGCGGGCCTCGGCTTGTGCAAGAGCGCTTCGCAAAACCCGAATCGGGAAATATCCAATGTCAGAATTTTTCAGGTGACCCAAGATGTGTCTGCCGCAGGTGATTCGTGTTGGCCCCGCCAGCGTTTCCACCACAGACGGCAACACCAAACTCACTTGTGGAGACCCCTATGAAAAAGAGACTTGGCCTTCTTTCCGCCCTGGCCCTGGCCGCCACGCTGTCCAGCGGCGCCGCCGTCGCCCAGACCGAACCGATCATCTTCGTGCACGGCTATGGTGGCAGCGGCTCGAACTGGTCCACGATGGTGTCGCGCTTCCGTTCGAGCGGCTACCCGTCGAACAAGCTCTACACGTTCGACTACGCCTCGCTGGCCGTCAGCGACACCGTCTCGGGCGCGCAGCTCGCCAGCTATGCCAGCACCGTGCGTGCCCGCCACGGCGAGAACATCAGCATCGTGGCGCACTCGAATGGCGGCCTGGTGTCGCGCGCCTACCGCGTGTTCAACGGGGGCAGCTCGCAGATGCGCCGCTTCGTCACCCTCGGCACGCCGCACAGCGGCACGACCACGGCTTGGGGTTGCTTCAGCCCGGCCTGCTTCGACATGCGCGCGGGCTCGCTGTTCCTGATCCGTCTGGCGGGCCGGGGTTGCGACCGCTCGCTGTGGTCGGCCACCGACGGCATCATCCTGCCGGCGTCGAGCGCACGTTGCGGCAACAGCACCCAGGTGGCCAGCGTCGGCCACCTCTCGTTGCTGACGGACGGCAGCGTCTACAACAACGTGCGCGCCGCTTTGCGCTGATGGGTGCGTGAGGCCGGCAAACGGGTGCCTGCCGGCCCCCTTCAAAAGGCTGCCCGTGGGCAGCCTTTTTGTCGATGTCGGATCAGTCCGTTGTCCGCGTGCCGGGCAGCGCGAGGTCCAGGCATGACGGCCACGGGATCGGATCGATCGACAGTTCGTCGTTGTTGAAGGCCCTTTGCGGGGTGAAGCCGTACTGCAGCTTCCACAGCTTCGAGAAGTGCGCCAGATCGGCGAAGCCGGCGTTCGCAGCCACCTCGGTGAGGCTGATGCCGCGCTGCAAGTACACAGCCGCAGCCTGCAGCTTGAGCACTTGCTCGTACCTGCGCAAGGTGATGCCGGCCTCTTCGGTGAACAGGTGCACCAACCAGTCGCGCGACAGGTTGACCGCCTCGGCCAGTTGCTCCGTGGTCAGGCCGGGCTGCTCACGCAGCAGCTTCATGACCTCGCGCACGCGCGGGTCCATCGGCTTCATTGCGGGTGCGCGTTCCATGGCCCGATCGACCATGCGCCGGTAAAGCTCGGTGGCCTGCGAGTAGCTGGTCTCACCGGAGCCAAAGGCCGAGAGATCGGCGAAATCCGATTCGAAGTGCTCGCGGGGCCAGGCCTGCACCGAGCGAAACGCACGGGCCAGCGTTCGAAAGCAGCGGTGCGTCGGGTTGATGTCGAGACTGACGACAGTCGACGAGCCCCCCACAAAGCGCTTGTACACCCCGCTGCCCACGCTCGCAGCGCTGGCGCTGAGCATCGGCTTCTTGAGTGTCTTGATGGTGAACGGCTCGCCTTCGAGCACGATGTACAGCGTCACCGAATGGCGCTGCGTGGTCAGGTCTTGCATGTGCCCAACGTACAGATAGCCATCGCGCTGGATGTGCATGCGCCCGCACGCGGGATCGGAGCGCGGGTAGACCGCAGAACCCAAAGGCGAGGAAACCCGGATGTCCATCACTGCCATGTCACCGCAAACCCGTGTCTGCGCCCCTAGAACGTTGGATTCACGATGATTCAGATCATGCGCCTGTCGGGCTTGTACAGGAGTGTTGTGGCGCCTCGGGGAAAGTGCGTAGCCGGGCCCGTCCGAGGGGTCGCCTTGAACGCAGCCGCTGCGCGTCGGGTGCGGCGAGACGCTGCCAGCGGTGCCGGCGGCCGCGGGGCGCGGCGCGCGTTGCTCGTTGGGTGGGGCGTCAGGCCCGCGGCTTGGCGGGCGCCTCGGCCATCCACAGGCTCAGCGCGGCCGACGCGAACGCGGCCGCCCAGAACAGAAAGAACGCCAGCGTGTAGATCGCCGGGCGCGACAGGTCGAGCTGTTCGCCGTTGAAGCCGTGCAGTGCGTCCGGGTCCACGAGGGCGAAGACCAGCATTTCGAGCAGCCCGGCCACCAGGAAAGACGGCCAGGCGATGTTCAGCAGTCGTTGTTTCATGGGCCGTGCGTGCGGTGGTATGGGCGGTGATGTGTGGATCAGCGCGCAGCGCCGGCGGGGGCTTCAGCGGCCGTGGCCTGCACGGGCGTGGCCGCGTGGTTGCGCGCCTGCATGGCCGGGCGCAAGGCCGGGGCCGGCACGGCAGCCGTGTCCGACGCGGCGCGCTCGGCCATCGTCTTGTTGATTTCCAGGCCGCGGCGGTAGTAGTCGTCGGCGATCAGGGGGTCGGGCTGCGAGGCCGCGATCACGAAGGTGGCGATGCCCGCCACCACCACGACCGCCGGCCCCCCCAGCACCAGCCACATCATCGGCTCGCGCCACCACGGGCGGGTGGTGGGCACGGGGACGGCGGGAATGCGGGTGGCGATCATGACGAGTCCTTCAATGTGAGGTTCAGCGCGGCACGAGGAAGGTGGACTTCTCGTGGATGGCGCGGGCCGCGTCGTCGCCGTCGGCCAGGCGTTCGATGCGAAAGCGGATGGGGCTCGACCGGCCGGCCACCTCGGCGGCGGCTTCGGGCGGCAGTTGTACCCGCACCGCCACCCAGCGCGACTCGGCCGGGCCGATCTCGACCGGCGATGTCACGCCCGCCACCACGAGGCCCGGCAGGCCATCGACGCCGACGGCGTAGCGCTGCGTTCGCTCGGTGCTGTTCATGACCTGCAGGCGGTAGACGTTCTCGATGCGGCCTTCGTCGACGATGCGCGCGAGCGAGCCCCGGTCTCGGATCACGTCGACCTTGAACGGGCTGCGCATGGCAATGCTCGTGACGAACGCGACGGTGATGGCCAGCAAGATGGTGCTGTAGATCAGCACGCGCGGCCGCACAGCGCGCTTGAACATCTGCAGGCGACTCCAGCGGCCTTCGATGCCGTTCTGCGTCGAGTAGCGGATGAGGCCGCGCTCGTAGCCCATCTTGTCCATCACGCCGTCGCACACGTCGATGCACGCGGCGCAGCCGATGCACTCGTACTGCAGGCCGTCGCGGATGTCGATGCCGGTCGGGCACACCTGCACGCACAGGGTGCAGTCGATGCAGTCGCCCAGGCCTTTTTCTTTCGGGTTCACCTTCTTCGAGCGCGAACCCCGGGGGTCACCACGCGCCTGGTCGTAGGTGATGATCATCGTGTCGCGGTCGAACATCGCGCTCTGGAAGCGCGCGTACGGGCACATGTATTTGCACACCTGCTCGCGCATGTAGCCGGCGTTGCCATAGGTCGCAAAGCCGTAGAACAGCACCCAGAACCATTCCCAGGGCCCGAAGCCGAGCGTGAACGACTCGGCCCACAGGTGCTGGATGGGCGTGAAGTAGCCGACGAAGGTGAAACCCGTCCACAGGCCGATGCCGATCCACGCAGCCTGCTTGGCCGACTTTCGCCACAACTTGTTGAAGTTCCAGGGGCCTTCGTCGAGGCGCATGCGGGCGATGCGGTCGCCCTCGCTCTTGCGCTCGACCCACATGTAGATCTCGGTGTAGACCGTCTGCGGGCAGGCATAGCCGCACCACAAGCGCCCCGCCACGGCGGTGAAGAGAAACAGGCCGAGCGCGCTCACGACCAAGAGGCCGGTGAGGTAGATGAAGTCCTGCGGGTACAGGACCAGATCGAAGATGTAGAAGCGCCGTGCCGACAGGTCGAACAGCACCGCCTGGCGGCCGTTCCAGGGTAGCCACGGCAGGCCGTAGAACACCAGTTGCGTGAGCCACACCAGCGCCCAGCGCCAGCCGGCGAACCAGCCGCTGACCGAGCGCGCGTAGATCTTCTTCTGGCGCTCGAACAGCGAGACGATCTCGGCGGTGTCTTCGTCGTCCGCCGGCAAGGGGCGAATGGGGATGACGGGGTGCTTGGGGGCGTTCACCAACAGGTCCTGGTTGACGGCGCTCGCGTCCTCACTTCGCCGGGCTTTCGCCCGCGGCCACTGCGCTGGCCGATGTCGGGCTGACTGCGGCCGCCGGCACGGGCACCGCGGCTTGCGTGGCCGGGCTCTGCGACAGGCCCCAGACGTAAGCGGCGAGCACGCGGATCTGCGAAGGCGTCAGCTTGTCGGCGTGGGCCGGCATCTGGTTGTTCTTGCCCTTGTTCACCATCTCGGCGATGGCCTTCTCGCCCCAGCCGTGCAGCCAGACCTTGTCGGTCAGGTTGGGCGCGCCGAGTGCGGTGTTGCCCTGCCCCTTGTTGCCGTGGCAGGCCGCGCAGGCAGCGAACTTCTCGCGGCCCAGGTGCGCCTGGATCGAGTTGCTGGGGCTGCCCGACAGGCTCAGCACGTACTGCGCGACATTGCGCACGTTCTCGCCGCCGCCAATGGCTTCGGCCATGGGCGGCATCACGCCGTTGCGGCCCTTGGCGATGGTCTCGATGATCTGCTCGGGCGCGCCGCCCCAGAGCCAGTCGTTGTCGGTCAGGTTCGGGAAGCCCTTGCTGCCGCGGGCGTCGGACCCATGGCATTGCGCGCAGTTGTTGATGTACAGGCGCTCACCGACGCCGTGCGCGGCCGGGTCGGCGGCCAGTTGCGGCACGCTCAGCGCGTCGAAACGCGCATACAGCGGGGCCAGGTCTTTCTTGGCCTTGGCCACTTCGGCCTCGTAGGCGCCGGCCTGGCTCCAACCGTTCGTGCCCTGGTAGGTGCCCAGGCCCGGGTACAGCACGAGGTAGATGCCCGAGAAGACGATGGTCAGCACGAACAGGCCCATCCACCACATGGGCAGCGGGTTGTTCAGCTCGCGCAGGTCCTCGTCCCAGACGTGGCCCGTGGTGTTGTCGTTCGACATGACCTTGCGCTTGCTGGCCACGATGAGCAGCAGCAGGCACGCGACGATGCTGACGATGGTGGCAACGGCGATGTAGGTGGACCAGCCACTGTTGACGAAATCGCTCATGGCGTGTCTCTCACTCCGAATCGAAAGGAAGGCCGGCTGCGTCTTCGAAGCGCGCCCGGTTCTTGCGGGACCAGGCCCAGGCCCAGATGCCCACGAAGATGCCCAGCGACACGACGGTCACGATGGCGCGAAGGGTGTTCACGTCCAGCAGGGGGTCGAGGTTCATGGCGCTTCGCTCCTTACTTCACGGCCGTGCCGAGCACCTGCAGGTAGGCGATCAGCGCGTCCATTTCGGTCTTGCTCTTCACGGCCTCGGCCGCCTTGGCGATCTCGTCGTCGGTGTAGGGCACGCCCACCACGCGCAGCGCCTTCATGCGCGGCGCCGGGTCGGCCGGGTTGACGGCGGTCTTCTCCAGCCACGGGTAGGCCGGCATGTTCGACTCGGGCACCACGTCGCGCGGGTTGTTCAGGTGCAGGCGGTGCCACTCGTCGCTGTAGCGCCCACCCACGCGGTGCAGGTCGGGGCCGGTGCGCTTGCTGCCCCACTGGAAGGGGTGGTCATAGACAAACTCGCCCGCCACCGAGTAGTGGCCGTAGCGCATGGTCTCGGCGCGGAAGGGCCGGATCATCTGCGAATGGCAGTTGTAGCAACCCTCGCGGATGTAGATGTCGCGGCCGACGAGTTGCAGGGGGGTGTAGGGCTTGAGGCCGGTCACCGCTTCGGTGGTGCTCTTCTGGAAGAAGAGCGGCACGATCTCGACCAGCCCGCCGATGGAAACCACCAGCACGATCAGCACGATCATCAAGAAGCTGTTGGTTTCGATCTTCTCGTGCGAGAAAGTGTCGATCTTTTGGTCATGCGCAGCCATGGGACTTCCTTATTGCGTCGTTTGTTGAAGTCGGGGTCGTTCAGGCGGCGGCCAGCTGGGCGGGCGCGGTGGCCGTGCGCGGGCCGCGAGCGGTCATCCAGGTGTTCCAGGCCATGATGAACATGCCGGCCAGGTACAGCACGCCGCCCAGCACGCGCACCACGTAGTACGGGTAGGTGGCCTTCACGCTCTCGACGAAGCTGTAGGTCAGCGTGCCGTCGGCATTGATCGCACGCCACATCATTCCCTGCATCACGCCGGCGATCCACATCGCGGCGATGTACAGCACGATGCCGATGGTGGCGACCCAGAAGTGCAGCTCGATGGCCTTGACGCTGAACATCTGCTTCTGCCCGAACATGCGCGGGATCAGGTAGTACAGGGAGCCCATCGAGATCAGGCCGACCCAGCCGAGCGCGCCCGAATGCACGTGGCCGATGGTCCAGTCGGTGTAGTGCGAGAGTGCATTCACCGTCTTGATCGACATCATCGGACCCTCGAAGGTGGACATGCCGTAGAACGACAGCGCCACGATCAGGAACTTCAGGATCGGGTCTTCACGCAGTTTGTGCCACGCACCCGACAGGGTCATGATCCCGTTGATCATGCCGCCCCAGCTGGGCGCCAGCAGGATCAGCGAGAACAGCATGCCCACCGATTGCGCCCAGTCAGGCAGCGCGGTGAAGTGCAAGTGGTGCGGGCCCGCCCACATGTACGTGAAGATCAGCGCCCAGAAGTGCACGATGCTCAAGCGGTAGCTGTACACCGGCCGCTCGGCCTGCTTCGGGATGAAGTAATACATCATCCCCAGGAAGCCCGCGGTCAGGAAGAAGCCCACCGCGTTGTGGCCGTACCACCACTGCACCATCGCGTCTTGCACGCCGGCATAGGCGCTGTAGCTCTTCATGAAGCTCACCGGGATGGCCGCGCTGTTGACCAGGTGCAGCAAGGCCACGGCCAGGATGAATCCACCGAAGAACCAGTTCGCCACGTAGATGTGGCGCACCTTGCGCATGGCGATGGTGCCGAAGAAAACGATCGCGTAAGACACCCAGACCAGCGTGATCAGCACGTCGATGGGCCACTCGAGTTCGGCGTATTCCTTGCCGCTCGTGAAGCCCAGCGGCAGCGAGACGGCCGCCGCGACGATCACCGCCTGCCAGCCCCAGAAAGTGAAGGCGGCGAGCCAGGGCGCGAAGATCTTGACCTGGCAGGTGCGCTGCACCACGTAGTAGCTGGTCGCAAAGAGCGCGCAGCCACCGAAGGCGAAGATCACCGCGTTGGTGTGCAGCGGGCGCAGCCGGCCATAGCTCAGCCACGGGATGCCGAAGTTCAGCTCAGGCCACGCCAGCTGCGCGGCGATGAACACGCCGACGGTCATGCCGACGATGCCCCAGACCACCGACATGATGGTGAACTGGCGCACGGCGGTGTCGTCGTATTTCACCGCTGGTGCAGCGGTTTGGGGGGTTGTCGCACTCATGGCACTCATGGGAAAGGGCTCCTTGACTCTTCGCTCGAATTGTTTCGGGCCGAGGGGTTTTTGCTCTTGATGGCGATCAAGCTTTGGGCTGTGCGGGAGCGGGCGGCGTGCCCTCGTCCCACAAGATGCGTTCGCCCTCGCGCTCGACGTTGTCGAACTGGCCGCGGTACAGCGCCCACGCGAACAGCGCGAGGATGGCCATCACGGCCACGACGGACAGCGGAACGAGAAGAAAGAGGATGTCCATGGCGGATGCGCTCCGTGGGTCGGGTCAATCGAGAGGCGCTTGCTGGCAGCGTTCGCATGAAGGCCCGCAGGGCTGGCGCGCGGCGGCGCTCAGGCCCATCGGCGCAGGCGCTGCGCGTTCATCACCACCAGCAGCGAGCTGAGCGCCATGCCGAGGCCTGCGAGCCATGGCGGCATGTAGCCCAGCAGCGCGAGCGGCACGCTCACCGCGTTGTAGATGGCGGCCCAGGCCAGGTTTTCGCGGATCACCCGCAGCACCTTGATCGACAGGCGCCGAGCGCGCACCAGGTCGCCCAGGCGGCCGCTCATCAGCGTGAAGTCGGCCTGCGCGCGGGCCAGCGGTGCGCCCTGCCCCATGGCCACGGACACGTCGGCGCGCGCCAGCACCGGGCCGTCGTTGACTCCGTCGCCGACCATCACCACGCGGCGGCCCGAGGCCTGCAAGTCGCCCACCACGCGCAGCTTGTCTTCCGGCGACACGCCGGCATGCACTTCGGCGAGGCCCACGCTGTGGGCCACGCGCTCGGCCGAGGCCCACTGGTCGCCCGACAACAGCATCGCGCGGGCGCCGCCGGCGCGCAGCCTGCGCACCGCGTCGCGGGCGTCGTCGCGCAGGCGCTCTTCGAATTCGAAATGGGCGACCGGCCGGCCATCCACCGACAGGCAGGCCGAGGCGCGCGCGCTCGGCACCGCGGGCAGGTGCGGGTGGGCGAAGCGCCACGAGCCGAGCCGCCAGAAACGGCCATCTGCGCTGCGGCCTTCGACGCCCTGCCCCGACAACTCGCGCACGTCGCGCAGCACGACCGGCGATTGCGGCGCGGCTTCGACCAGCGCGCGCGACACCGGGTGCAGCGAGGCTGCGGCCAGCGCGCTGGCGTGCATCAAGGCCTGGCCATCGGTCCAGCCCGGCTCGGTGCTCACCTCGGCGAGCACCAACCGGTCTTCGGTCAGCGTGCCGGTCTTGTCGAACACAAAGAGGTCGGCATGCGCCAGCGCTTCGAGCGCCGACAACCGCTGCACCAGCACGCCCGACCGCGCCAGCGTGCCGGCGGCGGTCAGCAAGGCCGAGGGCGTGGCCAGCGACAGCGCACACGGGCAGGTGACGATCAGCACCGACACCGCCACCCACACGCTGCGCGAGGGGTCGATGAAGGCCCAGGCCACCGCCGCACCCAGCGCCAGCAGCAGCACGACCCACAAAAAGGGTCCGGCGATGCGGTCGGCCTGGCGCACGGCCTCGGGCCGGTCGGTGGCGGCACGCTCCATCAGCGCCACGATCTGCGCGTAGCGGGTGTCCTGGCCCGCGCGCACGACGCGCAGCACCACCGGCGCCCCGAGGTTGAAGCTGCCGGCCATCACCGCCTGGCCCACGGCGCGCGACAGCGGGCGCGACTCGCCGGTGAGCAGGGCTTCGTCCACCTGCGTCATGCCTTCGTCGAGCACGCCGTCGGCCGGCATGGCTTGGCCGGGCCGCACGCGCACGCGGTCGCCCGGCGCGAGGCGCGCGACGTGCACCGGTTCGCTGCCGCCATCGGCCGTGAGGCGTTCAACGGTTTCGGGCAGGCGCAGCATCAGCTCGTCGAGCGCTCCCAGCGTGGCGTTGCGTGCGCGCATTTCGAGGTAGCGCCCGCCCAGCAGGAAGAAGACGAACATCGTCAGCGAGTCGAAGTAGGCCTCGTGGCCGAAGATGCCACCGGGGCTGAAGGCCGCGCCGGTGCTGGCCACGAAGGTGACGACGATGCCCAGCGACACCGGCACGTCCATGCCGATGCGGCGTGCGCGCAGGTCGGCCCAGGCGCCGCGCAAGAAAGGCCCGGCCGAAAACACCAGCACCGGGATGCTCAGCAGCCAGCTCGCCCATTGCAGCAGGCGGGCGATGTCGGCGCTCATGTCGCCGGGTGTCGCGTAGTACGCGGGCACCGCGTACATCATCACTTGCATCATGCAAAAGCCAGCAACGAACAGGCGCCACAGCATCAGGCGCTGCTCGCGCTGGCGCGTCGCCTCGGCATGCAGCGAGGTGGCCGGGTAGGCGCGGTAGCCCGCTCGCTCGACCGCTTCGGCGAGCTTCGAGGCTTGCGTGCGTGACGGGTCCCAGCGCACGCGGGCGCGGCGGGTGCCAGGGTTCACGTCGGCCGACAGCACGCCGGGCACGCGTTCGAGGGCCTGTTCGATGTTGACCGAGCAGGCGGCGCAGTACATGCCGTCGATGGCGAACACCGACTCGGCGCTGCGCGCGCCCTCGGGCGTTTGCGACCAGCGCGTGAAGCGTTGCAGCTCTTCGGCGTCGTCCCACGCGGGGAGCGCGGCGGGCACGGCACCGGCCGTGAGGGCCAGGGTGTTCATGGGGCCTTCATGGCCGTCAACGGCCCTGTTCTGCCAGTTCGCGCAACGCGTTCAGATCGGTCAGTTCGATCACGTAGCCCTGCACCCTCGCCGCGCCGCGCACGGCCAGTTGCTTGAGCACGCGCGACAGCGTCTCGGGTGTGGCGCCCAACTGCGAGGCGATGGCGCGCTTGCGCTGACGCATCACCACGCGGGTGGCACAGCTCGCGCCCTCGGGCGCGGCTTCGGCGTTTTGCAGCAGCCAGGCGGCCAGGCGAGATTCGGTGCTCTGGCGCATCAGGCTCAGCTCGGCGGCCAGCATGTGGCGCACGCGGCCGACCATGGTCGACGCCAGGCCGAGCAGCAGCACCGGGTGACGCATGCCACAGCGCACCACCTCGCGGTGCGGGAACGACAGCACCAGCGAATCGCGTTCGGCGACCGCGTCTTCGAGGTAGCACGCGTCGGCACCGACCAGCGCGCTGGCGTTGTCGATCCACTGACCTGAGGCCACCTCACGCGTTTGCTGGCGGATGCGGCCGCCTTCGGCCAGGCCCATGGCGACGTGGCCGGTCAAGAGCAGCCAGTGATGCTCGGCGGGGTGCACGCGCGAGATGAACTGCACCCCGCGCGGCACCACCACCGGCTGGGCCAGCGCAAGCAAGGCGCGCACGGCCACCGGCGGCGGCAATGCCGGCGCGAACGACGCCTGCACCGCCGGCAACCAGGCCTCGCGCTCGCGCTCTTCGCGCGTCACGGGGGTCGGGGCCGGGCCCGAAGAGGTGGTGTCACCCCCCACCGCGGCGGACAGTTCTTGGTCGTGCATCGCAGCGCCTGTGAGTTCAGCGGATCAAGAGCACCGGGGTCTTGCACGTCGCGATCACGCGCGTGGCCACCGAGCCCATCACCACGTTCAGCAAGGACCCGTGGCCGTGCGAGCCCAGCACCAGCAGGTCGTGGCCGCCCGACTGGGCGTGCTGCGCGATCACGTCGGGGGCGTAGCCCGAGGCCGACACGAACTTCGCGTTCCAGCCTTGCTGCGCGACGAAGGCTTTCACCGGGTCGAACACTCGGTTGGCTTCGTCCTGGTGGTACTGGTCGAGCATGACCTTGTCGAGGTACTCGGCCGCATACGGCGGAATGCTCGGCACCACGGTCAGCACGGTGAACTCGTGCTTGGCACCCAGCAACTCGTCGTGAGCGGCCAGGTAGGCCAGCATGCGCTTGGTGTACGCGCTGCCATCGACGGCAAGAAGAATCTTCATGGCGTGCCTTTCATGTGCGGACCAGCCCCCGGTCGGGGCGACGGGGTCGATCTTCCAGGGAGAGGTGCTCGACCACCTTGATCTTGGTCAACTGGCGCAGGCGGCGGCTCAGGCGCCCCGACGACCCAGCGCGGCCAGCTTGTCCAGCCACTGCCGGCGCGCCGCCTCGTCGAGCCCTTCGACCATGCCCACCAGCGTTTCGTGGATCGGCGCGATGCCGACGAAGCCGAGGATGTTTCGCTCCAGCGCCTTCAGGCTGTGCGCACGGAAGTACCAGCGGTACACCAGTGCCGGCATGCCCATCGTGACCACCACCCGGGCCGAGCGGCCGGTGAGCAGCTTTTTCGGCAGGCCCTCGCCGTAGGCGAACGCGAAGCCGGGCCGCGCCACCTGTTCGAGAAAGCCCTTCATCAGTGCCGGCATGCCGCCCAGCCACAGCGGAAAGAACAACACCAGGTGGTCGGCCCAGGCGATGGCCTCCTGCGCGGGTTTCAGCTGCGGCGGCAAGGGGTCGTGCTCCCAGGCACGCTTGCTGCGCAAGAGCGGCACGTCGAGCTGGCCGACATCGACGCTGCGCACCGTGTGCCCGCCCTCGGCCGCCCCACGTGCGTAGGCCTCGGCGAGGGCATGGCAGAGATGGCGTTCGGCCACGTCGGGGTGGCCTTGCAGGATGAGCACGTTCTTCGGCATGGCGTTTCGGGCCTCTTCACACCCATGGGACTGCCCGGGATGTTCTGCCCGCGCCGCCCTGGCCCGGTTGCGCTGGCGCAAGCCCAACCGTTTGTCCACCCAAGACCCTGCGCGCCACGCCTGTAAGAGCTTTGTATTGCGACGCGCAACGCTGCACTCCACGATGCGCACCGCGCCCCGGCCTTCGAATGGCTCGCGAGCAGGTGGGCGCAAGAAGCCAACGACCCGCCCGTGCCACGCATCCGGTACACGCCCATCGCCCTCGCCCTGCTGTTCAGCGGCTTTCTGGCCCTGCTGGCAGTGGCGTGGACCAGCCACCGCCAGGTGGCCAGCACCGCAGCCGTCGAATCGGCCCGGCAACATTCGCTGCGCCTGCTGTTGATGCTCGACCGCTCGCGCACGCTGCTGGCCGAGCTGAGCGCGGGCCAGCGCGGCTTCATGCTCACCGGCGACGAGCGCTACCTCGAATCGCACCGCGCCGCGCGGCGCGAGCTGGCCGAGGTGCGTCGCGAGATGGACCATGCCTTCGCGGCCTCGCCCCGCGCCGCCTTCGGCACGCACGTGCTCGACGACCTCATCGCGCGCCGTCTGCAGCATTTCGACCAACTCTGGGAAGAACGCCAGCGCCGTGGCGCCACCGTGGCCACCGACATGGCCGCCTACGCCGAGGGCCAGGCCCTCAACAAGGCCGTGCGCGACGAGACCGAGCGCCTGCGCGCGGCCCAGTGGGCGGCACTCCAGGAGGCCGACGCCCGCGCCTTGGCGCTGCGCGTATCGGCCACCCGCCTGGCTGCGGCGGTGTCGCGGGCCTGCTGATTCCCTACCGCATCGACCTGAGCACCGGCGGCGGGTCGAGCTACGCGGGGCGTCGGCTGGTCAGCGGTGTACACACGCTGTCCTACAACCTCTACACAGACGCGGGCCGCATCCCGGCGCGGCAGACCAGCGCCCGGCCGGGCAGCTACGTCGACACGATCACCGTCACGGTCACCTATTACTGAGCGCCGCCGGGTGGTGCGCCCACCGCGCCCCGGCCCTCCATGGGGTCGGTGGAATTTATATTTCCATACTCATGGAAATATCGAATAGAGTTCAGGCACCGCACCAGCCCCAGGCTCCCTGCGGCCCTGCCCCCCACTCCGCCTCATCGATTGAAAGGACCTGACCATGCCCACGCAGCCCGCCCCATCCGCCGCAGCCCAAGCCTTGCCTGTCGCCGTGATCGGCGCCGGCCCCGTCGGCCTGGCCGCCGTCGCCCGGCTCATCGAACGCGGCATTCCGGCGCTGCTGCTCGAAGCCGGGCCGAGCGTCGGCTCGCACCTGCGCGCGCACGGCCATGTGCGGTTGTTCTCGCCCTGGCGCTTCAACGTCGATTCAGCCGTCGCCGCCCTGCTCTCGCGCCACGGCTGGCGCGCGCCCACCGCCGACGAGCTGCCGCTGTCGCGCGAGGTGGTCGAACAGGTGATGGAGCCCTTCGCCGCGCTGCCGCAGGTGGCGGCTGTGCTCAAGCTCAACACCCGCGTCACCGCCATCAGCCGCGAAGGCTTCGACAAGGTCAAGACCGCCGGCCGCGAGCACGCGCCCTTCGTGATCCGCGCGCTGCAAGACGGCCGCCCCGTGACATGGCGCGCCCGCGCGGTCATCGACGCCTCGGGCACCTGGGCCACGCCCAACCCCGTCGGCGCGAACGGCCTGCAGGCCGAGGGCGAGCGCGAGCACGCCGGGCGCATCTTCTATGGCATTCCCGATGTGCTGGGCGCACAGCGCAGCCGCTACGCCGGGCGCCGCACCCTGGTGGTCGGTGCCGGGCACTCGGCGGCGAACGCCCTGCTCGCGCTGGCCGAACTGGCCCGCACCGAGCCCGGCACGCGGCTCGACTGGTCGGTGCGCGGCACCGCGCCGGCCCGGGCCTTCGGCGGTGGCGGCGCCGACGCGCTGCCCGCACGCGGCCGCCTCGGCAGCGAGCTGCGCGCCCTGCAGGAAAGCGGCGCGCTGACGCACCACGCCGGGCTGCGCATCACGGCCATCCGCGGCCAAGACGGCGCCCTCGCCATCGAAGGGCTCGACGCCCAGGGCGAGCCCGTCACGGTGCGCGGCATCGACGAGATCGTCTGCGCCACCGGCCAGCGGCCCGACCTCTCGCTCGCGCATGAGCTGCGCCTCAAGCTCGATCCCTGGCTCGAATCGACCGAAGCGCTCGGCCCGCTGATCGACCCCAACCTGCACAGCTGCGGCACCGTGCGCCCGCACGGCCACCGCGAGCTGTCGCACCCCGAGCCCGGCTTCTACACGGTGGGCGTCAAGAGCTACGGCCGCGCGCCAACCTTCCTGATGGCGACCGGCTTCGAGCAGGCGCGCTCGGTGGTGGCGGCCATCGCCGGTGACGTCGCCGCCGCCGACCGCGTCGAACTGAATCTGCCGCAGACCGGCGTGTGCAGCCTGCGCCCCCGGGCGCGCCCGCCGCAAGTCGTGGCCGTGAAAGAGCACGATGCCGCCGCTGCGTGCTGCGCTTGAGGCGCCGCTCAGGCAGCGGACGCCGGCTCGGCCGCCGCCGCGCCGCGCCGGTCGCCCAGCAAGGTGGTGCGTGACAGCAGCAGCGCCGGCAGCAGCCCCACCAGCACGATGGCCAGCGCCGGCAGCGCGGCTTCGGCGAGGCGTTCGTCCTTGGCGAAGTGGTGGGTGACGACTGCGAGGGTGTCGAAGTTGAAGGGCCGCAGCACCAGGGTCGCAGGCAGTTCTTTCACCGTGTCCACGAACACCAGAACGGCGGCCGCCAGCACGCTGCGCGACAGCAGCGGCGCGTGCACGCGCACCAGCGTTTCACCCGGCGTAGCGCCGAGCGAGCGGGCCGAGAGGTCCATGCTCGGCGTGATGCGCGCGAGCCCGGCGTCGATGCCGTGGTACGCCACCGCGAGGTAGCGCACGAGGTAGGCATAGATCAGCGCGACCAGGCTGCCGGTGAGCAAGAGGCCGCTGCTGATGCCGAAGCTGGCGCGCAGCCAGGCGTCGAGCCCGTTGTCGAGGCGCGCCAGCGGCACCAGCACGCCGATGGCAATCACCGAGCCTGGCAGCGCGTAGCCCAGGCCGACCATGCCCCCGGCCGCACGCACCAGCGGCTTGGCCGACAGGCGCCCGGCGTAGCCCACCAGCAGCGCCAGCAGCACGGCCAGCGCCGCCGTCACGCCGCCGGCCAGCACGCTGTTGCTCAGCCACTCGGCAAACGCCGACCAGCGCGGCGTCTCGTCCAGCCCCAGGTGCAGGCGGATCAGCAACCACGCCGGCAGCACGAAGCCCGCCAGCACCGGCAGGCTGCACAGCACGATGGCCCGCAGCGCGCGCAGGCCGTGCAGCGTCTGCCGCTCGGCCTGGCCACGGCCGGCGGTCGTGGTGAAGCGGCGCGCGCCGCGCGAACGCCGCTCGACCGTCACCACCATCGCCACCACCACCAGCAGCACCGCCGCCAGCTGCGCCGCCGCCGCGCGGTCGCCCAGGTTGAACCAGGCGTTGTAGAGGCTTTGCGTGAAGGTCGGCAGGCCGAAGTAGGCCACCGCGCCGTAGTCGGACAGCGTTTCCATCAGCGCCAACATGCCGCCGGCGATCATGGCCGGGCGCGCCAGCGGCAGCGCCACACGCCAGAACACCGCGCGCGGCGCGCAGCCCAGCGCGCGGGCGGCGTCCACCAAATGCGGGCCACGCTCGATGAACGCCGGCCGCGCGAGGATGTAGACATACGGGTACAGCACCGCCGTGAACAGCGCCGCCGCACCCGGGATCGAGCGGATCTCAGGAAACCAATAACCGCGCGGCTGCAGGCCGAAGGCCTCGCGCAGCAGCGTCTGCACCGGGCCGCTGAACTGAAGAAAGTCGGTGTAGGCGTAGGCCGCCACGTAGGCCGGCATGGCCAGCGGCAGCATCAGCAACCAGGTCAAGACGCGCCGGCCCGCAAAGTCGTACTGCGTGACCAGCCAGGCCGCGCCGGTGCCGACCAGCATGGTGCCCAGCGTGACCAGCGCGCCCAGGGCCAGGCTGGTGACCACCGCTTCGCCGAGCACCGTCTCGGCCAGGTGGCGCCACACGGCCCAGGTGGCCGACGAGCCGAGGTGGCTCGCCACGCCCAGCACCGGCAGCGTCAGCAGCAGGGCGATGCCGAGCGCCGCGAGCGTCAGCGGCTGGGTCGCACCGCGCTGCGCCGGGCGGCGAAGCCGCTCACTGCGCTGGCACAAGAAAAGGGTCGGGGGCATCGGTGTAAATTGTAGGCATTCTCATTTCGCACCCGAGCCCGCCACACGCCCCGGCCCGCGGTGTTTGCTGCATGTTTGATCTGACCACGCATCACGAAGCCTCCAACGCCCTCGGCGGTGCCCCGCGAGCGCCCGCCGAAGCGCCGCCGCCGTTGCTGCAGGTCGATCGGCTCAGCGTGGCCTACGGCCGCCACGCCCCGGCGGTGCAAGACGTGTCGTTCGCGCTGCCACCCAACACCATCGCCTGCCTGCTGGGCCCCTCGGGCTGCGGCAAGACCACGGTGCTGCGCGCCATTGCCGGCTTTCTGCCGCTGGCGGGCGGCACGATCTCGGTGGCCGGCCGCGAGGTCAGCCGCCCGGGGCGCACCCAGCCGCCCGAATCCCGCGGCATCGGCGTGGTGTTTCAGGACTACGCGCTCTTCCCTCACCTCAGCCTCGCCGACAACGTGGCCTTCGGCCTGAGCAAGTGGGCCCCGGCCGAACGCCGCGCCCGCGTCACCGAAATGCTCGACCTCGTCGGCCTGTCGCGCCACGCCTCGCGCTACCCGCACGAGCTGTCGGGCGGACAGCAGCAGCGCGTGGCGCTGGCCCGCGCGCTCGCGCCCCGGCCCGCGCTGGTGCTGATGGACGAACCCTTCTCGAACCTCGACGTCGAGCTGCGCGAACGCCTCTCGGCCGAGGTGCGCGAAATCTTGAAGGCCAACGGCACCGGCGCCGTGCTCGTCACCCACGACCAGCACGAGGCCTTCGCGATGGCCGATGAGATCGGCGTCATCTACAACGGCCGCATCGACCAGTGGGACCGGCCCTACAACCTGTACCACCGGCCCGCGAGCCGCTTCACCGCCGATTTCGTCGGCGCGGGCGTGTTCGTGCGCGGCGTGCTGCGCCATGGGGCGCCGGGCCGCCGGGTCGAGTTCGCCCTCGGCGAAGCGCCCACCGACGACCACGCCGACCTGCCCGAGGGCCAGGCGCTCGACGTGCTGCTGCGCCCCGACGACGTGCTGCACGACGACGCCGCGCCCGCACGCGCCACGGTCGTGCGCAAGCTCTTTCGCGGCGCCGAGTTCCTGTACACCCTGCGGCTGGATTCGGGCGAAGACGTGCTCTCGCTCGTGCCCAGCCACCACAACCACGCGGTCGGCGAGCGCATCGGTGTGCGCCTCGAACTCGACCACGTCGTGACCTTTCCCGTGACGTCGGCTTAGCTCGGTTCACCGAGCCCCGAGACGCGCAGCTTCCTTCCCATCCGCCCAGGCCCTTGCGGCCGCTTCAGGCCCACCTTTTGGAGACCCACCCGATGACATCCCGCTTCCGCCTCGCCTCGCTGGCCGCCCTGCTCGCCTCGGCCGCATTCACCGTGCCCGCCGCCGCGCAAGACAAGGTGCTCAACCTCTACTCGGCGCGCCACTACCAGACCGACGAAGCGCTCTACAACAACTTCACGAAGACCACCGGCATCAAGATCAACCGCATCGAGGCCGGTGACGAAGCCCTGCTCGAACGCCTGACCAACGAAGGCGCCAACAGCCCGGCCGACGTGGTGCTGCTGGTCGATGCCGCACGCCTGGCCAAGGCGCAGGCGGCCGGCCTGTTCCAGCCACTCGACTCGAAGCTGCTGAACGAGCGCATCCCGGCCCACCTGCGCGCGCCCGATGGTTCGTGGTTCGCCTTCTCGACCCGCGCCCGCGTCATCGTCTACAACAAGGCCAGCGTGAACGCCGCCGACGTGGACACCTACGAAGAACTCGCCGACCCCAAGAACAAGGGCAAGGTCTGCACCCGCTCGGGCTCGCACCCGTACCAGCTGTCGCTGGCCGCCTCGCTGATCGAGCACCTGGGCGAAGCCAAGACCGAAGAGTGGGCCAAAGGCGTCGTGGCCAACTTCGCCCGCACCCCGCGCGGCGGCGACACCGACCAGATCAAGGGCGTGGCCAGCGGCGAATGCGGCGTAGCGGTCACCAACTCGTACTACCTCGCCCGCATGATGCGGTCCGACAAGGCCGAAGACAAAGACGTGGTCGCCAAGATCGGCGTGGTGTGGCCGAACCAAGCCAACCGCGGCACGCACATCAACATCTCGGGCGGCGCGCTCGCCAAGTCGGCCAAGAACCGCGACAACGCGGTGAAGTTTCTCGAATACCTCGCCGGCGACGAGGCCCAGGCCTACTTCGCCAACGGCAACAACGAGTGGCCCACCGCCAAGGGCGTGAAGATCAGCAACCCCGCCCTCGACCAGCTCGGCCCCTTCAAGGCCGACAACGTGCCGGTGGCCTCGCTGCTGAAAAACAGCGCCGCAGCCCAGCGCCTGATGGACCGCGCCGGCTATCGGTGATCGCACCCTGAGGCGGCCTCGGTGTCATCCGCCGGGGCGGCCCGGCGGCATGGCACACCCGGCCGCGCGTCGGTGGGGCGCAGAATGCGGCCATGCGCCTGTCCAAGTTCATCAGCAACAACCTCGACGCGATCCTGATGAGCTGGGTCGCGTTCGCGCGCGACCAGGTGCCTGCCGCGGCGAACATGGACGAGACCGCGTTGCTCGACCATGGCAAGCAGATCCTCGAAGAAATCGCCGCCGACATGCGCACCCCGCAGGGGGACGCCGAGCAGCAAGCCAAATCCGAAGGCAACAGCGCCTCCGCGTCTGTATCTCCGGAAGTGCCCTCGCGCAGCCATGCTCGCCAACGCGCCCAACAAGGCTTTCAGGTCGAGCAGATGGTCGCCGAGTACCGCGCACTGCGTGCCACCGTGCTTCGCCTGTGGACCGCCGACTCGATCGGATCGCAGGTGCAAGACCTGGAAGACGTCACCCGTTTCAACGAAGCGGTGGACCAGGCCATCGCAGAGTCGCTGCAGGTCTTCGTGGCCGAGGTGGACAAGTCTCACCACCTCTTCCTCGGCATCCTGGGCCACGACCTGCGAGGTCCCCTCAGCGCGATTGCCAGTTGTGCGCACCTCGACAAGCGCCTGCGGCCGAATGACTCCAAGAATGCGGTGGTCATCCTGCGCAGCGTCACGCAGATGAAGGCGCTGCTGGACGATCTGGTCGAGTACACCCGGCACCGCCTCGGGTCCGGCCTCCAGATCGACCCCGCAGGCCTGCAGCTCGACCAGTTCGTGCACGAGACCCTGGAAGAGATCGACACGGCAGGCGGCGGCCGCGCTTTCGAGCTTGAAATCCGCGGCGACATGCATGGCGAATGGGATGCCAGCCGCCTGCACCAGGCGTTCTCGAACCTCGTCTTCAATGCGATGAAGTACGGTTCTCCGAACACGCCGATTCGCATCGTTGTGGACGGCACACAGGCCGACGAAGTGATCCTGGCCGTCGAAAACAGTGGCACACGCATTCCGCAAGCGGCGGTCGCCACGCTCTTCGACCCGCTGGTCCGCGCCACCCACCAGGACTCGATCGCCGACCCCCAGGCCACCGGCGCCAACCTGGGCCTGGGCCTGTATGTCGTGCGAGAGATCGCCGAAGCGCACGGCGGTCGCGTCGAGGTGGCCTCGGACGACGCCGCGACGCGCTTCGAGCTGCGCCTGCCGCGCATCGCGACCCAACGCGCCGCCGTGGAGCGGTGAGCCCCTGAGAACGGCGAGGCCATCCACAAGCAAAAAAGCCCGGCACAGCCGGGCTTTTTTTGTGAACCGAAGCGCGTTGCGCGTCAGCCCATGTGCAAGCCACCGTTGACCGAGAAGTCGGCACCGGTCGCAAAACCCGACTCGTCGGACGCGACCCAGGCCACGATCGAGGCGATGTCTTCCGGCGTGCCCAGCCGCTTGACGGGAATGCCGGCGACGATCTTGTCGAGCACGTCCTGGCGAATGGCCTTGACCATGTCGGTGGCGATGTAGCCCGGGCTCACGGTGTTGACCGTGACGCCCTTGCCTGCGACCTCTTGCGCCAGGGCCATCGTGAAGCCGTGCATGCCGGCCTTGGCCGCCGAGTAGTTGGTCTGACCGAACTGGCCCTTCTCACCGTTGACCGAACTGATGTTGATGATGCGGCCCCAACCCTTGTCGAGCATGTCGTCGATGACCTGCTTGGTCACATTGAACAGGCTGGTCAGGTTGGTTTCGATGACGGCGTCCCAGTCGGCACGGCTCATCTTGCGGAACATCCCGTCGCGCGTGATGCCGGCGTTGTTGACCAGCACGTCGATCGGGCCGTGCTCGGCCTTCACCTTCTGGAAGGCGGCGACGGTCGAATCCCAGTCGCCCACGTTACCCACCGAGGCGTAGAAGGTGTAGCCCAGCGCCTTCTGTTCGTTGAGCCATTTGTCGAAGTCGCGGCTTGGGCCGCAACCGGCGATCACCTTGAAGCCGTCTTTGTGCAGACGCTGGCACATCGACGTGCCGATGCCTCCCATGCCTCCGGTGACGTAGGCAATCTTTTGGGTCATGTTGTTCTCCTGTTTGTTTCTGAGGGCGAGGTAGCGTTGCGCCGCCCCGGGCTCGCGTCAAGCGGGTTGCCCCTCACGCGCGCCCAAATCAGCGCGACGGGTTCAGCGTTCGACGGTCAAGGCCACGCCCATGCCGCCGCCGATGCACAAGCTGGCGATGCCACGCTTGCTGTTGCGCTTTTGCATTTCGTGCAGCAAGGTCACCAAGATGCGGCAGCCCGATGCACCGATGGGGTGCCCAATGGCGATGGCACCGCCGTTCACATTCACCTTGCTGGTGTCCCAGCCCATTTCTTTGTGCACGGCGCACGCTTGCGCGGCGAAGGCTTCGTTGATTTCGAGCAGGTCGAGGTCGGCCGCCTTCCAGCCCGCACGTTGCAGGGCACGCTGCGAGGCCGGCACCGGGCCCAAGCCCATGTAGGCCGGGTCGAGGCCGGCGCTGGCGTACGAGGCGATGCGGGCGAGCGGCTGCAGGCCCAATTGGTCGGCGCGCTTGGCGGTCATCACGACCACGCCGGCCGCGCCGTCGTTGATGCCCGAGGCGTTGCCGGCGGTCACGCTGCCGGCCTTGTCGAAGGCGGGGCGCAGGCCGGCCAGGGCGTCGGCGTTGGTCTTGCGGTTCACGAATTCGTCGGTGCTGAAGACGATCGGGTCACCCTTCTTCTGCGCGATGCTGAAGGGCACGATCTCGTCGGCGAACTTGCCGGCGTCTTGCGCGGCCGAGGCCTTCTGCTGCGAGGCCAGGGCCAGCGCGTCCTGCTCTTCGCGGGTGATGCCGTACTTCTTGGCCACGTTCTCGGCCGTGATGCCCATGTGGTACTGGTTGTAGACGTCCCACAGGCCGTCGTTGATCATGGTGTCGACCATCTTCCAGTCGCCCATGCGCTGGCCGTCGCGCGAGTTGGGCAGCACGTGGGGCGACATGCTCATGCTCTCTTGGCCGCCGGCGATGACGATCTCGCTGTCGCCGTCGCGGATGGCTTGCGCAGCCAGCATCACCGCCTTCAGGCCCGAGCCGCAGACCTTGTTGATCGTCATCGCAGGCACGCCGTGCGGCAGCCCGGCTTTGATGACGGCCTGACGCGCCGGGTTCTGGCCGACACCGGCGGTCAGAACCTGGCCGAGGATGACTTCGCTGACCTGGTCGCCCGTGAGCTTGGCGCGCTTGAGCAGTTCGACGAGCACGGCCGCCCCCAGTTCAGAGGCGGGGGTCTTGGCGAGGGTGCCACCGAACTTGCCAACGGCAGTCCGGGCGGCGGCGACGATCACGATGTCGGTGGTCATGGTGTGCTCTCCTGATGGGCGGGGTTGAAGGAAGGTCCCTCTGAATGAATCGGTGCAGGCCGGGGCGCGCGTGGGTCAGCCGCTCAGGCCTTCTGCTTCACATAGCGGCCGGGCGCCGGCTCGATGGTCTTGTAGCGTGCGTTGCCCGGGCTCTTGGGCGCCGGCACCTGCTTGCCGGCGTTCGATGCGAGCCAGGCCGCCCAGTCGGGCCACCAGCTGCCCGGATATTCAACGGCCTGTTCAAGCCAAGCGTCGGCGGTGGACGGCAGCATGTCGGCGATGAAGTGGCTGCGCTTGTTGGCGGCCGGCGGGTTGATGACGCCGGCGATGTGGCCCGAGGCGCCCATCACGAAGCGGATCTTTCCCCGGCTGCCCTTGAGCGCCTGCGTGTTGCGGTAGGCCGCGTCCCAGGGGACGATGTGGTCCTCGCGCGAGCCGTACACGTAAGTCGGCAGGTTCAGCGTGCGCAGGTCGAGCGGCTGGCCGCACACGGTCAGCTTGCCCGGCTTGATGAGGTTGTTCTCGAGGTAGGTGTGGCGCAGGTACCAGCAGTACATGGGCCCGGGCAGGTTGGTGCTGTCGCTGTTCCAGTAGAGCAGGTCGAAAGGCGGCGGCGTGGCGCCCTTCAGGTAGTTGCCGACGACGTAGTTCCAGACCAGGTCGTTGGGGCGCAGCGCGCTGAAGGTCGAGGCCAGCTCTTGCCCCTTGAGCACGCCGCCGCCGGCCGGGCTGTCAGGGCCGAGCGTCATTTCGCGCAGCTGCACCGAGGCTTCGTCCACGAAGATGTCGAGGATGCCGGTGTGCGTGAAGTCGAGGAACGACGTCAGCAGCGTCATGCTCTGCGCCGGGTTTTCGCCACGCGCCTTCAGCACCGACAGCGCCGAGGCGAGGATGGTGCCGCCGATGCAAAAGCCCAGCGTGTTGATCGTCTCGGCGCCGCTGATGTCTTGCACCGCCGTGATGGCGCGGATGGCGCCGTCTTCGATGTAGTCGTCCCACCCGAGCTTGGCCATGCTCTCGTCGGCATTGCGCCAGCTCATCACGAAGACGCGGTGGCCCTGCTCGACCGTGTACTTGATCAGCGAGTTGTTGGGCTGCAGGTCGAGGATGTAGAACTTGTTGATGCACGGCGGCACCATCAACAAGGGCCGCGCGTAGACCTTGGGCGTACGCGGCTTGTATTCGATCAGCTGGAACAGGTGGTTCTCGAACACCACGCTGCCCTCGGTGCAGGCGACGTTCTTGCCGACCTCGAACACACGCTCGTCCGTCTGCGCGATGTGGCCCTGCTGCAGGTCTTCCCACATGTGCGACACACCCTGCATGAGGCTTTCGCCCTTGGTGTCGAGCGCGAGCTTGAGGGCTTCAGGGTTGAACGCGAGGTAGTTGCTCGGTGCCGCGGCCGCCACCCATTGCTGTACGGCGAAGCGCAGGCGTTGGCGGGTCTTTTCGTCGCCTTGCACGCGCTCGGCCATTTCGGTCAGCGTGCGGGCGTTCAGCAGGTACAGCTGCGCGGCGAACGCGGTCATCGGGTTCTGCTGCCACTCGGGCGACGCGAAGCGCTTGTCGCCAATGGGCCCTGGCGCAGCGGCAGCCTGGGCACCGGCCTCGCCGGCGGCGGCCGCGCAGCGGTTCCACAGCGCGGTGGCTTGCTGCATGTAGTCGGCCTGCAAGGCGCTCAGGTCGGCCAGCGGCAGGCTCAAATCGGCAGCCGCCTTGAGGGCCTGCGCAACGTTTTCGCCAAAGGCCTGGGCGGCACCGGACGACACAGCCGAACCGTGTGCGAGGTCATGCGGAAAATGCGGGGTGTTCTTCATGTGTTCTTGCTGCGTTTGCAATGCGGGAACCGAACTCTCTTCACGCGACCCTGAAGTGGCCGCATTGTCCTCCTGAACTCGCTATGTACCTTGTCGCAATTGCCTGGATGTATGTGGTGCTGATGATGTCGCTGGTCGAGGCCACGAGCCCCCAGGGCAGCGTGCTGGGCGCGGTCGTGACGTTCGTGCTGTATGGCGTGTTGCCGCTGTCCATCCTGCTCTACCTGCTGGGCACGCCGATGCGTCGGCGTGCGCGCCGTGCAGCCGAAGCGACGGCATGGGCTGAAGCCTCCGCAGCAGCTTCTGCGCCATCGGCCAGCGCGTCAGACGCCGCGCCACACGGCAGCGGCCATGCGGCCGGTGACGCCGTCGCGCCGGAACGAAAAGAACCGTGAGCGATCCTGCACGGTGCACCACGCGCCACCACTGATTTGGCGCAAGCCCGCTGACGAGAGCCTTGCACGGGCCAGCGCGGGCAGGTTCGCACACCACTTGCCCGGTCGCCCGGTGGGCCGAAAGTGCGGATGCGCGTCAGCGACATCCGCCTTGGGATCGGCATCGAAGGCTTTGAGCACGTCCTCTCCTGTTTCGAAGGTATCGGGGCCAATGCAAGCTCCAAGCCAGGCGTGGATCTGATGTGGCTCGCAGCCGGCTTGCTCGCACAGCGCTTGCACCGTGGCTTCGAGCACGCCGCCGGCCAGACCGCGCCAGCCGGCATGTGCCGCGCCGACCGCACGACCATCGGCGACGGCAAAGAGCACGGGCAGGCAATCGGCCACTTGGACCGTGCACGCCAGCTGCGGTTCAGTCGTGATGCAGGCGTCGGCCTCTTCGACCGGCGCCCCGGCTTCGGCGTGGGCTTTGGTCAGTTGCAGCACGCGTGTGCCATGCACCTGGCGCATGAACACAGGGGCGCCCCCCAGGCCTTGTGCGAAACGGCGGCGGTTTTCGGCCACGGCCTGCGGGTCGTCGCCGACGGCGGTGCCGAGGTTGAGGCTGTCCCACGGGGCCGCGCTCACGCCGCCCTGCCGCGTGCTCATCGCGGCCCCCACGCCGGGCACCGACCAGTCCGGTCTCAACCAGCTCTCGGGCAGGCTCATCAGGTGGCGTCGGGACAGGCCGAAGGTTGGGTCGCGCGAAAGGCGTCGAGCTGCATGCAGGCGTCGAACACGCGCATCACGGTCGGCACGTGGTCGAGCCGGCAGTTCATGCGCTGCGCGTTGAAGACCTGCGGCACGAGAAACACGTCGGCCAGCGTCGGCGCGTCGCCATGGCAGAAGCGGCCGGTCTTCGGGTCGCCCGCCAGGCGACGTTCGACGGTGTCGAGCCCGCTTTCGACCCAGTGGCGGTACCAGCGGTCCTTGTCGTCTTCGGACACCTTCAAGTCGTTCACCAGGTAGCGCAGCACGCGCAGGTTGTTCAGCGGGTGGATCTCGCAGGCGATGTCGAGCGCCAGCGAGCGCACACGCGCCCGGCCGATCGCGTCACCCGGCAGCAGGGGCGGCTCAGGGTGCGTCTCGTCGAGGTATTCGATGATCGCCATCGACTGCGTCAGCCATGTGTCACCGTCTTTCAGCGCGGGCACGAGGCGCGCCGCCGACATCTCGCTGAACGGCGGCTTGAGCTGCTCGCTCTTGAGCAGGTGCACCGGGTGGTAGTCGGCCGCCAGGCCCTTCAAGGCCAGCGCGATGCGCACGCGGAACGAGGCCGACGAACGGAAGTAGCTGTAAAGCTCCATGCAATCCCTCAGAAGGCTCGGGGGGTGGCGGCTCAGCCCGCGAAGGGCTCGCGTTCGACCAGCTCGATGGCCAGGGTGCCCACGCCGTCGATGCGCGCGCGCAGCACGTCCCCGATGAGCACGCGCGCCACGCCCTCGGGGGTGCCGGTGAAGATCAGGTCGCCCGGTTGCAAGTCCCAGGCGGTCGAGAGGTGCTCGATGATCTCGGGCACGCTCCAGATCATCTTGCCCAGCACGCTGCCCTGGCGGGGGGCGCCGTTGACGCCCAGCGTGATGGCCGTGGCGGCATTCAGGTAGCACTGGTTGGCGGGGCGGATGGGGCTGACCGGCGCCGACTGGTCGAAGCCCTTGGCGATGCACCAGGGCCGGCCCTCTTTCTTGGCGGCGGCCTGCAGGTCGCGCCGGGTCAGGTCGAGCCCGACGGCGTAGCCCCAGACGTGGTCCATGGCCTGCGCGGCGCGGATGTCGCGCCCGCCCTTGCCGATGGCAACCACGAGTTCGACCTCGTGGTGCAGGTCTTTGGTGAGGCTTGGGAAACCCACCTTGCCGGTCTGGCCCTCGGCCACCGGCACGACGGCGTCGCCGGGCTTCATGAAGAAGAAGGGGGCCTCGCGGCCGGTGCCGCCCATCTCGATGGCATGGTCGGCGTAGTTGCGCCCGACGCAGTAGATGCGGTGCACGGGAAAGGTCTCGCCCGGTGCGCCCCCCGCGACGGGAACCACGGGAACGGGCGGCAGCGGCAAGACATGACTCATGGGCGGATGCGGTTGAACAGGCCTCGGGCGATGATGCCACGCAAGCGGCATGCGGCCGAGCAATTGCCGCGACAACCCAACAGTCATCCGCGTTTGCCAGGCCTTGCGCGTGCGTGCCCTGCCCTACACTGCCCGCCATGTTTCAAGTGCGCAGCATCCGACACTGCAAAGCCTGTGGCTCGGCCACTCAGTACGCGGTGCCCGCCGACGACAACCGCGAGCGCGCCACCTGCCTCAGCTGCGGCACGGTGCACTACGAAAACCCGCTCAACGTCGTGGGCACCTTGCCCATCTGGAACGACCGTGTGCTGCTGTGCCGCCGCAATATCGAGCCGCGCTTCGGCCTGTGGACGCTGCCCGCCGGCTTCATGGAACTGGGTGAGACGACCGAGCAAGGCGCGGTCCGCGAGACCGAAGAAGAGGCCGGCGCCCGCATCGACCTCGAAGGCCTGTACACCGTGCTCAACGTGGTGAAGGTCGGGCAGGTCCACCTCTTCTACCGCGCCCGGCTGCGCGACACCGACTTCGCCCCCGGCCCCGAGACCATCGAGGCGCAGCTCTTCCGCGAAGAAGACATCCCCTGGGACGAACTGGCCTTTCGCACCGTGAAGGAAACCCTGGTGCGATATTTCGACGACCGCCGACGGGGTCAATTCGGCGTGCACTGCGCCGATATCAGCTGACGATGAGCGATCCCGGTGTTCCGCCCTCTTCCACCCTGCCGCCGGCAGCGGCCGTTCGCCTCCGCGAAGACCTGATCCATCCCGACCCGCTGCTCGACTGCCTGGTCGAGGTCTGCCGGCTGCACGGCCAGAGCGCGTCGCGCGCCTCGCTGTCGGCCGGCCTGCCGCTCGGCCAAGACGGCACCCAGTTCGGCAAAGGCAAGCTCACGCTCGAACTGGCCCAGCGCGCCGCCGGCCGGGCCGGCATGTCGGCCAAGCTGCAGCGGCTGACGCTCGACGGCATCGACGCGGCTGCGCTGCCGGCGATCCTGATCCTGAAAGACAACAACGCCTGCGTGTTGCTGGGCTTTGCCGACGACGGCAGTGCCCGCGTGCTGCTGCCCGAAACCGGCCAGGGCTCGGTGCAACTGCAGCGCGCCGACCTCGACGCGCGCTTCGCCGGCATCGTGCTCTTCGTGCGCCCGCATTTCCGCTTCGATGCGCGCACGCCCGAGGTCCGGCAGGTCAAGCAGCGGCACTGGTTCTGGAGCGCCGTGCTCGAACAGCGCTTCGTCTACCGCGACGTGCTGTGGGCCGCGCTGCTGATCAACCTGTTCGCCATCGCCTTTCCGATGTTCTCGATGAACGTCTACGACCGCGTGGTGCCCAACAACGCGGTCGAAACGCTGTGGACGCTGGCCATCGGCGTGCTGCTCATCATGTGCGGCGACCTCTTCATGCGCCTCTTGCGCAGCCGCTTCGTGGACGAGGCCAGCGCGCGCATCGACGTGCAGATCTCGGCCACGCTGATGGAAAAGGTGCTGGGCATGCGGCTCGAAGCCCGGCCCGAGTCGGTGGGCTCGTTCGCGTCGAACTTGCGTGGTTTCGAGCAGGTGCGCGACTTCATCGCCTCGGGCACGGTCACTGCGCTGATCGACCTGCCCTTCGCGCTGCTCTTCATGGTCGTGCTGGCGTGGATCTCGCCGTGGCTCGCGGTGCCGGTGGTGGTGGCCTTCGTGGCCATTCTTTCGCTGGGCTGGGTGCTGCAAAGCCGCTTGCATGCGCTGTCGCAAACCACCTACCAGGCGGCGGCGCAGCGCAACGCGACGCTGATCGAAAGCCTGACGGGCATCGAGACCATCAAGTCGCTCGGCGCCGAAAGCGTGGTGCAGGCCAAGTGGGAACGCGCCAACGCCTTTCTCGCGCGCATCAACGTGCGCATGCGCCAGTTGACCTCGTCGGCGAGCTACGGCACGGGCTGGCTGAGCCAGGGCGTCACCGTCACCATCGTGATCATCGGCGTCTACCTGATCGCCGAACGCGAGCTGACCATGGGCGCATTGATCGCCGCCAGCATGCTGGCCGGCCGCGCGCTGGCCCCGGCCGGGCAGATCGTCGGCCTGCTGATGCAGTACCAGGGCGCCCGCACGGCCATGGAGTCGCTCAACAAGATCATGGCCAACCCGGTCGAGCGGCCGGTCGGCGAAAACTTCGTCCAGCGCCCGCAGCTCAAGGGCGACATCGAGTTCCGCAACGTCAAGTTCAGCTACCCCAACCGGCAAGACTCGGCGCTCGAAGGCCTGAGCTTCAAGATCACCGCTGGCGAGCGCGTGGCCCTGATCGGCCGCGTGGGCTCGGGCAAGTCGACCATCCAGCGGCTCATCATGGGGCTGTACCAGCCGACCGAGGGCGCGGTGCTGCTCGACGGCATCGACCTGCGCCAGCTCGACCCGGCCGACGTGCGCCGCAACGTGGGCTACGTGTCGCAAGACGTGACGCTCTTCTACGGCACGCTGCGCGACAACATCACCTTCGGCCTGCCCTACGCCGACGACTCGGCGGTGGTCGCCGCGGCCGAGCTCGCCGGCATGACGCATTTCATCAACCGCCACCCGCGCGGCTTCGACATGCCGGTCGGCGAGCGCGGCGAGTCGCTCTCGGGCGGCCAGCGCCAGGGCATCGGCATCGCACGCGCGGTGCTGCACAACGCCCCCATGCTGCTGCTCGACGAACCCACCAGCGCGATGGACTTCTCGACCGAAGCGCAGATCACGCAGAGCATCGGCCACTTCGCGCACAACAAGACGGTGGTGCTGGTGACGCACCGCACCTCGCTCTTGGCGATGGTCACCCGCGTGATCGTGGTGGACGGCGGCAAGATCGTGGCCGACGGCCCGCGCGACCGCATCATGGAAGCGCTGCAGAGCGGGCGCATCGCGCGGGCCGCATGAAAGCCTGACCATGAGCCTTCGCACCGCCCTCGGCCGCATCCGCGAGCTGCTCAAGTCAGAGCCGCCGCCCTCACCCGACGACCCGCAGCGCACGGGCTTTCGCAGCTTCGAGCTCGAAGCCGACGCCGTGATGTCGCGCAGCCGAACGCAGCGTGCACAGACCATCGTGCGGGCCGCCGTGGTGATCGTCGCGCTGCTGTTGCTGTGGGCCGCACTTGCGCATGTCGACGAAGTGACGCGCGGCGAAGGCAAGGTGATCCCGTCGCGGCAGTTGCAGGTCGTGCAGTCGCTCGACGGCGGCGTGGTTGCGAGCATCCATGTGCAAGAGGGCCAGGTGGTCGAGGCCGGCCAGGTGCTGCTGCGCATCGACGAAACCCGGGCCACGTCCGGCGTGCGTGAGAGCGCGGCCCAAGGCTTTGCGCTGCGGGCGCGCCAGGCGCGGCTGACCGCGCTGTCGGACGGCTCGCCCTTCGTGCCGCCCACCAGCACGGGCGACCCCGAAGAAGCGCGCATCGTGCTCGGCGAGCAGCAGCTTTACGAGGCCAAGCGCAACGAGCTGGCCACGATGCTGTCCATCAACAGCCAGCAGCTGGCGCAACGCCAGCAAGAGCTGGCCGAGATGCGCTCGCGCAAGGCGGCAGCCGAGCGGGCGCTCGACTCGGCGCAGCAAGAGCTGAACAAGACCCGCCCGCTGCTGGCCAGCGGCGCGGTGTCCGAGGTCGAAATCTTGCGGTTGGAACGCGAGGTCTCGCGCAGCCGCGGCGACTCCGAACAATCGACGGCACAGATCGCGCGCGTGCAAGCGGCCATCGGCGAGGCGCAACGCAAGAGCCAAGAGACCGAGCTGACCTTCCGCAACGAAGCACGCCGCGAGCTGGCCGAGGTGGTGGGCAAGCTGAACGCGCTGAACGAAGGCGCTGTGGCCCTGGCCGACCGCGTCAACAAGTCACAGGTGACGTCACCGGTGCGTGGCCGCGTGCAGCGGCTGCTGGCCAACACGGTGGGCGGCGTGGTGCAACCGGGCAAGGACATCGTCGAAATCGTGCCGCTCGACGACGTGCTGGTGCTCGAAGCACGCATGCTGCCGAAAGACATCGCGTTCATCCGCCCCGGCCAGCCCGCCATGGTGAAGTTCACCGCTTACGACTTCTCGATCTACGGCGGGCTCGACGCGGTGGTCGAGAACATCAGCCCCGACACGGTGGTCGATGAGCGCGGCAACGCGTTCTACCTGGTTCGGGTCAAGACGACCCGCTCGAATTTCAGCGAGAAGCTGCCGATCATCCCCGGCATGACCGCCGAGGTGGACGTACTCACCGGCCGCAAGACGGTGCTGTCGTACCTGCTGAAGCCGCTGCTGAAGGCCAAGGCCTACGCGCTGCGCGAGCGCTGACGAGCCCGACGCCCGCCATCACGGCGTGGCGCACCGCCAAATGGCGACCCGGCGCGCCCGTCCTCAAGCCGCCATCGCTACCCGGTTGCGCCCGGCGTTCTTGGCACGGTAAAGCGCCGCATCGGCCTCGCCGATGAAGTCGGCCACCGACTCACCCGGGTGCGCCACCTTGGCCGCCAACCCGATGCTGATGCTCAGCGGCACGCGCTGGTTGCCGCTCATGAGCTCGATGCCAGCCACCGCCGCTCGCACGCGCTCGGCCACTTCGCTGGCCTGTTCGGGGCCGGTGCCAGGCAGCACGAGCGCGAACTCTTCGCCGCCGTAACGGGCGATGAGGTCGGTCGAACGGCCCACCACCTGGCGCAGCACCGCGGCCACGCGGCGCAGGCATTCGTCGCCGGCGAGGTGGCCAAAAGTGTCGTTGATCACCTTGAAGTGGTCGAGGTCAGCCAGCAGCAAAGCCAGCGGCACGCTGGCGCGGGCCGAGCGCTCGTGCTCGCGCTTGAGCACCTCGTCGAAGTAGCGGCGGTTGTGCACGCGGGTGAGCGAGTCCGTCACGCTGAGCTTGGCCAGCTCGACGTTGGCAAGCTCGAGGTCGTTCATTGCACGTTCGACCTGGGCCGTGCGGTCAAGCACGCGCTTTTCAAGCTCCTCTCTGGCGCGGCCCTGCATTTCGATGACTTCTTCTTGTGCCTTGATCTTTTCCTCGCGCTCGCGCTGCACGGCCAGCGAGAGACCGAACGACTCGCGCTGTGCCCGTTCGCGCTGTTCGCGCTCGTGGCGGATGCGGTCGGCCAGAGCGATCGACAGCAGCACCATCTCGATCACGAAACCGATGTGCTGGCCATTGACGCTGAGCCAGTTGCTTTCGATCGCGCCATACACCGCCAAGAGCGAGGCCGTGGTGCCCAGGACGATGGCCAGCCAGGCAATCGCGAAGTAGCGCGCCGAGCGCACCCCCAGGAAGATCAGCACGGCCGACGAATAGATGGCCAGCGCCCCACTCAACAGACCGGCCAGCCCGGCGGTGTAGAAAAGCGCCTCGCTGCGCCAGACGAAGATCAGTGCTGTGGTGGCGACCCAGTACGAGATGAGCGCGGTGTTGATGAGCCGCAGGTGGGTCGGGGCGATGCTGCGCAGGTTCAGGAACTGCCGGAAGAACACCGTAGCCAGCAGAAAGCTGAGCGAGCCGAAGAGTTCATAGCCCAGGTTCAATGCCCAGCGCGTGTCGGGCCACAGGTACAGCGGCCCCATGCCGGTGACCGACAACTCGTAGAGCACGATCGACAGCAGGTACAGGCTGTAGACGAAGTAGCTGCGGTCTCGCGTGAACGCGAACAGGCTCGCGTTGTAGAGCAGCATCACCGCGAGGATGCCGAACAGCACGCCCATCGCCACGCCATTGTCGAAGCGGTGGGCGTCGAAGGCCGAGGGCGCCCACACCGTCATCGGCATGACAAAGCTCGATTCGGTGTGCACACGCAGCAGCACCGTCGTGGTCTGGCGCGCGACCAGCGCCAACTCGAACACCGGCTCGGGGTGCTTGAACAGCTTTTGGTCGGCCGGCACCTCGGTGCCGGATCGCTGGGTGGGCAGCCAGCCGCCCGTGGCCGGGTCGGACTGCTCCATTGACACGTCTTCGAGCAGCGGTGAGTTGAGGTTCAGCAGCCAGCCGCTGCGCGACGACCTGTTCTGAAGCTCGAAGCGAAACCACACCGGTCGGCGTTGCAGCACCAGGTTCACGTGGCGCCCTGCATAACGCTGCCAACGTGAGGCCATGTCGGGCGCCAGCACCTGCTCGCGCGTCAGCGGCTGGTCGGCGTCTTCGATGAGGTAGTCGACGCCGCCGATCACGGGCACGGTGGTGTCGAAGTCGCCGAGCACCACGGGTGCGGGCGGGGCTGCATGTACCGGCGAAACCGCTCCGGCGATCACCAACAGCCATGCGAAGAACAAACCGCCCCACGAACGCAGCTTGGGCATCAGATGTGGAGAGCTAAGAGGCGACGGGCCCGGATGGGCATCGCCGGATGTGCGACCCATTCTGTCGCATCACGCGCGCAACGAGGTGCAAGCTTTCCCGCAGATGTGTTGGGGATTGCCTCTCGGCAGTCGCCCGCCGGACGCCCGCTCGCTCAGGCGGCGAGCACCACGCGGTTTCGGCCCGTGTCCTTGGCGCGGTAGAGCGCGGCATCGGCCTCGGCGATGAAATCGACCACGGTCTGCTGGGGCTGAACCACCTTGGCCACCACGCCCAGGCTCACGCTGATAGGCACGCGCTTGCCCCGGTAGATGAACTGGATGCCTTCGATGGCTTCGCGCACCCGTTCACCCACCTCGCCAGCCTGCTCGGCGTTGGTCGCCGGCAGCACCAGCGCGAACTCCTCGCCGCCATAACGGGCCACGAGGTCGGTCGAGCGCCCCACCGTGGACGCGAGCGTGGCCGCCACAAGCCGCAGGCACTCGTCACCGGCGAGGTGGCCGCAGGTGTCGTTGATCTTCTTGAAGTGGTCGATGTCCACCAGCAGCAGCGCAAGGGGCACGTGGGTGCGCGCCGACCGGTCGTGCTCGCGCTTGAGCACTTCGTCGAAATAGCGGCGGTTGTGCACCTTGGTGAGCGCGTCCGTCACGCTCAGCTTGGCCAGTTCGACGTTGGCGATTTCGAGGTTCTTCATCGCGCGCTCGAGCTCGGCGGTGCGATCGAGCACGCGAAGCTCCAGCTCTTCCTTCGCTTGCGTCTGGATCTCGATGGCCTGCTCTTGCGCGCGAATCTTCTCTTCACGCTCGCGCTGCACCTTGTGCGTCAGGGCCAGCGTTTCGGCCTGGGCGCGGTCGCGGGCAGCGCGGTCGCGCTTGATGCGGTCGGCCAGGGCCAGCGAGAGCAGCATGATCTCGATCACGAAGCCCAGGTGCTGGCCGTAATCGGTGAGCCAGTTGCCTTCGATCACGCCAAACAGCGACAGGATGTAGACCATCGTGCCAAACAGCAATGCCGACCACGCGATGGCGAAGTAGCGCGCCGAGATGCTGCCCTGGAACATCCGGTAAACCGACGAATAAACCGCCACGATCCCGCCCAGCAGACCGATCAGCGCGATGCTGAGCGACACCCAAGGCGATTGCTGCACCAGCGTCAGCACCGTGGCCAGCACCCAGCAAGCGACGAAGCCGTTGTTCAGCCAGACCAGATGGCGGATCCTGCAGTTGCGCAGGTCGAGAAAGACGCGGAAGAACACCGTCGCCGACAAGAAGGCCAAGCAGGCGGTCAGCTCGTAGCCGCGCAGGGTCATCCAGCGGTAATCGCCCCACAGGTACAAGGCACCGTACCCGGTGAGCGCCAGCTCATACAGCGTCGCAGCGACGAGGTAGAGGCTGTAGGCCAGGTAGCTGCTGTCGCGGGTGAAGACGTAGAGGCTGGCGTTGTAGATCAGCATGATCGCCAAGACGCCGAACAGCAGCCCCATCACGAAGTTGTGCACGTGGCGGTCGGCCTGGTAGGCGTCGCGCTCCCACACAGTCATGGGCAGGATGATGGCTTGCGTGCTCGACACTCGGATCAGCACCGTCGCCGACTCGCCCTTGGCCAGGCGCAGCGGGAACACATACGCCGTGTCGTTGCCCTTGTTGTGGGCCGGGGCCACCATGCCCGAAGCGGTGCTCGCGACGATGCGACCGCTGGCGGGGTCGAGCTGGTGGAACTGCAAGTCGTCGATGAGCGGGTACGGCACCGACAGCAGCCAGGCCTGGCTGTCTGCCTTGTTTTCGACCTTGAAGCGCAGCCATGCCGGGCGAAACTGGCGCGACAGGTTGACCTGCCGCCCCGAGTAGCGCATCCACCGGTCGGACGTGGCCGCCTGCTCGGCAGTCAGGGGCGCGGCGTCGGGAAGTTCGACGAAATAGTCGATGACACCGGCCACGCGCACCGAACTGGCCCCGGTCGGCAGCTCCAACGTGTCGCGAGCCGCCTGCGCAGCCCCCTGCCACCCGACACCCAATATGAACAGCAGACAAGCGAGCCACCGCCAGGCAGGAGCGGGCCAGTGCAGGCGGGGGGCAGAAGGGATCACGTCACGTGTCAAGGCAAAGGGCGGGCTCGACCCGTCGTCAGCGGGCATCGATCGCAAAGTGACTCGCATTGTTGACCAAGCGGCGACGCACTCGTGACACGTGACGGGCATTTGGCCGGCGCAAGCGTGCATCTTTGGGATTTGATGACCCGGCGTGTCGAAGTTGTCTTGTGACGCACACACATTTGATTACACAAGACACAAACCTCAAGTCTGCAGGGGGCGTGCCGATACCGAATACAGACCTCTGTCGACCAGAACCAGGCCTCAGCTTCCGACCACCGCCTTATCGGCGTTTTCCCTGGCAAAAGCGGTGAATCTGATCACGGTTTTGCCCGCTTCTCGGCGCCTTAGGAGGGCACCCCTCCGGTATGCTCGCCCGCATCTGCGCAGCCGTTACAGCGAGGTTTTTCCATGCCCACCATCGTTCAAACCATCGCCGGGACTGTTACAGGCCTCTGGGGATCGGCGATGCTGCGCACCGCAAGCGGTCAGCAACGCCCGCTGAAGATCGGTGACTTCGTGCAGAAGGGCGACGTCATCCTGACGACGCAGGACGGCATCGTTCAGCTGACCACCGAGCCGCAAGGCGAAACCCGCGTCGCCCAGGCCCCCGCCGCCGCCGAGGTGGACCGGGTGATCGCCGAGTTGGACCGCCCCACCCCCGACGTCGCGCCAGCCGCCGGCCTGGCCGCCGGTGACGGCGGTGGCCTCACCCCCGGGCTGCGCGTGGGCCGCATCGCCGAGGCGGTGTCGCCGGCCGGCCTTTCGACCGACAACACGGCAGGCGCCCAGCGCTCGCAAGAAACTGACACCCGCGCGCCCGAGCTGCAGCGCACCCCGAACGACCTGCCCACGGCCACGCCCGGCAGCATCTTCGGCCCCGAAGACACGGCCCTGCCCATCTCGCTGGCCGGCAACGACCCCGACGGCCGTGTCGTCAGCGTCACCGTCACGTCGCTGCCCCCGGGCGGCCAGCTCTTTCTGGCGGATGGCACCACGCCAGTCGTCGTCGGCCAGGCGCTGACACCCGCGCAAGCCGCAGACCTGCGCTTTCAGCCGCCGGCCGACTTTGTCGGCAACACGAGCATCGGCTTCGTCGTCACCGACGACCGGGGCGGCAATTCGACGCCCGGCTCGGTGGCCGTGTCGATCACCCCGGTGAACGACCTGCCCGTGGGCAGCCACGTCGTCATCCGCGGCGACGAAGACACCCCCCTGCCCGTGCGCCTGCAAGGCACCGACGTGGACGGCACCGTCACCAGCGTCACCGTGACCACCCTGCCCTCGAACGGCACGCTTTACCTTGCCGACGGCAGCACGCCGGTGACCGCCGGCACGCCGCTGAGCCCGAGCGACGCTGCCAGCCTCGTCTTCGTGCCCGCGCCCAACTTCAACGGCAACACGGCCATCACCTTCACCGTGACCGACAACGAAGGCGCGGTGTCCACGCCCGTCACGCTGCCCGTCACCGTGCTGCCGGTCAACGACGCCCCCGTGGCGGTGGCCGACACCGCAACCGTTGCCGAGGACGGCGTGGCCAGCGGCAACGTGCTCGCCAACGACAGCGACATCGATGCCGGCACCGTGCTCACGGTCAGCCAGTTCACCGTCGCCGGCGTGCCCGGCAGCTTCGCGCCCGGCGCCACCGCCACCGTGCCCGGCGTGGGCACGCTCGTGATCCGCGGCGATGGCAGCTACACCTTCACGCCCGCGCCGAACTTCAACGGCCCCGTGCCGACCGCCACCTACACCGTTACCGACGGCACCGCCTCGCGCACCGCGCCGCTCGACATCACCGTCACCCCGGTGAACGACGCCCCCGTGGCCGGCGACGACGTGGCCTCGACGCCCTTCAACACGCCCGTCACCCTCGACGTGCGCGCCAACGACCGCGACGCCGATGGCGACACCCTCACCGTCAGCAGCCCCACGCTGGCCGACCCCAGCCAGGGCAGCGTGAGCCTCACCCCGGGCGGCCAACTCGTCTTCACGCCGACCCCTGGCGTCTCGGGCCCGGTGAGCATCACCTACACCGTCACCGACCCGAGCGGCGCGAGCGACACCGCGACCGTCACCGTCAACGTGCAGCCCAACGTGCCGCCCACCGGGGCCGACACCACGCGCACGCTGCTCGAAGACGGCAGCTACACCGTCACCACCGCCGACCTCGGCTTCAATGACAGCGACGCCGGCCAGACCCTGCAGGCCGTGCGCATCGACAGCCTGCCCGCTGCCGGCAGCCTGCTGCTCAACGGGACGCCCGTGGCCGCCGGCCAGGTGGTCAGCGCCGCAGACATCGCCAGCGGCTCGCTGGTGTTCGTGCCTGCCATCAACGGCAACGGCGCGCCCTACGCCAACTTCACGTTCAGCGTGCAAGACAGCGCCGGCGCCTTCGACCTCGCGCCCAACCGCCTGACCCTCCACGTGGCCGCCGTCAACGACGTGCCCGCCGCCGTGGCCGACACCGTCAACGCCGTCGAAGACACCCCCTTCGTCGGCACCGTGGCGGCGAACGATTCGCTGTCGGGTGATGGCGGCAACGTCTTCGCGTTGGTCGCTGGCTCGGGTCCGGCCCATGGCTCGCTGGTGTTCAATGCCGACGGCACGTTCACCTTCACGCCGAATGCCAACTTCAACGGCGCGGACAGCTTCAGCTACTCGCTGACCGATGCGGACGGCAGCACCTCGACTGCCACGGTCAGCATCAACGTCGCTTCAGTCAACGACGTGCCGACCGCTGTGGCCGACACCATCGCTGCGGTGGAAGACACACCCTTCGTCGGCACCGTCGCTGGCAACGACACCCTCTCGGGTGACGGTGGCAACGTCTTCTCCTTGGTCGCCGGCTCCGGCCCCGCCAACGGCTCGTTGGTGTTCAACGCCGACGGCACCTTCACCTTCACCCCGAACGCCAATTTCAATGGGGCAGACAGCTTCCAGTACTCGCTGACCGATGCCGACGGCAGCACCTCGACGGCCACCGTTGCGATCAACGTGGCTTCTGTGAACGACGTGCCGGCTGCCGTGGCCGACACCGTCAATGCCACGGAAGACACGCCCTTCGTCGGCACCGTCGCTGGCAACGACACCCTCTCGGGCGACGGCGGCAACGTCTTCTCGCTGGTCGCCGGCTCCGGCCCGGCCAACGGATCCATCGTCTTCAACGCCGATGGCACTTTCACCTTCACGCCCAATGCCAATTTCAATGGGGCAGACAGCTTCCAGTACTCGCTGACCGATGCCGACGGCAGCACCTCGACCGCCACGGTCAGCATCAACGTCGCGTCCGTGAACGACGTGCCGGCTGCTGTGGCCGACACGGTCAATGCAACCGAGGACACACCCTTCGTCGGCACCGTCGCTGGCAACGACACCCTCTCAGGTGACGGCGGCAACGTCTTCTCGCTGGTCGCTGGCTCCGGCCCGACCAACGGCTCGCTGGTGTTCAACGCCGATGGCACTTTCACCTTCACACCGAATGCCAACTTCAACGGCGCCGACAGCTTCCAGTACTCGCTGACCGACGCTGACGGCAGCACCTCGACCGCAACGGTCAGCATCAACGTCGCTTCCGTGAACGACGTGCCGGCTGCTGTGGCCGACACCGTCAATGCCACGGAAGACACACCCTTCGTTGGCACCGTCGCCACCAACGACACCCTCTCGGGCGACGGTGGCAACGTCTTCGCGTTGGTCGTTGGCTCGGGTCCGGCCCATGGCTCGCTGGTGTTCAATGCCGACGGCACGTTCACCTTCACGCCGAATGCAAACTTCAACGGCGCGGACAGCTTCAGCTATTCGCTGACCGACGCGGACGGCAGCACCTCGACAGCCACGGTCAGCATCAACGTGGCTTCGGTGAACGACGTGCCGGCCGCCGTGGCCGACACGGTCAACGCGACGGAAGACACGCCCTTTGTCGGCACCGTCGCCACCAACGACACCCTCTCGGGTGACGGCAGCAACGTCTTCTCCCTGGTCGCCGGCTCCGGTCCGGCCAACGGTTCCATCGTCTTCAATACCGACGGCACCTTCACCTTCACGCCGAACGCCAACTTCAACGGCGCCGACAGCTTCAGCTATTCGCTGACCGACGCGGACGGCAGCACCTCGACGGCCACCGTTGCGATCAACGTGGCTTCGGTGAACGACGTCCCGGCCGCTGTGGCCGACACGGTCAACGCAACGGAAGACACGCCCTTCGTCGGCACCGTCGCCACGAACGACTCTCTCTCGGGCGACGGTGGCAACGTCTTCGCCCTGGTCGCCGGCTCCGGTCCGGCCAACGGCTCCCTCGTCTTCAATGCCGATGGCACCTTCGCCTTCACACCGAACGCCAACTTCAACGGCGCCGACAGCTTCAGCTACTCGCTGACCGACGTCGACGGCAGCACTTCGACCGCCACCGTCTCGATCAACGTCGCATCTGTGAATGACGTGCCGGCCGCCGTGGCCGACACGGTCAACGCGACGGAAGACATGCCGTTCGTCGGCACCGTCGCCACCAACGACACCCTCTCGGGCGACGGCGGCAACGTCTTCGCCTTGGTCGCCGGCTCTGGCCCAGCCAACGGCTCGCTGGTGTTCAATGCCGATGGCACCTTTACCTTCACGCCGAATGCCAACTTCAACGGCGCGGACAGCTTCAGCTACTCGGTGACCGATGCCAATGGTGATGTGTCCACTGCCGCGGTTTCGATCAACGTCGCATCTGTCAACAACGTTCCCACAGCCGTGGCCGATGCGGTTTCCGCCGTTGAAGACACCCCCTTCATCGGCACCGTCGCCACCAACGACACCTTGTCGGGAGACGGCGGCAATGTCTTTGCGTTGGTCACGGGCTCCGGCCCGGCCAATGGCTCGCTCGTGTTCAACGCCGATGGCACCTTCACCTTCACACCGAACGCCAATTTCAACGGCGCGGACAGCTTCAGCTACTCGCTGACCGACGCGGACGGCAGCACCTCCACCGCAACGGTCAGCATCAACGTCGCTTCCGTGAACGACGTGCCGGCTGCTGTGGCCGACACGGTCAATGCCACGGAAGACACGCCCTTCGTCGGCACCGTCGCCACCAACGACACCCTCTCGGGTGACGGTGGCAACGTCTTCTCACTGGTCACGGGCTCCGGCCCGGCCAACGGCTCGCTGGTGTTCAATGCCGATGGCACGTTCACCTTCACGCCCAACGCTAATTTCAATGGGGCAGACAGCTTCCAGTACTCGCTGACCGACGCCGACGGCAGCACCTCGACAACCACCGTTGCGATCAACGTGGCTTCGGTGAACGACGTGCCGGCCGCTGTGGCCGACACCGTCAATGCGACCGAGGACACGCCCTTCGTCGGCACGGTCGCCACCAACGACGCCCTCTCGGGTGACGGCGGCAACGTCTTCACCTTGGTTGCAGGTTCCGGTCCGGCCAACGGCTCCATCGTCTTCAACGCCGATGGCACCTTCACCTTCACGCCGAACGCCAACTTCAACGGCGCCGACAGCTTCAGCTACTCGCTGACCGACGCCGACGGCAGCACCTCGACAGCCACCGTTGCGATCAATGTGGCTTCGGTGAACGACGTGCCGGCCGCTGTGGCCGACACCGTCAATGCGACCGAGGACACACCCTTCGTCGGCACGGTCGCCACCAACGACACCCTCTCGGGTGACGGCAGCAACGTCTTCTCCCTGGTCGCCGGCTCTGGCCCGGCCAACGGCTCCCTCGTCTTCAATGCCGATGGCACCTTCACCTTCACGCCGAATGCCAACTTCAATGGCCCGGACAGCTTCAGCTATTCGCTGACCGACGCCGACGGCAGCACTTCGACCGCCACCGTCACGATCAACGTGGCGTCGGTGAACGACGTGCCGGCCGCCGTGGCCGACACCGTCAATGCGACCGAGGACACACCCTTCGTTGGCACCGTCGCCACCAACGACACCCTCTCGGGTGACGGTGGCAACGTCTTCTCCCTGGTCGCCGGCTCCGGTCCGGCCAACGGTTCCATCGTCTTCAATACCGACGGCACCTTCACCTTCACGCCGAACGCCAACTTCAACGGCGCCGACAGCTTCAGCTACTCGCTGACCGACGCCGACGGCAGCACCTCGACCGCCACCGTCACGATCAACGTGGCGTCGGTGAACGACGCGCCTGCCGCTGTGGCCGACACCGTCAATGCGACCGAGGACACACCCTTCGTCGGCACCGTTGCCACCAACGACGCCCTGTCCGGCGACGGTGGCAACGTCTTCTCCCTGGTCGCCGGCTCCGGTCCGGCCAACGGCTCCATCGTCTTCAATTCCGATGGCACCTTCACCTTCACACCGAACGCCAACTTCAATGGCGCGGACAGCTTCAGCTATTCGCTGACCGACGCGGACGGCAGCACCTCGACCGCCACGGTCAGCATCAACGTCGCTTCCGTGAACGACGTGCCGGCCGCCGTGGCCGACACGGTCAATGCCACGGAAGACACACCCTTCGTCGGCACCGTCGCTGGCAACGACACCTTCTCGGGTGACGGTGGCAACGTCTTCTCCTTGGTCGCCGGCTCCGGTCCGGCCAACGGCTCCATCGTCTTCAATGGCGACGGCACCTTCACCTTCACGCCGAATGCCAACTTCCATGGCGCGGACAGCTTCCAGTACTCACTGACCGATGCCGACGGCAGCACCTCGACCGCCACCGTCTCGATCAACGTCGCGTCCGTGAACGACGTGCCGACCGCTGTGGCCGACACCATCGCTGCGGTGGAAGACACGCCCTTCGTCGGCACCGTCGCTGGCAACGACACCCTCTCGGGTGACGGTGGCAACGTCTTCTCCTTGGTCGCCGGCTCCGGCCCGGCCAACGGCTCGTTGGTGTTCAACGCCGACGGCACCTTCACCTTCACCTCGAACGCCAATTTCAATGGGACAGACAGCTTCCAGTACTCGCTGACCGATGCCGACGGCAGCACCTCGACCGCCACGGTCAGCATCAACGTCGCTTCCGTGAACGACGTGCCGGCTGCTGTGGCCGACACGGTCAATGCCACGGAAGACACGCCCTTCGTCGGCACCGTCGCCACCAACGACACCCTCTCGGGCGACGGTGGCAACGTCTTCGCGTTGGTCGCTGGCTCGGGTCCGGCCCATGGCTCGCTGGTTTTCAATGCCGACGGCACCTTCACCTTCACGCCGAATGCCAACTTCAACGGCGCGGACAGCTTCAGCTACTCGCTGACCGACGCGGACGGCAGCACCTCCACCGCAACGGTCAGCATCAACGTCGCTTCCATGAACGACGTGCCAGCCGCTGTGACCGACACGGTCAATGCCACGGAAGACACACCCTTCGTTGGCACCGTCGCCACCAACGACACCCTCTCGGGCGACGGTGGCAACGTCTTCGCCCTGGTCACGGGCTCCGGCCCGGCCCATGGCTCGCTGGTGTTCAATGCCGACGGCACGTTCACCTTCACGCCGAATGCCAACTTCAATGGCGCGGACAGCTTCAGCTACTCGCTGACCGATGCGGACGGCAGCACCTCCACCGCAACGGTCAGCATCAACGTCGCTTCCGTGAACGACGTGCCAGCCGCTGTGGCCGACACGGTCAATGCCACGGAAGACACGCCCTTCGTCGGCACGGTCACCACCAACGACACCCTCTCGGGCGACGGCGGCAACGTCTTCTCGCTGGTCGCCGGCTCCGGCCCGGCCAACGGTTCGCTGGTGTTCAACGCCGACGGCACCTTCACCTTCACCCCGAACGCGAACTTCAACGGCGCTGACAGCTTCCAGTACTCGCTGACCGATGCGGACGGCAGCACCTCCACGGCCACCGTTGCGATCAACGTCGCTTCCGTGAACGACGTGCCGGCTGCTGTGGCCGACACGGTCAATGCCACGGAAGACACACCCTTCGTCGGCACCGTCGCCACGAACGACTCCCTCTCGGGCGACGGTGGCAACGTCTTCGCCCTGGTCGCCGGCTCCGGTCCGGCCAACGGTTCCATCGTCTTCAATACCGACGGCACCTTCACCTTCACGCCGAATGCCAACTTCAACGGCCCGGACAGCTTCAGCTACTCGCTGACCGATGCGGACGGCAGCACCTCGACGGCCACTGTCACGATCAATGTCGCGTCGGTGAACGACGCCCCCGTGGCGGCCGACGACTTGGCCACCACCGCCATCAACACGCCGGTGACCATCGACGTCAAGGCGAATGACAGCGACCCCGACAACACCAACGCGCAGTTGACCGTCGGCAGCCCCACGGTCAACCCGGCGCAGGGCACGGTGTCGGTCGATGCCTCGGGCCGCCTGGTCTTCACCCCGGCCAACAACTTCAGCGGCACGGCCACGATCACCTACACGCTGACCGACCCGTCGGGCCTGTCGGACACGGCCACGGTCACCGTCAACGTCGGGGCGAACACGCCGCCCACGGGGACAGACGCCACGCGCACGCTGTCCGAGGACACGAGCTACACGCTGGCCGCAGCAGACTTCGGTTTCGCCGACAGCGACGCCGGCCAGAGCCTCGCCGGTGTTCGCATCGACACCCTGCCCGCCAGCGGCCTGCTCACACTCAATGGCGTGGCGCTCGCGGCCGGTGCGGTGGTCAGCCCAGCCCAGCTCGCCGCGGGCGAACTCGTCTTCACGCCGGCGGCCAACGCCAACGGCATGCCCTACGCCAACTTCACGTTCAGCGTGCAGGACAACGCGGGCGCCTTCGACGCGAGCCCGAACACCGTCACCTTCCACGTGACGCCGGTGAACGACGGCCCGGTGGCCAACCCCGACGCCCTGGGCACGCCCGAAGACACGCCCATCACCTTCGACCCGCGCAGCAACGACACCGACATCGACGGCCCCGCGCTGGCCGTCACCCACGTGGCGGGCCTGCCCATCGGGGTGGGCAGCCCGGTCGCGCTGCCGCAAGGCACGGTCGCGCTCAATGCCGACGGCACCCTCACCTTCACACCGGCCGCCGACTTCAACGGCCCGGTGAACTTCGGCTACACGGTCAGCGACGGCACGGCCTCGGCCTCGTCCACCGTGGCGATCACCGTCAGCCCCACGCCCGATGCGCCCACCATCACCGGCCCGCTCACCGGCAGCGTGACCGAAGACGCCACGCTGACGACCGGCGGCTCGTTGAACATCAGCGACCCCGACGCCGGCCAGTCGAGCTTCGTGGCGCAAACCGGCACGGCCGGTACTTACGGCAGCTTCACCATCGGCGCCACCGGCACCTGGGTCTACACGCTCAACAACGCCGCAGCCAATGTGCAGGCGTTGGCCGGCGGCGCGAGCCTCACCGAAAGCTTCACCGTCGTCACGGCCGACGGCACGACCCGCAGCGTGATCGTCACCGTCAACGGCACGAACGACGTGCCGGTCGCGGTCAACGACATGGCCACGGCCACCGAAGACATGCCGCTCTCGGGCAACGTGCTTGGCAACGACAGCGACGTGGACGCGGGCAGCACGCTCACCGTCACGCAGTTCTCGGTGGGCGGCAACACCTACACGGCCGGCCAGACGGCCACGCTGGCCGGCGTGGGCACCCTCACGCTGGGTGCCACCGGCGCCTACACCTTCACCCCGGCCGCCAACTACACCGGCACCGTGCCGGTGGCGACCTACACGCTGAGCGACGGCACCGCCAGCAGCACGGCCACGCTCACCATCGGCATCACCGCCGTCAATGACGCGCCCGTGGCACAGGCCGACGCCCAGACCATCGCCGAAGACAACGTCGCCAGCGGCAACGTGCTCGGCAACGACAGCGACGTGGACGGCGACACCCTGGCCGTGACCCAGTTCGTCTGGAATGGCAACACCTACACCGCAGGCGTCACCGCCGTCGAGCCCGGCATCGGCTCGCTCAGCATCGCGGGCGACGGCAGCTACACCTTCACGCCTGCCGCCCACTTCAACGGCGCGGCGCCGGTGGCCACCTACACGGTGAGCGATGGCAGCGGCGCCGCCAACGGCAGCACCACGTCCACCCTCACGCTCGACGTGACGCCGGCCAACGACCCGCCGGTGGCGGCGAACGACAGCGCCGTGACCGACGAAGACACGCCGCTGCTCAACATCAACGTGCTGGGCAACGACAGCGACGTGGACGGCGATCCGCTCACCGTCACCGCCGCGAGCAGCCCGAACGGCACGGTGACGATCAACGCCGACGGCACGATCAACTTCACCCCGGCCGCCGACTTCAACGGCCCGGCGACCATCAGCTACACGATCAGCGACGGCCAGGGCGGCACCAGCACCGCCACCGTCAATGTGCAGGTCAACCCGGTGGTCGACCCGGACATCAGCATCGGCGACGTGAGCGTCAACGAAGGCGCGGGCACGGCCACCTTCACCGTCACGCTCAGCCAGGCGACAACGGCTGCGGTGTCGGTCAACTTCGCGTCGGCGAACGGCAGCGCCACGGCCGGCAGCGACTACGGCAGCGTCAACGGCACCCTCACCTTCGCGCCGGGGCAAACGCAGCTCACCGTCACCGTGCCCATCACGAACGACGCGGTGTTCGAAGGCCCCGAGACCTTCACCGTCAACCTGAGCGGCGCGGCCAACGGCGTCATCGCCGATGGGTCGGGCCTCGGCACCATCCGTGACGACGGCACGGGCCCGGGCGGCAGCGACGACGACACGCCGCGCGTGGCCAGCGTCAGCAGCCCGAGCGTGGCCGAAGGCGGCAACCTCGACTTCAACGTCACGCTGAGCAATGCCTCGACCACCGCCACCACGGTCACGCTGGCACGTGCCGGTGTCACGGCCACCGTCGATACCGACACCACCGGCCCGCTGCAGGTCAGCTTCGACAACGGCGCCACGTTCACTGCCGTGGCCGGTGCCACGGTCAGCGTGCCCGCGGGCGTCACCGCCTTCATCGTGCGCCAGGCCACGGTGGACGACCTGATCGACGAGAACAACGAGACGATCACCCTCAGTGCGTCCACGCCCGCCAACACTGCGGCTGTCGTCGGCACGGGCACGCTCGTGGACAACGACGCCACGCCGTCGCTGAGCATCAACGACGTGGTGGTCAACGAAGCAGCCGGCACGGCCACCTTCACGGTCACGCTGAGCGCTGCGTCGGGACTGCCGGTGTCGGTGGCGTTTGCCACCAGCAACGGCTCGGCCACGTCTGGCGCCGACTACACGGCCACCAACGGCACGCTCAACTTCGCGGCCGGCGTGACCTCGCAGACGATCACGGTGCCGATCCTCAACGACGGCACCTTCGAAGGCGTTGAGAACTTCAACGTCACGCTGTCTTCGCCGACGAACGCGACACTGGGCGATGCGCTCGGCGTGGGCACCATCCGCGACGACGGCACGGGCCCCGGCGGCAGCGACAACGACACGCCGTCGATCAGCGTGTCGAGCCCGACGGTGGCTGAGGACGGCGGCTTTGCGGTCTTCACCGTCAGCCTGTCCAACCCCTCGGCCACGGCCACGACCGTGTCGCTTTCGACCACGGCCGGCACGGCCACGGCGGGCGCCGACTACTCGGCCGCGTTGCAAGTCTCGACCGACGGCGGCACGACCTGGATGCCTGCCAGCACGGCGACCATTGCCGCTGGCGCGATCAGCGTGCTGGTGCGTGCGCCCATCGTCAACGACACGCTCGATGAAAACGACGAGGCCTTCTCGCTGACCGCCACCGTCACCGGCGGCACCACCAGCAACGCCTCGGCCAGCGGCACCGCCACCATCACCGACAACGACCTGCCGCCTGCGCTGAGCATCAACGACGTGACGGTCAACGAAGCGGCCGGCACGGCCACCTTCACCGTCACGCTGAACACCGCCTCGGGCCTGCCCGTGTCGGTGAACTTCGCCACCAGCAACGGCTCGGCCACCGCCGGCGCCGACTACACGGCCACCAACGGCACGCTGAACTTCGCGGCCGGTGTGACCTCGCAGACGATCACGGTGCCGATCCTCAACGACGGCACCTTCGAAGGCGCTGAGCACTTCAACGTCACGCTGTCGGCGCCGACGAACGCGACGCTGGGCGACGCGCTCGGCGTGGGCACCATCCGCGACGATGGCACGGGCCCGGGCGGCAGCGACGATGACACGCCGCGCGTGTCCAGCGTCAGCAGCCCGAGCGTGGCCGAAGGCGGCAACCTCGACTTCAACGTCACGCTGAGCAATGCCTCGACCACGGCCACCACCGTGACGCTGGCACGTGCCGGTGTCACGGCGACCGTCGATACCGACACCACCGGCTCGCTGCAGGTCAGCTTCGACAACGGCGCCACGTTCACTGCCGTGGCTGGTGCCACGGTCAGCGTGCCGGCCGGCGTCACCGCCTTCGTCGTGCGCCAGGCCACGGTGGACGACATCGTCAGCGAAGACGCCGAGACGCTGACGCTCACCGCATCGACCGCCGCCAATACGGCGCCCATCACCGGCACCGGCACCATCGTGGACAACGAAGGCGCCCCCGCGCTGATCGTCAGCAGCCCCGGCGTGGCCGAAGACGCGGGCTACGCGGTGTTCACCGTGTCGCTCTCGAACGCCTCGTCGCGCGGCACGCCGCTGTCGTTCACCCTCAACGACGGCTCGGCCACGCGTCCGGCCGACTACACGAACGCGCTCGAAATCTCGACCGACGGCGGCACCACCTGGTCAGCGGGCAGCAGCGTCACGCTGAGCCCCGGCACGACCTCGGTGCTGGTGCGCACGCCCATCGTGGACGACGCCACCGCCGAGGGGCCCGAAACCTTCACGCTGGTCGCCACCTCGGGCGGCAACAGCACGAGCAACGGCAGCGCCACCGGCACGGCCACCATCAGCGACGACGCCACGCCCGACCTGGTGCTGGTCAGCCTGACCGGCCCGGCCTCGGTCATCGAAGGCGGCACGGCCACCAACTACACGGTGTCGCTCACGCAACCGGCAGTCACCGCCGTGACCGTCAACCTCAGCTACAGCGGCACCGCAACCGACGGCAGCGACTACACGCGTGTCGTGCAGGTCACCATCCCGGCCGGGGCCAGCAGCACGAGCTTCGACCTTTCGACCTTCGACGACACCCTCGACGAAAAAGACGAAACCATCATCGTCACGCTGGGCGGCATCACGGGCGGCGGCTTCGAAGGCATCGCCATCGACCCGACCGCCAGCTCAGTCACCACGACCATCGTGGACAACGACGCCATGCCGTCGGTCAGCATCAACGACGTGACGGTGAACGAAGCCGCCGGCACCGCCACCTTCACCGTGACGCTCAGCTCGCCCTCGGGCCAGCTCGTCGAGGTGCAGTACATGACCGGTGACGCCACCGCGACGGCCGGTGCCGACTACACCGGCACCACCGGCGCGCTCAGCTTCGCGCCGGGCGTGACCTCGCAGACGATCACGGTGCCCATCCTCAACGACGGCACCTTCGAAGGCGCCGAGAACTTCAACGTCACGCTGTTCGCGCCGTTCAACGTGGTCTTGGGCGACGCGGTCGGCGTGGGCACCATCCGCGACGACGGCACCGGCCCGGGCGGCACCGACAACGACACGCCGGCGATCAGCGTGTCGAGCCCGACGGTGGCTGAGGACGGCGGCTTTGCGCTCTTCACCGTCAGCCTGTCCAACCCCTCGGCCACGGCCACGACCGTGTCGCTTTCGACCACGGCCGGCACGGCCACGGCGGGCGCCGACTACTCGGCCGCGTTGCAAGTCTCGACCGATGGCGGCACGACCTGGATGCCTGCCAGCACGGCGACCATTGCCGCTGGCGCGATCAGCGTGCTGGTGCGTGCCCCCATCGTCGACGACACGCTCGATGAAAACAGCGAAGCCTTCTCGCTGACCGCCACCGTCACCGGCGGCACGACGAGCAACGCCTCGGCGGTTGGCACCGCCACCATCACCGACAACGACCTGCCACCTGCGCTGAGCATCAACGACGTGGTGGTGAACGAAGCCGCCGGCACGGCCACGTTCACCGTCACATTGAACACCGCCTCGGGCCTGCCCGTGTCGGTGAACTTCGCCACCAGCAACGGCACGGCCACGGCCGGTGCCGACTACACGGCCAGCAGCGGTTCACTCAACTTCGCGGCCGGCGTGACCTCGCAGACGATCACGGTTCCGATCCTCAACGACGGGACCTTCGAAGGCGCTGAGAACTTCAACGTCACGCTGTCGTCGCCGACGAACGCGACCCTGGGCGATGCGCTCGGCGTGGGCACCATCCGCGACGACGGCACCGGCCCCGGCGGCAGCGATGATGACACGCCGCGCGTGGCCAGCGTCAGCAGCCCGAGCGTGGCCGAAGGCGGCAACCTCGACTTCAACGTCACGCTGAGCAATGCCTCGACCACGGCCACCACGGTCACGCTGGCACGTGCCGGCGTCACCGCCACCGTCGATACCGACACCACCGGTGCGCTGCAGGTCAGCTTCGACAACGGCGCCACGTTCACTGCCGTGGCTGGTGCCACGGTCAGCGTGCCCGCGGGCGTCACCGCCTTCATCGTGCGCCAGGCCACGGTGGATGACCTGATCGACGAGAACAACGAGACGATCACCCTCAGTGCGTCCACGCCCGCCAACACTGCGGCTGTCGTCGGCACGGGCACGCTCGTGGACAACGACGCCACGCCGTCGCTGAGCATCGACGACGTGGTGGTCAACGAGGCGGCCGGCACGGCCACCTTCACGGTGACGCTGAGCGCTGCGTCGGGACTGCCGGTGTCGGTGGCGTTTGCCACCAGCAATGGCAGCGCCACCGCAGCAGCCGACTACACGGCCACCAACGGCACGCTCAACTTCGCGGCCGGCGTGACCTCGCAGACGATCACGGTGCCGATCCTCAACGACGGCACCTTCGAAGGCGTTGAGAACTTCAACGTCACGCTGTCGGCACCGACGAACGCGACGCTGGGCGATGCGCTCGGCGTCGGCACCATCCGCGACGACGGCACCGGCCCCGGCGGCACCGACAACGACACGCCGGCGATCAGCGTGTCGAGCCCGACGGTGGCTGAGGACGGCGGCTTTGCGCTCTTCACCGTCAGCCTGTCCAACCCCTCGGCCACGGCCACCACCGTGTCGCTGGCGACGACCGCGGGCACCGCCACCGCGGGTGCCGACTACTCGGCCGCGTTGCAAGTCTCGACCGATGGCGGCACGACCTGGACGTCTGCCAGCACGGCGACCATCGCCGCCGGGGCCACCAGCGTGCTGGTGCGCGCCCCCATCGTCAACGACACGCTCGATGAAAACGACGAGGCCTTCTCGCTGACCGCCACCGTCACCGGCGGCACCACGAGCAACGCCTCGGCCAGCGGCACCGCCACCATCACCGACAACGACCTGCCGCCTGCGCTGAGCATCAACGACGTGGTGGTCAACGAAGCGGCCGGCACGGCCACCTTCACGATCACGCTGAACGCGCCCTCGGCGCTGCCGGTCTCGGTGAACTACAGCACCGGCGGCGGCACGGCCACGGCGGGTGCCGACTACACCTCGGCGAGCGCCGTGCCCGTGACCTTCAACCCGGGCGTGGTGTCGCAGACGATCACCATCGCCATCGCCAACGACGCGCTGCCCGAGGCGAGCGAGACCTTCAACGTCACGCTGTCGTCGCCGGTCAACGCGAGCATTGCCGACGGCACGGGCGTGGCCACCATCGTCGACAACGACGCCACGCCGGTGCTCGACCTCGACGCCAACAACTCCAGCGGCGCCACTGGCGCGAACTACACCACCAGCTTCACCGAAGGCACGGCGGGCGCGGGTGTGTCGATCGCCGACGCCGACCTGTCGATCACCGATGCCGACAGCACGACGCTCACCGGCGCGACCATCACGCTCACCAACCGCCAGGCGGGCGACGCGCTGAACCTCGGGCTCGACGTGGCGGGCATCACCGTCAACGCGAACAACACCGCCGGCACCGTGACGCTCACGCTCACCGGCACGGCCTCGCTGGCCGACTACGCGCAGCGCATCCGCAACATCACGTTCACGAACAACAGCGAAGACCCGTCGGCCACGCCGCGCACGGTCACCGTCACGGTGACCGACGGCACCACCACCAGCAATCTCGCCACCACCACCATCAACGTGGTGCCGGTGAACGACGCGCCGGTGCAGTCGGTGCCCGCGACCACGCAGACCGTGGCCGAAGACGCGGTGCTCGTGTTCTCAGCCGCGAATGGCAACGCCATCACCGTGGCCGACGTGGACAGCGCCTCGCTCACCACGACGATCAGCGTCACCAATGGCACGCTGACGCTGGGCTCGACCAGCGGCGTCACCGTGACGGGCAACGGCACGGGCTCGGTGCAGGTCACCGGCAGCGCCAGCGCGATCAACGCGGCGCTGAACGGCACGCAGTACCGCAACACGGCCGACTACCACGGCGCGGCCACGCTGAGCGTCAACACGACGGATGGCACGCTGAGCGACAGCGACACGGTGGCCATCAGCGTCACGCCGGTGGCGGACATCGCCGCCGACAGCGTCACCACCAACGAAGACACGCCCATCACGATCAACGTGCTCGGCAACGACAGCTTCGAGAACGCAGGGCGCACGATCACCGCCGTCAACGGCACGGCGATCACCTCGGGCGGCCCGGCCATCGCGGTGACGAACGGCACGGTAGCGCTCGTCGCCGGCCAGTTGGTCTTCACGCCGGCCAGCAACTACAACGGCGTGGCCAGCTTCAGCTACACCGTGACGTCGGGCGGCACGACCGAGACGGCCACCGTCAACGTCACCGTCGCCCCGGTGAACGACGCGCCGGTGGCCTTGAACGACGCTGCCAGCACCAACGAAGACGTGCCGGTGCTCAACATCAACGTGCTGGGCAACGACAGCGACGTGGACGGCAACGCCTTGACCGTCACTGCCGCGAGCAGCCCGAACGGCACGGTCACCATCAATGCCAACGGCACGCTGAACTTCACGCCGGCGGCCAACTTCAACGGCGCCACGACGATCAGCTACACGATCAGCGACGGCGCCGGTGGCACGGCGACCGCCACGGTCAACGTCACCGTCACCCCGGTGAACGACGCGCCGGTCAACACCGTGCCGGGCGCGCAGGCCACGGCCGAAGACACGCCGCGCGTGTTCTCGGCCGCCAACGGCAACGCCATCACCGTGACCGACGTGGACGGCGGCACGCTGACCACGACAGTCAGCGTCACCAACGGCACCCTCACGCTCGGCTCGACGGTGGGCGTGACGGTCACCGGCAACGGCACGGGCTCGGTGCAGATCAGCGGCACGGCCGCGGCCATCAACGCCGCACTGAACGGCACGCAGTACCGCAACGTGGCCGACTACAACGGCGCGGTCACGCTGAGCGTGGTCACGAGCGACGGCACGCTGAGCGACAACGACTCGCTCGCGATCAACGTTACGCCAGTGGCCGACATCGTGGCCGACGCGGCCAGCACGCTCGAAGACAACGCGGTGACGATCAACGTGCTGGGCAACGACACGTTCGAGAACGCCGGCCGGGCCATCACGGCCATCAACGGCACGGCCATCACCGAAGGCGGTGCCGCCGTGGCCGTGGCGAACGGCTCGGTGGCCCTGGTGGGCGGGCAACTGGTCTTCACGCCCGCCACGCACTACAGCGGCACCGCGAGCTTCAACTACACGGTCAGCTCGGGTGGCGTGACCGAGACCGCCAACGTGAGCGTCAGCGTGGCGGCCGTGGCCGACGCGCCTTCGCTCACGCTGCGTACCAGCACCTCGCAGGTCGTGTTTTCGAACGGCTGGGAGGCCGCGCCCAACAGCAACAACACCAGTGAAGGCGTGCTCTCGACCACACTTGAAGGCTGGACGCGCCTGGACGCCCCGCAGTCGGTGGCCGGAGGCACCAACTCGCTCGAAATCTGGACCTCGGGCGACGAACAGCAGAGCCAGGACGGTGACATGAACACCATCGTCGCCTCGGCCGGTAACGGCAACGATTTCCTGGAGCTGAACGACTCGTCGAACCTGTTCCAGACCATCGGCATCACCCGCTCGGTGGCGACGCAGGTGGGCATGGTCTACGAGCTGTCGTTCGACTACGCGGGCCGCCCGGGCTTCAACACGAACTTCACGCGCATCGGCGTCTACGTCGATGGTGTGCTGTTGCGCCAATACGCCTCGACCAGCCCGCAGAACTACATCGACTGGCAGAACCTCAAGTTCAACTTCCAGGGCGACGGCAATTCGCACACGATCACCATCCGCACCGACGCGACGCAGTTCGACACGAACGGCCGCGGCGCCTTCATCGACGACATCGTGCTGTCGGCCATGCAAGGGGTGATCGCGGGCAACAACGGCAGCCTGACCTCGGTGGCACTGGCCAACTACGTGAGCGCGTCGATGGTCGATCTGGACGGTTCGGAGTCGCTCGCGCTGAGCTTCTCGGGCCTGCCGAGCGGCGCGACCATCACCACCGCCAGCAACCCCGGTGGCTACACGCCAGTGGGCGGCGTGGTGACGATCTCGGGCAGCGAACTCGCCTCGGCGCAGCTGAACCTCAGCAGCAGCTACCTCGGGCTGGTGGACATCGGCGTCTCGGCCTCGGCCACCGAAGGGGCCAACAGCAACGCGGCCAGCGCCTCGGGCACGTTGCAGTTCATGGTGCAGACCGCGTTCGAGAGCGAAAACCTCTCGGGCGACGGGCTCAGCAACCTCGTCGGCACGACGGGCAACAACACGCTCACTGGCGGTGGCAGCGCCGAGTACCTGCTCGGGCTTGACGGCACCGACACGCTCAACGGCAACGGCGGCAACGACGTGCTCGACGGTGGTTCGGGCAACGACGTGCTCAGCGGCGGCTCAGGCAACGACGTGCTGGTCGGCGGTGTCGGCAACGACTCGATGACCGGCGGTACGGGCACCGACGTGTTCCGCTGGTCGCTGGCTGATCGCGGCACCAGCGGCACGCCGGCCGCCGATGTCATCACCGACTTCAACCTGGCCACACCGGCCGCTGGCGGCGACGTGCTCGACTTGCGCGACATGCTGGTCGGCGAATGGGGCACCACCGCCAGCAGCGGCAACCTCACGAGCTACCTGCACTTCGACGTGACCGGCGGCAACACCGTCATCCAGGTCAGCAGCACCGGCGGCTTCTCAAGCGGCTACAGCGCCAGCGCCGTCGATCAGCAGATCACGCTGCAAGGCGTGGACCTCAGCGCCGCGGGCACGCTGAACACCGACCAGCAGATCATCCAAGACCTGCTGAGCAAGTCGAAGCTGGTGGTGGACGGAACGGCTTGATCGGGAGCCCGGTGACCAACCGCTCGGGCATCCAAGGCCCGAGCGGTGCCCCGACGCATCGCACACGCGAGGCAAGGGTCACGCCCAAAGCAAGCGCAAGCGAGGCGCCCATCAAGCAACGCCCAAGGATCCGGCTTTGCCGGTCCGATGGGTGGGCCTTGCAGGCCGCGCCGGGCCCGAGGCCCGGCCCTTCGCCAAGCACATCTCGTCTACTGGACGAAATGTGTCCGGGCTCAGCCCCTTGGGGACGGACAGGAGCGAAGCGACTGGGGGGGCTAACGTTTTTGCGAGCTGATCCAGGGCCCCGTGGCCCCATCGATGCCGCATTCCCACAGCCGCTTGGCGTCGTCCTCTTCTTCGACGCCCTCGGCGTAGACCGCGAGCGACAGCCCGTGAAGCAGCGTGACGGTGCTGCGCACGAAGGTGGCGCGGTTGTCGTCGCTGCCCACGCCGCGAAGGATGGCCGCGTCGAGCTTCACGTAGTCGAGCCCGGCCTCGAACAGGCGTGGGATGTGCCCCAGGCGCTCACCGGCATGTTCGAGCCCGAGGCGCACGCCGGTCGGGCGCAGTTGGCGACCCAGCTCTTGCAAGAGTTCGAAGTGCTCGACCGCCGCGATCTCGGCGATTTCGAGCGAAATGAGCTTGGCCACGCGGGGCGAGTCCCACAGCAGCGAGCGCAGGCGCGCGGCGAAGCTGCTGTCGAGCAGCGACGCGGGCGACAGGTTCACGCAGCGCGGCAAGCCGTCGTCGCCTGCGTCGGCCAGCGCGAGCGCCAGCGCGTGTTCGTCCACGTCCACCGTCAAGCGGCTGCGCATGGCCAGCGGCAGCCAGCGCGCGGCGGGCTCGAAGGGGCCGTCAGGTTCGAGCTGCAGGCGCAGCGGGCATTCCATGTGCAGCAGGCCACCGCGTGCGTCGACCACGGGATAGCTGACCAGGTGCACGCGGCCCTCGCCCAGCGCGCTGCGAATGCGCTGGCGCCACGCGCCCTCGCCTTGCATCGAGGGGCTGGGCAGTTCTTCGCTGGCGAGCTCGACCGCGAAGGCGCCGCGGCTTTCGGCGCGCGCGAGAGCGTCGTCGGCTGAACTCATGACTTGCGCGAGCGACATGTCACGGCGCAGCTCGATGGCGCTGACGCACACCGACACCCCGGGGCCGAGCGTGGGCAACACGAGGCGCAGCGCATCGGCCAGGGCCTGCGCGGTTTCGCGCGCGACGCCGGCGGCCGGCAGGCACATGGCGAAGTCCGAGCCGTTCAGGCGGCCGAGGAAGCAGCCCTTCACACGCTCGGCATAGGGCCGCAGGGCCTGCGCCACGGTGCTGATCATGCGGTCGGTCGCGGCGTGCCCGTAGCTGCGGTTGACGCCGGCGAGGTCGATCATGCGCAGCAGCAGCAGGCCGCCCTCCGAAGGGCCATCTTCGCGCTGCAGCGAGGCCGCGAGCTGGCCGAGAAAGTGCGAGCGGTTCGACAGGCCGGTGAGCCGGTCGCAGTTGGCCTGGCGGCGCAGCGAATCGAGCTGTTCGGCCTGGGCCTGGAAGGTGACGCGCAAACGGCCAACCATCGCGTTCATGGCCTGCGTGAGCCGCCGCAGTTCGGGCACGTGCGGTTCGGGCAGGGTGACGAACTCGCCGTTCACCAAGGCCTGGGCCTGCTGCACGGTGGCCGACAGCGGCCGGCGGATGCGCCGCACCACCAGCGCCCCCAAGCCGCCGGCCAGCACCCCGACCACGGCCAGCGCAAGCGCCGAGCGCAGGCTGCCGCGCCAGAGTTCGTCATAGGCGAATGAGGAATGGCTGACGACCTCGATGGTGCCGAGGGGCCGCCAGCCGTCGATGACCTGTGCCGAGCCAGGAACGGAGTCGATCGGCACAACCCGCATGAACCAGCGCGGGGCCTTGCTGGTGCTCGATGCAGACTCGCGGGCGAAGCGCTCGCGGCCATCCGGGGCGACCAGGCGAATGCGCTGGTAGTAGCCGGTGTCGAACTGGGCCGACATGGTCAGCTCCATCAGATCGACATCGCCCTTCTGTTGCGACAGGGCAAGCGCCAGCGAGGTCGCGTTGTCGGCGTTCTTCAGGCGAAGCTGCGTTTCGAGGTAGCTGCGCGCGGATTCGACCGTGACAGTCACGCTGCCGATGAAAGCCAGCAACACCGTGCCCAGCGTCAGCAACCAGATCTGACGGATCAGCGACATGCGGAATCCTCTCGTTTTTCGTTCTTGTAGCAGGTCATTTGAACCCCTCGCCCCTGGCCTTCGCAAGGACTTCGCGCCAACGCGACAGCCGAGCCACCGGGTCACCAGCACTTTGCAGGCCCACCCCTTGCCACAGGCCTTCGCCGTTGAAGCTGAAGACCGGCGTCAGGTCGGGGCGGCGAGAGGCCGGGCGCACATCACCGATCAGGTTGTCGAGGATCATCGGCTCGGCCTCGGGGCTCGGATAGTAGGCCAGCACCATGTGGGCCTGCACCGCGCCACTCGGCCCGCCGACCAGGGCACGCACATACACAAGCCGCAGCTTGGACACCGGCACGCCGACAGCGAGCAGGCTGAAGTACTTGGCGATGGCGTAGTCCTCGCAGTCGCCCTGACCCTGGTTCAAGCTCTCCAGGGGGCTCGCCCAGTAGTCCACCTGGCCCCAGACGTCCTTGTCGTCGCGAAAGGCGATGTGGCGGTTGAAGAAGCTGTTGATGGTGCGCAGTTTCGCGGGTTCGTCCACCCCCTGGGCCTGCTGAAGCACCGGCTGCAATTCGCGGGCACCGGTCAGCGCGCGCGCGCCGATGCGCTGGGCCGAGGCCAGCATGAGGTCCACGTCCCAAGCCTGCAGGGAGCCCGCCGCCAGCAAGAGGCCCAGGCACATCACGCTCAACAGCATGCGCTGCAGCAAGCGCGCGGCTGAAGCCAGCAGCGTGGCCCCGCGAGATACGTCTGAGATCAGAAAATCGTCATGCACAAGGCGGCCACTGGGATGCGAACCCACCTCTCGTTGTCGTCCGACCGCGCAGGGACTTGAGCGTGCCCGCATTGCCAGCGAATCACAGCGTGAGAGATTGGGCGTTGAGGCTGAATGACCGCACCGAGGCAGGGCAATCCCTCAGTGCAAGCCCGCACAGGCCATGTCTTCATGCCATTGGCGGCAAACGGTCGTGAAATACTCACGCGCGGCCCGCCGGCCTGAGGGGCCATGAGAGCGAGACCGGCCCCCTAAACTGCGCCCGAGTTCGCGAAACGGCTTCGCACAAGCCGATCCCCACGAAGCACAACCGACCACCCAATGCAACTGAAAGCCCCTGCCCTGCTCGCCGCCATCGCGCTCTTGGCCGCTCCCTTCGCATGGGCACAGACCCCGACAGGCAACGACGCGCTCAAGGCAGCGGTGGACAAGGCAGTGCAGTCCAACCCCGAGGTGACGGCGCGCTACAACGCCTACCGCGCATCCACCGACGCCATCGACGTGGCAAGGGGTGGCTACTACCCCCGCGTCGATTTGAATGCCAGTGCGGGCCGCGACCGGGACCGCATCACCTCGCGCTCGCCCGAAGACCAATCGCTCAACCGCAACGGCGTGGCACTCAGCCTGCGGCAATTGCTGTGGGACGGCCTGGCCACACGCAACGAAGTGGGTCGCCTGGGGCACGAGCGCCTCGCGCGCTATTTCGAAGTGCTCGACGTCACCGAGCAGACCGCGCTGGAAGCCGCGCGCGCCTACTACGACGTGCTGCGCTTTCGTCGGCTGGTGGCGCTGGCCGAAGACAACTACGTGCAGCACCGCGCGGCTTTCAACCAGATCCAATCGCGTTTTCGCGCCGGCGTCGGCCGCGGGGTGGACCTCGAACAAGCCGGCGCGCGCCTCGCGCTGGCTGAGTCCAACCTGAACACCGAGCTGTCGAACCTGCACGACGTGTCGCAGCGCTATCAGCGGGTCGTTGGCGAAGCACCGCCGCGTGACATGCCGCTGCCGGCTTCATTCGGCAACGTGCCCGGCAGCGCCGTGAGCGCCTCCGAAGAGGCCGTGCGTCGCAGCGCGGCGATCAGCGCCAGCATCGAAACCCTTCGTGCGGCCCGCGCCTTGGCCAGTGCCCGCGAAGGCGCTTACCAGCCCACCGTTGAAGCTCGACTGCGCTCGGGCGCCGGCAAGAACTTCGACGGCGTGCAAGACCAGAAGCGCGACAGCTCGGCCGAAATCGTGCTGAGCTGGAACCTCTTCAACGGCGGCGCCGACCGCGCCCGCGTCCGCCAACAGGCCAACTTAGTCAACCAGGCCGCCGACCTGCGAGACAAGGCCTGCCGCGACGTGCGCCAGACCGTGGCCATCGCCTACAACGACACCCGCAAGCTGACCGACCAACTGACGCTGCTCGACCGCAACACCCTGGCCATCGAGAAGGCCCGCGACGCCTACCGCCAGCAGTTCGACATCGGCCAGCGCAGCCTGCTCGACCTGTTGAACGCCGAAAATGAGCTGTACACCGCGCGCCGCTCGTACGCCAATGCCGAATACGACCTGGCCGTCGCGTATGTGCGCACTCAGGCGGCGCTGGGTCAATTCACGCAGCAAGTCGGCCTCAGCCGCGACACCGAAGCCCCGCGCGAGGCAGAAGGCTGGAGCCAGGCCGATGACGGGCCGGGCCGTTGCCCAGCGGCCACGATCGAACTGCCGAGCATCGACACGACCGCCCTGGCCGCGCGTGCCGCGGCCCTGTCGCTCGTGGCCACATCGGTGCCGATGGCCGAGCGGCCTGTCCCCGCCGCTCGCCCCCTGCCCGCGGCCGCGCAGCCGACTGTCGCAACGCCGGCGACTTTGTCGGTCCGCCGCCTCAACGACTGGATCGCCGCATGGGAGTCGAAAGACGTACGGCGCTACATGGCGTTCTACGCGCCGAACTTCCGTTCCGACAAGGGCGCGACCGAGCAGTGGAAGGCCGAACGCCGCCGCCTGGTCGGCAAGCGAGGCCCAATCCGCGTAACGGCTGAAAACATCCAAACCCGCACGCTCGACCCCAACACCGTTGAGGTCCGCTTCCTGCAAACCTACCGCTCCGACGACTACAACGACAACACCGAGAAGGTGCTGACTTGGCAGCAGGTCAACAGTGACTGGTTCATCGTGAAAGAAAGCAATCGCTGATCGCTGAGGCGATTGCTTCAATGAAACGGCGCCTGACGGCGCCGTTTTCTTTTTGCCTTTCGCACATCGCTATGCACGCTGGATCAGAGCTAGAGCGGAAGCGTTTCTGGCACTTGGTCAGCGAGCAGATTGCAGCACGGATACTTACCGACGATGTGCGCTGGGGTTACGCAGACCCTCACTGCGAAGACGAGTTCCTATCCCTCAAAAGCACACAGATAGATTAAGCGGACGCACCGACTTCCCGCCGCCCAGCAGCTCGCAGGGAACACCAAGCCCAGAATTAAAGGAATCCATTGCCCAATGAGAAATGCCCCCATCACTGCTGTGATGGGGGCATTCAATTAATAGCCTGACAATGTCCTACTTTCACACGGGAATCCGCACTATCATCGGCGCTGAGGCGTTTCACTGT